>CAVPUU010000021.1:0-124095 GCA_963709015.1 uncultured Alphaproteobacteria bacterium | reverse complement strand
CGCAACCACGGATTCTTTCCAGGCGCTGGTGCGGCGCCGTGTCGTGTCTGAGTTGGAGCGCGTCACTGGCGGCCAGGTGAATCTGGGCGGGATTCATACCATCCCGTTCCGCTTCCAGGTCGTGCAGGCACAAACAAGCATCGCGCACTTCATGGGTGGCGCTAAGCGGAAGTTCCCGACCCGACAAGAGGCGGCTTGACATGGCGATCATTATGTTGATATCAACCTATTTGTCAAGATGAACCTTATGGAGGTAAGCCCATGCTAATTCAGCCCTACCTGTTCTTCGAAGGCCGCAGCGAGGAAGCGATCGAGTTCTACAAAAAGACACTCGGCGCCAAGGTCGAAATGCTCATGCGCTTCAAGGAATCCCCCGATCAGTCGATGATTTCGCCCGGCAGCGGCGACAAGGTGATGCATGCGGGCATCAAGATCGGCGAAACCACGCTGTTGGTTTCCGACGGCCGCAATACCGGCAAGCCGGATTTCCAGGGCTTTTCGCTGAGTATCTACGCCAAGGACGAAGCCGAGGCCGACAGACTATTCGGCGCGCTGGGCGATGGCGGAAAGGTAACGATGGCCATGGACAAGACGTTCTTCGCCAGGCGCTTCGGCATGCTCGCCGACAAATTCGGCGTCGGCTGGATGATCATCGTCCCCCTCTAAACACGTACGGCACCGGTGGCGATTTTCAGCGCGCCACACCGAAACAACCGAGGAACAAGCCATGACCTACGTCGATGGAATGATCTGCCCCGTACCGAAGAAGAAACTGGCCGCCTACCGCGCCATGTCGAAAAAGTTCGGCAAGGTCTGCCGCGAGCATGGCGCGCTGGAATACCGCGAAAATGTCGCCGACGACGTCAGGGTGGGAAAAAGAACCTCCTTCCCACGCAGCGTCAAGCTTAAAGCCGGCGAGACCGTGGTGTTCGGATGGATCGTCTACAAATCGCGCGCCGAACGCAACCGTGCCACAAAAAAGATCATGAAAGACAAGCGGCTGGCGGCGATGATGAATCCGAAAGCGATGCCATTCGACGGCAAGCGCATGATTTTCGGCGGCTTCAAGACCTTCGTCGCAATGTAACCCTGAAGCCGTTCAACAAGCTCGTCAGGAGATCGCAATGCAGACGACGCCTCAAGCCGAACCGATCTCCAAGTCTGCGCTATGGGCCGGCTGGATCATGAGCGGGCTCATCATCGCCTTCATGCTGTTCGACGGCGCTATCAAGCTGGTGCCGCTGGAGATCGTGATCACGACGGGAAACGAGCTTGGACTTCCGGCGAACGTCGCGCGCACGCTCGGCGTCATCGGGCTCACCTGCACGGTTCTCTACGCCTATCCGCGCACGTCCATTCTCGGAGCGATCCTGCTGACTGGATATATGGGCGGCGCCATCGCCACGCATCTGCGCGTCGGTAGCCCGCTATTCTCACACACACTGTTCGGGGTCTATCTCGGCCTGATGATCTGGGGCGGCATCTGGCTGCGCGACAGCCGACTGAGTCAACTCATTCCGCTGCGGCGAAACTGAACCGCGTGCAATTCAAACCGTAACCGAGTGCCGAGGAGGAAACCATGCTCACAGCCGTCGTCATCGTCGCTCTCGTGGTCGCCGCGGTTCTTGCCTACGCCGCCACCAAGCCGGACACCTTCCGCGTCCAGCGCTCGGCCAGCATCAAAGCGCCGCCGGAGAAAATCTTCCCACTGATCAACGATTTCCGTGAGTGGACCGGTTGGTCGCCTTACGAGAAGAAGGACCCGGCGATGAAACGCACCTACGGTAGTAACACCAGCGGCAGGGGCGCCGTCTATGAGTGGGCCGGCAACGGCAATGTCGGAAGCGGGCGCATCACCATCGCCGACGCGACATCGCCGTCCAAGGTCGCGATCAAGCTCGACATGCTCAAGCCGTTCGAAGCGCATAACGACGTTGAATTCACGCTGGTGCCGCAGGGCGACAACACGACCGTCACCTGGGACATGCAGGGCCGCGTGTCATACCTCGCCAAGATCATGCATGTGTTCTTCAACATGGACAAAATGGTCGGCAGTGATTTCGAGGCCGGCCTCGCCAATCTCAAGAGCGCCGCCGAAAGCCACTCGTAGCGGCAGAAACTTGTTGCGTTTGAAAGGAGCAAACCATGCCGAGCGCCAAGCCAAAGATCACGCCCTGCCTGTGGTTCGACACGGAGGCCGAGGAGGCCGCGAAGTTCTACGTCTCTGTCTTCAAGAATTCGAAGATCGGCAAGATCAGCCGCTACACGAAGGCCGGACAGGAGGTGCACCGCAAGCCGCCGGGCTCGGTGATGGTCGTAGAGTTCGAGATCGACGGGCAGACCTTCACGGCGCTTAATGGCGGCCCGAATTTCAAGTTCAACGAAGCGGTCTCGTTGCAGGTCCGCTGCGAGACGCAAGCCGAGGTTGATTATTTCTGGGGCAAGCTCACGCAAGGCGGCGAGGAAGGTCCGTGCGGATGGCTGAAGGACAAATTCGGTCTGTCATGGCAGATCGTGCCGGCGATGATCCCGAAGATGATGACTGACCCGGACCCGGCAAAATCCGAGCGCGTCATGAACGCCTTCCTCAAGATGAAAAAGCTCGACATCGCAGCGATCGAGCGCGCCTATAAAGGAACGGTCGCATGAACAGCCCGCAGAATTTTGGTGAGGCGACGGTCACGATCACCCGCGTGTTCGACGCGCCGCGTGCGCTGGTCTGGCAGGCCTGGACCGATCCGAAGATGCTGGGCGAATGGTTCGGACCGCGCGGCTTTACCAGTTCGGTGCCGGTGTTGGACCTGCGGGTGGGCGGCGTCTTGCGCATCGTCATGCACGGGCCGGACGGCAACGACTACCCGATGAAGGGCGTATTCCGCGAAGTGGCTGCGCCCGAACGGCTGGTGTTCAGCAATATCGCCATCGACAAGGACGGCAATCACCTGCTGGAAGGCGAGACCACGGTCACGTTGAACGAGCGCGACGGCAAGACCATCATGACGCTCAAGTCCTCCGCCGTCGGCAAGGTGCCGAGCGCGCCGCAAATGCTTGCCGGCATGGAGGCGGGCTGGACGCAGAGCATCGATAAGCTGGAGGAGTTGGTGGCGGGCACTCGGTGACCTGTCCCGGGCGCAGCGCAACGTGAAACGGTGCGCTGCGGAACCGGGACCTTTAAGCATTCGGTGTTTGGAACGGCCCCCGATCAGCGTCGCACCACTTCGTGCTGCGACGCATCCGGGGCAGGGTTCACATCATCCGCCACACTGACACGGCCAACAGCACTGCGATCGCCCACAACGCCACCGCGGTCCAGCGGTTGCGGCGTTGCTCGGCGCGGCCGATCGCTTCGACGGTTTCCGGCGACAACACCAGGCCATTGCGGGTGATGTCGTCAAACCGGTCGATCAGCGTGCCGGCACGCGTCAGCAACGCGGGAACCTGACCGAGGAAGCGGCCGATCTCGCCGGCGCCCTCAACCGCGTCTTCCAGCTTGCCCGCCGGCCCAAGGTTGCGCTCGATCCATTCGCGGACGACCGGATCGGCGACGCTCCACATGTCGAGCTTGGGATCGAGCGAGCGCGCCACGCCTTCCACCACCACCATGGTTTTTTGCAGCAGTAGCAGCTCGGGCCGTGTGCGCATGTCGAACAGGCCGGTGACTTCAAACAGCAGCATCAGCAGCTTGGCCATCGAGATGTCTTCGGCGCTGCGGTTATGGATCGGCTCGCCGATGGCGCGGATCGCCTGCGCGAAACTTTCGACCGAGTGATGACGCGGCACGTAACCGGCGTCGAAATGTACCTGCGCGGTGCGCTGGTAATCGCGGGTGATGAAGCCGAACAATATCTCCGCCAGAAAGCGGCGTTCTTTCGGCCCGAGCCGGCCCATGATGCCGAAATCAACCGCGACCAGCCGGCCATCGGCATCGACGAACAGATTGCCGGGATGCATGTCGGCGTGGAAGAAACCGTCGCGCAAGGCGTGCCGCAGGAAGCTCTGGATCACATTGCGGCCGAGCGCCGGCAGGTCGAAGCCTTTGGCGGTGAGCGCAGCATGGTCGTTGAGCGGCGTGCCGTCGATCCATTCAAGCGTGAGCACCTCGCGCGCGGTGCGGTCCCAGTCCACCGTGGGCACGCGGAAGTCGGCGTCGTCGCATGTGTTCTCGGCCATTTCGGACAGCGCGGCCGCTTCCAGCCGGAAATCCATTTCGATCGCCACCGAGCGCGCGAGCGTCGCCACCGCCTCGACCGGGCGCAGCCGTTGAGCTTCGAGCGACAGGCTTTCCGCCTTGCGGGCGGCGTAAAAGAAGGCGTCGAGATCGGTTTTGAAGCGGCGTTCGACGCCGGGGCGCAGGATTTTCACCGCTACCGCTTGGCGCGCGCCGTCTTCGTCGGCTTGGGCGCGATGCACTTCCGCCCGATGAACTTGCGCGATCGAAGCGGCGGCGACCGCGGGCCCGAAACTCGCGTAAACGGAAGCGAGCGGCTTGTCGAAAGCGGCGGCGACAACAGCCTCCGCTTCGGCCTGCGGAAACGGCGCCATCTTGTCTTGCAGGCTTTCGAGGTCGGTCGCGATTGCCGCGCCGACCACGTCCGGTCGGGTCGCCATAAACTGGCCGAGCTTGACGTAAGTCGGTCCCAGCTTGGTCAGCGCCGAGGCAAGCCGGCTGGAGCCATCCTTGGCGGTGGGGCGCTCGATCAGCCGCGCCAGCGCGATCGCCGTTTTGGCCGGCAGCGGCAGCGACCGTGTATCGACCAGCGCGAACACGCCTTCGCGCGCGAACACGAAGCCGGCGCGCGCCAGGCGGGTGAGATGGGAGAGGGCGGAGATCACGATGCGGCCCAATGTCGCAGCGCTTGACCCGTCATCCTGAGGCGGCCGCGCGCAGCGCGGCCCTCGAAGGATGGACGGCCACAATCTTCAAGAACTTGGCCGTCTCCCACCGATCTCGGGTTTACCCGAGATCGGATTGTTAAGTGCGCAAGTCGGCTATAGCCGACTTGCGGTGGCTCGCGACCTGCGGTCGCTCTCACCTCAGGGTGACGGAGTGAGGGATAGGCTCGTAGCAAGCTCATAAGCGCCACCCCGAATGCAGCGCCACCACGCCGCCGGTCATGGCCGTAAAGGAGACGCGGCGGAAACCCGCGGTCCGTATCATCTCGGCGAAGGGCTCGGGGCGCGGAAACTCGCGGATCGACTCGACCAGATACTGATAGGCGTCGCGGTCGCCGGTCACCGCCGCGCCGATGCGCGGGATCACGTTGTAAGAGTAGACGTCGTAGAGCGAGCTCAAGCCGGGCAGGTTGACGGAAGAAAATTCCAGGCACAGGAACCGCCCGCCGATCTTGAGCACGCGATGGGCTTCGGCCAGCGCGCGCTCGATGCGCGGCACGTTGCGGATGCCGAAGGCGATGGTGACGCAGTCAAAGGTCCGGTCGGGATAAGGCAGCGCTTCGGCATTGCCTTGCTCGAAGGTGACCGCATCGTCGTGCCCGCGTTTGCGCGCGCGTTCGCGGCCGACGGCGAGCATGTCGGCGTTGATGTCGCAGACGGTGACGCGCGCACCCGAACCGGCGGCCTCCACGACGCGGAAGGCGACGTCGCCGGTGCCGCCGGCGAGATCGAGCAGGGCGAACGGCCGGCTGCTTTTGGGCGGATGGACTGCGCTGACCAGCGCGTCCTTCCAGGCCCGATGCAGGCCGCCCGACATCAGGTCGTTCATCAGGTCGTAGCGGCGCGCGACAGAACGGAACACGTCGTCGACCAGCCCCTGCTTGTCGGCGAGCGGCACGGTCTGCTCGCCGAAATGGGTCTCGTCGCGCGCTTTATGGCGGCTGGCCATGGCCAATAATCCTTTGCGGGCAGGACCATAGCGCGGCGGGGCAGGGGGCGCTATGTGTGACTGGCCTTGTCCCGGGCGCAGCGCGGCACGTCGTGCTGCGCTGCAGACCCGGGACCTTTCCATACTCAGAGATTGGAACGGTCCCGGATCAGCGGCGCATCACTTCGCTTCGCTGCGTGCTGCGCCGCATCCGGGACACGACGCGAGAATTAACCATGCCCGAGCTCCCCGAAGTCGAAACCGTGCGCCGCGGCCTTGCGCCAGCGATGGAAGGCGCACGGCTGGCGAAAGTCGAGGTGCGGCGGCGCGATTTGCGCTGGCCGCTGCCGAAGGATTTCGCCAAGCGGCTGGAAGGTCTGGCCGTGGAGGGCCTCGGCCGGCGGGCGAAATATCTTCTGGCGGATTTATCGTCGGGCGACGTGCTGCTGATGCATCTCGGCATGTCGGGTTCCTTCCGCGTCGGCCAAGACGCCAAGCCAGGCGTCTATTATCACGAGCGCTCGAAAAGCACTGCGCACGACCACGTGGTGTTTCACATGTCGAACGGGGCTGTGGTCACTTTCAACGATCCGCGCCGCTTCGGTTCGATGAAGCTGGTCAAGCGCGCCAAGCTGGACCATGAGCCGCTGCTGCGCTCGCTCGGCCCCGAACCGCTCGGCAACGCGTTCGACGCGGCGATGCTGGCGCGCGCTTGTGCCGGAAAGAAGACATCGCTGAAGGCAGCACTGCTCGATCAGCGCGTCGTCGCCGGCTTGGGCAATATCTATGTCTGCGAGGCTTTGTTCCGCGCCCATCTGTCGCCGAAGCGGCTGGCTTCAACCATCGCCGACCGCCACGGCAAGCCGACCGAACGCGCGGCGGCGCTGGTCGAAGCCATCAAGGCGGTGCTCAAGGACGCCATCGAAGCCGGCGGCTCGTCATTGCGCGACCATCGCCGCACCGACGGCGCGCTCGGCGATTTCCAGCACAATTTCCGCGTCTATGACCGCGAGGGCGCGCCGTGTCCGGACTGCAAGGGCAAAATCAAACGCATCGTGCAGACCGGGCGCTCGACCTTCTATTGCCCGAGCTGTCAGAAATAAGCCAAGCTGCGTGCGTGGAAGCCGGTGACATGCGTCAATTAATCCTTATTCCCATCCTGCTCGCCGGCCTGAGCGGCGCGGCGTCGGCCGAGTATCCCGATCACCCGATCCGCTTCATCGTGCCGCAAGCGGCCGGCAGCGCGACCGATACCGTGGCGCGCCTCGTCGCCGCCGAGCTGACCAGGGAGTTGGGTCAGCCGGTCGTGATTGACGACCGGCCGGGCGGCGCGCTCACGCTCGGGCTCGATCTGGTCGCCAAATCCACGCCTGACGGCTACACGATCGGCATGGGGCCGATCGGCGCGCTTGCCATCACCCGCCACATGGTGGCGAAGCTGCCCTACAACATCGAGCGCGATTTCCAGCCGATCGCGCTGGTGGCGCGCGGTCATCTCCTGCTCGCAGTCTCGCCGCAACTGCCGGTGACGTCGGTCAAGGAGCTGATCGCCTACGCCAAGGCCAATCCCGGCAAGCTGACCAACGCGTCGTCGAGCAACGGCTCGCCCGGCCATGTCGGCGGCGAGCTGTTCAAATTCATGACCGGCACAAAAATCGTGCACGTGCCCTATCGCGGCGGCGCGCCAGCGCTCACCGATCTGATGGCTGGGCATGTCGACCTGATGTTCGAAAGCCTGCAATCGATCGCGCCGCTGGCGCACGCCGGCAAAGTGCGTGCGCTCGGCGTCAGCGGCGCTACGCGCTCGCCGGCATTTCCCGACCTGCCGACCATCGCCGAGGCCGGCGTGCCCGGCTATCTGGCGCCGACCTGGACCGGCGTGATCGCCCCGGCCGGCGTGCCGCGCGGAATCGTCGATAAACTCAATGCCGCGATCAATAAGGCGCTCAAATCCGAGAGCTTCAGGAAAAAATTCGACAAGATCGGCGACGAGCCGGCCGGCGGCACGCCGGAGAATTTCGCCGAAACCATCAAGACCGATTCCGCCAAATGGGGCGACGTCATCAAGCGTGCCGGCATCAAGATCGAGTAATTCCTCGTTGTCATGCGCGGGCTCGACCCGGGCATCCATGATAAGCTGCAACAAAACAATGACGTACGGCTTTCATTTTTGCGATGCCTCATGGATTGCCGGGTCAAGCCCGGCAATGACAGACTAGGGAGAGCGGCCATGAGCTACCAGAACATCGTCGTCGAGAGCAAAGGCCGGGTCGGCATCATCCGGCTCAACCGGCCACAGCAGCTCAATGCGCTCAACCGGGCGCTGCTCACCGAGCTCACCGAAGCGATCGCTGCTTACGACGCCGACGAGAACATCGGTTGCCTGCTGATCACCGGCAACGAGAAGGCTTTTGCCGCCGGCGCCGACATCAAGGAGATGGTCGACAAGACCTTCATCGAAGCCTATCTCGGCAATTTCACCGGCAATTGGGATAGCGCAGCGCGTGCCCGCAAGCCGATCGTCGCCGCCGTCGCCGGCTTCGCGCTCGGCGGCGGCTGCGAACTCGCCATGCAGTGCGATCTCATCGTCGCGGCCGACACCGCGAAATTCGGCCAGCCGGAGATCAAGCTCGGCGTCATTCCCGGCATCGGCGGCACGCAGCGGCTTACGCGCGCGGTCGGCAAGGCCAAGGCGATGGACCTGATCTTGACCGGCCGCATGATGAATGCCGCCGAGGCGGAAAAGTCGGGGCTGGTGGCGCGCGTGGTGCCGGCGGCGAATTTGATGGAAGAGGCGATGAAGGTCGCCGAGACCATCGCCGGTTTCTCGCTGCCTTCGGTGCTGGCGGCCAAGGAAGCGATCAACCGCGCCTTCGAGAGCGGGCTGTCGGAGGGCGTGGTGTTCGAACGGCGCATCTTCCACTCGCTGTTCGCGACGGAAGACCAGAAGGAAGGCATGCAGGCCTTCGTCGAGAAGCGCAAGCCGGCGTGGAAGAATAAGTAAGTGCCATCATCCTGAGGTGCCCGAGCGTAGCGAGGGCCTCGAAGGATGATGGACGTCGCCCACCGAACTCGGGTTTACCCGAGTTCGGAATGTTAAGGCCCAAGTCGGCTTAAAGCCGACTTGTGATGGCTCGCCAACTTCGTCGGCTCGCACGTCAGCGTGACGGAGCTACTTCCTCACGCAAATAATCCGTACCACCGCCGTCTTGGCGTCGGCGGCTCGCATTTGCGCCGCCGGCACGCGCTGCGTGTCGAGGAAGCCGCGGATGGTGTCGGCGCCGATGAGCCGCACCGGCGGCGCGGTGGCCTCGACGCTGGCCAGCACCGGATTGCCCATTTGCATCATGCCGAGGAAGCGGCCCTGCGCGTCGAGCGCGGCGGCGCCTGAAAATCCGGCCATCGGCACCGGTTGGCGCAATTCGATCGCGCCGCCGTCGGCGAGCCGCGCCTTGATCTCGGTCAGCTTGCGGCTGCCGTCCTGCTCGCGCGGGTCGGGAATGCCGATGAGCGTCAGGTCCGCCGCCATGGGCAGGTCACGCGCGAGCACGAGCGGCGAAATCTTGCGCGGTCCATAGACGCGCAGCAGGGCGAGCCCGTGGTCCTGGTCCTCGGCCACACGGTCGGCGTCGCCCAGCCCCGAGGCGACGATCACCTGGCAGCCTCGCGTGAGCTTCAGGTCGGTGACGATGTGGCCTTGCGCGCTCACGACGAGGCCGTTGCCGTATTCCACAGATTTCGCCAGCGCCGCGAAAGGCGCGCTGCGCTCGGGGAACGGCGAGAACGCGCTCGCCATCGCCACCATCGCCGGCGCGACAATGGTTTCCATCATCTGGTCGTACAGCATGGTGAAGCCGCGCACCTCGCCGTCGCGCATCTTGGCGCGCACGGAAAACAGCTTCATGCCCTGCCGGCCGCTGATGAAAAAGTTGTCGTCATGCAGCACGCTGGTCTCGACCCGGCGCATCGCCGGTTCTTTCTTCATCTGTTCGAACAGCGCCGCGAGCTTGAGTTTCGCATCTTTGATGCGGAAGGTCTCGACCTGCACCTCGCCGTGCGCCGAGGACCAGCGCGTGCCGCGCGCGGCGTCGCGCGCATTCGGCACCAGCTTGGTCGGCAGGCCGATGCGGATGCCGGTCGCCGGATCGACCACGACGTTCCAGCCGAATTCGTCTTCATGGATTTTGGCGTTGGCAATGAGCTCTACGCGTTCGGAGTTGGTGAGCACGCCGGTGATCTTGGCCTTGTGACGCTTCTGGTAATTCTTGATTGCCGTGAGCATCGGATCTTCGCCGCCGGACGCGCCGATAAAGTCACCCGACCACAAAAGCGCCGCCTGGATTTTCCGCCGCTCGTCGCGCGGGACGCCTGCGAATACGTCGGACGCAGTACCCGCCTTTGCTTCGTGCTTGCTTTCGGATTTGGGCTCAGATTTGGTTTCGGGCTGGGCTTCGAGCTTGGCCGGTTCGGATTTCGCCGGCCCGGTTTTGGCAACCGCCGCTTTCGCGGCCGCGGCTTTGCGGGCTTCGATCGCGTTCCTGACCACGCCCGGCTTGCCGGTTGCAGGAGCTCTTGCCGGCATCCTTGGCCGGCTTGGCTACAACGGGCTTGGCTTTAGGTTTGGCTTCTGCTTTGGCTTGGGCGGATTTGGCCTCCGCCGGTTTTGCGGCAACCGCTTTGCGCCTGACGTGCTTCTTGGCTTGCTTGACGTCTTGCTTGGGCATTGGCAGCACGCCCGGCGAATCCTGCGCCGGGGCGGGACCGCCGCCGAGCAGCAGCGCGAGCATCACCAGGAACGGAGCGCGACGCATCGTATCTAACGCCATCCCACCTTGTTTTGCGGCACCTTAGCCCATCGAGGCGGCCGCGCAAGGCGTCAAGAGGCTAGCCGAAACCGATTCCCACTCTTCGTGCGCCTGCGCTAGGGTTGCTCCCATGCTCGACGCACAAGAACTCGAACGTTATGCGCGCCATATCGTGCTGCGCGAGGTCGGCGGGCCGGGGCAGGCCAAACTGAAGGCCGCGCGCGTGTTGGTGATAGGCGCCGGCGGGCTGGGCGCGCCGGTGCTGCTTTACCTCGCCGCCGCAGGATGCGGCACGCTCGGCGTGGTCGACGACGACATTGTGTCGCTGTCGAATTTGCAGCGGCAGGTGATCTTCGGCACCTCCGATATCGGCACGCGCAAGGTCGACGGCGCGGAGGCGGCGGTCGCGCGGCTCAACCCGCATGTCAACATCGAAACCCATATGATGCGCGTCGATGCCAGCAACGCGCTCGATCTGATCGCGAAGTACGACATCGTCGCCGACGGCTCGGATAATTTCGCCACCCGCTATCTCGTCTCCGATGCCTGTTACTTTGCGAAGAAGCCGCTTGTCACCGCCGCGGTCGGCACCTTCGACGGCTCGCTCACCACCCTTCGTCCCCATGAGACGCGCGCCGACGGCACGCGCAATCCGAGCTACCGCTGCCTTTTTCCCGAGCCGCCGCCGGCCGGGACGGTGCCGGCCTGCGCCGAGGCCGGCATTCTCGGCGCGCTGCCGGGCGTGCTCGGCTCGATGATGGCGCTGGAAGTGATCCGCGAGATCGTCGGTTTCGGCGAGGGCCTGATCGGCCGGCTGCTGATGGTCGACGCGCGCTCGATGCGGTTCGAAACGTTGAGCTATGACTGGGACCGGGCAACCCGATCTCAGGCGACAAGCCGGCGATCAGGGATTTGTCGATACACAAGTAAGCAGCCACCGGAACGCGCGGTGCAACTCCGTGGCGCCGTTCTTGTCGTACCATCGCCCGTGCGCGAGAATGATCCGCTCGGGACCCCAGCCGATCATGGTTTCGACGGCCGCTTTCAGCTGTGGTTTTGCAAAAGTCAGCCGCATGTCGCGTGGCATCTGACCATCGGGATGTTGTACCCCTCCAAGCCATGTCAGCATACGCATTAAAAGCGACAGCTTGTGCGGTTCGAAGTTCTCGATGAGGTCGGCCAGAACGAGCGTACGGCTGCGGCGGTGAAAGAACTCGACCTCCGTCATGTAGCTGCCGGGGATCGGCAGGGTTGCAACCTCCGCATCCCACGGGTAGCCGCTGGCCTTGTCGAGTGGATGAAAATCGAAGTCGATGCGCCCGCTCGCTTGTAGCTTGATGCGCGGCGCAAGATAGATGTCCGCGTCGGGAAAGGCGGCGTGCCAGTCGGGTATCCACCAATAGTGAATCCGGTTTGGCCCAACGATCCAGCGCACACGACCGGCGCCTTCGACTTCGCGTTTGAGTTCGGGGGTCAAAAGCGTCGGCGAATGGATCAGCAGGCCGCCGTTGAGGTGCATGACTGTCATCCGGGTCGGAAACGGCATATCGAACCACGGCGGCCCGAAGCGGACCGTCGGTCCATCAACGATCCAAAGACCGTCGGCGACAGGCTTGAGTGTGTTTAGTGGTGGATACGTGTTCGAGCCGTGATCCATCATTGTGGCGGCCAATCGTGACTACCCCCGGCGACGAGATTCACAGCATCGACGGCAAGACGCGATCGGGCGGCCTGTGCCCGTCCATGAAGGTCTTGATGTTGATGATGACCTTCTCGCCCATGTCGACACGGCCTTCGAGCGTGGCCGAGCCCATGTGCGGCAGCAGCACCACCTTGCCGGCCTTGGCGAGCTTGACCAGTTTCGGGTTCACCGCCGGCTCGTGCTCGAACACGTCGAGCCCGGCGCCCGCGATGTCGCCCGATTTCGATGAGGCGCGCGAGCGCATTCTCGTCGATCACTTCGCCGCGCGAGGTGTTGACAATATAGGCTTCCGGCCGCAGCAGCTTGAGCCTTCGCGCCGACAGCAAGTGATAGGTCGCCGGCGTGTGCGGGCAGTTGACCGAGATGATGTCCATGCGGGCGAGCATCTGGTCGAGGCTCTCCCAATAGGTGGCGTCGAGCTCTTCCTCGATCTTGGGCGCTACCTTGCGGCGGTTGTTGTAATGAATCTGCAGGCCGAAGGCCCGCGCCCGGCGCGCCACCGCCTGGCCGATCCGCCCCATGCCGATGATGCCGAGCCGCTTGCCCCAGATGCGGTGGCCGAGCATCCAGGTCGGCGTCCAGCCGGTCCAATCCTTGTCGGCGGTCAGCGTGCCGGAGCCTTCCACCAGCCGCCGCGGCACCGACAGTACCAGCGCCATGGTCATGTCGGCGGTATCTTCGGTCAGCACGCCGGGCGTGTTGGTGACGGTGATGCCACGCTGCACGGCGGTGGCGACGTCGATATTGTCGACGCCGTTGCCGAAATTGGCGATCAGCTTTAGCTGCTCGCCCGATTTCGAGAGCACCGAGGAATCGATGCGGTCGGTGACGGTCGGCACCAACACGTCGGCGGTCTTCACCGCCTCGGCGAGCTGGGCATGCGTCATCGGTTTGTCGTCGGGATTAAACCGGGCGTCGAAAAGTTCCCGCATACGCAGCTCGACGCTGTCGGGCAGCTTGCGGGTGACGACGACCAGCGGCTTTCTCGCTTTCGGCATGTGTTCTTTACCGCGGCGTCCGGCGTCCCATCATACTGCTGCCTGGGCGCCTGTTCAGCCCTCTTTAACCGTACTCCCCCACACTGCGGCCCTCGCGCGTGGGGTTCGAAATCCGTTCTTTTTCCTACCAGATGACAGTGACAACACAAAGCTTTGGGCTTGGCCTTGCAGCCTTGTTCCGGCGCTTGGTGCTGGCCGCCGCATGTGCGGCGATGCAGGCGCCGGCCGGCCATGCGGCCGGCGACAATATGACCACCGGTTCGGTGAGCGGCCTGCCGGTCCCGCGCTTCGTCAGTCTCAAATCGGATCGGGTCAATGTGCGCTCCGGCCCCAACAAGGACCAGGAGGTGCGCTGGGTCTATACCCGCGCCGGCATGCCGGTGGAGATCACCGCCGAATACGAAAACTGGCGGCGCATCCGTGATTGGGAAGGCGCCGAGGGCTGGGTCTACCACTCGCTGCTGTCGGGCAAGCGCTCGGCGGTGGTAGTGCCGGATTTGAAGAACGATCTGGTGCCGCTTTATGAGAGTGCCGATCCGAAATCGCCGGAGACCGCGCGGCTGCAATCCGGCGTACTCGGCGCCATAAAAACCTGCAACGGCGCTTGGTGCGAAATCAACGGCAAGAATTTTGACGGCTGGATTCGGCAGGAACGGCTGTGGGGCGCCTATCCGAACGAGAAGGTAGAGTAGCTCCTCCGCCGCGCCTCGCTCAATCGCCGGTAGGCCTAACGCCCATCCAGCATGGCGCGGATTTTTGCCGCCAGATGCTCGCCCGTGACCGGCTTCTGCACCAATTCAACGCCCGGATCGAGACGTCCATGATGCACGATGGCGTTCCGCGAATAGCCGGTTATGAATAAAACTTTCATCTCCGGCCTGCGGTTTTTTGCGACCTCGGCCAGTTTCCGACCGTTCATCCCCGGCATGACGACATCAGTGAGCAGCAGGTCGATACGGCCTTCATGGCTGTTCATTGTGTCGACCGCTATTTCGCCATTTGCCGCCTCGATGACGGTGTAACTCGCGGTACGCAGTGTTTCGCCAAGGTAAGTCCGCACGTCCTGGTCGTCTTCGACAAGAAGGATGGTTTCGCCGCATGAATCGCGGGCGGGTTCGATGGCCGGCAATTCGTCTGCCGGCGAATGGCCATGCAGCCGCGGCAGGTAGATTTTCACCGACGTGCCTTCGCCGAGCTCGCTATAGATTTTGACATGGCCGCCGCTCTGCGTCACGAAGCCATAGACTTGGCTCAAGCCGAGCCCGGTGCCTTGCCCGGATTCCTTGGTCGTGAAGAACGGCTCGAAGGCGCGGCTGAGAACATTTGGCGTCATGCCGCTGCCGGTGTCGCTCACTGAAATCTGCACATATTGACCGGATCGCACGTCGGGATGCTGGCGACAATATTCGTCGTCCAGAAATGAGTTGCTGGCTTCGATGGTAAGCTTGCCGCCACCCGGCATCGCGTCGCGCGCATTGACCGCGAGGTTGAGGATTGCCGCTTCCAATTCGGTGGCATCCGCGTCGACCGTCCACAGGCCACTAGCGCCGACCACCTCCATCGCCACCGACTCGCCAAGGCCGCTCTTGAGCAGATCGGGCACGCCGGCCAGTAATTTGTTGAGGTTGAGCGCCTTGGGATTGAGCGGCTGCTGGCGCGAGAACGCCAACAAACGTCGCGTCAACGTCGCGGCGCGCATTGCCCCCCGCGCGGCCCGGCCGATGGAGCGGCCGACCTGGTCCTTGGCGGAATCGGACAACGCCGCCAACTGACGCTGCGCGGTTTCCAGATTGCCGATGATGACGGTCAGCAGGTTGTTGAAGTCGTGCGCAACGCCGCCGGTCAATTGTCCGATCGCGTCGAGCCGCTGCGCCTGCCGCAGCGCGCCCTCCGCCAACGCCCGGCGCTCCATCTCGGCGTGCAATCGTTTGGTTCGGTGAAGCACAAACAGCAACGTCACGAACAGAAAGATGGAGGCCGGCAGGCCGAACACGAAATAAGGAAACATGTCGGCGTACCATTGTTCGCGCATGGCCGATGAGGCGATGCCGGCGCTGACGTACAACGATGTGCTGCCAATGCGACGGATGCCGAAGCGCCGCGCGATACCGTCAATCAGTCCGCGACTCCAATAAAAGCCGCCCTCAGGCTGTGCAGCGACGGTCTCGCGGAAACCGGTTTGGGGGCCGAGTGGTTTCGGCGACCCGCTCCGCCGCTCCGGATAACGCGCGAGGAACACGCCGTCCGCCCGTATGAGCGAGTATTGCAATCCCGCGCCATACACCAGATGCGTATAGAACCGGTAGAAGTCGCCGGGCATGACCGACAATTCGATAACACCGTCAAAGATGCCGTTTCTGGCGACGCGGCGGTTCATTGTGAAATACGGTGCGCCGCCGGAAACGGAATTGTGAACCTCGCCGTAATAAATTCCGACGTCTTTTTTGACGAGTGCGCTGAAGTAATCCTCGTTGGCGAAGTTGCGCGCATAGGGCGCGGGATAGGCGGAGGAAACGGCTACTGGGTAGCCGTCTTTATTGAACAGCCAGATCGACTGAATTTCGGAAACGGCACGAATGCGTTTCTGGAACAGTTCATGAAAATACCGCTCGCGGCCCTCGATTGGTTGCGCCAGCACATCCTCCATTATATCTTCTATGATCAGCTCGCCGATCTGGAACGATTTGGTCGCGTGTTCCTGCTCGACCTCGAGCGAACGTACGATGCGCTCATCGGCAAGCGCGGCGATGTTCTGGTAATTCGCGAAACCGGCCCAGACAAAGAGAGCTGTCGGCAACACGACCGAGGCGACCACGGCCACCTGCACGAGCCTCACGCCGGAACCTTTCGCCGAATTCTCCGCCATGGTGCGCCGGGTGAAGCCGTTCTCGGAACGCGGGGCGTTAATCTACACGATTGCCCGCGAACCGAACCAGCACCGCGCGCCGGTTCTGTGCCTTAGTCCCCGTTTAAAATGCAAAAGCCCCGCCTGGGCGGGGCCTTTGTCGACGACGAACGGTTTACGGTGTTTTGATTTAGGCCTTCTTTCGCAGCCGCACCACGACATCAACGCGCGCGATTTCAAAGCCTTCCGGCGGAACGGGGGTCTTGCCAACGACCACATCGGCGCCCGGGATGTCGAGCAACTCATCCGCGCCCTCGACAAAAAAGTGGTGATGGGTGGACGTGTTGGTGTCGAAATAGGCCTTCGAACCGTCGACCGCGACCTGGCGCAGTAGGCCGACCTCGGTGAACTGGTGCAGCGTGTTGTAGATGGTGGCGAGCGACACCGGCACTTTGGCGCGAGTCGCTTCTTCGTAGAGCATTTCGGCGGTGAGGTGGCGATCGCCCTTGCCGAACAGCAGCCAGCCGAGCGCCATGCGCTGGCGCGTCGGCCGCAAGCCGACTTGGCGCAGCATGGCCTTCACGTCATGCCAGGGGCAGCCGGTGAACTCCGAGCGGTCGGCCGGTGACGGCGTTGCGGCGGGCTTGGCGGAAGGGAACACCATGATACGCAATTGGCCCGTTGTTTGAGTTCGCACTGCCGGCGGCAAGCGGCCGGCAAAAGCCGTTCCAAGAGCACCATATACGTATTTGGCCGGCTAGATGCAACTCTGTCGCAAATAGGGCCATGGTCGTTATGTCTCGGTGTTCGGGCCGGAAATTGTCCCTGGACGCGCGGTTCCGCCATCTTTGCCGGCCCTCCCCGGTGTGTTACGAATCCGCGCATGGGAATTCAGCCAGTCGGCGCGCCGAGCGGGGATATTGCGGTTATGGACAACAGGCGTCGCAGCTTTGACTATGAAGACCTGCTCGCATGCGGGCGGGGCGAGCTGTTCGGCCCGGGCAACGCCCAGTTGCCGCTGCCGCCGATGCTGATGTTCGACCGCATTTCCGAAATTGCGGAACAGGGCGGCGAGCACGGCAAGGGCATGATCCGCGCCGAGCTCGACGTGAAACCGGACCTCTGGTTCTTCCTCTGCCACTTCAAGGGCGATCCGGTGATGCCGGGGTGCCTCGGTCTCGACGCGCTGTGGCAGATGGTTGGATTTTTCCTCGGCTGGCTCGGTTCGCCGGGCAAGGGCCGCGCGCTCGGCCTCGGCGAATTGAAGTTTTCCGGGCAGGTGCTGCCGACGGTGAAAAAAGTCGTCTACGGCGTCGATTTCAAACGGGTGATGCGCTCGAAGCTGGTGCTCGGCATCGCCGACGGCTGGCTGTCGGCGGACGGCAACGTGATCTACCGGGCCTTCGACCTCAAGGTCGGCCTGTTCAAGCAGGACGAGGCGCTGCAGCCAAGCAGCGCTTGATAAGAGCCCACGGTCTTGCACGGTTGCCGGGGGCGGCCCAAGTGTAAGCAACGATGTATGACCAATCATCGGCAATCCGCGGCGCGAGTGAGGGTATGCGGCAATGAGACGGGTCGTCGTCACCGGAATGGGCATCGTCTCATCCATCGGCAACAACACGCAGGAAGTTCTGGCGAGCTTGCGCGAGGCGAAATCCGGCATCAGTCACGCCGAGGAGTTCGCCAAGCGCGGTTTCAAATGCCAGGTGCAAGGCATGCCGACGCTCGATCCGGCCGGCTCGGTCGACCGGCGCGCCATGCGCTTCCTCGGTCAGGGCGCGGCGTGGAATCACGTCGCCATGGAACAGGCGATCCGCGATTCCGGCGTCGAGGAAAAAGATATTTCCAATCCGCGCACCGGCATCGTCATGGGCTCGGGCGGTCCCTCGACCTTGACCATCGTCGAGGCCGCGGACATCACGCGCGAAAAGGGTTCGCCCAAGCGTATCGGACCTTTTGCCGTGCCGAAGGCGATGTCGTCCACCGCGTCGGCGACGCTCGCCACCTGGTTCAAGATCAAGGGCGTGAACTATTCGATCTCGTCGGCCTGCGCGACCTCCAACCATTGCATCGGCAATGCCTCCGAACTGATCCAATGGGGCAAGCAGGATATGGTTTTCGCCGGCGGCTCGGAGGAGCTGAGCTGGACCATGTCGAATCTGTTCGACGCCATGGGCGCGATGTCGTCCAAATACAACGACACGCCGCAAACCGCCTCGCGCGCCTATGATGAGAACCGAGACGGCTTCGTCATCGCCGGCGGCGCCGGCGTCTTGGTTCTGGAAGAACTCGAACATGCGAAAGCGCGCGGCGCCAAGATCTATGCCGAGGTCGCAGGCTACGGCGCGACCTCGGACGGCTACGACATGGTCGCGCCCTCGGGCGAAGGCGCGGTGCGCTGCATGAAGATGGCGCTGGACACCTGCAAGGCGCCGATCGACTACATCAATCCGCACGCCACCGCGACGCCGGTCGGCGATCTCAAGGAGATCGAGGCGATCCGCGGCGTGTTCGGCGCCAAATGCCCGCCGATCTCCGCCACCAAGTCGCTCACCGGCCATTCGCTCGGGGCGGCCGGCGTGCAGGAGGCGATCTACTCGCTGCTGATGATGAACAACGGCTTCATCTGCGAGAGCGCCAATATCGAAAATCTCGATCCCGCCTTCGCCGACATGCCGATCGTGCGCGAGCGCAGGGACGACGTGACGCTCGGCGCCGTGCTGTCGAACTCGTTCGGTTTCGGCGGCACCAATGCCTCGATCATCCTCAAGCATGTGGATGCGTAATCGCACATGCCGGAACTGATGGAAGGCAAACGTGGGCTGGTGATGGGGGTCGCCAACGACCACTCGATCGCCTGGGGCATCGCCAAGATGCTGCACGACCATGGCGCCAAGCTCGCCTTCACCTATCAAGGCGACGCGCTGGCCAAGCGGGTGAAGCCGCTGGCCGAGCAGGTCGGCTCGTCCTTCGTGATGCCGTGCGACGTCGAGGACCTCGCTTCGGTCGACGCGGTGTTCGGCGAGATCAAGCAGCAATGGGGCACGATGGATTTTCTCGTGCACGCCGTCGCCTTTTCGGACAAGAACGAACTCAAGGGCCGCTACGCCGACACCACGCGCGAGAACTTCATCCGCACCATGGTGATCTCCTGCTACGCCTTCAAGGAGGCGGTCCAGCGCGCCGCCGCGCTGATGCCGAACGGCGGTGCGATGGTGACGCTGACCTATAATGGCGGCGAACGCGCGATGCCGAATTACAACGTGATGGGCGTGGCGAAGGCCGGCTTGGAGGCCGCGGTGCGTTATCTGGCGGTCGATTTCGGCCATCAGAAAATCCGCGTCAACGCCATCTCTGCGGGACCCATCCGCACGCTGGCCGGTGCCGGCATTACCGATGCGCGCTACATGTTCGCCTTCCAGCAGAAATATTCCCCGCTCGGCCGCGGCGTCACACTGGAGGAATTAGGCGGCGCAGGCCTTTATCTGCTGTCGGACCTCTCGACCGGTGTCACCGGCGAGGTGCATTTCGTCGACAGCGGCTACAACGTTGTCGCCATGCCGCAGCCGGACGCGCTAAAGGCCGCGGGCGGCGCGGTGGAGAATGGCGGGAAGTAATTTTTCGTGCAAATAAAAAGCGGCCGAGAAAACTCCCGGCCGCTTCTTTCCGCAGAGATCAGGCAAGATCGAAGCGGTCGGCATTCATCACCTTGGTCCACGCCGCTACGAAGTCCTTCACGAACTTCTCCTTCGCGTCCGCGCACCCATAGACTTCCGCGAAGGCGCGGAGCTGCGAGTGCGAACCGAAGATCAGGTCGACGCGGGTGCCGGTCCACCTGACCGCCTTGGTCTTGCGGTCGCGGCCTTCGTAGACGTTCTCGCCGGCCGGAGACCATTCCGTGCTCATGTCGAGCAGATTGACGAAGAAGTCATTTGTCAGCGTGCCGATTTTCTTGGTGAAGACGCCGTGCCTGGACTGCCCGGCGTTGGCGCCGAGCACGCGCAGGCCGCCGACGAGAACCGTCATCTCCGGCCCGGTCAGCCGCAGCAACGCCGCGCGGTCCACCAGCGCTTCTTCCTGCTGCATGAACTGTTGCTTGCTGCCGACGTAGTTGCGGAAGCCGTCGGCGCGCGGTTCGAGCGGCGCGAAACTATCGACGTCGGTCTGCTCCTGCGAGGCGTCCATGCGTCCCGGCGTGAAGGGAGCCTTCACGTCGACCCCGGCGTCCTTCGCGGCCTTCTCCACCGCTGCGCAGCCGCCAAGAACGATCAGGTCGGCGAGTGAAACCTTTTTGCCGAATTCCTTCTGGATCGCTTCGAGTTTTTGAAGGACCGTTTTCAATTGGGCGGCTGGTTGACCTCCCAGTTCTTCTGCGGGCTGAGACGGATACGCGCGCCGTTGGCGCCGCCGCGTTTGTCGGAGCCGCGGAACGTCGAGGCCGACGCCCATGCCGTCGAGACCAGCTGCGACACCGTGAGGCCGGACGCGAGGATTTTCGCCTTCAATGCGGCGACATCCTTTTCGTCGATCGGCGGATGATTCGCAGCCGGAATCGGATCCTGCCAAATCAGGATTTCCTTCGGCACCAGTGGGCCGAGGTAACGCTGGATCGGGCCCATGTCGCGGTGCGTGAGCTTGAACCAAGCGCGGGCGAACGCGTCCGCGAACTCTTGCGGGTTCTTCTGAAAGCGCCGCGAGATTTTCTCGTAGGCCGGGTCCATCCGCAGCGACAGGTCCGTCGTCAGCATGGTCGGCACATGCTTCTTCGACGTGTCGTAGGCGTCGGGGATGGTCGCGGCGCCGCCCTTCGCCTGCCACTGCTGCGCGCCGGCCGGGCTCTTGGTCAGTTCCCATTCGTTATTGAACAGGTTGTCGAAGAAGTGGTTGCTCCATTTCGTCGGCGTCTGCGACCAGGTAACCTCGGGGCCGCCGGTGATGGCGTCGGCGCCGATGCCGGTGCCATGCTTGCTTTTCCAGCCGAGACCCTGGTCTTCGAGAGCGCCGGCTTCCGGCTCCGGTCCGACCAGCGACGGATCGCCGGCACCGTGCGTCTTGCCGAAGGTGTGGCCGCCGGCGATGAGCGCGACGGTCTCCTCGTCGTTCATCGCCATGCGGAAGAACGTCTCGCGGATGTCCTTGGCTGCCGCGACCGGATCCGGCTTGCCGTTCGGTCCTTCCGGATTGACGTAGATCAGGCCCATCTGCACCGCGCCGAGCGGCTCGCTAAGCTGGCGCTCGCCGCTGTAGCGTTCGTCGCCGAGCCACGTTCCCTCGGGGCCCCAGTAGAGCTCTTCAGGCTCCCAGACATCGGCGCGGCCGCCGCCGAAGCCAAACGTTTTGAAGCCCATCGAGTTCGAGGGCGACGTTGCCGGCCAGCACCATCAGGTCGGCCCAGGAAATTTTCCGGCCGTACTTCTGCTTGATCGGCCACAGCAGCCGGCGCGCCTTATCGAGGTTCGCGTTGTCCGGCCATGAGTTCAGCGGTGCGAAGCGCTGCTGGCCGGCGCCGGCGCCGCCGCGGCCGTCGGTGATGCGATAGGTGCCCGCTGAGTGCCACGCCATGCGGATGAACAGGCCACCATAGTGGCCGAAGTCGGCGGGCCACCACGCCTGCGAGTTCGTCATCAATGCCTGCAAGTCCTTGATCACGGCGTTGAGGTCGAGGCTCTTGAATTCCTTGGCGTAGTCGAAATCCTTGCCCATTGGATCGGACAGGCTGGAGTTCCGATGGAGCATCTCAATGTCCAGGGAGGTGGGCCACCAATCGCGGTTGACGTGCCCGCGGCCGCCGCTGAAGGGGCACTTGCCCGCGTTCTTATCGTCGGTTTTTGCGTCCATGGAACTCTCCCTTGAAACTGTGCGCGCATTGATCGTGGCGCGCTTATTGCACTTATATGAACACGAAAGCCCACTCCGCAAAATAAAAAAGGGCGGCCATCTGGGCCGCCCTTTTTGCATGCGTTTGGTGCGCCGGCTATTCCGCCGCGCCGCCGGCCGCCGCCTGCTGATCGCCGCCGCGTTCGGCCTTCTGCTTGGCCTCCAGGTCCTCGCCGGTCTTCTGATCGACCGCCTTCATGGACAGCCGCACCTTGCCGCGTTCGTCCACGCCCAAGAGCTTCACCTTCACCTTGTCGCCTTCCTTGACCACGTCGGTGACCTTATTGACGCGGCTCGACGCCAATTGGCTGATGTGCACCAGGCCGTCCTTGGCGCCAAAGAAGTTCACGAAGGCGCCGAAGTCCATCACCTTGACCACGGTGCCGTCATAAATGACGCCGGGCTCGGGATCGGAGGCGATCGACTTGATCCATTTGATCGCGGCCTTGATCGACTCGCCGTCGGCCGAGGCGACCTTCACCGAACCGTCGTCCTCGATGTTGATCTTGGCGCCGGTCTTCTCGACGATCTCGCGGATCACCTTGCCGCCGGTGCCGATCACTTCCCTGATCTTGTCGGTCGGGATCTTGAACAACTCGATGCGCGGCGCGTGTTCGCCCAATTCGGCGCGTGCGCTGGTGAGCGCCTTGGCCATCTCGCCGAGGATGTGCAGGCGGCCGTCTTTGGCCTGGGCCAGCGCCACCTTCATGATTTCCTCGGTGATGCCGGCGATCTTGATGTCCATCTGCAGCGAGGTGATGCCGCCTTCGGTGCCGGCCACCTTGAAGTCCATGTCGCCGAGATGATCCTCGTCGCCGAGGATGTCGGACAGCACGGCGTAGCGCTTATCCTCGAGAATGAGGCCCATGGCGATGCCGGCGGTCGGCCGTTTCAAGGGCACACCCGCATCCATCAAGGCGAGCGAGGATCCGCACACCGAGGCCATCGAGGACGAGCCGTTCGATTCCGTGATCTCGGAAACCAGA
Organism: uncultured Alphaproteobacteria bacterium; assembly: GCA_963709015.1. Taxonomy (GTDB): domain Bacteria; phylum Pseudomonadota; class Alphaproteobacteria; order Rhizobiales; family Xanthobacteraceae; genus Pseudolabrys. Next base: position 101,061 of record CAVPUU010000021.1, on the reverse strand, counting down.
CGGATCGTATAGGGGAACTCTTCCTTTGACGGCAGCATCGGATGGATCGCGCGCCAGGCCAGCTTGCCGTGGCCGATCTCGCGGCGGCCGGGCGCGCCCGTGCGGCCGGTTTCGCCGACCGAATAATGCGGGAAGTTGTAGTGCAGCATGAACGTCTCTTTGTACGTCCCCTGCAGCGCGTCGATGAATTGCTCGTCCTCGGAAGTGCCGAGCGTGGCGACCACCAAAGCCTGGGTCTCGCCGCGAGTGAACAGCGCCGAGCCGTGGGTGCGCGGCAACACGCCGACTTCCGCCACGATCGGGCGCACGGTCTTGAGGTCGCGGCCGTCGATGCGCTTTGAGGTGTCGAGGATGTTCCAGCGCACGATCTTGGCTTCGAGCTCCTTGAACACGCCGGCAACCGCCAGCTTGTCGTGCTTGGGCTCGGCGCCTTCCGGGAAGAAATGCTCCATCACCTTTTTCTTGACGGCGGCGACGGCGTCCTGGCGATCCTGCTTCTTCACGATCGAATAGGCGGCGCGCAGATCCTTCTCGGCGATGCCGAGGATTTCCTTTTCCAGCGCCTTGTTGTCGGCGACGGCGAGATCGCGCGGCTCCTTGGCGGCCTTTTCGGCGAGCTTGATGATCGCCTCGATCACCGGCTGGATATGCCGGTGGCCGAACATCACCGCGCCGAGCATGATCTCCTCGGACAGCTCCTTGGCTTCCGATTCCACCATCATCACGGCGTCTTGCGTGCCGGCGATGACGAGGTCGAGTTGGCTTTCCTTCATCTCGTCGAGCGTCGGATTGAGCACATATTCGTTGTTGATGAAGCCGACGCGGGCGCCGCCGATCGGGCCCATGAACGGAGCGCCGGACAGCGTCAGGGCCGCGGAGGCGGCGACCATCGCGACGATGTCGGGGTCGTTCTCCTGGTCGTGCGACAGCACGGTGGCCGTCACCTGCGTGTCGCAGCGCCAGCCGTCGGCGAACAGCGGACGGATCGGGCGGTCGATCAGGCGCGAGGTCAGCGTGTCCTTTTCGGTCGGACCGCGCTCGCGCTTGAAAAAGCCGCCGGGAATGCGTCCGGCCGCGTAATATTTTTCGGTGTAGTTGACGGTGAGCGGAAGGAAATCGATGCCTTCCTTGGGTTGCTTCGCCGCCACGACGGCGCAGAGCACGGTGGTTTCGCCGTAGGTGGCGAGAACGGCGCCGTCGGCCTGGCGCGCTACCTTGCCGGTTTCGAGGGTGAGCTTGCGCCCGCCCCAGTCGAGTTCAACTCGATGGATATCGAACATTGCATATCTTTCTCATGGTTTTCGGCGAGCCCCGAAAGCCATGAGCAAGACGGCAAGAGACTGTCGCGCATCACCGCGAAGCGGGGAGCAACAGCGTCTGGCGATCCTGCCATGGCGTTCGAACCTTACCTGGTCGAGCGGACGAACCTTTTCGTCCGCCACCTTGTAACGTCCGCGGCGCTTTTCGCCGCCGGACCAAATCGCGGATGCGTCAAACGCCTTCGCTCACGGAACGCGCGGGATCATTCCCGCGCGCCAAAAATCATCGGCGGATGCCGAGCTTCTCGATCAAAGTCTTGTAGCGGCGCTCGTCGGTGCGCCGCAGGTAATCGAGCAGCGTGCGGCGCTGGCTCACCATCTTGAGCAACCCACGGCGGGAATGATTGTCCTTGACGTGGGCTTTGAAATGCTCGGTGAGATTATTGATGCGTTCCGACAGGATCGCGACTTGCACTTCCGGCGACCCGGTGTCGCCCGGCTTCTTGCCGAATTCCTTCATGACTTCGGCCTTGCGGCCGGTGGTAACCGACATCGGTTATCCTTTCTTGACGCCGGGCTGCCCATCAGCCCGGCCAGGTTAAACACGCGCTTGGGGACGATTTCGCCGTGCTCCAGTTCGGCAAGAGCCACCAGTTGGCCCGAAGCCGTGGCATAAACTGGTCCACGGAAATTGGGAGCGTCCCGTCCGCGCAACAAAACGGCTTGGCCGCGTTGCAGCCTTGCCGCATCTGCCTGACTGACGGCCAGCGCCGGGATGTCGTCCAGCGCGGTCTCAACAGGCATCAGCGCGTCGGCAAGGCTCGCCTCGCCGGCAGCGGCTCTATGGCACAAAGCCTCCAATTGTTCCAGTAAAATCATGGTTTCTGCGCCAAACGGCCCAACCGCGACCCGCCGGAGCGCGCTGACATGGCCGAAACAGCCCAAAGCGCGGCCCATGTCGCGGGCGAGCGAGCGGACATAGGTGCCTTTGCCGCATTCGGCTTGCAAAACAGCATGATCGGGGTCGGGGGTGGCGATCAGCTCCAGCCGGTCGATTTCGACCGTCCGGGCGGCCAACTCCACCGTCGCGCCGTCGCGGGCGAGGTCATAGGCGCGCTCGCCGTCGATCTTGATGGCGGAGTATTTCGGCGGCACCTGCTCGATGGCGCCGGTAAAAGACGGCAGCAGAGCGCGGATCGCCTCGGCTGCCGGGCGGGCGTCGCTGTTGGCGGTGACGCGGCCCTCGGCGTCGTCGGTGTCGCGCTCCTCGCCCCAGCGCACGGTAAATTGGTAGAGCTTGCGGCCGTCCATCACGAACGGGACCGTCTTGGTGGCTTCGCCGAGCGCGATCGGCAGTGCGCCCGACGCCAGCGGGTCGAGCGTGCCGGCGTGTCCGGCGCGCTTGGCCGTGAACAGTCGCTTCACGATGCTGACCGCATGAGTCGAGGTCATGCCGACTGGCTTGTCGAGCACCACCCAGCCATGCACATCGCGTTTGTCGCGCTTGAACTGCTTTGGGCGACGTGCCCCCAATTCTTCTCCCTCCCCCGCTTGCGGGGGAGGGTTGGGGGGGCTCACGACCGCGCTAGTTCCCCCTCCCGACGAGCTTCGCTCATCGACCTCCCGCAAGCGGGGGAGGTGAAGCGAGTTTATGGCTCGTTTGATCACTCATCGTCGGCCTCGCCGTCGAGATCGCGCTTCACCGCCGGCGAGCGTAACAACTTGTCGATGCGCTCGGCTTCCGCGAAACGCTCGTCGATCCGGAAGCGGATATCGGGCGCGAATTTCAGGTTGATGCGATGGGCGATTTCCCCGCGCAAAAATTTCTTGTGGTGCTCGAAGGCGGCGATCACCGCGTCGGCGTCGCGGCCGGCCAGCGGCATGATGTAGATGGTCGCCAGCCGCAGGTCGGCGGTCATGCGCACTTCCGGCACGGTGATGAGGTGGCCCTCGATGACGGGATCGTGCACGTCGCCGCGCGTCAGCATGTCGGCCATAGCGTGGCGGACCAATTCGCCGACGCGCAACTGGCGTTGCGAGCCGCCGCCGGGGGCGCTATCTCGATGACTTTTTTTGTGACGAGGCATATCCGTCCAATGGCTTTCAAAAGCCAATCGCGTAGATGGCCGGTTCAACAGCTCGGCCACGATGGGAAAATTGAGGGGAGCGTTTCTTATGCTGACGCGGTGAGGTTTGGACTCACAGCGAGCGTTGAATCGTCTCCACCCGGTAGCATTCGATCACGTCGCCGGCGCGCATGTCCTGGTAACCTTCGAAGGCCATGCCGCATTCCATGCCGGCGGAAACTTCCCGCACGTCGTCCTTGAAGCGCTTGAGCTGTGAGAGCTTGCCCTCGTGGATCACAACGTTGTCGCGGATCAGCCGCACATTGGCGCCGCGCTCCACGGTGCCGTCGGTGACGCGGCAGCCGGCGATGTTGCCGACCTTGGAGACCTTGAAGATTTCAAGGATCTGCGCGTTGCCCAGCATGGTCTCGCGCAGTGTCGGCGGCAGCAGGCCGGACATCGCCTTTTTCACGTCGTCGACGAGGTCGTAGATGATGTTGTAGTAGCGGATTTCGATGCCGGCGCGCTCCGCCGCTTCGCGCGCCTCCTTGTTGGCGCGCACGTTGAAGGCGATGATCGGAACGCCCGACGCCTCGGCCAATGTCACGTCAGATTCGGAAATGCCGCCGACGCCGGCATGCAGCACGCGCGCCGCCACTTCCTCGGTGCCCAGTTTCTCGAGCGAGCCGATGACTGCTTCGAGCGAACCCTGAACGTCGGCCTTGATCACCAGCGGAAATTCCTTGCGGCCGGAGGTCTTGGCCTGCGCCATCATCTGTTCGAGCGAGCCGCGCATGCCGGAGGCGCGCGCAGTCGACTTCTCGCGCTTCTGCCGGGCGCGATAATCGGTGACTTCGCGGGCGCGGCCCTCGTTCTCGACCACCGCCAGGCGGTCGCCGGCATCGGGCGTGCCGGAGAAGCCGAGCACCTCGACCGGGGTCGAGGGTCCGGCGGTCTCGATCGGATCGCCGGTGTCGGACACCAGCGCGCGCACACGGCCCCATTCGGCGCCCGCGACCACCAGATCGCCGACCCGCAGCGTGCCGCGTTGCACCAGCACGGTCGCCACCGGGCCGCGGCCGCGGTCGAGCTTGGCTTCGATCACGGTGCCTTCGGCCGGACGCTCCGGATTGGACTTGAGGTCGAGGATTTCGGCCTGCAAGCCGATCATTTCCAGCAGCTTGTCGATATTGGTTTTCTTGGTGGCCGAGACTTCCACGTCGACCACCTCGCCGCCCATCGATTCGACCTGGATCTCATGCTGCAGCAGTTCGGTGCGCACGCGGTCCGGCTTGGCGTCGGCTTTGTCGATCTTGTTGATGGCGACGATGATCGGAACCTTGGCCGCCTTGGCGTGGTCGATCGCTTCCACCGTCTGCGGCATGACGCCGTCATCGGCGGCAACCACCAGCACGACGATGTCGGTGACCTTGGCGCCGCGCGCGCGCATGGCGGTGAAGGCGGCGTGGCCGGGCGTGTCGATGAAGGTGATCTTGGCGCCGGAAGGCGCGATGACCTGATAGGCGCCGATATGCTGGGTGATGCCGCCGGCTTCGCCTTCCGCGACTTTCGCCGAGCGGATGGCGTCGAGCAGCGAGGTCTTGCCGTGGTCGACATGGCCCATGACGGTGACCACCGGCGCGCGCGGAACGGTCGCTTCGGTTTCGTCGACCTTGTCGAACAGGCCTTCTTCGACGTCGGCTTCCGAGACGCGGCGCACGGAATGGCCCATTTCCTCGGCGATCAGCTGCGCGGTATCGGCGTCGATGGTGTCGTTGATCTGCAACATCTGGCCCTGCTGCATCAGCAGGCGGATCACGTCCACCGCGCGTTCCGACATGCGGTTGGCGAGATCGGAAATGGTGATCGCGTCGGGAATGGTGACTTCGCGCACGAGCTTTTCCTTCGGCTCGTTCGAGGTATGGCCCTTGAGCCGCTGGGTGCGGCGGCGGAACGAAGCGACCGAACGCTCGCGCACTTCGTCGGCGCGCAGCGCCGTGACCAGCGTCAGGCGGCCGCGTTCTTTCGCCGGCGCGCCACGCGGGCGCCGCGGGACGCGCGGCGGCCGGACGCGCGGCGCCGCCGGGACGGCGCGACTTCGCGCGGCCCGTCATCGTCGTCGGCTTCGAGCGCCATGCGGCCGGGACCCGGCTTTCTGCTTTCGTCGTCGCCAAGACGCTTTTTGGCGACTTCGCCGGCCTTGCGCTTGGTTTCCTCGTCGTGCTTGCGGCGCTCTTCCTCCTCGCGCTTGCGCGTTTCGGCCGCCTCGCGCTCGGTCTTGTCGACCACCTCGCGGCTCTGGCGGCGGCGCGCCTCTTCCTCGGCGATCTTGCGCTCTTCGGCTTCGCGCACGCGCGAATTGGCGAGCGCATGGGCGCGCGCCGTGCGCTCCTCCTCGGTCAGCGTGCGCAGCACGACGCCGGAGGGCTTCGGCGCCTCGGCGGGCGCCGCTGCCGGCGCGGCCTTGGCCGCGGCTGCGGGGTTTGCGCGCCGGTTCCGCCGGCTCGGCCTTGATCTCGGCCGCTCCGCCGATGCTGCGGCGTTTGACCTTCTCGACCACGACTTGCTTGCTGCGGCCATGGCTGAAGCTCTGGCGCACCACGCCCGTTTCCGCGCGCGGCTTCAGCGTCAGCTTGGAGACGCTCAGTTTCTTTTCGCCAGGGTTCTTCGTTTCGCTCATTACGTATTCTGTCCTCGTGCGCCTTCCGCCGGCGCATGCGCGCTAACCAATTCGGGCGAGTCTCCGGTCCGAAAGCGCTCCAAGCGTCTGACGCGCGCGAGAAAAGTATCGCTTACGGGTCCGGCAAGCAGGGCTGCATGTACCACATTTGGGCGGTTCAATGCCAAATCCAATTGCGCGCCGGTTAATCCCTCGACGATCGCGATTTCGCGCGATTTTTCGGGTGTTTGGCGCTGCAAGGCCGCGTCGAGCTTGCGCTTTCCGTCGGCCGCGGCGTCGGCGGCGTGGATCAGCGCCCGCAGGTCGTCGCGGCGCAATGCGCCGCCTCCACTTTGGCAAAGCCGGCGATCACCTGGCCGGCCTTGCCGGCGATCGCCAGCGCATCGAGCGCGTTGCGCTCCAGCAGCCGTTCGGTGGTTACCGCCAGATCGGCGGCGACCCTTACGTTCTGCTTGAAGGGCGGGCAAATACGTTGCCCTTGATCGCCTCCTCGATCGCGGCGCGGGTGCCGGTGATCCAGAGGCCGCGGCCGGGCAGCTTGCGGTTGATATCCGGCACGGTATGGCTGCCGGGCCCGATCACGAAGCGGACCATCTCGTCCACCGGCTTGAGCGTGCGGCTGAGCGCGCAATGCCGCTGCATCCCCGGAGCGACACGGGGCGCTCCGGAGTCGAGCTCATTGTCTTGCGCGATTGTCAGCATGCTCACAGTCATGATTTTCTTATGCCGGCTTCCTTACGCTTGCGGCTGCGCCGCATCGGCCGGCGCCGCTTCGGCTTCCGGCGCAGGCGGCGGTGCAGTTCGGCCTCGGTCACCCATCCGGCCTTGAGGCGGGCCTGCATGACTATGACTTCGGCGTCCTCGCGCGACACGTCGAGGCCGTCGAGGAAGCCGGGCTCGTGCTTGCACTCGCCATCTTTGCGTTCGGTCCAGCCGGTGAGATCATCGGTCGCGCAGCCAGCGAGATCCTCGACCGTCTTCACGCCGTTCTCGCCGAGCTTGACGAGCATCGCCGTGGTGACGCCGGGCACTTCCTTGACCGCGTCCTCAACGCCGAGCTCGACGCGTTTGGCGTCGAGTTCGGCTTCCTGCTTGTCGAGATATTCCTTGGCGCGCTCCTGCAATTCACGCGCCGTATCGGCGTCGAAGCCCTCGATGCCGGCGATTTCCTTCTCGTCCACCAGCGCGAGCTCCTCGATCGAGCCGAAGCCTTCGGAAGCGAGCAACTGCCCGACCACCTCGTCGAGATTGAGCGCCTCGACGAAAATCTTGGTGCGGCTCTCGAACTCGGCGTGACGACGCTCGGACTCTTCTTGCTCCGTTAAAATGTCGATGTCCCAGCCGGTCAATTGAGACGCCAAACGTACGTTCTGGCCGCGCCGCCCGATCGCGAGCGAAAGTTGTTGATCGGGCACCACCACCTCGATGCGTTCCCTGTCTTCGTCGAGCACGACCTTGGCGACTTCCGCAGGCGCCAGCGCGTTCACCACGAAGGTGGCGATGTCCGGCGACCACGGAATGATGTCGATCTTCTCGCCTTGCAGTTCGTTCACCACCGCCTGCACGCGCGAGCCGCGCATGCCGACGCAGGCGCCGACCGGATCGACAGACGAATCGCGCGAGATAACGGCGATCTTGGCGCGCGAGCCGGGGTCGCGGGCGACCGCCTTCACTTCGACGATGCCGTCGTAGATTTCCGGCACTTCCTGGGCGAACAGCTTGGCGGTGAATTGCGGATGGGTGCGGGAGAGGAAAATCTGCGGGCCGCGCGGTTCGCGGCGCACGTCGTAGATATAGGCGCGGATGCGGTCGCCGTTGCGGAACACTTCGCGCGGCAGCATTTCGTCACGCCGCACGATCGCCTCGCCGCGGCCGAGATCGACCACCACGTTGCCGTATTCGACGCGCTTGACGATGCCGTTGACGATGTCGCCGATGCGATCCTTGTACTCGGCATATTGCCGGTCGCGCTCGGCCTCGCGCACTTTCTGCACGATCACCTGCTTGGCCGACTGCGCGGCGATGCGGCCGTATTCCAGCGGCGGCAGCGGATCGGCGATGGTGTCGCCGACTTGGGCGGCCGGATGATGCTTGCGCGCGCCTTCCAGCGTGATCTGGTTGGACGGGTTCTCGACCGCCTCCACCACCAGCATGTGGCGGGTGAGCCGGAGATCGCCGGTCTTGGGCTCGATCTCGGCATGCACGTCGGTCTCCGCGCCGTAGCGCGAACGCGCCGCCTTGGCGATGGCGTCTTCCATGGCGGCGATGACAATGCCGCGGTCGATCGCCTTCTCGCGGGCCACCGCGTCGGCGATTTGCAACAGTTCGAGCCGGTTGGCGCTGACTGCCATAGCTCAGTCTCCTTTGGTTGGCGGCATGCCTTCGACCTGGCCGGACTTGATGCCTTCGATGTGCGTTCTTCTCGTTTCGCCGCGCGCGCTTCGCGCTTGGCGGCCTTCTCGCGCCGCAAGGCCTGTCGTCACCAGTTCGTCGGTGAGCACCAGCTTTGCTTCGCTGATCTCCGCGATCGGCAGCAGAACTTCCGCTGTCTCGCCGGCTTCCTCGTCGCGACGAAGCTGCGCGGCCTCGCCCTCGGTGCCGACCAACACGCCGCGAAACCGCTTGCGGCCGTCGATCGGAATTTCGGTCTCGATCTTGACCAGATGCCCGGCATAGCGGTCGAAATCGGATTTGCGCACCAGCGGCCGGTCGATGCCGGGCGAGGAAATTTCCAGCCGGTAGGCGCGTTCGATGACGTCGGCCATGTCGAACACCGGCGACAGCGCGCGCGACACCGCCTCGCAATCCTCGACCGCCATGGTTCCGTCCGGGCGCTCGGCCATGATCTGCACGGTGCAGCCGTCGGCGTCCGAAATCTTTACCCGCACCAGACGGTAGCCGAGCTGTTCGATCACCGGTTCGGCGATGGCCGCGACACGGGCGGCGAGCCCCGGCTCTACGATCAGCCGCGGTTCCATTTCGCTCTCGGTGCGGCTTGCAACCGCCTGTCGTGCCTGGCTTGCGGCCATTTTGGTAACAAAAAAGAGCGGGCCCCGGGGGACCCACTCTCAAAACCCGTTCGGTTATGAGGGTGTCTTAACAAGTGGAAATATAGCGATTTCCAGGTTTCATGCAAGAGCGAAGGCGCTTTTGGCGGCTAACCCTTCCTTCAGAATCTGCCCTTAAATTTGCGTAAATCACGGATCGTCCGAAGTTTCACAGGCCGTTTGGCAGGTTTTTGCGATGAGCGTAGCCGCCTCGCTGCTTCCCGAGCTGGAAGAGGTCGTCCAGCATGGCTCGGCGGAAAAGCGGGCCGAAACCCTGCGCCGCATCACCAGCCTGTTTCCTCGATGGCGCGGCGCACTTCAATGCCGAGCACGTCGCGCTGTTCGACGACGTTATGGGTTGCCTGATCGAGGAGATCGAGGTCAAGGCGCTGGCGGAGCTGGCGCGGCGGATCGCGCCGGTACCGAACGCGCCGCACGGCGTGGTCGCCACGCTCGCCAAGAATGACAACATCGCGGTCGCCGGCCCGGTGCTGAAGCAGGCGCACATCGACGATCCCGATCTCAAATATATCGCCGAGACCAAGAGCCAGGCGCACCTGCTGGCATTGTCCACGCGTTTGGGAATCAGCGAGACATTGTCGGACGTGCTGGTGCGGCGCGGCGACGGCGCGGTGGCGCGCAGCGTTGCCACCAATCCAAAGGCGCGCCTGTCGGAGAGCGCGTTCACCACGCTGGTCAAGCGCGCCGAACGCGACGGCGTGCTGGCCGAGAAAGTCGGGCTGCGCACCGATATCCCGCCGCGCCTGTTCCGCCAGTTGCTGATGCAGGCGAGCGAGGTGGTGCAAAAGCGCCTGCTGGCGCAAGCGAAACCCGACATCCAGGCCGAAATACGCCGCGTGCTGGCGAAAGTCACCGATGAAGTCGCCGCCAAGGCGGCGCCGCGCAACTACACGGCGGCGCTGGCGGCGGTGCAGGCCCTGCACAAGGAGCGCAAACTTACCGAGGGCGACGTCGCCGATTATGCCAAGAACGGCAAATACGAAGAGACCATCGCGTCGCTGGCAACGGTGAGCGACGTGCCGATCGAAGTTGTGGACCGTCTGATGAGCGGCGAGCGCGCCGATCCGGTGCTGATCTTGGCGCGGGCGGCCGGCTTCGGCTGGCGGACCGTGCGTGAGGTCATGAATTCGCGACCCGGCCCCAAGTCCTCGAGCCAGGCGATTGAGGCCGCGCGCGAGAATTATGAGCGGCTGACTCCGGCCACCGCCCAGCGCGTGGTGCGCTTCTGGCAAGTGCGGCAGGGAACGGGGGAGTAAGAATGTCTGTCATTCCGGGGCGCTGTCGTAGAGAAGCGTCTCGCTGAGGGGACGGCTCGCCCGATGGGCGTCCACAACAGTCAGCACTTCCATTCCCGGATGCTTAGCTTGCCAGTCGCGCGCCGCGTTGGGGGTGACAAAGAAGCGGCCTGGATTGCAGAAGGCGCTGCGGACGGAGCTCATCTGTTCTGGCGTGACAAGCGACACGACGGCAGTGGCTGGGTCGAGCGTGGTGACGCCGGCTGTCGGATCGACCGTGAGACGCACAGGGATGCCCGTGCCCGCACAAGGAGATTCGATATGGGCCGGACGGCCAATCACGGCAGGGAAGAACAGCGTGTCCAGTGCGCACCAAGTGTACAACTGCTTGCCGTCGATGCTAAATCGGTGCGGGGTGGGATGCAGGGTTAGTCCCCAGCCAATGATGCGCCCGTACTGGTCGTACTCGGTGTCGGACCAGCCAGCCACGGCGCGTTGTACGTCATCGGTGTCCTGGCCTGCGGCAGCCGCGAGTTGAGCGACGGTGATTGGCTCGCCGTGGGAAAGCAGCCGCAGTAGTACTCGGAAAAGATCAGGCGTAGTGCGGGCACTTCCAGCTTGGCTGGCGCTGGCAACCAGTCGATCAGCGAGATTTGCGGATGTGGCGTTGGTCGGCATAGGTGCGTTCCTTCTTCTAGAAATATTGCGGAAAGGACAGCTCAGCCGGCGCAACAAGAGAGCTTCGCAACGTCTTTATCAAACCCTAACGCTGCGAGCTTCAGGCCCTCGACCGTCGTGAGATAGGGGAATATCGCCTCGGCAAGATCGTCAATTGCGAGGCCGTGCCGGATCGCAAGTGCAGCCGTTTGGATGCTGTCGCTGCCCTCGGGCGCGAGAATATGCGCGCCCAAAAGTTTGCGGTCTTTTTTATCGGCAACCAGCTTGATGAGGCCGCGCGTGTCGCGTGCCGCACGTGCGCGTGATACGGCGCTGAGCGGTAGCACCGACACTCGCGTTTCATGTCCAGCGATACGGGCAGCCGCTTCGGTCAGCCCGACGCTCGCCACCTGCGGGTCGGTGAACACGACCGCCGGCATTGCGCTGTTGTCATAGCGAAGGCTGTCGCCGTTGAGAGCGTTTTTAGCCGCAAGCTTCGCGCCGTAGGCTGCCATGTAAACGAACTGGTCGTGGCCGGTGACATCGCCCGCAGCGTAGACGCTAGAGCGCGTCGTTCGCATTCGATCATCTACCTTGATACTGCCGTTCGCCTCTTGCGCGACCCCGGCTTCCGTGAGGCCAAGCCCCTCGACGTTGGGCGCTCGGCCCGTCGCGACCAATAGACGTTCGGCAGTCAGTGTCTCGGCGCGGCCGTCCCGCGTCACGGTCAGCGAGACGCCGCTACCGGTCTGTCTGGCCAGCTTGTACGCGATGCCGCACTCCAATTGGATACCTTCGACGCGAAAATACCCGGAGAGTGCTTCGGCGATTTCAGGTTCTGCCGCCGGCAGGAGCTGACTGCGGCAAACTATCGTGATCTTCACGCCCATGCGTGCGAACATCTGCGCCAGCTCCGCGCCGACGTAGCCACCGCCGATCACCAGCAGCGACTTCGGCAACGCTTCAAGTGACAGCGCAGATGTACTGGTCAGATAATCGACGTTCTCGATGCCGGGAATCGACGGCACCGCAGGCCGCGCGCCCGTGGCGATGACAAGACGTTGCGCCTTGACTAGATCGCCGTTGATCGCGACGCCACCTTCGGCAAGCCGGGCTTCTCCTTCGACATAAGAGATATTGTTATAGGCGGGCAGCAGATCAGCGTATTTCGACCGCCGCAGATCTGCCACAAGTTCATCTTTTTGGCGGACGGTCGCCCCCCAATCGTCCGCATGTGCTTTGGCGTTGATGCCCGCGAAGCGTCCGGCTGTATCGGCCTGATGCAACGTTTCGGCGGCACGGATCAGCGTTTTCGATGGCACGCACCCGATGTTGACGCATGTGCCGCCGATAGTGCCGTGACCGATTAGGGCCACTTGCGCGCCCTGTTCCGCCGCGGTGATCGCTGCCGAGAAACCAGCCGAACCTGCACCGATGACAGCAAGATCAAAGCTCTTGCTTCCATTATTCGGAACGCAACAATCATTCATGACTTGATCCCTGTTTCGAAGAGTTTGGATTGCAGCACGCTTGCGCGCTGATGCGACGACGATGCCACAACCACAGGACGCCACCGCCTACAGCGATCAGTGCGGCTGCAATCAGCATGTACCCTGAATTGATAAGCCACGCTGCAAGGCCCGTGGCGCTGATTGCGGCGATGAGCAGCGGCGCTCCGCAGCACAGCATTACCGCAAGAACTGCGCCGATGATGCCGAGTACGGTATGCGACGGACCGCTCATTGATGTCACGGGGTGGATGACGAGCGATAACCCGCGTTCGTTGTCGCGGTGACGAAAGCCGCTACGTTCGTTACCGTATCATCGAAGGTGACCGTGGCTGTTACGTCCGCATCGCCGTTTGGCTGCACAATCTGCACGGCCTTGACGCCCTTCACGTGCTCCAGCGTGCTCTTGATGATCGGGCCGCAAAGCACGCATCCTGCATGATGCACGTCCAACACCGCTGTGGTCTCGGCTGCCTGTGCACCCAGCGGAGCGACGAAGAAACCGAGCGCCAGGGCTGCGGCAAGGTATTGTTTCATTAATGACCTCACTTGCTTGGCGTCTTTTGCATCGGCTTCATCTTCGCGACCGCTGCCGTCGTCATCTCCATTCCGGCTTGCGCCGGGTATCCGTGATCGGTCGTCGCCTTGATGAGTGCCGCTGGCGTTGTCACGGCATTGTCGAAGACCACGTTGGCATTCATGTCGCCGGCGCTGTTCGGTTTGCCGACGTCGACCAACTCCACGCCTTTCACACGGTTAAGTGCGGCTTTGACGATCAAAGGGCACAGCTCGCAGCGGGCATTGTGGACATTCAGCGTGACGACCGCCTCGTCCGCTTGAGCAGCTATCGGAGTGACGAGGAGGCCGAGGGCGAGAACGGCGGCAGCTTGGCGGGTCATGATTCTCTCCATGTTTTCAGGGACCGAACAAGGCACGAGCGACGTACGGAAAGCCGACCGCGATCACGACGAGCGCTCCCGCGGTCCAGAGGCCAATCTTTGCCATGCGGCTCGAAACTGGCCGGGCGCAGTAGGAACCGTCCGCGCAGGCTGTTTTCGGCTTCCAATAGACGAGATAAGCGCCATAGCCGATGAAACCGAGGGCGACTGCCGCGAATATCGGCTGGTAAGGCTCAAGCGCGGTCAGGTTGCCGATCCAGGCCCCGCTGACGCCCAGCATGAACAGTGTAAAAGGAACCACACAGCACGAGGCAGCGCCGAGCGCCGCTGCAATCCCGCCGACAGCCGTCAATTTTTGCCGTCGTCCAATCGCGGCAAGTTCACGGGACTGATCCGTGGGCGAATTTTGTATCGCGATTGCTGTCGCGCGCATTTCACTCATGCGATTGCCTTTCGCTCATCCAGCCATGTGATAAGGTGCATCCTGTAGCAACTACAGGAGCAAGGATTTTCTCATGCGTGGGATCACGACTTCGCGAGCGGACGGCTTAACGATTGGGGAACTATCGAAGCTGACCGGTGTAAACATCGAAACGATCCGCTACTACGAGCGGATCAAGATGCTGCCAGAGCCGCCGCGGACGGCTGGCGGTCGCCGGGTGTATGACACGATCCAGCTTCGCATCTTGTCCTTCATTCGCCGGTCGCGTGAATTGGGTTTTTCTCCTGATGAAGTCCGCGCGTTGCTTCGGCTCGGCGGGCCTGAAAAAGCGTCATGCCGCCAAGTTCGCGACGTTGCTTCGCATCATCTCGACGATATCCGCGCCAAGATCAGCGATCTTCGCAAGCTAGAGCGGTTGCTCGCTAAAACAATTTCACAATGCACCGGCACCACTGCACCAGTGTGTCCCGTGCTGGATATTCTCGATATCCAGCGCTCGAAGTAAGGCGCATGTCACGCTATAGCGTGTCGAGGACGCGCGTAAACGGGCTGGCGGCGCTGCCTGCGCCCGGGGCGCGCCACTAAACCCGCCGAAAAACAAAATACGCCGGTGTTCGCCCTTCGCGCTTGGCCTTTACCTCGTAGCGCGTACCGGAAAAACTCGGCCAGGGTTTGCGCCAGTCGTCGGCGCGCTCCGCCGTCCAGATGAAATCCGGCGAGCGCAGTACGCGCGCCAGCGCGTAAGCCGCGTAGTCGGCGATGTCGGTAGAAAAACGCAATTCGCCGCCGCTTAAGAGAATGCGCGCCAGCCGCGCGAGGCTGTCGTCCTGGATGAAGCGCCGCTTCCAGTGCCGCCGCTTCGGCCAGGGGTCGGGATAGAGCAGATCGATGCGCGCGAGGCCGCCATCCGGCAGCCAGCCGATCAATTCGCTGGCGTCGCCATGATGCAGGCGGATATTGGCGAGCTTGCCGTCGTCGATCGCGACCAGCGCTTTGCCGATGGCGTTGACGTAACCGTCGCTGGCGATGAAGCCGCTGCCGGGATTGGCCGTCGCCTGCGCGATCAGATGTTCGGCGCCGCCGAAACCGATTTCCAGGCGCACGTTCCCGGCGCCGCCGAATAAGGCTCGCAAATCGGTGGGCGCAGGCTTGGTCAGGTCGAGCGCGAGGCGCGGCAATGCCTTGTCGAACAACGCGGCCTGGCGGGCCCGCAACGGATGGCCCTTGCGCCGGCCGAAAAAGGCGCGCGCCGGATGCTCACTTTGTGTCGAAGTCTTGCCGCGCTCGTTCATTTCGTGTCCCGGATGCGGTGCAGCGCGTAACGCAGTGAAGCGGTGCGCCGCTGATCCGGGGACCCAGCTTACTTTAAAATTAACCGGGTTCCCGGGTCTGCAGCGCACCACTCACGTGCTGCGCTGCGCCCGGGACACTATCCCTCGGATGAGGCCAGAGCCACCGTGCCAGCGCCGTGGAGCCTGTGGCACCGACTAGTTGCGCGAGGACAAATGCAAGCACGCCTGCTGGCGCGATGCCGGCGAAGGTGTCGGACAGCGAACGCGCGATGGTCACCGCCGGATTTGCAAAAGATGTCGAGGCAGTGAACCAATAGGCTGCCATAATGTAGAGACCCACCGCGTACGCGACCGAACTAGGCGTCCGCGCGACGCAACCGAATATTGTCAGGACCAGGCCGAACGTCGCCACCGCTTCTGCGAACCACTGGCCCGGGCCGGTTCGGACGTGGGTTGAAAATTGCCAGACTGGAAGTTCAAACATCAAATGCGCGGCCCATACGCCTATGATTGCTCCGCTCACCTGAGCAGCCAGGTACATGCACGCCATTGGCCAAGGCAGCTCACCGCGTAGCGCAAACGCGAGCGTGACGGCGGGATTGAAATGAGCGCCTGAGACCGGTCCAAATATCAGGATGAGGACAGTGAGGATCGCGCCGGTCGGCAGCGTGTTGCAGAGAAGGGCGAGCGCGTCATTCCCGCCCGAAAGCCGCTGCGCCATGATCCCAGAGCCAATCACCGTCGCAAGCAGAAATGCCGTCCCGAGGGTTTCGGCAACGACGCGCTGCGCTGGTGAGGGCATCAAGTCGACTCTTTGGCTACGGCGTCCGTTACGCGACCGATTTCTGTCAGCCGGGTTTGCAGCGAGAGCTTGTCGAGACTGCGGATCGGCAGCGCGACAAATATGCCGATGCGCTGGTGCAACATGCGGTACGCATCCTTGAAGGCGATCGCGATTTCCGCCGCTGAACCTTGAGCCTCGGCGGGATCAGGAACACCCCAATGCGCGGTCATCGGTTGGCCCGGCCAGAACGGGCATGCTTCGCCCGCCGCGTTGTCGCAAACAGTGAAAACAAAATCGAGCGACGGCGCGCCGGGCTTTGCGAACTCGCTCCATGATTTTGAGCGATAATCGGACGTATCGTATCCGAGCCCCTTCAATAGCTGGATTGTGTGGGGATTGACTTGCCCCTTGGGCTGGCTGCCCGCGCTGTATGCCTGAAATTTCCCCGCCCAAGCTTGTTCAAGATCGCTTCGGCCATAATTGAGCGCGCCGAATTGCCGGTGCATAGGAACAACGCGTTGAATGCACGTTCGGTCATTGGCTAAGCCGTAGCGCAAGCTGTTGAGCAGGCGGGAGCGGTTTCGGCGGCAGGCTTTGCGGCCTGCGGGACGCAACATGTCTTGGCATGAGCAATACGCGCTTCATTCTCGCCGCTGCCGTCGCCATAACTGATGTTCTCGCCTGTCGTGTGGAAAGTCTCCCATGAAATTCCCGCTGGATCGTCAATCCAGGATTTTTCCGACTTGGCGTAACAGCAGGCAGTAGTGCCTTGCTCGATGACGGCTCCGCCGGCCTCTTTCAAGCGAGCGTAAGCTTCGTGCAATTCCGTTTGACTTTCTACTTGAATGCCAAGGTGATCTAGTCCCGGCTCGCGTCCGCGTGTCGAGATCGCAAAATTCACGCGCGGATCGTCCAACATCCACTTGGCGTAGTCGTCTTTAACGACCAAAGGCTTGGTAGCAAACAATGCCGAATAGAATCCAATGGCGCTGCCGATATCTTTCACTGAGACGTGAACGTGCATGCGTTTCATGACGCAAACTCCTTTCGAATAGCGGATTTCTTGATCGACACCTCCAAGGTAATGCGGAGGATGAATGAAGCGGCCCCCGAAGAACGTGATCAATCGTTTGCAGTTCTTCGGCCGTCTCGACTTCAAGGCCAAAGTGCATCGCTCCGTGTGGCCCGTGACCGAGTGGAGGCCCCGAAATTAATCGCAGGTTCCCCAACTCGCCAGTTGGCGAAATTGTTTCCAGCGCAACACGGACGACTATTGAATAGCCCTGAGTAAAAGCCGATGGCCTTTGCTAGATCGCTCACTGAGACGTGCAAGTGCAGCCGCTTCATGACACAGCCACCTTGATCCGTTTTGCTCGCACGGGCTTGCATGCTACCGGCGCGCACGCTTCGGCCGCGCCTTGGCAGCAATTTTCAGTAAGGAAACCGAGTAGCTCGTTCATGACCTCGAAGCGAGCCGCGTAGATCATCGAGCGGCCTTCACGCCGTACCGTGACAAGACCCGCGTCTCGCAAGCGATCAAAATGAAATGTGAGAGTATTCGGGGCGAGCTTCAGCGCGGTAGCAATGCCACCGGCGGGCATCCCTTCCGGCCCGGCCTGCACTAGCAAGCGGAACACATCGAGGCGGCTTTCTTGCGCGAGGCGGCCAAAGCCGCTACGGCATCGGTGTTTTTCATATTTCAATGAGTATCGAAGTATTTTGACGGTGTCAAGAGATATTTCAAGGACTATTGAAACAATTATAATTGCCCCTTATTGACCGTTAGCGGATTGGCATTCGCGTTGACGAATGCCGCTTTTGCAAGGACGGAGCGTCGTCCTGGCGCAGCGCGCGCAGGATGCTCACGTTTGTGTCGAAGTCTTGCCGCGCTCTTTCATCTGTGTCCCGCGATGCGGTGCAGCGCGTAACGCAGTGAAGCGGTGCAGCCGCTGATCCGGGACCCAGCTTACTTTAAAATTAACCGGGGTCCCGGGTCTGCAGCGCACCATTCACGTGCTGCGCTGCGCCCGGGACACTATCTCACCGCGCGGCGGATGGCGTCGGCGAGGTCGGTCTTCTCCCAGGAAAAGCCACCGTCTTTGTCGGGTGCGCGGCCGAAATGACCGTAAGCCGCGGTGCGCCGGTAGATCGGCCGGTTAAGCTTGAGCGTGCGGCGGATATTGGTCGGCGTCAGACGGAACAGTTCGGGCAAAATCTTCTCAAGCTTCTTCTCGTCGACCTTGCCGGTGCCATGGGTGTCGACCAGTACCGACATCGGATCGGCGACGCCGATCGCATAGGCGACCTGAATGGTGCAGCGCTCGGCGACGCCGGCGGCCACCACATTTTTGGCGAGATAGCGCGCGGCGTAGGCCGCCGAGCGGTCGACCTTGGTCGGGTCCTTGCCGGAGAATGCGCCGCCACCATGAGGGGCATATCCACCATAAGTGTCGACGATGATCTTGCGGCCGGTGAGGCCGCAATCGCCGTCGGGGCCGCCGACCACGAAATTGCCGGTCGGATTGACCAGGAAGTCGGACTTGCTCTTCGGCATCCAGCCTTTCGGCAAAGCGGATTCGATCGCGCTGCCGATCAATTCCTTGACCATGCCGGGCGTGTATTTCTTGCCGTTGCGGCTTTTCTCGTTGTGCTGGGTCGACACCACCACCTTGGTGCAGCCGACCGGGTGGCCGTTGACGTATTTGACGGTGACCTGGCTCTTGGCGTCGGGCTGGAGGTCGAATAACTGGCCGGAGCGGCGCTTGTCGGCGAGAACCTTCAGGATCTTGTGCGCGAAATAAATCGGCGCCGGCATGAAGGAATTTTTTTCGTACACTTCGCTTTCGGTGCAGGCGTAACCGAACATCATGCCCTGGTCGCCGGCGCCTTCCTCTTCGCCGCCCTTTTTCTTCTTGGCGTTGACGCCCATGGCGATGTCGGGCGACTGGCCGTGCAGCAGTACCTCGACGTCGGCGCCGTGGAAGGAAAAGCCGTTCTGGTCGTAGCCGATGGCCTTGACCACGCCGCGCGCGATCTCGGTGATCAGCTCGCGGTCGACCACCGATTTGCCGTGGATGGTGCGGAACAATTGGCCGCGGCCTTCGCCGGCGACGACGATCTTGTTGGTGGTGCAGAGCGTTTCGCAGCCGAGCCGGGTGTTGATCAGGCTGTCGTCGGCGATGCCTTCCTTGATGTCCTTTTCGATGAAGGCATCGAGAACGGCATCCGAAATCTGGTCGCAAACCTTGTCGGGGTGACCTTCGGAAACGGATTCGCTGGTGAACAGAAAATTGGTGTGAGCCACGCTGAAACTCCTCCCGTGGCGCGGCGTCCAGGCCGCGTCATTGCACGGGTGGTTCTTGCAGTGGCTGGGAGCGAGGTCAAGATGCGGGCAGCGGTGGGCCGTGGCCTCGGGCGCGGTGGGCGCCGGCCTAACGTCAGTCTTCGCCCGCGATCTGTTCCACCAGATCGACGATGCGGCGGCGCAATTTGTTGTTCTTGATGCGCATGAACGACTTGGTCAGCGACAGGCCGTCGGAGCTAGCGAGGAAATCCGACACATAGGCCGGCGATGGCGCCTCCCCCATGCCGGAATGCCCCGGCATATTCGGCGCGCCCTCGAAGAAAAACGAAACCGGCACTTGCAGGATATTGGAAATCTGCTGCACGCGGCTGGCGCCAATACGATTGGTGCCTTTTTCGTATTTTTGCACTTGCTGAAAGGTGAGGCCAAGAGATCGCCGAGCTTTTCCTGAGACATGCCCAACATCATTCGACGCATGCGCACGCGCGAGCCCACATGTTTGTCGATCGGATTTGGCGTCTTTTTGGCCATAAAAGCCTCCTATGCGACAATTGTGGAGCGTAATGTCATAGATGGCCTCGCTAGCGCAATCGGGGGACCAAGCGGCTAGTTGCCAACGCCAAAGAGGAATGCAATTTGTCTATATTCTTCAGGGCTATTTCGTAGGATCAAGGATATCCATGTTTTCCTTGATGGACAGACCTCCGTCTCGGTAAGGCATTCACAATTCAGAGCTAAGTTAGGTTCAATTTAAGGGCGCATCCGCCGGCGCACGACCATCACCATACTTGCTACCAGAAATAGAATCAGGGCGTCGTCGCCGAAGCGCACGTAGGAAGTCGTTTCGATCGCCGCCGGCAGGCCTGAGTCGAGCACGCCTTCGGCGCCTAGCGGCAACGAGCCGACGATGCGGCCAAGCGGATCGACCACCGCGGAGATTCCGGTGTTGGCCGCGCGTACCAGCGGCAGGCCTTCGGCGATCGCCAGCACGCGCGCCTGCTGAAAATGCTGGTAGGGGCCGGAACTGATCCCGAACCAGCCGTCGTTCGTCACATTGACCAGCCAGCCCGGCCGTTCGCCGCGCGGAACGGCGGCGCCGGGAAAGATCGCCTCGTAGCAAACCAGCGGCAGCATTTTCGGCGCGCCCGGCACGTCCATGGTGCGCCGGCGGTCGCCCGGCTGAAACCCGCCAAGCTGCTTGGTGAGTTGCCGCAAACCGAGCCGCTCGAGCACGCGCTGGAACGGCAAATACTCGCCGAACGGCACCAGATGCACCTTGTCGTAGATGCCGCGGATCAAGCCCTCGGGATCGATCACGTAGACCGAATTATAGGCGCGCGGATTGGCCGCGCTGGCATTGGGCGCGGCACGCACCGCGCCGGTGATCAGTTCGGTCGAAGGTTTCAGCAGGCCCGCGATCTGCGCCAGCGCATCGGGCTCGCGCGTGAGGAAGAATGGGAACGCCGATTCCGGCCAGATCAAAACGGTGGCGTCGTGCACGCCGCTGGAGTTTGGCCCGGTGGCGCGGTCGGACAGACGCAGGTAGCGATCCATCACCTGCTGTTTGGCGGCGTAGTTGAATTTATCGTCCTGCTGCAAATTGGGCTGCATGATGCGCAGTTTCACGCCGGTCACATAGGCCGTCGGATGCTGCCAGAGCCGCACGGCGCCATAGCTGGCCAAGGCCCCGAGAATGAGCGCGCCGGCGAGCATCGGGCGCCATGGGTGCGGAGTGTCCGCCGGATCGTCGGCAAGCACGGCCGGGCTCGCGCAGATCGCGACGCAGAGGAAAGTGAGGCCCCAGATGCCGGTGAGCGAAACGCTTTGCGCCAGCGCCAGCGGCTCGGTGAGCGCATAGCCAAAAGCGTTCCAGGGAAAGCCGCTGAGCAGATGGCCGCGCAGCCATTCTGCGCCGGTGAGCATGGCGGCGAGCGCCAATACGCGCGTCGCGCCACGCACCCAGATCAGCCGCGCCGCGGCGAGGCCCAAACCGGTGTAAAGCGCGAGATAAGCCGGCAGGCCGGCGACCGCGACCGGCAGCAGCCAGCCGAAGGTCTTGGCGTCGACCAGAAAGGCGTAGCCGACCCAGTAAAGTCCGGCGAGGAAATAGCCAAAGCCGAAGCACCAGCCAGCGGCCGCAGCGGAAACGGCGCCGCTCCAGCGACCAGCTGCCGAGCCGTCCACCAGCCAGACCAGCACCGGAAAGGTCAGGAACAATATCGGCCAGGCATTGATCGGGGCGAGCGCCAGCGCCGAGGCGGCGCCAGCAACGAAGGCGATGATCGCGCGTTTCCAGCCGAACGCAAGCACGACCGCGTAGGCGAGGCGGGTGACAATCACGGGCGCGGCGCGCCGTTGGGAGAGCCGGTAGAGGAGGGCCCGCCATCCCTTGGCGCGGGCGCGTCGTCGACACTCAGGGAGGGCGGCGTCGTGCCGGCGAGCACGGCATCCGGCTCGCCGCGTTTGCGCGGCTCGCGCGGACGTTCGCGCTTTTCCTTCAGCTTGGTGATGCGTACGCGCTTGATGCGGCGCGGATCGGCGTCCAGCACTTCGAATTCGAACAGCCCGGGTCCGGCGATCAATTCGCCGCGCAAAGGCAGGCGGCCGGCGCGCGTCACCAGATAGCCGCCGAGCGTGTCGACCTCCTGGGCCACGTCGCCGGGGTCGAAATCATTGCCGATCATTGCCGACACGTCCTCGAGATGGGCGCGGGCGTCGGCGATGAAGGAATCGTCGCCCTGGCGCACCACCTGCGGCGTCTCGTCCTCGTCATGCTCGTCGGCGATCTCGCCGACGATCTGCTCGACGATGTCCTCGATTGAAATCAGGCCGTCGCTGCCGCCATATTCGTCGACCACCAGCGCCAGATGAATGCGCGTCGCCTGCATGCGCGCCAGGAGGTCGATCACCCGCGACGACGGCGGCACGAACAAGATTTCGCGCACGATCTTGGTCGCCGACAACGGCATGGACAGATTGACCGCCTTGAGGTCGAGGCTCGCCGGCAGCGGCTTCTTGCGCTTGGCGTTCTTTTCCGGGTCGACCGCCGCGCGCGCGGTCATGAAGGCGATCAGATCGCGGATGTGGACCATGCCTGCGGGGTCGTCGAGCGTGTCGTTATAGACCACCAGGCGCGAGTGCGCGGCGCCCTCGAACGTGCGCACCAGTTCGCCGAGCGTGATGTCCTGCTGCACGGCGATGATGTCGGCGCGCGGGACCATGACGTCGCCGACTCGGCGCTCGCGCAAGCCCAGGATGTTCTTGAGCATCCGGCTTTCTTCCGGCGAGAAGCCGGATTCGCCGGGCTGCATGGCGTCGAGCACGTCCTTGAGATCGGCGCGCGAGTTCGGCTTGCGGCCGAACAAGGTGCGGAATACCCGCATCACCCAGCTTTCGCCGCCCGCGCGCGGCAGCGGCACCAGCATCGGCAGATTGCGCGGCTCGTAGGAAGCGTCGCCGGAACTGGAGATCGAAGCATCGTTGTCTGGCATAGCGGTCAGGCGTCGCCAAAATCGCGGTCGCGCTCGCGGCCGAGCCACGGGTCCGGGAGGCCCATGGTCACCATGATCTTGCTCTCGGCGCCTTCCATGTCGTCGGCCTCGGGATCGCTCTCATGATTGTAGCCCATGAGATGGAGAAAACCATGCACCGTGAGATGGGCCAGATGATGAAGAAAAATCATGTTCTGGTCGGCGCATTCCCGCTTGAGCGTCTCATAGCCAATGACGATATCGCCAAAAAATTTAGTGGCGATGGCGGCTGGCGTATGCGCCGCCGGAAATGACAGCACGTTGGTCGGCTTGTCGATGCCGCGCCATTGGCGACTGAGCGAACGAATCGTCTCATCATCGGTCAACGAGACACTCAATCCAAGGCCTTGGACCGGGATTGTAGCGGCGGCGGCGGAAATCGCGTCACGAACGGTTTCGGCCGCATCGGGTTCGGCATCCCATAGCGCCGACTGGATTTGGACATCGACCCGCGGCGCTTCGCCGAGCGGCTTCAGCGTTGGCATCATTCTTTCGTCCCACGCGCGGTCGTCTTGCGGTCATAGGCTTCCACGATGCGCGCCACCAGCTCGTGGCGGATCACGTCTTCGGCGGTGAAGGCGACGTGGCCGACGCCCTCGATGCCGGCGAGCAGCTTGACCGCTTCCGAGAGACCCGAGGTCTGGCCGCTCGGCAGATCGACCTGGCTCGGATCGCCGGTGACGATCATGCGGCTGTTCTCGCCCAGCCGGGTCAGGAACATCTTCATCTGCATCGAGGTGGTGTTCTGCGCCTCGTCGAGAATGACCGCGGCGTTCGACAGCGTGCGCCCGCGCATGAAGGCGAGTGGTGCGATCTCGATCTCGCCGGCCTGCAACGCGCGCTCGACGATGCGGGCATCCATCAGATCGTACAGCGCGTCGTAGATCGGCCGTAAGTACGGATCGACCTTCTCACGCATGTCGCCGGGCAGGAAGCCGAGCCGTTCGCCGGCTTCCACCGCCGGCCGCGACAAAATGATACGGTCGACTTCCTTGCGTTCGAACATCTGGATCGCTTGCGCGACCGCGAGCCAGGTCTTGCCGGTGCCGGCCGGGCCGGTGCCGAACACCAGATGATGACGCTTGAGCGCGCGGATATAGGCGTCTTGCGCGGCGGTGCGCGCGCGCACCGGGCGCTTGCGCAGGTTGATCTCCTCAAAGACCGGCCGCTCGCTCGCCGGGTCGTAGTCGAACAGCGAGCCTTGCGCGATCGCCTGCCGGATGGCGCCCTCAACGTCGCCTTGGGCAAGCTCGCGGCCACGCTTGATGTGTTCGTAAAGCCCTTCCAGCACGCGTCGGGCCTGCTCGCAGCCGCCGCGCGAACCGTCGATGGTGACGTGGTTGCCACGCTGCTCGGCCACCACGCCGAGCCGGCGTTCGATCAGCGCGAGATTTTGCCCATATTGCCCGAACAGGATGGACGCCAGCCGGTTATCCTCGAAGGCGAGCACGATCTGCGTGCTGGCAGTTTCCTCGGAAACTGCGGCGGCTGGGATCGGCGGATCCGGCGTGCGCAATGGTTACTCAAGCTCCTGCTGCGGCGAGGGCCGTCGCCGGCTCAGAAAGTGCGCCGAACAAGGTGTTGCTTCCGATCTCGGTGATATCGACCTCCACCAGCGAACCGATCAGGGCCGCCGGCGCCATGACCTGCACCGCCTGCAAATAGGGGTGCGGCCGACCAATTGCCCAGGGAGCTT
The DNA here is from genome assembly GCA_963709015.1 of uncultured Alphaproteobacteria bacterium. GTDB lineage: Bacteria > Pseudomonadota > Alphaproteobacteria > Rhizobiales > Xanthobacteraceae > Pseudolabrys. The sequence goes on along the minus strand of CAVPUU010000021.1, from coordinate 76,641 downwards.
GCCCGGCTTTTCCAGCAGCACTGTCGACAGTGCGGCCGAGGGATTGCGCGTTGAAGGCGCGCCACTGGCGGGTGATGCAGCGGCCTGCAGGCGTTGCAGGCGCTCGGCCTGTCCGTCCTCGGAACCTGGTCGGCCATCTCGGCCGCCGGGTGCCCGGGCGCGGCGAATACTTGAACGAGTAGGCGCCGGCGAAGCCGACCTCGCCCACGAGCGCAGAGCGTCGCGGCGAAGTCCGCCTCGGTCTCGCCGGGAAAGCCGACGATGAAATCGGAGGTGAACGCCATATCGGGCGCGCGCTTCGCGCAGCGCGCGCGATCACGCTCGAGATAATCCTTGCGCGTATGCCGGCGATTCATCGCCGCCAGAATGCGGTCGGAGCCCGACTGCACCGGAAGATGCAGTTACGGCATCAGCGCGGCGAGGTCGCGATGGGCGGCGACGAGATCGTCGTCCATGTCGCGCGGATGGCTGGTCATGTAGCGCAGGCGGACGATGCCGGGGATATCCGCCAGCGCGCGCGAGCAGTCTGCGCGAGCGACCACGGCCGCCCGTCGGCGCCTCGCCGTGGTAGGCGTTCACGTTCTGCCCGATCAGCGTCACCTCGCGCACGCCCGCATCGGCGAGAGCGCTCGACCTCGTCGACGATCTTTGCGACCGGCCGCGAGACTTCCGCGCCGCGCGTATAGGGCACGACGCAGAAGGTGCAGAACTTATCGCAGCCTTCCTGCACGGTGACGAAGGCGGTGACGCCGCGCGCGCGCGTCGCCGCGCGGCTTGCGGCGCGGCAGACGATCGAACTTGTCCTCGACCGGAAACTCCGTGTCGACGACCTTGCTCGCCCGCGCTCGGCGCGCGCCACCAGCTCGGGCAGGCGGTGATAGTTCTGCGGGCCGAGCACGAGGTCGACCACCGGCGCGCGGCGGATGATCTCCTCGCCCTCCGCCTGCGCGACGCAGCCCGCGACCGCGACGATGACGCGGCGCCCGTCGCGCGCCGCGCCTTCCTTGAGCCGGCGGATGCGGCCGAGCTCCGAATAGACCTTCTCGGCCGCCTTTTCGCGAATGTGGCAGGTGTTGAGGACGATGAGGTCCGCCTCATCGGCAGCCTGCGTCTCGGCGAACCCCGCATGCGCCATCGTGTCCGCCATACGCTGGGAAGTCGTAGACGTTCATCTGGCAGCCGAAGGACTTGATATGCAGCTTGCGGGTTCCGCTCATGCGGTCGAGGTCTGCGGTCGCGCTCGTATCTGGTCGAATCGCGATGGCTGTTAAGTTCCTGAATTCATGGGCCAAACCGCCGGCCTTTCGGGGCGACCCGGCATCCTCTCCGTCATAGCGGGTTTTGTCCCGAAAAGGAATGCGACGGCGTCAGCCCGGTATCGGCTCGCCCGGACGCGTGCGCATGGCCGGGATGACCCGGCGGCGGACCGCGGCCTCGAGCGTGCGGGCAACGTCCTTGCGGTCGGACTGCTCGTCGAACGCCACCGGCTCGCCCCACATCACCTCGACGTCGATCGCGCCGCGTCGGGCGATGCCCATGAGATGTGGCGGCAGCGGACGGCGGGCGTACCATGCGACCTGTGGCCGATCGCGCCGCCCGATCGGCAGCCCGCTCATCGCTGTGTAGGCGATCGCGAGCGGCTGGATCCACGCGCGCCCGGTGTGCTCGGCCTCGGCGAGCGCGTCGCGCGCCGACCCGATCAGCGCGCTGCGGAACGGCAGCACGCGGTTGCCGTCGCTCGCGCCGCCCTCGCCGAACAGCAGGACGGGATCGCCTTCGGCGAGGCGCTGGGCGATCTCGGCGTCGACGTCACGCGTCTTGTGGCGGCGCGTGCGGTCGACGAACACCGAGCGCTGCAAGCGAGCACCGACGCCGACGATCGGCCAGCCCGCGACCTCGCGTTTGGCGACGAAGGCGACCGGCGGATCGAGCCCAGCACCAATATATCCGCCCAGGAAACGTGATTGGACACGAACAGAACCGGGCGGTCGCGCACCGGCTCGCCCACCACGCGGATGTGGATGCGCAGGACGGCGGACAGCGCGCGGTAGTATTTGTCGGCGATTGCTCGGGCGCCCGGCAAGTGGAGTTTGTCGAGCAGCCACTGTACCGAGATCAGCAGCGGCGTCATGGTGAAGAAAAATGCCGCGACCAAAACCGCGCGGGCCATTATCTGATCCGGCGCATGATCTTATCCGAAAACCGGTTCCCACTTTTCGGGATCATGCGCTAACTTCCTTTGTCATCGTCGAGCGGCACGGCATAAAGCTCAAGTCGGTGATCGACCAGTCTGTAGCCGAGCTTGCGCGCGACTTCGGCCTGCAGGCGCTCGATCTCGGCCGAGCGGAATTCGATCACTTCGCCGCTGCGTAGATTGATGAGATGGTCGTGATGGGATTTGGTCGCGGTTTCGTAACGCGCGCGGCCCTCGCGGAAATCGTGCCGTTCGATGATACCGGCGTCCTCGAACAGGCGCACGGTGCGATAGACGGTCGAAATGGAAATCCGGTCGTCGACCTTGGCGCAGCGCCGGTAGAGCTCCTCGACATCGGGATGATCGTCGGAGCCGGCCAGTACGCGCGCGATGGTGCGGCGCTGCTCGGTCATGCGCATGCCTTTTCGGCGCACAGAGCCTCGATGTCGCGTCGGTCGGAAATGATTTTGTCTGGCGTGGTCACGATTGCGTTTCTCGTCGTTTCTTCAGTCCGGCTCCCATAGCATATTGAGCCGGTCTGGGCTGGTCTATCGGGCGTTTTGCCTGGCGCATGATCTTCGTGCCCATCCCCGATCAAGTCGCGGACAAGCTTTTCCGGATCATGCGCGTTACGCCAGAGCGCGGCGCAGCACCAGCGCGGCGGCCGCCTTGCCCCCGGCGCCCGGATAGTAATTGGGCCGGCGGGATATCTCGCGAAAACCCGCGCGATTATAGAGCCGGATCGCCGCGGTATTGTGTTCATCGACTTCCAGGAACACGGCGCGCGCGCCCAAACCCGCCAGCCGGCGCAAGTGCAGATCGAGCAGATTGCGCGCCAGCCCGCGGCCGCGCCGGGCGCCGGCGACCGCGACCGAGAGGATTTCCGCCTCGTCCTCGACCTGCCGCGACATGATAAAGCCGGCGATTGCCGCCCCGTTGATCGCGCGATGGGCGATCACGTGGCTATCGGTGAGAAGGACCTCGACTTCCTGCTCGCTCCAGCCGCGCCGGAACGAGGCGGCATGCAGGGCGGCGATCGCCGTGGCGTCGCGGCTCGTCGCCTCCGACAAGATCGGCTCGCCGCGCGCGAACAAATTGGAGAACATACCCATCATCTGCGCGCCAATTGCGCGGCGTTCTGCGGCTGGGCGTCGGGCGGCCGCAGATAGAGCGGCTTGGGTGGCGCGCCGGTCGCATGGGCGGAGGCGCCGAGGCGGGCCACCCAGTCGATGTCGGGCGCGCGGTGCGTTTCGACCAGGCTCGGCCCGCGTTCGCCGGCGGGCCAGGCGGCCGCCAGCAGCTCCGCCGCGGTGCCCACCAAGCGCGGCGCGCCGGTCGCCGACACGCGCAGCGCCTCGCGCAAGGGGCATAGCCGCGGCGTCACGATGGCGCGGCCGCCTGGCCCGAACACCTGCAGATAGACGTGGTCGTGGCGCGCGTCGATCGCCACGACCACCGGCAGCGTGTCGTCGGCGGCGATCAGAGGCGCGGCGAAGGCCGCGAGCGTCGTCAGGCCGATCGGCCGGCTTACCGGCCGCGAGCGCGATCCCGCGCGCGGCGGCGATCCCGACGCGCAATCCGGTGAAGCTGCCGGGTCCGGTGGTGACGGCGATACGGTCGAGCGCGGCGAAATCGAGGCCGACGCTCTCCATCACCCGCGCGATCAATGGCAGCAGCGCTTCGGCGTGGCCGCGCAGCATGGGCAGCGATTCGCGCGCGGATTGCGTCGGCTGCCCGGTGTCGAGCACGGCGGCCGAGCAGGCCTCAAGCGCGGTATCGATGGCGAGGACACGCATTTATCGACCGTCATCACCCGCGAAGGCGGGTGATCCAGTAATCGCAGACGATAGGGTTTATACCGCAACTCGGAGGATACTGGATGCCCACCGCAAGTCGGCCATGGCCGACTTGCGCGTTTAAATGCCGACATCGGGTATATCCGATTTCGGTGCGCGGGCATGACGGCTTCTTACACCGGCCGCACTTCGGCCACGTCGGGCACGAAATGCTTGAGCAGGTTCTGTATCCCGTGCTGCAGCGTGGCGGTCGAGGACGGGCAGCCCGAGCAGGCGCCCCTCATCTCCAGGAACACGACGCCTTCCTTGTAGCCCTTGAAGGTGATGTCGCCGCCGTCGCCGGCGACCGCCGGGCGCACGCGCGTCTCGATCAGGTCCTTGATGGTGGCAACGGTGTCGGCATCCTTGGCGTCGAAGAATTCATCTCCGCCGGAAGGCGCCGGCTCGGCGCCGCCATTCGCCAAAAGCGGCGCGCCGCTGATGTAGTGCTCCATGATGGCGCCGAGGATCGCCGGCTTGATCTGCTGCCAGTCGCCGTCGCGCTTGGTGATGGAGATGAAGTCGGAGCCGAAGAACACGCCGCCGACATTGGGAATTTCGAACAGCGCCGCGGCGAGCGGCGATTGCCGGGCGGCTTCCTTGCTCGGCATGTCGAGGGTGCCGGATTCGAGCACCGCTCGTCCCGGCAGGAATTTCAACGTCGCCGGATTGGGCGTGGCTTCGGTCTGGATGAACATTATCCGCTCCTTACGGGTTCAAGGCCCGTGGTGGCTGCACTATAGCCGATAGATGGCGCTTGCGTAGGGCAAGGTCAACCGGCGCAAAAACAGCGTGAATCAGGAACTGGCGTCGATGTCTTCGTCGCTCAGATGGCCCGGCACGATGGCCACCGGGATCGGGAAGGTGCCGGCGGTCTTGGCAAGGCTGGAGACCAACGGGCCGGGGCCTTCATTGGCGGTGCCGGCCGCCAGCACCAGGATGCCGATGTCGGTATCCTCGTCGATCAGTTTGACGATCTCCTCGGCCGGGTCGCCTTCGCGGATCACGCGGTCCGGCGTGATGCTGGCGATGTCTTTGGCGCGCACCGCGAACTTGTCGAAGGCGGCATTGGCCGCTTCCATTGCCTCGGCCTTCATGATGTCGGCGACGCCCAGCCATTGCTGGTTACGCTCGACGGTGTCGATCACGCGCAGCATCACCAGTTGCGACTTGGTGCGTCCGGCGCGTTTGGCCGCCCAATAGAGCGCGCGGTCGCATTCCTCGGTGTCGTCGATGACGACCAGATACTTGCGCTTGTGGCCGGCCTCGTAGCTGCGCCGCTTGCTGCTCATCCGGGAATGGTGGCATGCCCGGCGCAGCGGCGACAAGCGGGTTTGTCGTCGGATATCGCGGCGCGAGCCATTCTTTTTTGCGCGTGACCTTATCCGACCTTCCTTCGCCCGCCGAAGCGGGCTTCGCGAAGGCGGGAAACCGGTTCCCGCTTTCCGGGATCACGCGCGAACGAACCCGACGATGTCCTTGACCGCCTTCATGGTTTCGGCGGCGAGCACGCGCGCGCGCGCCGAACCATCGGCCAGCACCGAGTCGATATAGACCGGGTCCTGCACCAGCTTTTTCATTTCGGCGCCGATCGGCCCCAGCTTGTCGACCGCGAGATCGGCGAGCGCGGTCTTGAAGGTGGAGAATTGCCCGCCACCGAATTCGCGCAGCACGGCGGCTTTGCTTGAGCCTTTGAGCGCGGCATAGATGCCGACTAGGTTGTCAGCTTCCGGCCGCGGTTCGAGACCCTTCTCCTCGCTCGGCAACGGCTCGGGATCGGTTTTCGCCTTGCGGATTTTTTGCGCGATGGCGTCGGCGCCGTCGGTCAAATTGATGCGCGAATAATCCGAGGGCTCCGACTTCGACATTTTCTTGGTGCCGTCGCGCAGCTACATTACCCGCGTCGCCGGACCCTGGATAATCGGCTCCGGCTGCGGAAAAAACGCGTCGCCGAGACCGTGCGCCTTGATCGAGTCGCCGAAATCGTTATTGAATTTCTGCGCGATGTCGCGCGACAGCTCGAGATGCTGCTTCTGGTCCTCGCCGACCGGAACGTGCGTGGCGCGGTAAACCAGAATGTCGGCCGCCATCAGGTTCGGATAGACGTACAGACCGACCGAGGCGTTCTCGCGGTCCTTGCCGGCCTTCTCCTTGAACTGGGTCATGCGGTTGAGCCAGCCCATGCGCGCGACGCAATTGAACACCCAGGCCAACTCGGCGTGTTCGGCGACCTGGCTCTGGTTGAAGACGATCTGCTTTTTCGGATCGATGCCGCAGGCCAGGAACGCCGCCGTCACCTCGCGCGTGGCGCGCGGCAATTCAGCCGGGTCCTGCCACACCGTGATGGCGTGCAGGTCGACTACGCAATAGATGCAGTCGTAGCGCTCCTGCAACGCGACGAACTTGGTGATCGCGCCGAGATAATTGCCGAGATGCAGATTGCCGGTTGGCTGCACGCCGGAAAATACGCGCTCCTTGAACGCCATCGCCATTGTCCCTCGCCACTATGCCGGCCACATCGCATGATGGCGTTTGCCGTGCAACCCCCGCTGCGCGCACTACCAAGGTAGTGCATCGACAGGGGATGCAGGGATATCAATATCAAAGACGGTGCCGCCCTATTATAGTGGGACGGAGTTGTCGGGATCGTGGGGGCGGGCGAGCGGCGGGTGGGTTTTAGATGAGCAAAGATGAGTTGATCATTCAATTGGTGAAAGTGGCGCTTGGCATCCTGGTCGCTGGCTACTTTCTCTGGTGGAGTTTGGAAGTGCTGAAAAGGCTTCCACCCCCTCACTAGGCGGAGCGTTGGCTTCCGTAATGGCGTTGCCAGCGTGGCGGTCGCCGCTATAGTGCGCCGCCCGCCTGAACGAGGTTACGCATGGCCGCCCCCCGCTACGACGTGCTCGGCATCGGCAACGCCATCGTCGATGTGATCGCCCGTGCCGAGGACGATTTCCTGGTCACGCACGGCATGCACAAGGGCACCATGGCGCTCATCGATGAGGCGCGCGCAGAGAAGATTTATCAGGCCATGGGTGCGGCGGTGGAGAGTTCGGGTGGGTCGGCTGCCAACACCATTGTCGGCGTGGCGAGCTTCGGTGGCCGCGCCGCCTTCGTTGGCAAGGTCAAGGACGACGATCTCGGCCGCGCTTTCGCGCATGATATCCGCGCCGCTCGCGTCGCCTACGACACCTCGCCCGCCAAAGCCGGTCCCTCGACGGCGCGCTGCTACATCATGGTGACGCCGGACGGCGAGCGCACCATGAACACTTTTCTTGGCGCAGCGCAGGATTTGAAGCCTTCCGATATCGACGAGGCCAAGGTCGCGTCCGCCGCCATCGTTTATCTCGAAGGCTATCTGTGGGACCCGCCGCAGGCCAAGGAAGCCTTCCTCAAGGCGGCGGCGATTGCGCACAAGGCGGGCCGCAAGGTCGCGCTCACGCTGTCGGACACCTTCTGCGTCGACCGCTACCGCGCGGAATTCCTCGGTCTGGTCCGCAAGGGCACAGTCGACATCATGTTCGCCAACGAGCGCGAGCTGCACAGTCTTTATGAGACCGGCGACTTCGACACCGCAGTCAAGGCGCTGCGTGCCGATGCCAAGCTCGCGGTGATAACGCGCAGCGAGAAAGGTTGCGTCGTGGTGACCCGCAAGACGGCCGAGGCGGTGCAAGCGATGCCGATCGAGCGCGTGGTCGACGTGACCGGCGCGGGCGATCTGTTCGCCGCAGGGTTTTTGGTAGGCTTGGCGCGCGGCAAGGACCACCGCACTGCCGCCCGGCTCGGCGCATTGGCGGCGGCCGAAGTGATCCAGCATATCGGCGCGCGGCCGGTCGTTTCGCTCAAGGCTTTGGCGGCCGACAACGGCCTGCCGCTCTGACGCATCGGAATTTCCAGGCTTCGAAGGCGTATCGGACCCGGCAACTCGGGGGCGGTAACGAATTAGTAACCGAACGTGGTTAGCGGTTGGTGAACAACCAATCGCGAGGACACGTCATGGAAGCGGCACCGAAACCGGATGGCGAACCCGAAGTAACGCAGGCCAAGAGTGAACTGCCGGCCGTCGAATCGCCGCCATTGTCGCCGGCCGCCGAAACGGCCGCGATTGCGTCGCCCGAAACGGCGACCGAGCCGACCGTAACGGCAGCGCCCGCAATCGAACCGATCGCTGAGCCGAAAATCGCGACACCGCCGCGCTTCGTCCTGCGGCCGCGCCACAAGCGCTATGCGCTGCTCGCCACCTCGGTGACCTTCGCGGCTGCGCTCGGCGCCGTTGTCGGCGCGCTGGCGAGTGGTGGATTCTCCGCGCCCGCGAAATCCGACGTCGCCGCTATCGACCAGAATAAGGCGATGCAGCAATCGATCGCCAAGCTCGGCAAGGAAGTCATCACGCTGAAGGCAAGCCTGGAAGCGGCCAACAAGGCGGAGCACACGCAAATCGCCAAGATTTCCGAACGGCTCGAACACGGCGCTGCGGAGGTCACCGGCTCGATAGCAGCGCCGCAGACCACGGCGCCGATGGCCGTGCCGGCGCCGCTGCCGTCGCCGCGCCCGGCCCAGCGCATCGCTGCGGTAGAACCTCCGCCAGCCCGTGTGCCGATGGTGACTGGCTGGACTATCCACGATACCCGCAACGGCTACGTCTTCGTGGAAAATCACGGCGAGGTTTATCAAGTCCAGCTCGGCGCACCGCTGCCCGGCCTCGGCCCGGTGCAATCGGTCAAGCGCCAGGATGGCCGCTGGGTCGTATCTGACCCCGAAGGGCATTATCGTGTCGCTGCGCGACCGGCGCTATTTCGAAGAGTTCTGAACGCCAGGCTCGGCCTCGATCGAACGGCGGCGCCTTCGGGCGTCGCCGGACCGTATGCGCGAACTTCGGGTTCGGGGCGCCAGTGACGAGGCCGCTAAAACCGTGTCAGATTCGCCTCGCCGGATCGGTGCGGGTGAGGCCATGCGCGGCGTATTGCTGAGAATTCTTGCGGCGTCTTTCGTTATCCCGGCCGCGGCGGCCCAGGCCTCGGCGCAGGGCGCCGTTCCGCCGTCGGCCAAGCCGGAAATGGTCCAAAGCTGTCCGGGCCTGGTGGCGACGCGCGCACCGTTTGCGCAGCCCGCCGTCTTCCGTCTTGCCGCGCTTGAGCGCGATCAGGTGCGCATCAGCTATATCGGTCATTCGACTTTTCTGATCGAAAGCCCGCAGCTCGTGCGCATCGCCACCGACTACAACGACTATGTGAAGCCGCCGGCGCTGCCCGACATCGTGACTATGAATCACGCACATTCAACGCATTACACCGATCATCCCGACCCGGGCATCAAATACGTGCTGCGTGGCTGGGCCGAGGACGAAAAGCCGGCGCGCATCGATCTCACATACAAGGACGTGCGCGTGCGCAACGTGCCGACCAACATCCGCCGCTGGGACGGCGGCACCGAACGCCACGGCAATTCGATCTTCATCTTTGAGGTGGCCAACCTGTGCATCGCCCATCTCGGCCATCTGCACCACACGCTGACGCAGCAGCAGCTCAACGAAATCGGCCGCGTCGACGTGGTGATGGTGCCGGTGGACGGCAACTACACGCTCGATCTCGACGGCATGGTCGAGGTGCTGCGCGCGTTGAAGGCGCCGCTGATGATCCCGATGCATTATTTCAGCGCTTACACGCTCGACCGCTTCCTGGCGCGCGTGCGCCAGGAATGGGACGTGGAGATCGCCGAAGTCCCCTCGACGGTTGTGTCCAAGACCAGCCTGCCGGCCAAGCCGAAAGTATTGGTGCTGCCCGGTCACTAAGGCCCCGGCGCTCCTGGACATAGGCAGGTTCAATTATAGGATGCCAGCCGCCGACGGCATTGGCTGCGTGGAACCAAAGGTCCGGCGTTGCGTTCTTGATGCGCTATTCTGCGAGCAAATCGAGGTTTTCGTGATGATGCAGACATGGAGCGGCTGGAAGCGGTTTCCCGACGTGAAGGGCGGCGATGCCATCGAGGCGCCGGCCGGGCCGGGGGTTTACGAGGTTCGCCATACGCTGACCGGCCGGGTGATGGCGTTCGGCCATGCCGGCAATGTGGCGCATACGATCGCCGGGTTGAAATTTAACGGCGACGTCAGTCCGTTCGCCAAGCTATTCGGCCAGCAGCCACTGGTGTCGCGCCTTGCCGATTTGGAATATCGCACCTGCGCGGCGGCAAGCCGCGCCGACGCTAAGACCGCGGCGCAACGCTTGCTGGGGTTGCGGCAGAACGCCTGGCGCCGGCGCATGGACCTCGGCTGGGGCGGCGCGCCATCCGAGCTGACTTTCGCGCATACGTATTTTAGACCGCGGCCGGCCATGAGCCGGCCGTTTCGTATTTAGGCCCGGCTTTCGGTCGGTCGCAGCCTTCGTATAGAGTTGGCCTTCACGGGAGGCCCCCTATGCTGAGTGCAGAACAAAACGACCTCATCAGCCGCGTCGGGCCGGACACACCGGCGGGCGCTTTGATGCGCCGCTATTGGCAGCCGGCGGCGCTGGCGGACGAACTTGCCGGCAATCGCCCGATCAAGCCAGTGCGTTTGTTCGGCGAAGATCTGGTGATCTTCAAGGACGACAAGGGTCGCTACGGCCTCATCGGCCGCCGCTGTCCGCATCGCGGCACCGACTTGGCCTATGGCCGGCTGGAGGACGGCGGCTTGCGTTGCGCCTTCCACGGCTGGCTGTTCGACGTCAACGGCCAATGCTTGCAGACGCCGGCCGAGCCGGATGACAGCAAGCTGTGCGCCAACATTCGGCAGAAATCCTATCCGGTGGTGGACAAGAGCGGCATCCTGTTCGCCTATATGGGGCCGGGAGAGCCGCCGGCACTTCCGAATTTCGACTGCTTCATCGCGCCGTCGAGTCATACCTTCGCGTTTAAGGGCATGATCGACTGCAACTGGCTGCAGTCGCTCGAAGTCGGCATCGATCCAGTGCACACCTCGTTCCTGCACCGGTTCTTCAACGACGAGGATCCTGCCCAAGCCTACGGCAAGATGTTTCGCGACACCACGCGCAATTCCGACATGCCGATGACGCAAATCATGCGCGAGGTGACGCGGCCGCGCATCGAAGTGGAGGAGACCGACTTCGGCTTCCGGTTGGTGACGCTGCGCCAGATCAGCGACGACAGCACGCATGTGCGAGTTACAAACTTGGTTTTCCCGAACGCCTTCATGATTTCGATGAGCCGCGAGATGACGATCTCGCAGTGGCACGTGCCGGTCGACGATACCAAGCACTATTGGTACGCGATCTTCACGTCGTTCGGCGCGCCCGTCGACAAGGACGAGATGCGCCGCCAGCGTTTGCAACTTTATCAATTGCCGGACTACATCCCGAACAAAAACAAGAGCAACGATTACGGTTTCGATCCGCACGAGCAGGAGCACGAGACCTTTACCGGCATGGGCGCCGATATCAACGTGCACGACCAGTGGGCCTGCGAATCCATGGGCGCGATCCAGGACCGCACAAATGAACATCTCGGCACGTCCGACAAAGCGATCGTCGCCTATCGCAAATTGCTGCGGCAGGCGATCGAGCAGGCCGGCAAAGGCGAGCGCCCGGTGATGGTGCTCGATTTCAACCAAGCCGCCTCGATTACCGGCCCGGCGGCGATCGACGGCATCGGTCCGAGCGGCGACTGGCAGGGCTATTGGCAGCGCAGCGACGCGAGCAAGCGCCGGGCCGCGAGCTGGGCCAATGGGCATTAGGTTTCAGCCGTAATGCCGCGTTCGCGTAAAGCCGCCAGCTTCGTTGACCGGTACGGCCTGTGGAACGCCGACCAGATGCGCATAGCCGCGGAGGTCGAACGCGCCATCAAGAAGAACGAACTCGAAGTCGTTCGGTTTTCATTCGCCGATCAGCACGGCGTGTTGCGCGGCAAGACTCTGCTTGCCACCGATGCCATCGACGCCTTGCGCGCGGGCGTTACCATGACCACCACGCTACTGGCCAAGGACACTGCGCACCGCACGGTGTTTCCGGTGTTCACGCCGGGCGGCGGCTTTTCCATGGCGGAGATGCAGGGCGGCGGCGACTTCGTCATGGTCGCCGATCCGGCCACGTTCCGCATCCTGCCGTGGGCGAACAAGACCGGCTGGCTGCTGTGCGACATTTATTTCAGTAACGGCAAACAAGTGCCATTCTCCACCCGCGCGCGCTGCAAAGACGCGCTCACAAGCTTAAGCAAAGCCGGCTTCGATTTCCGCGCCGGCCTGGAAGTCGAATTCCATTTGTTCAAACTGGAAAATCCGCGGCTTCAGCCAGCCGACGCGACCTGGCCGCCGGAAGCGCCCGAGGTGAGCCTGCTTACGCAGGGCTATCAATATCTCACCGAGTCGCGCTTCGACATGCTCGATCCGGCAGTAGAAATCCTTCGCCGCGGCATCGAGCAACTTGGCTTGCCGCTTCGATCAGTCGAGATTGAGCTTGGCCCCAGCCAGGTAGAATTCACATTCCGCCCACAAGCCGGGCTCGATGCCGCCGACGCGATGATTCTGTTTCGTTCCGCGGTGAAACAGATCGCCCGCCGGAACGGTTATCTCGCAAGCTTCATGTGCCGGCCGGCGCTGCCCAATGTCATGTCGAGCGGCTGGCATCTGCACCAGTCGCTGATCGAGAAGAAGTCCAAGCGCAACGCTTTCGCGATCGATCATCCTGATACGCTGTCGACCGTCGGCCGCTATTATCTCGGCGGCCTGCTGGCGCATGCGCGCGCGGCAGCGGCGTTCACCACGCCGACCATCAACGGCTACAAGCGTTACCGGCCTTATTCGCTGGCGCCCGATCGCGCCATATGGGCGCGCGACAATCGCGGCGTTATGATCCGCGTGCTGGGACGGCTGGGCGAGGCCGCGACGCGGCTGGAAAATCGCGTCGGCGAGCCGGCCGCCAATCCTTATCTCTATATGGCCTCGCAGATTTACGCAGGACTGGACGGTGTCGCGGGCCGGCTCGATCCGGGGCCTTCTGCCGATACGCCTTACGAAGCCGCCGCGGCGCTGTTGCCGAAAGACCTCGGCGAGGCGCTCACGGCGTTACGCGCCGACGATCGCTTTCGCGCCGGTTTCGGCGCCGATTTTATCGACTACTATGCCCACATCAAGGACGCCGAGTGCGAGCGATTCAAGAAGGAATCGAGCGATCAGGCGGACGTCACGGCTTGGGAACAGAAGGAATATTTCGACTTGTTCTGAAACTCATCCGTTCGTCCCCGCGAAAGCGGGGACCCAGCCTCTCTGGATTCCCGCTTGCGCGGGAATGAACGGGATGGGACTGACGCAAGTGGAAAAAACTGATGCCATACGCAACCACACCCGACAAAGTGAAGCTCTATTACGAAGAAGCGGGGCAGGGCACGCCCATTCTGTTCGTGCACGAATTCGCCTCCGACCATCGCGGCTGGGAACCGCAGCTGCGCGAATTCGGCAAGCGCTATCGCGTCATCGCCTATTCGGCGCGCGGCTATACGCCGTCCGATGTGCCGGATGACGTAAGCGCCTATAGCTACCAGCATGTCATGCGCGACGCCGTTGCGGTGCTCGATCACCTCAAGATCGGGCAGGCCCACCTCGTCGGCCTGTCGATGGGCGGCTACACCACGCTTCAGGTCGCGCTCAATCACCCGGCACGCGTGCGCTCGATGACGCTCGCCGGCACCGGCTCTGGCAGCGAGCGCTGGTACACGGAGACGTTTCACAAGAACTCACGCGCGCTTGGCGAGGTGTTCGAGCGCGAAGGCTCGGCGGCGGTAGCCAAGACCTACGGCAACGGGCCGAGCCGGGTACCCTTCGCGATCAAGGATGCGCGCGGCTTTGTTGAATTTGCAAAGCATCTTGCCGAGCACGACGCGCGCGGCTCGGCCAATACCTCGCGCGGGTTCCAGGGCGCGCGGCCCTCGCTCTACGATTTCGAGGACGCCATCCGGAAGCTGAAAACCCCGGCGCTGATCGTGGTCGGCGACGAGGACGAGCGCTGCATCGAGCCGAGTCTGTTTCTCAAAAGCGCCATCGCGGCCTCCGGTCTGGTCGTGTTTCCGAAGACCGGCCATGTGGTGAATTTGGAGGAGCCAGACCTGTTCAATCGCGTGGTCGGCGATTTCCTGACCCGGGTCGATGCCGGCGCCTGGCCGCCGCGGGATCCGCGGTCGCTGCCGGAGAAATCGCCGCCGCTGCCGTGGAACCGCCGAGCGGCGAAGCCCGTTTAGTGCAGGCGAAGCCGCGCGGAGGAATTGCCGATGTTGAAGTGGGCCGTTGTTTTTCTGCTGATCGCCATCGTCGCCGGCATCTTCGGCTTCACCGGCGTGGAACAAGCGTCCGCCGGCATTGCAAAAATCCTGTTCGGTATTTTCCTGATGCTGTTTATCGGCGCGCTGGTTATCGGAGTGGCGATCGGCTCCAGGCTGATGTCGTAAACGCAGGAAGATGTGAAAGAAAGCGATTGGTATGATAATACACCATTGAAATACCGCGAGTTTTTCCCATTCGGAAAAGCAATTAAGCGCGAGCAAAAAGCCGAATACTGCGGCTCTTCAATCGACTAAAAAACCGAATAGCGAGTTGCGAGCCCCCTTCAAACAAATTAGGCTGATCGCGACGGGGGATAGCCCACAAAACCAAGCCAGCGCCGATCCTCCCACTGGAATTCTGGTCAGTAAGCTAGCCGATCAGCATTGCCACTATAAGAGCCCAAGCAATATTAGGATTGCCCGCAATTTCATTGGGTGACTTCTTTTTTGCTAAATGACGTTTTTGATTTCCTCTATTGCTCTAACCAAGTTATCTTACAACGTACACAATGGTCACTAAAATTATTCAGGTCGCTTGCAAAGGCAGAGAAACAGCATAACCAATACGGCTTTTTAATTCGATCCGAAAGTGTTGAAGAGCCCAATTTAAGAGGAATTCTGCTCTTCCTTGCCCACAGGCGAGGAATTCCATAAATCGCGTAATTTTCTCGGCGAGCGCATAAGCATAGTATCCGATAATTTCTTCCTCAGTAACGCTTGTTCAAGCCCGGCGCGTGCATTCTTAGCCGCCGCGAGTGTCGCGACATTCTGTCGTATGCTCGATGCGCTGCTTCCCACAAGGTAATTTTTTTTACGCGCGTCGAGATCTCTCGCCGGCGTGCCTGCAGCGCGAATCTGCAGTGTGCCTTTCTCAATCCACACAACAAGTTCGATCTCTCGGAAGGACATATCTCTTGCGGTGGCCCTCACGGTCAGGACGCTCTCTGCTTCAATTGGAAGTAAAGGACCGCGATGGTCGGACGTGCAAACCTCGACTGTCGTGTCAGAGCTATCATACTTTTGCGGCTCTCGGGCCTCGCCCCGCTGAACAACTGGAATGTAAACTGCATCTCCTGGCGAAAGTGAAAATTCTTGCGCTAAAATCCACGGACCACGATAGCCGGGATCAGGAGCGATTTCTGTAATCTGTACTTTCGGCACAGTCCACAGCGGTCTTGGACGGATCATCGTTTGTTAGTTTAAATTTCAATCGCCTAGTAGAACTGTAAAGGTTGCCTTTTGGGCACTTTCTAATTTTCGCGATCATCACCAACACCAATCTTTAGAGAGCTTTCGAATTTCATTCCGTCATCGATTTGTGGCACTGGGATCGCTTGTTTAGTCGGCCGCTTTCTCAGCCAGCCAATTCGCGTGCTCCGCGAAATAAAATTGGGAGCGCGATTGTGAGGATCAATAAGTAATAGGATGTACGCGAAGACAGTGCTTCGGAAGTTTCTTCAATCAGCCACCGGTCTGGATAAATGGCTTTGTCATGCAGAACTTCAACAGCTATTGCCGCGATTATTGCGGCAACCATGACTTTGACGGTTTCCCAAATAATTTTTCGAACGCTCATTTCGGGCAGCCCCGTAGCTAATATCAGGTCATTCTCTTGAACCTAGCCGCTCCACGCCTTTCGCTGGGAGGCGCATTGCAGCTTCGGTGTTTGAGGCCATGCCGGTAGCCAAACGGGGCCGTCATTATTATTTTTAGGGCGATTCCCGCGATAATTGCTTTTCACAAACGCTCAAATGCGTTCAAAGCGCAGCTAACCGCTTTCTTCTACAGAAGAAATTAAACGTCCACGCTCGCTGACAGCGCGTTGTCTTGGATGAACTGCCGGCGCGGCTCGACCAGGTCGCCCATGAGTTGGTCGAACAGCACATTGGCCTCATCCACTTCCTTGACGCGGACCTGCAAGAGCGAGCGCGCATTGACGTCGAGCGTGGTCTCCCACAATTGCTCGGGGTTCATCTCGCCCAGCCCTTTGTAGCGCTGCATCGAAATGCCCTTACGGCCGGCGGTGGTGAGCGCCTCGAACAGGCCGACGGGTCCGTGGATCGGCGTGGTCTCGTCCTTGCGTCGCAGCATCGCCGGCGGGGTCGGGCGCGGGTAGACTTGCTGCAAGGTTGCGGCGAACTCGTCGAGCTTGCGGGCATCCGCCGAGCCCAGCAGGGCCTGATCGATGATCGCGACTTCCTTGACGCCGCGCACGGTGCGCTCGAAATGGAAGCCGTTCTCGTCAAAGCTTCCCTTCCAGCCGCGCTCGGTCTCGTCCTCGAGCGCGTCGAGCCGTTTGGCGATGTAGTCGGCGGCGGCGGTCCCCGTCTTGAGGTCGTCCGTGACCTTGGGCGTCAGCACGCCGGCAATGGCCGCCTGCTCGATCACCTTGCGGTTATAGCGGCTGTGCAGACCGGTAAGGATGTTGCGGATAGCGCGGGCCTCCTCGACCAGCTTTAGCAGGTCCTCACCGGCGCGCTCCTCGCCCGACGCAAGGCGGAGCACCGAATCCTCAAGGCCGGTTGCGATCAAGTAATCCTCGAGCGCGCGCTCGTCCTTGAGATATTGTTCCGACTTGCCGCGATTGACCTTATAGAGCGGCGGCTGCGCGATGAAGATATGGCCGCGCTTGATCAACTCTTCCATCTGCCGGAAGAAGAAGGTCAGCAGCAACGTGCGGATATGGCTGCCGTCCACATCGGCGTCGGTCATGATGATGATCTTGTGGTAACGCAGCTTGTCGGGGTTGAATTCGTCGCGCCCGATGCCGGTGCCGAGCGCGGTGATCAGCGTGCCGATCTCCTGGCTGCCCAGCATCTTGTCGAAGCGTGCGCGTTCCACGTTGAGGATCTTGCCGCGCAGCGGCAGCACCGCCTGGAATTCGCGGTTGCGGCCCTGCTTGGCGGAACCGCCGGCCGAGTCGCCCTCGACGATGAACAGCTCCGATTTGGCCGGATCGCGCTCCTGGCAATCGGCGAGCTTGCCCGGCAGCGATGAAATATCGAGCGCGCCCTTGCGGCGGGTGAGATCGCGCGCCTTGCGCGCGGCCTCGCGGGCGGCGGCGGCTTCCACCACCTTGCCGACGATGACGCGGGCTTCCTGCGGGTGAATCTCGAACCAGTCCTGCAAAGCCTGGTTGATGACGTTTTCGACCACCGGACGGACTTCCGAGGAAACCAACTTGTCCTTGGTCTGCGAGGAAAACTTCGGGTCCGGCACCTTGACCGAAAGCACCGCGGTCAGACCTTCGCGGCAATCGTCGCCGGTGAGCGCCACCTTTTCCTTACGCGTAGTACCGATAGTTTCGGCGTATTGCGTGACCTGGCGGGTGAGCGCGCCGCGGAAACCGGCGAGATGCGTGCCGCCGTCGCGCTGCGGAATGTTATTGGTGAAGCACAACACGCTCTCGTGATAGCCGTCGTTCCACCAAAGCGCCGCTTCAACCGTGATGCCTTCGCGCTCGGCCTTGATCATCACCGGCTTGGGGATCAGCGGGGTCTTGTTGCGGTCGAGAAACCTCACGAAGGCCTCGACGCCGCCGTCGTATTTCATCTCCTCGCGCTTCTCGACCGCGTGGCGCATGTCGGACAAAACGATTGTGACGCCGGAATTGAGGAAGGCCAGCTCGCGCAGGCGATGCTCGAGCGTGGCGAAGTCGAACTCGACCATGGTGAAGGTTTTCGGCGAGGGGAAGAACGTCACCTCCGTGCCGCGCTTGCCGCTGCTGTCGCCGGCGACTTTTAGCGGCGCCACTGCCACGCCGTCGGCGAATTCGATGAAATGCTCTTTGCCGTCGCGCCAGATCTTGAGCTTGAGCCAGCTCGACAGCGCGTTGACCACCGAGACGCCGACGCCGTGCAGGCCGCCGGAAACCTTGTAGGAATTCTGGTCGAATTTCCCGCCGGCGTGCAGTTGGGTCATGATGACCTCGGCCGCCGAAACGCCCTCGCCTTTGTGGATGTCGGTCGGGATGCCGCGGCCGTTGTCGAGCACGGTCACCGAGCCGTCGGCGTTGAGCGTGACGGTCACCTGGTTGGCGAAGCCGGCGAGCGCCTCGTCGATGGCGTTGTCGACGACTTCATAGACCATGTGATGCAGGCCGGAACCGTCATCGGTGTCGCCGATATACATGCCCGGCCGCTTGCGCACGGCATCGAGGCCTTTGAGGACCTTGATCGATTCCGCGTCATAGTCGCCGTAGTCGGATGGGATATTCAGGGCCGGTTCAGCCATCGGCGGGAGCCTCTAAGCGCTCGAAAAATGAGTTGGATTTGTCATTTGGTGTGACACGAAAACGAAGCCTCGTACAGAGCAAAGTCACAAGACGTAATCTATTGATTTAACATGTTTTTTTAAAGAGCCGGCGGCTTAAAAACAGCCGCTTTTTGAGCCCGGTCCGGCCCAATTAGGGTCCGACAAAAGCGATTTGCAAATCCTCCGTTTCGCAGCCACGGAGCGGCCAGGGCTTGCGTTCAAATCTGCCTCTCTCTTGCGTGCGGGCGCCGCTTGGCCTCTAAGCAATGGCGCGTTCCCCCGACCTGATCTCGCTCCCCATGCGCTGGCTTAACCCGCCGTTCGAAGTTCCCCATCGCTTGCGCGCCATTGTGCGCGCTCGTGAATTGAGCGTGATCGTGCTGGCGCTCATTGTCGGCGCGATTGCCGGCCTGGTGATCGCCGGAATGGGTGCCGCGGTCAGCCTGATGCATTTGATTTTTTTCGGGCTCGACCCCGGCGAGCGGCTGTCGGGCCGGGTTTCGCTTAACCCGCTTTACGCCTTTCTCACCCCGTGCCTTGGCGGTCTGTTGTTCGGCCTCGCCACCGCCTACATCACCCGCCGGCGCGGCACCGAGGTCGACCCGATCGAAGCCAATGCGCTGCACGGGGGCCGCATGTCGCTCCGCGGCAGCCTGATCGTGGCGGCGCAGACCGTATGGTCGAGCGGGGTCGGCGCCTCGGTCGGCCTGGAAGCCGGTTATACCCAGCTCGCCAGCGGCATCGCGTCCGCCATCGGCCGGGCGTTTCGCCTGCGCCGCAGCGACATGCGCATCCTGGTCGGCTGCGGCGCCGCCGGCGCGATCGCCGGGGCCTTCGGTGCGCCTCTGGGCGGCGCCTTCTACGGCTTCGAGCTGATTATCGGCAGCTATTCCATCGCCTCGCTGGCGCCCGTCGGCATGGCGGCCTTGTTCGGCTACCTGACCGCGCAGATTTTCGCGCCCGACCGGCTCGGCATCGAAACCGGCGCGGTTTCCAGCATGGCCGTGCATGACGTGGTGATCGCCGGCGGCGTCGGCCTGCTGGCGGCGATGTTCGGCATCGCGCTGATGCGCGGCGTGGCCGCCTGCGAAGTGCTGTTCTCCCGGTTACGCGTGAAGCCGGGCTTACGGCCGATGCTCGGCGGCGCCGTCGTAGGTCTGCTCGCGCTGGTGTCGCCGCAGGTCATGTCGTCCGGCCACGGCGCGCTGCATCTGACCGGCATCTTCAAATTGTCGACCGAGACGATCGTATTGATCTTCGTGCTCAAGGCTTTGGCCTCGATTGTTTCGCTCGGCACCGGCTTCCGCGGCGGTTTGTTTTTCGCCTCGCTGCTGCTCGGCGCGCTCGGCGGGCAGCTGTTCGCGGTCGGGCTCAACGCGGTGTGGCCGGGCCTGCACACCAATCCGGACGCCTACGCCATCATCGGCATGGGCGCCCTGTCGGTTTCGGTGATCGGCGGGCCGCTGACCATGACCTTTATCGCGCTGGAGACCACTGGCGACCTGTGGCTCACCACCGCGGTGCTGATCGCGGTGATCATCTCGATGCAGGTGACGCGCGAATTCTTCGGCTATTCGTTCACCACTTGGCGCTTCCATCTGCGCGGCGAGACCATCCGCAGCGCGGCCGACGTCGGCTGGATCAGGGATTTGACCGTCGGGCAAATGATGCGTTCGGATGTGCGCACGACGCCGGTGGAAACGCCGATCTCGGCTTTTCGCGAAGCGTTCCCCCTGGGCTCGACCAACCAGGTGATCGCAGTGGACGAGGATGGCCGCTATGCCGGCATGGTGATTGTAGCGGAAGCGCATGCGGCGGATCTTCCCGCCATCGCCTCGGTACGCGACATCCTGCACCACGCCGATCATATACTGCTGCCACAGTTGACGGCGCGCGAAGCGATCGCGGCATTCGATCGCTTCGAGGCGGAAGCGCTCGCGGTTGTGGATTCAGCGGAGCGGCGGCAGGTGATCGGCTTGCTCAGCGAGGCGCATGCGTTGCGGCGCTATTCCGACGCGTCGGAGCGCCAGCGGCGGGAATTGCTGGGCGAAGCCTAGTGTTCTTGATCGGCGGCATTCCCGAGCTCTTGCGCGTTCAACATCACGCGATGCAGGTGATGGAACCGCGGCTCGTAATCGGGCACCGGGCAATTGAAGATATTCAGCGCGGCCGCCAGCAACTCGACGCGGTCGAGGTCGCCGCACATGCGATCAAGAATGCCGTGCAGGTCCCGCTTGATTCGATCCGTTGCCGCCTCATTGAGCATTGTCGCTCCCTAATTCTTTGCCGGGCTCCAAGGTACGCAATCCGCTGACATCGAGGTAAGCGATTGGCAGCGACGATTGTTCCTGCGATGGATGGCTTCAAGATTGCTCGATTGACGGAACCGCGGGTGAGCGGAACTCAGTGGCGCGGTTCCAGCGTGCCGGGGCGCACCTCGAACACTTGTGCGCGGCCGACAATGTCGCCGAACGCCCACGGATCGGCGCCGGTCATCCAGACCTGCGCGCCGAGACCGGACAACGCATCGTAGAGCGCGGCGCGGCGCGCCGGATCGAGATGGGCGACGATCTCGTCGAGCAATAAGAGCGGCGCAAAGCCGGTCATGTCTCTGATCAGGCCGGCATGGGCGAGCACCAGCCGGATCAGCAGCGCCTTCTGCTCGCCGGTCGAGGCCTCCGCCGCCGGGATGCCCTTGTCGGCATGGGTGACGACGAGATCGGACAAATGCGGGCCGTCGAGCGTGCGGCCGGCGGTCGCGTCGCGCGCGCGGTTGTCCTTCAGCAAGACGCGGTAGCGATCCTCAATCTCGATCGCGCGGCGATTGGACAGCAACTTCTCCATCCAGCCCTCGAGCGTGACCTCGGCGCGCGGAAATCCCTCATCGCGCATAGCAGCGAGCGTGCCGGAAAGGCGGCTCACTGTTTCCGTGCGCGCGGCTGCGACCGCTACCGCGACTTCGGCGGTTTCGTGCTCTACCGCGTCGAGCCAATGCGGGTCGCTGTGGGCGTCTTCCAGCAGGCGGTTGCGCGAGCGTAACGATCGCTCAAGCGCGGCGACGCGGCTCGTATGCTGCGCATCGACAGCGAGCACCAGGCGGTCGAGAAAACGTCGGCGTTCGGACGCTGGACCGTTGAACAAGGGGTCCATGGCGGGCGTGAGCCACACCACCCGCAAATGATCGGCGAAGGCCGTGGCCGAGGAAACGCTCTCCCGGTCGATGCGGCATTTACGCGAGGAGCCTGAATCCTCGCCGACCGGCGGATCGATGCCGGTGCCGAGAGTGGCAAGCCCCAGCATACCCTCGATCTCGGCATTGACCGCCCAGGCGCCGTCGCCTTCGAAGAACGCCAGTTCTTCCATGGTGGCGCGGCGCAGCCCACGGCCTGGCGCCATCAGCGAGATTGCCTCGATCAGGTTGGTCTTACCGGCGCCGTTGGCGCCGGTAAGCACTACCGGCCCCGCGCTGGCAAGCTCGACCGTTGCGGCGTGGTAGCTGCGGAAATTCGTCAGCGTCAGGCGGCGAATGTGAGCGGCAGTCATGCAAAGGTTCGTGCCAAAAGCCGCAGCTCTTTACCCTCTCCCCTTGCGGGAGAGGGTGGCGCGCGCAGCGCGCCGGGTGAGGGGTCAGCTTTTTTCATTTGTGAGGCGTGCGAATAGATCCTCCAGCATTGAAGCAGATCGTAGAAGGACGTCGTTATTCCAGTAACGCAGAACGCGAAACCCTTCGCGGGCCAGCCGCAAATCGCGCCGCTGGTCGCGCGTCGATGAAACATGTTGGCCTCCATCAATCTCAACAACCACTCTTTGCTCGAAACAGACAAAGTCCAAAATGAATCCCTCAACTGGAACCTGCCGGCGGAATTTAAAACCGACGAGTTTTCGACGCCGCAGCAATCGCCACATGGCAGCTTCCGCATCGGTCGAATTGCGGCGCATTTGCCGCGCGTGACCGCGGTTTCGCTTCGCGATTGGACGGTGATGAAATCCAACCGGCACCGACCCCTCACCCGGCTCGGGCCGTTCGGCCCTCGCCACCCTCTCCCGCAAGGGGAGAGGGCAAGGCGGAGAGATCATTGCGTAAATAAGTCGCTACACCCGCATCGGCATCAGCACATAGAGCGCGCCCTTGGCGTCCTTGTCCTGGATCAATGTGGGCGAGCCGGGGTCGGCGAGCTTGAGCACGGCCACCTCGCCCTCGATCTGCGCGGCGATGTCGAGCAGATAGCGCGAGTTGAAGCCGATATCGAGCGGGTCGGACTGGTATTCGACTTCGATCTCTTCGGTGGCGCTGCCGCTGTCCGGATTGGTCACCGACAACACCAGCCGCCCGCCGGTGATCGACAGCTTGACCGCGCGGCCGCGCTCGCTCGACACGGTGGACACGCGGTCGACCGCGGCTTCGAAATCCTTCTTGTCGACAACGAGACTCTTGTCGTTATTGGCCGGGATCACGCGTGCATAATCCGGGAAAGTGCCGTCGATCAGCTTGGACGTAAGCACCACATCGCCGATCGAGAAGCGGATCTTGCCGGCGGAGAGTTCGATCGCCACTTCGCCTTCGCCGGTTTCGATCAGGCGTTGCACCTCGCCCACGGTCTTTCGCGGCACGATGATGCCGGGCATGCCGGCAGCGCCGTCCGGCAGCGGCAGCTCGACCTGCGCCAGGCGATGACCGTCGGTCGCCACCGCGCGCAGCATCGCATTCTTCGCCGTACCGGCGGTGTGCAGGTAGATGCCGTTGAGATAATAGCGGGTCTCCTCGGTCGAGATCGCGAACTGGGTCTTGTCGATCAGCCGCTTGAGGTCGCTGGCGGCGAGCTTGAACGAATGCGTCATCTCGCCGGCGGCGAGGTCCGGGAAGTCGCTTTCCGGCAGCGTCTGCAAGGTGAAGCGCGATCGCCCGGCGCGCAGTGAGAGTACGGCGCGGTCGCCCGAACCCTCGATCACGATCTGCGCGCCCTCGGGCAGCTTGCGCACGATCTCGTAGAACATGTGCGCGGGCACGGTGGTGGCGCCACCCGGCGACACCTCGGCGGCGACGTTATCGATGACTTCGAGATCGAGGTCGGTCGCCTTCATGCTGAGCTTGCCGCGCTCGGCCCTGATCAGCACGTTGGCGAGAATCGGAATGGTGTTGCGGCGCTCCACCACGCGATGCACGTGGCCCAGCGACTTTAAGAGCTCTGCACGCTCAACGGTAACTTTCATGGGAAGACCCGCTTCGGCGCCTTCGAAATCGACCTTGAAACCAGGCGCGACGGCAAGCCGGCGGTTCGCGGAATGCGAGGCCGGGGGTGAAAGGTGACGAATGTGCGCGATTTACGCAAGGGCGGGTTTTCGGCCGGCCGGCCTTTCCCCAGGGCATTGATAACCGAGCGCCTCTCCCCGCAAATGGGGAGAGGTCAGCCGGGCTGACTACTCCTGCAACTGCCGCTTCAAAATCTCGATTTCCTCGGCCAGCGCCACGTCGTTGCCGACCAGGCCCTCGATCTTGCGCACCGCGTGCAGCACTGTCGTATGGTCTCGGCCGCCGAAGCGCCGTCCGATCTCCGGCAGTGACCGCAAAGTCAGGGTCTTGGCCAGATACATAGCGACCTGCCGCGGGCGCACCACATTGGCGGTGCGCCGCGACGACAACAGGTCGGACCGGCTGACATTGTATTGCCGCGCCACCACCCGCTGGATGTCCTCGATCTTGACCCGCTTGGGTTCCTGCGGGCGGATCAGGTCGCGCACCTCGCGCTCGGCCATTTCCAGGGTCACTGCATGGCCGGTGAGCTTGTTATGGGCGAGCAGGCGGTTGAGCGCGCCTTCCAGATCGCGGCCGTTATGGGTGACGGCCTTGGCGATATAGCCGAGCACCGGCACTGGCACGTCGAAGCTCGGATGGTGCGTGCGCGCGGCCATCACCCGCGATTTGAGGATTTCGAGGCGCAGTTCCTCGCCGAGCGGACCCATTTCCACTACCAGTCCGCCGGCCAGCCGCGAGCGCACCCGGTCGTCGAGGCTCTCGAGGTCCGAAGGCGGACGATCGGAGGCGATCACCACCTGCCGCCCGGCATCGATCAAGGCGTTGAGCGTGTGGCAGAACTCGGCCTGTGTCGACTTGCCTTGCAGGAATTGCAGGTCGTCGATCACCAACACGCCGATGCCGCGCAAGGCCTCCTTGAAGGCGAGGGCGGTCTGGGTGCGCAGCGCCGAGACGAAGCCATACATGAATTTCTCGGCAGTGAGATAAAGCACCTTGCGCTCGCCCGTGGCATTTCCGGTCCAAGTGACCGCTTGCAGCAGATGCGTCTTGCCCAAGCCCACGCCGGCATGAATGTAGAGAGGATTGAACATCACCGCGTCGCCGCGCTTGGCGGCGGCCACCTGCTTGGCGGCGGCCTGCGCCAGCGTGTTGGAGCGACCGACGACGAAGGTGTCGAAGGTCAGCCGCGCGTCGAGCGGCGAGCCGCCGAGCGCCTCGTGCCCCGTGCCATCGCCGAGCGGGAGCGGCCGTCCATTGCCATTGCCGTTGAAGCGGCCGTTATCGCCGGCGACCATTTCGAGTTCGGTCTTGGGCTTGACGACGGCCGAACGCAACATCGGCGAGCGCACGATCAACTCAACGCGCACGATTTGCGGCTGGTTCGCCTGCCAGCAGGCCAGCACCCGCTCGGCGTAATGCGATTCGAATCCAACTCTTGAGGAAACGCGTTGGCACCGACAGGCGCACGGTTCCCTCCTCGATCGCCTCAAGGTCCATGCGGGCAAACCAGCTCGAATAGACGTCGTCGCCGACCTCGGCGCGCAGACGCCCTTTCACCCGTGACCAGCCTTCCTGATCCGCGTTCGGCATTTTCCTTACTTCTCTTCTTTGCTTGATCGGTTGAAATGGACTCGGTTGCCCGGCGTGGCGGGGCGAGGCCGCCAACGCGCCGTAAACGGGACGCAACAAACTCGATGACGATGTTTAGGGAGATTTTCTGGCTGCGGCTCAGCGCAAGGGCGGCGGCGTGGCGGCTCGATTGCCGAAACATGAAACCCGGACGGGACAGGCGAAGGCGACGCGCAACCTCACAATGGACGATGATTGCCATCCGATGGACCCTGCCTTGCTCGCCGAAACCCGTCCCACTTTCATAATAGTCCCCCCTGAATGCTTCCGCGCTTGCGCCCGGTCGTCCGTCCCACGAGTTCTTGATTTGCCCGACGTTTAGAACGATCTTCTTGCCGCCGGCGGGCAAACAAAAGCTGTTCTCATCCGCGATGAGCGTGAACCGAAACCTTTTCCTGATGATGCCCGGGAATTCCGAGCACGTTGTGCAAAAATACACGAGCGTTAATGGCTCGCAATGAAAATCATGAATATGCGCGTCTCACATGATGAAACGGCGCGTCGGCGCGATTGCCGGCCTGTGCATAATTTAGTTCTCAAGGTGTTGATGAGTTGTATGGAATTGCGAAGTGAAATTTTGTATTCGGGCGCGGCGCGGCAGTCGAAATAATTTTAAGACAGTGCTTACGAATAATGCCTGTCATATATGCATTCTGCGGTCCTTGCGGATGCATGGGACGTAAGCCTTTCATGCACCAAAAAAATTCCTGCGCGATTTTCAGGTTAGCCCCGACTTCGAAAAACCACCGGACATTGGCGCCCGCGCCTCCGGTACCGGATATAGTCAAGCAATGTCGCTGCGAGCAAAAATTTTTGACGCGGCGATGACGGTTTGATTGCAGGAGAAGTGCGCCGGCGCCACGTCGCACCGGACTCAACACTAATTCGCGTCAATTGGATGCAAAATGCTCGCGCGCTGGCGGGCTGAGCCCGCTTGGCGACTTACTTGGCGAGCTTGGCAATGCGATGTGCGAGGCGCGAGACTTTGCGGCTGGCATTATTCTTATGCACGACGCCGCGCTGCGCCGCACGCATAATTGCCGGCTCCGTGTCCCTGAACGCCGCCAATGCCGCGGTGCGGTCGCCGCTGGCGATCGCTTCCTCGATCTTGCGGACCGAATTGCGCAGCAGCGAGCGGCGCGCTTTATTGACGATCGTCCGGCGCGCGATTTTGCGCGTGGCTTTGCGGGCGGACTTGGTATTGGCCATGAGTCTCTCGTTCACAAGTGGCGTTTCGCGGCGGAAAGACCGCCCAAGCAACCGATCTTTGCAAGAAACGTGGCGGTAGGTATCCCCAACCGCCACGGGCGAGGCTTATAGTAAGGCCCCGTGCGGGCGTCAACGCCCGCAACAAAGGACGATCAAGCCACCCGCTTGGCCCGCACCGCATCGTGACCGGCAAAGACCGCCGCACGGTCGGCGGCCGGAAAGGTAGTGAGCGGCGGCTTGACCCGGGCGAGCGCCGCATCGTCATGGATATGCCCCAGCAGCGCCTTGACGCCGGAAACCAGCGGCTTGCCGTCGAACAGCTTGCGGATCGCCACGGCGGCATCGAGCGCGGCCGCATCTCCGCCACGCCAGGCACGCGCGCACAGGTCGGCGTTGAGATTGGCGGTGGCCGAGATGCAGCCTGCCAACGCGCCGCCGCGCGCCTCGATCAGCACGGCTTCGGTCGAGGGGAACACGGCGAAATCGGACGAGATCGCCGCCGCCGAGCGCGCGTAAGCCATGTCGCCGGATGAATCCTTCAGGCCCACGATGCGGGACGGAAAGGATTCCAGCAGCCGCTTGATCAGCGTGACATGCCAGGGCAGGCCGGACATTGCCGGGAAATGGTAGAGATAGATTGGAATCGGCTTTTCCGCCGTCGCCTTCACCAGCGTGTCTATATAGGCGATGAGCCCCTCGTCGGACACGCCCTTGTAGTAGAACGGCGGCAGCACGAGTGCGCCGGCAAAACCGAGCTCGGCCGCATGGCGGGTGAGCGCGACTGCGTCCGACACCGCGGCAGCGCCGGTGCCGACCATCAGGCGGTTCAAGGGCAGGCCTTGCGCCTTGTAGGCGCTCATGACGCTCTTGCGCTCATCGAGCGAGAACGAGGTAGCCTCGCCGGTGGTGCCCAGCACGTTGAGGCCGTCGCAGCCATTGTCGAGCAGGTAGCGCGCCAGCTTGACGGCCCGCTTGAGGTCGGGCGCGCCGCTTTCCTCGATCGGCGTGGCGATGGCGGCGATCACGCCGGAAAGGGTCTTGCTCAAGGGAGGTCTCCGGTGATGAGCTATCCGCTCACATTATAGGCTGCGAGCGCCGCCATGTTGACGAGCTGATTGTCCTGGGAGCCGAGTTGCACGATCTGCACCGGCCGGTCGAGGCCGACCAGCAGCGGCCCGATCACGGTCGCACCGCCCAACTCTTGCAGCATTTTGGTGGAAATCGAGGCCGAATGGAACGCCGGCATGACGAGTACGTTGGCCGGGCCCGACAGTCGGCAGAACGGATAGGGCGCCGCCAGCGCCGAATTGAGCGCCACGTCGGCGGCCATTTCACCGTCATATTCGAAATCGACCCGCTTATGGTCGAGAATCTTCACCGCCTCGATGACGCGGTCGGAGCGCTCGCCTTGTGGATGCCCGAAGGTCGAGAACGCCAGCAGCGCCAGCCGTGGCTCGTAACCGAGCCGGCGCGCCACGCCCGCCGCCTCGATGGCGATCTCGGCGAGTTCGCCAGCATCCGGCATTTCGGTGACGGCGGTATCGGCCACCAGCACGGTGCGGCCGCGCGCCACCACCAGCGAAACGCCGATCACGCGATGCCCCGGCTTGGGATCGATCACGCGGCAGACGTCTTCGAGCGCGACCGAAAAATTGCGGGTCACGCCGGTCACCATGGCGTCGGCGTCGCCGAGCGCGACCATGCAGGCGGCGAAATGATTGCGGTCGGTGTTCACCAACCGCTGGCAGTCGCGCAACAAATAGCCGCGCCGTTGCAGCCGTTCGTACAGGTAATTGAGATAGGCGGCATTGCGGGTCGACAGCCGGGCATTGATGATCTCGATGCCTTCGCCGAGCTCGATGCCGGCCTCGCCCGCCACCTCATGCACCAGATCTTCGCGGCCGACCAATAACGCGGTGCCCAGCCCTTGGTGCACAAAACTCGTCGCCGCGCGGATCACCTGCTCTTCCTCGCCCTCGGCGAAGACCACGCGTTTCGGCTGCCGGCGCAGCCGCGCATAGACCTGCACCAGCGTCCCGGCGATCGGATCGCGCCGCGCGTTTAACTGGTGGCGATAGGCCTCCATGTCGACGATCGGCTTGCGGGCGACGCCGGTATCCATGGCGGCTTTCGCCACCGCCGGCGGAATCGCCGATATCAACCGGGGATCGAACGGAACGGGAATGATGTAGTCGGCCCCGTATTTCGGCCGCGCGCCATAGGCGGCGGCGACCTCGTCGGGCACGTCCTCGCGCGCGAGATCGGCGAGCGCGCGGGCGGCGGCGATCTTCATCTCCATATTGATGGCGGACGCGCGCACGTCGAGCGCGCCGCGGAAGATGTAGGGAAAGCCGAGTACATTGTTGATCTGGTTCGGATAGTCGGAGCGTCCGGTCGCCATGATGGCGTCGTCGCGCACTTCCGCTACTTCCTCGACGGTGATTTCCGGGTCGGGATTGGCCATGGCGAAGATGATCGGCTTTGCCGCCATCGACTTGACCATATCCTTGGTCACCGCGCCTTTGGCGGAGAGACCGTAGAACACGTCGGCGCCCTCCAGCGCCTCGGCAAGCGTGCGCGCCGAAGTCTTGACCGCGTAGCCCGACTTCCACTGGTTCATGCCGTCGGTGCGGCCCTGATAGATCACGCCCTTGGTGTCGCACAGAATCAGGTTTTCGGGGCGGCAGCCGATGGCCTTGAGCAGTTCGAGGCAGGCGATGCCGGCCGCTCCGGCGCCGTTGCAGACGAGCTTGGTGTTCTCGATGTCGCGCCCGGTCAGGTCGAGCGCATTGATCAGCCCGGCCGCCGAAATAATGGCGGTGCCGTGCTGGTCGTCATGGAACACCGGAATGTCGAGCAATTCGCGTAAGCGTTGCTCGATGATGAAGCATTCCGGCGCCTTGATGTCTTCGAGATTGATGCCGCCCCAGCCGGCGCCGAGATAGCGCACGCAATTGATAAATTGGTCGGGGTCTTCGGTGGAGACTTCGAGATCGATGGAATCGATGTCGGCGAAACGCTTGAACAGCACCGCCTTGCCCTCCATCACGGGTTTGGCCGCCAGCGCGCCGCGGTTGCCCAACCCCAGGATGGCGGTGCCGTTGGTGATGACGGCAACGAAATTGCCTTTCACCGTGTAGTCGTAGGCGCGGCTTGGATCTTCCGCGATGGCGAGCACCGGCACCGCGACGCCGGGCGAATAGGCCAGCGAGAGGTCGCGCTGGGTCGCCATCGGCTTGGTGGCGACGACTTCCAGCTTACCGGGCCGGCCGACGCTGTGAAACTGGAGGGCTTCCTGGTCGGTGAAAGTCGGCCGACTGCGGCCGGCGGGGGGTTTGGCGGGCATTGCTACTCCATGACACAACGGGCGCGGCCCGGCGAGGGCGACGTTAGCGGAAGCAGCCGCGACTGCTCAAGGGAAGGCGGTAGCGGTATTGCCGGTGTTGAACCTGGCCGCGCTGCAGGGTAATCGATACGGTTGGGTTAGGGAAAAGACCGCCATACCATGATCCGTTTTCTGTTCCGCTTAGTCGGCCTGATCTGTCTGGCCGCCGCCTTTATCCTGGTGGTCTACGACGGCACCAAGTCGATCGCCGGCAACAGCCTCTCCCTCACCACCGTGCGGGCGCTGTGGGAGCTCATCAATGCTGCCAGCTTGGCGAAGCTCAGGCCGCTGATCGAGCCCTATGCCGACGGCCTGCTGTGGGATCCGGTGACGGTCTCCATATTGGCCGCGCCGGCCTGGAGCCTGCTCGGCCTCTCCGGCATCCTGCTGTTGCTGCTCGGCCGCAAGAAGAAGCCGTTGATCGGCTATGCGCGCTAGCCGCGTGATCCCGAAAAGTGGCACCGGTTTTCGGAAAAGATCACGCGCAAGCAAAAATACCTAACGCCGGCGTGAACGCGGCGTGCGGCGGGCTGGCCGAGACGTGATTGGCGTAGCCGTTTCGGCTAGGCTGGATCGATCATATATTCCGGCTATCGATTGCAGGAGAACCAGCCATGTTCGGCTTCAAGAAAATTGCCATGCCGACGCGCGAGCAGGCGCTGCCGGGTCGTGACCATGCGATCCGCACTGCGGCGACCCACTTCGTCAACGGTCATCCGCTGAAAGGGCCTTATCCGGAGGGCTCGCAAAAGGCGATATTCGGGCTCGGCTGCTTTTGGGGCGCCGAGAAGAGTTTTTGGCAACTCGGCGACGGCATCTATGTCACCGCCGTCGGCTATGCCGGCGGCGTGACGCCGAACCCGACTTACGAGGAAGTCTGCTCGGGCCGCACCGGCCACAACGAGGTGGTGCTGGTGGTGTACGATCCGAAGAAGATTTCCTACGAGACGCTGCTCAAGACGTTCTGGGAAGGTCACGACCCGACGCAAGGCATGCGGCAAGGCAACGATGTCGGCACGCAGTACCGATCCGGCATCTACACCTTCAACGCCGAGCAGAAAAAAGCCGCCGAGACGTCGAAGGCGATGTACCAGAGGGAGTTGGAGAAGAAGCGTTACGGCGCTATCACCACTGAGATCGTCGATGCGCCCGAGTTCTATTTCGCCGAGGACTATCACCAGCAGTACCTGGCGAAGAATCCGTTCGGCTATTGCGGGCACGGCGGCACCGGGGTGTCGTGCCCGATCGGCACCGGCGTGAAACTGACGCCGGTCGCCGGCGCCTGATAACGCGGGGGTTTCAAAAAAACGCGGGCGCCCCAGAAGGGCGCCCGCTTGCATGTCCGGCGGGGGCAAAAACCGCGGCCCAGTCGCGGGTTATAGCGGTGGTCGGACGGTGAGGATTTGTTAACCATATAAAGCGTTAATCGGGCTTAATTTCTCTTGCTTGACGCGGATTCGTTTGATGCGGGGAGCCCGATTTGTGTTGGCCGCTTTGGTCGCGCTCGCGGCCACCGGCTGCATGCGGCATGAGCCGGACGATATCGCCGGCCGCGGGTTATTCACCGCGCAGCTGAGCGCCCCGCAGGCCTACGCGCAACAGCCGGTGCTGCCGCCAACCGTGCTGCAATACCGCGCGCCGCAATCCGCATCCCCGCAATATGACGCCGGCGAGCCTTATGTCGCGCCTTCGAGTTATGCCTACGCGCGCGCGGCAAGCGAGCAGCCCTACACGCTCGATGCCGGCGACAAATTGCGCGTCGTGGTGTTCGGCCAGGACGGAATCTCCAACACCTACATCGTCGACGCCGGCGGCCGTGTGAACCTGCCGCTGATCGGGAGCGTAGCGGCCCGCGGCATCACGACGCGGCAGCTGTCGCAACGCATCGCCGAGCGGCTCAAGCAAGGCTACGTGCGCGAGCCGCATGTGACGGTGGAAGTCGAGACCTATCGGCCGTTCTTCATCCTCGGCGAGGTCACCACGCCGGGGCAGTATCCTTACGTCGCCGACATGACGGTGGAAAAAGCGATCGCGATTGCCGGCGGCTTCGCGCCGCGCGCCTTCAAGCAGACCGTCGAGCTCACCCGCAATGCGCAGGGCCGGCAGATCAAGCGCGAGGTGCCGCTGAGCTACCCGCTGCGTCCCGGCGACACCGTATCGGTCAAGGAACGGTGGTTCTAGGCGACGCCCCGCTCGTCCCCGCGTAAGCGGGACCCGGTGCTTTTTCTTGATGAAGCAAAGATTGGATTCCCGCTCGAGCCTGTCCCCGCGCAGGCGCGGGCGGGAACATGAGCGAAGTAAGGCGGCTCACTTCTTCATATGCTTGCCGAGGAATTCCTGCGTGCGGCTCCAGGCCAGCGCGGCGGCTTCCTTGTTGTAGCTCGCGCGCTCGTCGCAATAAAAGCCGTGCGCGGCGCCTGGATAGACGTAGGTTTCCGCCTGCGGCTGTTTCTTCTTGATTTCGTCTACCGTGCTCATCGGAATGCCTTCGTCCTTCTCGCCGAAATGCATCTGCAGCGGGCATTTCGGCTTCTCGTCGGCGAATTTGCCGATCATGCCGCCGTAATAGGCGACCGCCGCCGACAGACCGGGGATCCGGCAGGCGGCCAGGAACGCCGCGGTGCCGCCCATGCAGAAGCCGATCACGCCGAGCGGGCCGACGCCCTTCATGTCGTCCTTGGCGGCGGCAATGTCGTGCATCATGTGCTCGAAATTGAGATTGCCGCAGATAGCTGCGCGCATTGGCGATCTCATCGGGCGTGTAGCCGGATTCGAAATCGCGCACGAAGCGGTCGAACACCGCAGGCGCCACCGCCACGTAGCCGAGCGCGGCCAGCCGGTCGCAGACCGCGCGGATGTGGTGGTTGACGCCGAAAATCTCCTGCACCACGACCAGGCCGCCCTTCGGCGTGCCTTGCGGATCGGCGCGATAGGCGCCGAGCGAATGTTTGTCGCCGGTGGTGAGGGTGAATTGCTTGCCCAATGGAACCTCCTTGCAAACGCTGACGAAAGTCTTCGTCGCCCGCGGGTTTTTAGCATGCGATGTTTGCATCGTCATGGCCTGGCTTGTCCCGGTCATCCCACTTAGGTGGGCGGTGCCATCCTAAGCGGGGTCGCCGGGACATAGGTGAGCGAAGCGACGCCGTCCTTGGACGGCTATGCCCGGTGACGACAAGCTTTAGGCAAACGCCTTTGCCAGCAGCTCGTAGGAGTGTTTGCGCGCCGCGTGGCTGAAAATCATGGTAGTCGCCATCAGCTCGTCGGCCTGCGTGGCGGCGATCAGCGGCGCGAGCCTTGCCTTGACCGTCACTGGCGCCCCGATCGACATCCGCGTTCGGTTTTGCGCGATACGCGCACGGTCGACCGGTGTGTAGTCGTAGGCCGCGGCGTCTTCCGGCGAGGCGAGCGGCAGATATTCGCCCTTGGCCCGACGCACGATATTGAGATCGACGGTTTTAGCCAGGCGCTCGGCCTCCTCGTCGCTGTCGGCGCAGATCACATGGGTGCCCAGGATGGCGAAGGGCTTTTGGTGCGACACCGACGGGCGGAAACTACCGCGATAAAGCTTCATCGCCTCGGCCGCGTCGAAGGTCGCAAAGTGATGCGCAAAGGCGAAGGCCGCGCCGATCTGGCCGGCGAGTTGTGCGGAATAATCCGACGAGCCGAGCAGATAGATCGGCGGCAGCGCCACGTCCGCCGGCATGGCGTGCACATTGTGGAATGGATGGCCTGCGGGAAATCCGCGCGTCTCCAACAGCATCAATTCCTGAAAGCGTTCGAGGAAGTCGTCCTCCTCGCTGATGCCCTGGCGGCGTCTTAACGCATAAGACGTCGCCGGATCGGTGCCAGGCGCGCGCCCGAGCCCCAGATCGATGCGGCCGGGGTAGAGCGCTTCGAGCACCTTGAATCGTTCGGCCACCATCAGCGGGGCGTGGTTGGGCAGCATCACGCCGCCGGAGCCGATGCGCATGCGGCTGGTGATCGCGGCGATCTGCCCGATCATGATATCGGGGGCGGAACTCGCGATCGCCGGCATATTGTGATGTTCGGCCACCCAATAGCGCACATAGCCCAGCCCGTCGGCGAACCGCGCCAGGTCGAGCGAATTGCGCAGCGCCTGGGCGCCGGTCGAGCCGGCCGCAACGGGCGAGAGATCGAGGATGGAGAGCGGCGTCATGGGTCGTCCCGTTACCTTATCATGCCGGATACCGGCTTCCCGCCCGCGCCCGGGCGCGTATGATAAATAGCGATTAGCACAGGAGCCCGGCATGGCCGCGTTGACCGAATGGAAGGTGCCGCCCTCCGCGCAGCCGCGCGCGGAAGACTATCCGTACGATCTTGAGCGCGCGCTGTCCTCGGTGGTCGGGTTGCATTCGATCATCCCGCCCGACGGCTTCACCGCCGAGACGCTCGGCGTCGAGCGCGCCGGCAACGGCGTGCTGATCGATAACGGCCTGGTGCTGACCATCGGCTACCTGATCACGGAAGCGGCGACCGTCTGGCTGCATCTCGGCGACGGCCACGTGGTGGAAGGCCACGCGCTCGGCTTCGACCAGGAAACCGGCTTCGGCCTGGTGCAGGCGCTCGGCAAGATCGATCTGCCGGCGTTGCCCATCGGCTCCTCACGCGCGGCCGAGCTCGGCGAACGTGTGGTGATCGGCGGCGCCGGCGGGCGCACGCGCTCGCTTGCCGGCCGCATCGCCGCCAAGCAGGAATTCGCCGGCTATTGGGAATACGTGCTGGACGAGGCGATCTTCACTTATCCCGCACATCCCAATTGGGGCGGCACCGCGCTGATCGCACCCAAGGGCGAGCTGATCGGCGTCGGCTCGCTACAGCTCGAGCGTGCGCGCGAAGGCAAGAACGAACACCTCAACATGATCGTGCCGATCGATCTGCTGAGCCCGATCCTCGACGATCTGCGCAAATTCGGCCGCGTCAACAAGCCGGCGCGGCCTTGGCTCGGGCTCTATTCGACTGAGATCGAGGACAAGATCGTCGCCGTCGGCATCGCGCCCAAGGGTCCGGCGGCGCGCGCGGAATTGAAAACCGGCGACGTCATCCTGGCGGTCAAGGGCGAGAATATTTCCACGCTCGCCGGCTTCTACCGCAAGGTCTGGGCGCTTGGCCAAGCCGGCGTCGAAGTGCCGCTCACGCTTTATCGCGAAGGCGTCACTTTCGACGTACGGGTGAATTCATCCGACCGTGCCAGGTTCCTCAAAGCACCGCGGATGCATTGACCGCGTTCACACCGTGCTCTCCTCGATTTTGTCGACGCGGTTGGGATAAAACGCCAGATAGCCGGCAATCTCGGCCATCGCGGGGAAAGGCTGCTCGTAGCTCCATACCGCGTTGTCGGCCGTGGTCGCGCCGGCGACGATCGAGAAATAGCTGGCATCGCCTTTGTAGGGGCAATGGCTGGTATGTGCGCTGCGCGCAAGCCGGGTCATGACCGCGTCGGCGCGCGGAATGTATTGCACCGGCGGATAGTTCGCCTCGCGCAAGGTGAGCGCGCGCGTCGTGTCGGCGACCACCTGGCCGGCAAATATGACGCGCACGCGGTTGGCGTTACGCGCAATGGTGATCGGATGATCGGGACCGGGGAGCCTCATGACGTTCGCCTCGCTGCAATTGCCGACAATTTTACGTAAATGACGGCCTGCCATCTCCTTATTTAAGCAGCGATTAGGGCGCTTGCCCGGCCGGAATAGCGAAAAATTGAATAGTCCGGCTTAGCGAAATTACAGAATTTTTGAATTAGGTTTCGCGCTGTCACATTGCAACGCCCCCGAGTGCTCATGCGTAAAAGCTCGTCTGAGGTTCTGCTGCAAGGCCTCGAAATCCTGATCGTTGACGGCAACGCCTACATGCGCCGGCTGACCCGCACGATGCTCACCAATCTCGGCGCCAAATCGATGATGGAAGCCGCCGACGGGCTTGCGGCGCTCGAAGCGATCCGAACCCACAACCCCGACGTGGTGGTGCTCGATTGGGACATGCCGGTGCTCAACGGCATGGAGGTGATGCGCATCGTGCGCTCGCCCGGCGTGTTTCCGCGTCCCAATATTCCGATCATCATGCTGACCGGCCGCGCCTATCGCTCCGCCGTGACCCAGGCGTTGCGCGCCGGCGTGCACGAATTCTTGATCAAGCCGACCTCGCCCAAGGCGCTGCGCGACCGCTTGATGTCGATTGTGATCAAGCCGCGGCCGATGATGCACCTCGGCGAGCTATACGTGCCGAAGCCGCGGCGCAAACGTGAAGAGCCGAAATTGGCGCATATGGCCTGACAGCCGCGCCGTTCATGCGCGCGGGAAATCGTATAGCCGCGCCGGATTGTCGACGAGGATGGCCTGGCGGGCTTCCTGCGCCGGCGTCCAATCGAGAAACACATCCAAGAGGCGCTTAGCGTCCGGCACTGGACCTTCGGGCCGCGGATGCGGCCAGTCGGTGCCCCACACCAAGTTCTGCGGATTGGCGGCGACCAACGCGTCGTGGAACGGCCGTGCCTGCGCGTAATCGGGTGGCGTGGCGCCCAGCCGATAGGTGCCCGACAGTTTCGCCCACAATTTGCCTTCGCCGACGCCGCGCAGCAGCGCCTGGAAGCCGGGATTTTGCATGCCGTGATGATGCTCCAGCCGGCCCATGTGATCGACCACCACCGGCACCGGCAGGCGCGACAGCGCCTCCGTCATGCCGGGCAGATCGCGCGCATCGATCCACAGCTGAAGGTGCCAGCCGAGGTCGGTAAGCTGCGGCAGCAGCGGCTCGATCTCCTTCAAACCGACGCCATTCTGGTAATAAGGCTTGCCGTCGCGACGAAATTCATTGGCGCGCAGGCCGCGCACGCCGCACTCATGCCACAGCTTCAACGTTTTCGTCGTCAGTTCGGCGCCGCCGACCGCGACGCCGCGCAGGCGCTTGGGCTCGCGCGTCAGCGCATCGAGCATGGCGCGATTGTCGCGGCCATAGGCGCTTGGTTGCACGAGGACGCCGCGCTCGAAGCCGAGGCGGTCGAGCATCGCGAGATAGGCTTCGAGCGGCGCGTCGTCCGGCGTGTAGCTGCGCGGCTCGGCATAGCGGAAGCGTGCGGCCGGACCGAAGACGTGGCAGTGGCAATCGCAGGCGCCGCGCGGCAGCGCGCCGCTCATTTCGGCACGAGGCCGGCGAGCTTGGCGGCTTCGCTCATATGCTCGTAGTCGGCGCGGATGAAGGCGGCAAAGCCGGCGGGCGTCATCTGTTCGGGCGTTGCGATTTCAGATCCCATGGCGCGCAGCTTGTCGGGCGCTGGACCGCCGGTCAGCCCATCGGCGATCGCCTTCTGCAACTGCGCGATGATTGGCGCCGGCGTGCCGGCGGGTACCAGAATGCCGATATAGCTCTGCGCAGTGAAACCTTTGACCCCGCCCTCGATGAACGTCGCAATGTCGGGCGCGAGCTTGGAACGTTGCGCCGAGGCGATGGCGAGGATGCGTGCCCTGCCGGCTTTGTGCAGCGGCAGCGCGGTGGAAAATTCGGTCATCGCCGCCTGGATATTGCCGCCGATCAGGTCGGGCATCAGCTGGCCGCCGCTGCGGTAGGGGATGTGGGTGAGGTTCGCGCCGGTCGCCGCCTTGAAGCGCTCGAGCGTCATGTGCGTCGCGCTGCCGACACCGCTGGTGGCGATGCTGATCGCCTGCTTCTTCGACAACGCGATCAGGTCCGGCAGCGTCTTGGCCGCGACCTTGTCGTTGAGGATGATCACGTGCGGCACGTAGCTGGTGAGCGCCACCGGCGCGAAGTCCTTGCGCGGATCGTAGCCAAGCTTGGCCTGCACGAAGGGATTGACGGTGAGCGGGCCGTTCGAGCCGACGAACAGCGTGTAGCCGTCGGGTGCCGAGCGGGCGACGGCTTCAGCGCCGATGCTGCCGCCGGCACCGCCCCGATTGTCGACCACCACCGGCTGGCCGAGCGCGCTCGAAATCCGTTCGCCGACGATGCGTCCGACGATGTCGGCGTTGCCGCCCGGCGCGAACGGCACGATCAGATGGATCGGCCGGTCGGGATAGGCAGCAAACGCGCTGCGCGGCAGCAACGTCGCGGCCGAGCCGAGGCCAAAAGTTGCGATCAAGCTGCGGCGTGAGATCGGCATAATTTCCTCCCCGATATTTCAGTCCGGCGTTGCCCGGCCGTTTATCTGGACCGAATTTGTGCCAAGGATCAGGCTATCGCGCAATCGCGTTGCGGGGCGCCGGCCCTGTTCAGTCAGAGGCGCGGATGGCCGATCCCCCGAGGCGATCGAGCGCGCGTGCCCGTATGCGCGTGGTGCTCACAAAAGCAGCGTAACTCCAGCTCAAGTGGCGCGCCGAGGTTTGCTCCCCGGTCGAACGGTCAACCTGCTCGGACAGCGCGCCGTCCGCCGGCGTCAGATCGCGCACCGTCGCCATGAGGGCATCGCCGCGCTTCAGCAAAGCGCCGGAGTCCTGCCCCCGGCGTTGCGCGAGCCGATAATACAGGGCGGCGGCTGCGAGCGTCGTCGGATACCAGGCGCCGCCGCCGAAATAACGGTCGCCGCGGTAGCGGCCCAGCGCCGGTCCGCGGCCCTCCGGCCGCGAGCGATTGATCGGAAACTCGCGCGCAAACAGGTTTTCGATCGCGGCTAACGTCTTCTGCACCCGCAAGTCCCGCACGCTGTGCGGGCCCTCCGACAGACCGGCGTCCAACACCGCCAGCAAGAACGCGGAGTCGAGCATATCGTCTGCCGAAGCGCCCGGCGCCGGCCGTCTTGCCGTGAAGACCCGATATTTTTCCGACCAATGCCGTTCGAGGCCCACGCGCAGCATGTGCTGCGCAGCATCCCATTCATCCGCAGCGTCGCCGGCCCAGGCTTGGCCATGCACGAGCGCGCCGAGTTGCACCAGCGCGACGTAATAATGATGCGCGTTCTGATTTGGCTCTTCCCACGGCCCAATGCAGCGACGTCCGGCGTGACGAAGGGTGAAGGCCAGGTCGAGGCGCAGCAAGCGCGCGAGTTCGTCGGTCGGCGGCCCGCCGGCAGCGAGATAGCGCAGGCATGCCAAAGCGCGCAGCGCCGGGCCGTCGTATTGCGGTCGCGACCAGCGGAAAAAATCGATCGTGCCGTCCGCATTGAAGCGCGGCTCGCCCAGCAACTTGTCGCCGGTCAGCGCATTGATCTCCGCGTCAGGGCGGAGAAACTTGCGGAACCCACGGCGCGTCATCTCTCGATGGCGGCTTTGAGCGAGGAAGTCGGCGCCGTTAAGACCCGTTAATGCCAAACTGAAGCGGATGAAATCCTCAAAGTGCCTGCGCCAGCGCTCGCGTTCCGTGGCGGTTGCCGCGTCCTGCATCAGTTCGGCCACGGCGCGCATAACGATCGCCGAATCGCGCAGCCAGTGAAAAAAATAGTCGGGCTCGGGATCCCAATCGGCGATCGCCGGAGAGGCCAGCATCGACCCTTTCGCCGGTACGACGAGCTGATCGAAAGCGTCACGCTTGCGAACCAAGTGCGTTGCCGAAATCGCCTGTTCCATCGCCAGCGCGCTGCGCTGCGCCTGGCGCGCGATCCACGATTCGAGATCGTTTGATTCGTTCATCGCAAACCCAACTTTGGGAACATGAGTTCCGGTTTCGCGAAACGGCACGGCAAAAAGTTCCATCGCGTCGATTATTGTGTATTTTTGTCACTTCCGCGCGGCGATTTTGTCCCATGGTTTTCTTATTTCTTGCAATTTTTTCTATTTGATAAGAATCATAGTATTAGCTGCGCTGGCTATGGCAGCGGTGCTGGTCTCGGGGGCCGGCGTGCGAAAGCAACGTGCAACATCGACATAACCGACACATGTCCGGCGATGGCGCCAATTTGCGCTCGCAGGCGGACGATCTCGAGGGCGAAGCCGGCGGCGAGCGCGGCGCGGCGCCCGCGGTAGAGTTTCATCCGCCCGCCGCGACATACGAAGCAAAGAGCGCGGCTTCCGAAAGCATCACGTTGCTTGGCTCGCTCTGGCGGTCGCATCACCGCTTGCGCATCGTTCTGCTCAGCGCGTCCATTGCCGCGATTCTGATCGCCAATATTGTCGGGCAGATCCGACTCAACGAATGGAACGGTTCCTTCTTCGACGCGCTACAGCAGCGCGACCTCGCCGGCCTCGGCCACCAGCTATTGATATTCTTCGGCATCGTCGGCGTGCTGCTGGCGCTGGTCGTCGGGCAGACCTGGATGCAACAGATGCTGAAGGTTCGCCTGCGCGAGTGGCTGACCCATCATTTGCTCGACCAATGGCTGGTACCGGGCCGCGCCTATCGCCTCGGACTGGCGGGCCAGCTCGGCGTCAATCCCGATCAGCGCATCGAGGAAGACACCCGCAAGCTCACCGAGCTTTCGGCCGGCCTGGGCGTCGGCGTGTTTCAAGCCGCGCTGCTGTTGGTCAGCTTCATCAGCATCCTGTGGGCGCTGTCGAGCCATCTCGTTTTTGCGGTCAACGGCTATAGCTTCACTATTCCCGGTTACATGGTCTGGTGCGCCATCATCTACGCCTCGATCGGTTCGTTGTTGACGTGGCGGGTAGGCCTGCCGCTGATCGGGCTCAACACCGAGCTTTATGCCCGCGAAGCGGAGCTTCGCTTCGCGCTGGTGCGGGTCAACGAGAGCGCGGAAAGC
Organism: uncultured Alphaproteobacteria bacterium; assembly: GCA_963709015.1. Classification (GTDB taxonomy): domain Bacteria; phylum Pseudomonadota; class Alphaproteobacteria; order Rhizobiales; family Xanthobacteraceae; genus Pseudolabrys. The sequence goes on along the minus strand of CAVPUU010000021.1, from coordinate 35,922 downwards.
ATCGCGCTATGCGGCGGCGAGCATGACGAGCGGCGCCAGCTCAACGGCAACCTCGATCGCGTGATCACGACCATGCGGCAATTGTCCGGCGCGCTGTCACGGCTCACCTGGATCACTTCGGGCTATGGCTGGATCGCCATCGTGGTGCCGATCGTGGTCGCCTCGCCCGGCTACTTCAGCGGCGGCATGACCATCGGCGGCCTGATGATGGTGGTCGGCGCCTTCAACCAGGTGCAGGCGTCGCTGCGCTGGTTCGTCGACCAGTTCCCGGCGATCGCCGACTGGTGCGCGACGCTGCGCCGGGTGAGCGCGTTTAAGTCGGCGGTCGACAAAGTGGATGTGATCGGCGACGCGGTCGATACCATCAAGCTGGTCAGGCATCCGGCGGGAACGCTCGCCTTCGACGGCGTCAGCGTGTTGCTATCCGACGGCCGGGTGGTGATCTCGGAGGCAACGGTCGAGATCGCGCAAGGCGAGCGCGTGCTCATCCTCGGCGAGTCGGGCGCGGGCAAAAGCACTTTGTTCCGCGCGCTCGCAGGGCTTTGGCCGTGGGGCGGCGGCACCATCCATCTCCCCGACCCCGCGAGCATGATGTTCATGCCGCAGCGGCCGTATCTGCCGCTCGGCACGATGCGCGCCTCGATCACCTATCCGGATCCGCCTTCCGCTTTCGGCACCGCGGAAATCGAGACCGTGGTCAAACGCGTCGGACTGGCCGATTTGTTGCCGACACTCGACAGCGAAGCACGGCTCGATAAGAACCTTTCGCTCGGCCAGCAGCAGCTCATCGCCTTCGCGCGCTTACTGTTGCACCGGCCGGCCTGGGTGTTCCTCGACGAAGCGACTTCGGCACTCGACGAATTGAGCCAGCGGCGGGTGATGTCGATCTTCGACCGCGAGCTCGGCAGCGCAACCGTGCTCAGCATCGGCCACCGTCCGGGGTTGGAGCAATTCCACACCCGGTTGCTGCACCTGATCCGCACGCCGGCTGGCGCCATGCTGCACCACGGGCACCACGCCGCGCAGGATGGGACCGGCGTTCGGGACATTGTCGCGAGCCTCGGTAGCCGCGTGGCGGCGCGATCCTAGAGTCTGATGACTTTAAGTTGAGCCGCCACGTTCTATCTCCGTCAACCTGAAACGCCCGCGCGCAGCGCGACGGCCAAAATCTTGAAGAACTTGGCCGCGCACCTCAGAATGACGGATTTGATGTTGGTGGGCGCTGATCCCGCTTAAAGCCATCCCGCTTTAGAACTCTGGCCGGCTTATCCGCTGGGCGGGAAATATTGATAGAGCCAGGTTTCGGTCAACGCTTTGCCGCCGAAACGAAGATAACAACGCAAATTGATCTGCTCTTTTCCGGGCGCGTGCACGTCGAACAGCGCCCGCCATCGGTCGGTGCCGACGACTTTGATGACGTAAGGGTTGTCGATCTTGCCGCGCGAGGCGGTCACCACCGGCGTCACGTCAAACCGTGGCGCCATTTTCGACAAGGGGCCGCCCTCGAAATCGACGACGAATTTCCAACTGTCCTTGTCGTCGGGCGAGGGGTGTCCCGGCACGCCGCCGCGGCCGACGCGGGTCGCGGTCACCCGGCTGACGTCGTTCGGCGGATGCGGCTCGTCGTCCCGCCAATAGAGCCGGTAGCCCGCGCTGACCTGGTCGCGTGCCTTGATCGCGCGCTTGGGCATCCAATAGGCGACGATGTTGTCGTGGATCTCGTCCTGGGTCGGGATTTCGACCAATTGCACCGCGCCCGCCTCCCAGTTTCCCTGCGGCTCGATCCACATGCTGGGCCGCCGGTTGTAGAAGGCGCCGTCGTCCTGGTAATGGGAAAAATCGCGGTCGCGCTGCATCAGGCCGAAAGCCTTGGGGTTCTCGTCGAGAAACGAATTGGTGAGCACGGACGGCGGATCGATCAGCGGCCGCCAAATGCGCTCGCCCTTGCCGGTCCACAGCGCCAGGCCGTCGCTGTCGTGGATTTCCGGACGCCAGTCCGTCGCATGCTGGCGCTCGTTCTCGCCGTACCAATACATGCTGGTGAGCGGCGCAATGCCCAGTTGCGCGATGTCGTTGCGGATGAACAGCTCGACGCGAACGTCCATCACCGCGCCGGTCTGCTTGGATGCGATGAAATGATAGGCGCCGGTCAGGCTCGGCCCATCAAGCAAAGCGTAGACGGTTACCGAGGGCTTATGTGGCTCGGCTTCCGCTAGCCAGAACTCGACGAAGCGGGGGAACTCTTCTTTTGTCGACGAGGCGGTGTTGACCGCGATCCCGCGCGCCGAGCCCCCATACTGGTTGTCCTGGCCGGCGCTGCGAAAGTAGCTGGCGCCCTGGAACGCCAGCCAATCGGTAATCGCCGGCGGCGCGTCCATCACGCGGAAACCCGAATAGCCAAGGTCGGCCGGCAGCTTTTGTGCGAGCCCCGTATCGCCGTAGTCGAAATCCTGCGTCGAATAGACCACCCGCCGCGCGAGCCCGCCGGCAACGAGGTTGATCTGCACCGGAAGCGGATTGAACTTGTCCAAGTGGAAAAACCGGACCGGAAAGAGCCCGGGGCCGTCGCCCCAGATCGTCCGATCGGCACGAAATTTCACCTTTTGCGCGACGTCGAAATCGAACTTGCCGATGATGTCGGCCGCGGGCGGCTTGGGCGCGACGTAGGATTTGCCGGCGAGGTCTTTGGCGGTCTGCCGCAACACGTCAAAATCGAAGGGATGCGGTTCTCCGAATCGCGATGGCGCCGTATCGGCGTTGCTGCGCCCCCCTGCAATACCGGCCGCCGTGAGCGCCAAAGGCGCGCTGGCCACTAGAAATTGCCGTCGGTTGAACCAATACATCGCTGGTCTTGTTACCGAATTGTCGTCCTACCGAATTGTCGTGATTGCCTTGGAAACCAAGCGGCCCGCCGCGCGTTTCTCTCGTGAGCCGTGTGTTTGTCCCCGGGCTCGAACGCCTGGGAGGGGTAAGAGTTCCCGTGAAGGTTCCTTAATCGAATGACTGATATTCGGATGGCGACGACAACGGCTTCCGCCGAGCGGACGCCGACTTTCGAGGCGGCGCCGCCTCGCCGCCCGGCGCCGATGCCGAGGCAAACGCTTACATTTTGGACGCCGCGCCTGGTCCTGGCGGCCGCCGTGGGCTCCGTGAGGGAGGTCAAGCGGTTGCAACCCGCTCTGCGGCGCGCGGTAATCTCCGTGCCGAATGTCGATGAACCGAGATGACGTCGCCGTTCAACGCTGGCTTCTGCTGGGGCTCGTGCTCTCGACGATGGCCGCCGCGAGCACACGGCTGCTGGCTATTTTCCGCGTCGACGGGCTATCAAGCCTGGAAGCCTCGCTGCTCGTAATCTTCGCGCTGCTCTTTTGCTGGATCGCGACGTCGTTTTGGATCGCCTGCCTCGGCGCCCATGCTTTGTGGCGCGGCGGCGCGGAACTTCCGTTGCGGGAGCCGCTTGACAGTGGCCTGCCCGCCGACTCGCACCGTTCACGAGCCGTGCTGGTCATGCCGGTCTATAATGAGGACTGCGCCGAGGTCTTCGCCCGCCTGCAAGCGATCCTCGAATCCCTGCGGGAAGCGAAGGCGCACGATCAATTCGATTTCTTCATTCTCAGCAACTCCGCAGATCCAAGCTGCTGCGCGGCCGAAGAAACCGGCCTGCGCCGCCTGCGCCGCCAGAGCGAAGACGCCCGCATCTTCTATCGACGCCGCGACCGCAATACTGGCCACAAGAGCGGAAATATTGCAGACTTCTGCGAAAATTGGGGCGCGCTCTACGACTACATGGTCGTGCTCGACGCCGATAGTCTGATGACCGGCCGCACGCTGGTCCGGCTGGTCCGGCTCATGGACGCCCATCCGCGCGCCGCGCTGATTCAGGCGACGCCGCTGCTGGTCGCCGGCAAATCGCTGTTCGCACGCAGCCAGCAGTTCGCTTCCTGGGTCTACGGCCGGCTTTACGCGACGGGGCTTGCGAGGCTGCAGGGCGGCGACGGGAATTATTGGGGGCATAATGCGATCATCCGGGTGAAGCCGTTCATGGAGAATTGCGGCCTGCCTATTCTGCCGGGCCGCCCGCCGCTCGGCGGCGAAATCATGAGCCATGATTTCGTCGAAGCGGCGCTGCTGCGCCGGGCCGGATGGGAACTCTGGCTGTTGACCGACATCGACGGCAGCTACGAGGCGTCGCCGCCGACCCTCATCGATCATCTCAAGCGGGATCGCCGCTGGTGCCAAGGCAATCTCCAGCACATCCGGCTGCTGTTCGCGCGCGGTCTGCGCCTGCCGAGCCGCATTCACCTGGCTCTCGGCGCGATGAGCTATTTGTCGTCGCCGCTTTGGCTGATTTTGATCGTTCTGTTCACCGCCCATGCCGTTCAAATCGAATACGCCGCCCCGGTAACCTATGTCGGCCGTTATCCGGTGCTGGCTTGGCCGATCTCGCACACCGTCGCCTTTGTCAGCGTCGCGGCCGCCACCATGGCAATGCTATATGTGCCGAAATTATTGGCCGTCGTCGTCTTGCTGCGGCATCGCCGCGCGGCCCGCGGATTCGGCGGCGCATGGTCGTTGATCGCCGGCGCGCTGATCGAGAGCCTGCTGTCGACCCTGTTGGCGCCGGTCTTTATGTTGTCGCACAGCTGGTTCGTGTTCAACATCCTGATCGGCCGCAATGCCCGCTGGGGCACGCAGCCGCGTGGCACCGCCGGCATCGGGCTCGGGCGCGCCATCGGCGCCTTCGGCCCGCACACGCTGATCGCGATTGCGACCGGCGCTCTCGCGTGGTTCTGGACACCGGGCGAGTTCTGGTGGTACCTGCCGCTCCTCGTCGGGCCGGCAATCGCCATCGTTCTCTGTTGGGCAACCAGCAAGCCGTCCTGGGGAGCTGCCGCTCGCCGGATCGGACTGTTCCTGGTTCCGAGCGAAACGACAGGCCTTCCGATCGTCGATCGGGTCGATGCGCTGCTTGCCGAACCCGCGGCAGGTGAGCGCATAATTGACGATAGTATAGGCCGCAACAGCGACATGTTGTTGACCGCCTAGCACTTTAATCCCCAACGGCGACCGTGGCAGCCATGTCCGACGTCATCAAGGCTCTGCTGCGCCGTATGACTCTGGCCGAAAAGGTCGGGCAGTTGAACCTGCTCAATAGCTCCGCCGACAGCACCGGCGCCGGCGGTGCTGTTGCCGATCTCGAAACCCGGATTCGCCGCGGCGAGGTCGGCAGCCTTGGCGCCGGCGTCGATCTGGCGCGCCTGCGTGCGCTGCAGAAGATCGCCGTGGAAGAATCGCCGCGACGCATTCCCCTGATCTTCACTCTGGATGTAATCCACGGACATCGGACGATCTTTCCGCTTCCGCTTGGTCTTGCCTGCACCTGGGACGCGGCGCTGATCGGGCGCACCGCGCGCGCCGCCGCGACCGAAGCGGCAGCCGCCGGCGTTGCGCTCGCCTGGGCGCCCATGCTCGACGTGTCGCGCGATGCGCGCTGGGGACGCTGCGCCGAAAGCCCCGGCGAGGACCCGCTGCTCGGCGCCATGTTCGCCGCCGCGATGATCGAAGGCTACCAACAGGACGATCTGGCGCGGCCGGATTCGGTGATGGCGGCTGCCAAGCATTTTGCCGGTTACGGTTTTGCTGAAAGCGGGCGCGACTACAACGCCGTCGACGCCAGCCCCTACCGCATGCACAACGTCGCGCTGCCGCCGTTCAAGGCGGCGCTCGATGCTGGCGTCGGTGCGGTGATGGTCGGCTTCCACGCTCTCGCCGGCATCCCGTGCACCGCGCACCGCGAACTGCTGCGGGATCTGCTGCGGGACTGCTGGGGTTTCGGCGGGTTGATCGTATCGGACTACACGGCGGTCATGGAACTGGTGCATCACGGCGTCGCGGCCGACGCCAAAGCGGCCGCGCTGCTGGCGTTTACCGCCGGGGTCGATATCGACATGGTGAGCGAGATTTACGCTCGTTACCTGCCGGAACTGGTGGCCGAGGGCCGCATCGCCGAGGTGGAGATCGACGCCGCCTGCCGCCGCGTACTCGACGCCAAGCAGCGGCTCGGCCTGTTCGAAGCGCCGTACCGCGGCCTCGATGAAGCGCGCCGGAAAGAGGTCACGCTCACAAGCGAGAACCGGCGCCTGGCGCGCGAAGCGGCGGCCAAGGCCTGCGTGCTCCTGAAAAACAACGGCGTGTTGCCGCTTGCGGGCACCGGCGGCGCGATCGCGGTGGTGGGACCGCTGGCCGATAGCCGCGCCAACATGCAAGGCACCTGGGCGGTGGCGGCGCGGCAGGATGACAGCGTTACGGTGCTTGAGGGTCTGCAGGCAGCGGGGGGGCTACGCCGGATCCTTTACGCCAAAGGCGCCAATATCGTCGACGATCCGAACATCGCGGCGCGCCTCAATGTTTTCGGCGAGACCTTCGCCATCGATGCGCGACCGGCGGATGAAATGATCGAAGAAGCCGTCGGCATTGCCCGGCAGGTCGAAGTCGTGATCGCCTGCGTCGGCGAAGCCAAGGAACATAGCGGCGAAGCGTCGACCCGCACCGAACTCGGGCTGCCGGGCAGTCAACAACGGCTTTTGCAGGCATTGCACCGAACCGGCAAGCCGCTGGTGCTGGTGACCATGAGCGGGCGGCCGCTGGCGCTCGAATGGGAGGACCGCCGCGCCAGCGCGATCCTGCACGCTTGGTTCGGTGGCACCGAAGCCGGCAATGCCATCGCCGACCTGATTTTCGGTGAGGTCAATCCGTCCGGCAAGTTGGCGATGAGCTTCCCGCGCGCGGCCGGGCAGTGCCCGGTCTACTATGCCGAGCCGCCGACCGGGCGGCCGCTCGAAATGATCGGAACCGATGTTGCCGCCGACAACGAAGTCGACAGCCACGGCCGGCACGTATTCCGCAAGTTCACCACGGCGTGCCGCCTGGAAGGGCCGCACACGCCGCTCTATCCGTTCGGTTACGGCCTGAGCTACGGCACTTTCATCTATGGCGAGCTTGAACTCGACAAAGCGGCGCTGCGCGGCGAAGGCGATACGCTCCACGCGACCGTGACGGTGCGCAACGATGGTCCTGCGGCCGGCGAAGAAGTCGTGCAACTTTACATCGGCGATCCGGTGGCCAGCCGGTCGCGCCCGGTGCGGGAACTGAAGGGTTTCCAGAAGATCATGTTGCAGTCGGGCGAGCGGAAAACGGTGCGCTTTGAAATCACCGCCGCCGAATTGCGCTTCTTTCGCGCGGATCGTCTCGCGGCGCCAGAATCGGTTTGGGAGCCGGGAATATTCATTATAGAGGTCGGGCCCAATTCGCAGCAACTTTCGGCTGCACGCGTCGCGTGGCAGGCAGAATGAGCGAGAACATGCGCGCGGAAACCCCTCTTCGTCTGTCCGACGACGCTTTGCTCGACCTGGTACAACGCCAGACGTTGACCTATTTCTGGGATTTCGCGCATCCGACCAGCGGAATGGCGCGCGATCGCAGCAATCCCGTTGCCGGCTATGATTATCTGGAGACGGTATGCAGCGGCGGCACCGGCTTCGGCATCATGGCGCTTTTGGCCGGCGCGGGGCGTGGCTTCCTGCCGCGGGCGTCGGTGTTGGAGCGCATCGCGCGCATCGTCGCGTTTCTTGGACGCGCCGAGACCTATCACGGCGTCTTTCCGCATTTCATGAACGGCACCACGGGGAGGGCGCTCACTTTTTCCGCGAAGGACGATGGCGGCGACTTGGTCGAGACATCCTTTCTAATGATGGGGCTGCTTTGCGCGCGGCAATTCTTTTCCGGCGCCGACCGGAGTGAAGCCGGCTTGCGTGCAGCTATCGAACAGCTCTGGCATGCGGTCGAATGGGATTGGCATACCTGTGGACGCGATGTCCTCTTTTGGCATTGGAGCCCCCGGCACGGCTGGGAGATGGATCATGCCATCACCGGCTGGAACGAGTGCTTGATGACTTATGTCATTGCCGCCTGCTCGCCCAGCCATCCCATCGCGCCCGCTGTTTACCACCGGGGATGGACCAGCAGCCCCGTGTTCCGCAACGGACAGACGTATTACGGCAGCACGCTGCCGCTCGGTCCGCCTCATGGCGGACCGCTGTTCTTCTCCCACTTTTCCTTCCTTGGCCTTGACCCGCGCGGACTGCGCGACCGTTACGCGGACTATTGGGAGCAAAACCGGGCCCACACCTTGATCAACCGCGCGCATTGCATCGCCAACCCGGGCCGCTTTGTCGGCTACGGTCCGAATTGCTGGGGCCTCACCGCATGTGACGGCGACGCCGGCTACGGCGCCTTCTGTCCGCATCACGACCGCGGCGTGATCGCGCCGACGGCGGCGCTTTCAGCCATGCCTTACACGCCGCGCGAATCGATGGCGGCGCTGCGGTATTTTTATGAGGAACTGGGCGGCAAGCTTTTCAGCCACTACGGCTTCGTCGATGCATTCAATCAGTCGCGAAACTGGTTTGCCGACGGCAACCTCGCGATCGACCAAGGGCCGATCGTGGTGATGATCGAGAATTACCGCTCGGGCCTGCTCTGGGATTTGTTCATGGGTTGCGCCGAAATTCAAGCCGGCCTTCACGGCCTCGGCTTCGAAAGTCCCGCCTTGGATGGAGTCGCTGTCGAAGAAACGACATAAAAAGTGAAGCGACGTCCGCTGCGGACGATCAGGGCGCAGCAAAATTAAAATACATCACGGCGAACGTCGGGAACGGCCTAGTTGGGGTCTTGCCTGACTGATGCGACCCGCAAAAGCCGCCCCCGGCGTGCCGTTCGTATTGTCACCGCTATGCGAGCGCCCGAACTTTTGCGATCGCAATCCTCGCGGCAATCTGACCCGGTGGTGCCATTCAAACCTCCGTGTCTCATGTGTGCTTGCAAATAGTCGGACCGGGCTTGATGGCTGTCAAGGCTGATCGACCGGCTACTCAACACGTGCCGCATGATCGGAACTTCGTCACGGGTGACGAGCCGTCGAGGCGGCGGGTCGAATATATTTATCGCCGGCGGGTGAGCGATACGCCGCAAAGAAAGAGGTGGCCCCGGAGGGGCCACCCCGATTTTTGCATAGGCGTCGTGTCCGCTTAGTCACAGATGCGGCGCGTTCGCCAGATCACGTGACCGCGCGGCGTTTCAATCCGCGTACGGACGTCGCGGCATTCCGGCGCGGCATAAGCATAGTCGTCGCGCCAGCGATGATGACGCCAATACGGATCGCCGCCCCAGTAGTCGGGTCCAACGCCGACGCCGAGGGGACCAACCTGCACACCTACGCCACCCGGGTCGGCGCCCAGATAGACCTGCGCGTTGGCAGGCGTGAACGCGGCCAGCGTCGCCGCCGCCGCGATCCCAAGCAATAATCGTTTCATGTGTGACCTCCTCTCGCTGAAACACAGCGAGTCAACGCGACGGAGCCGCGCGGCGTTGCGCGGTCTCACGTTTAGTTTAGAGCGATGGAACTGTGACTATCGTGCGTTTGAAATATGACGGCGCCGCTAGAGCCGATTAGATTGAATCATTTTGCGTCCCTAACATTTCTCTTGCGCATGATCTTATCCGAAAACCGGTTCCCACTTTTCGGGATCATGCGCTAGCGGCCCAGCGAATTGAATCCGGTCTTTTGCTCGGCGTCGAGTTGCGCATAGAATCCTTCGAGGGCAATCTCAAGCGAGGTCGCGGCATAGCTCATGCTCGACAATTGATTGTTGGCGGCGTCGAGCCTCGCCACCGGATCGGCGGGGATCGGCTGCCCGCACGAGGCGGTCAACATCTTCGCCATCTCGGTCGCCGTCTTGCGGAGCGCTTCCATCCCCGCGGTCTGCGCCTTGCTCGGCCGCACTTTCTCTTCGATCTGTTTCAGCATGCGCTCCGAGCTTTCCAAGCTTGGCGCCGCGCAAGCCTGATATTGCCGCGCCTTGCCGCTGTCCGCGGCCTTGGTGGCTGAACGCGAATTGTCTTGCGGTTCTTTCCAGTCGAAGCCCGCTTTCTGCGCATCGGTGAGGGAATCGTAGAAATCCTTGAGCGGGGCGCGAACGTAAATGCCGGCGTCCCGCACCGCCCAAAGCTCCTGGATGTCCGCGGTAATACGGTCGAGCGGCGGCTGCGAACTCGCGTCGCGGCAGCCGGCCTTGATCGTTTTGACCGAATCGGCGACCGCGGTCCCCAGCCGGTCGAGCGCGGCGCGTTGCGCGTCGTTCAGATGCGCGGTTTGCTCGATCTGCGAGACCGGCCAGGCGATCTTCGCGTCGGCCCCCTGACCGCAAGCGGCCCTGTCGCTTGCAGCGGCGGAGCCGGTGGTCGCGACCCGGGCGGGTTCGCGGCCGCGCGTAGCCCCGGTAATCGCGGCTGCGATGACATCGAATCCGCGCGCGCGGATTTGACCGGCATAGTCGCCCGGCCAGAACGTGTAGCCCAATATGTCTTCATAGGCGCTGGACCAGGCCACGGGACCGACATCGCCCAGCTGCGGCCGCTGTGACGCCGAGGACCGCGATTTTTCAGTCATGTGCGAGCGATGGCCGCGCGGAAAATGGCCGAGGTGACCGAGCATTTGGCGGAACGGACGGGTAACCGCGCCGACAAATCCACCCGGTGAAAATTGCGCGTCCGCGATGTCCGGCAGTCCCGTTGCGGCGGCGAGAACGACGATGAGAAGGATTCTATGCCCGTGCATGACCGGCCCTCGCGTCCCGCGGCTGCCACCGGCGCCGCGGGTCCGCAACCGATAACGGGCTGTTCCGCCCTGAGGTTCCACAGGTGTGGCGCGAGAGGCTAGATTTAGCGCCGCGAGGCCGATCCGACGCCCATCTAGTGTCGCGATTCGGAAGTTCGCCGAGTTCTCAGCTTGTTCCGAAGCGAACTTCCGAATCAAAGCGACACTAGCAACTCGTCACTTAGGGTCAGAACTCATTAATTCTTTCAGTCTGACAATACGATTTTGATTCTCTTTTGGGAAGGGGGATTTGGATCGTGCGCAAGAACCTGTTTTGGCTGAACGATAAGCAGTGGAAGCGGATCGAACCTTACCTACCGACGGATGTTCGAGGCGTCGAGCGGGCAGACTATCGCCGCGTCATCAGTGGCATAGTGCATGTGCTCAAGAGCCGCTGCCGCTGGTCTGATTGCCCGCCCGAGTATGGTCCGCCGACGACGATCTATAACCGCTTCGTACGCTGGGCGCGGCGCGGCATATGGAAAACCTGTCCCGGGAGCTTGCCGGCAACGGTCGATCCGCGGATATGCAAATGATCGACTCGACGCATGTCAAAGCGCACCGCTCGGCGGCGGGTGGAAAGGGGGAGCAGAAGCAGGCTGTTGGCCGTTCGCGCGGAGGGCGTAACACGAAGATCCATGCACTCGCAGATGCTAAAGGCCGCCTCATCGCCATCCTGCTAACGGGCGGCCAAGCCCACGACTATCCGATTGCACACCGCCTCTTGCGCAGGCAAAGCCCTCCAAATACCTGCTCGGTGACACGGCCTACGATGGCGACGACTTGCGCGGGGAACTGGACGAGCGTGGCACCAAGCCGGTCATTCCCAATCGCAGCAACAGGAAGCAGCCGTTCAGCTTCAGCAAACGCCTCTACAAACTCCGCTGGCGCATCCAGAGCGCATTCAACAGATTGAAGGACTTTAGGCGAATTGCAACGCGATATGACAGACTGGCACGAAACTACCTTGCTTCTGTCTGTCTAGCCGCACTGGTATGGTGATTTAATGATTCTCTCAGTGTCCCTTTGAACCCGAAGTTCGCAAAAGTGCTTGCCGAGCAATAGTGCGAACTTCGGGTTCGGGACACTAGTCGGCAACCCGCTGGCCGTCCTGCGCATTAATGGCATGTTGGAATACCATGTTGGGCGCAAAGCGTTCTCTCGCCGACTATTGATTTTGAAAAAGGATTGGGATGCTCGCCACGACCGTTACCGCAATCGTTCGATTTTGCACCCGATTCCCCATAATAATCATCATCTTGGGATTGGGCGCCGCGGCCGCCTCGGGGGTCTATGCGGCGAGGCATTTCGCCATCAATACCGACATCAACAAGCTGATTTCGCCGGACCTCGACTGGCGCCAGCGCGAGCTGGAATTCGCAAAACTGTTTCCGGGGCACTTCGGCTCCACTTTGGTCGTTGTCGAGGCGCCGACGACCGAACTGGTCGCGCAGGCGAGCGCCGCGTTGACCAAGCGGCTGGGCGCCCAGCCCAAGCTGTTCAGTTCGGCCGAGGATATGAGCGGCAACGAATTTTTTGCACGCAACGGTTTGCTGTTTCGCCCGGCAGACGACGTCGCACGCCTGACGCAAGGGCTGGGACAAGCAAGCCCCCTGATCGCGACGCTGGTCGGCGATCCCAGCCTGCGCGGGCTGACGCGGACCTTGTCGCTCGCTTTCATCGGCATTCAAAATCACATGACCACGCTCGATGCCCTGGCGCGGCCCTTGTCGATGGCCGCGACGACGATCGAAGATGCGCTCGCCGGGCGCCCCGCCGTGTTTTCGTGGCAGGAATTGCTCAACGGCGAGCGTCCTCCCTCCGGCGACTTGCGGCGCTTTATCGAGGTTCACCCGGTTCTCGACTATTCGGCGCTGGAGCCTGGGAGGCCCTCCAGCAACGCAATCCGGCAGGCCGCCGCCGATCTCGGTCTCGCGGCGAAATACCAGGCGCATATCCGGCTGACCGGCTCGGTGCCGATGGCCGACGAGGAATTCGCCACCGTTCAACAAGGCGCCCTGGTCAACGGCATCGCAACCGTCGTCATCGTGCTGGTGATCTTGTGGCTGGCGCTGAAGTCGGCGCGGATCATCACGGCGGTCTTCATCAACCTGTTCGTCGGATTGACCGTCACCGCCGCGCTCGGCCTGATGATTGTCGGCGCCTTGAACATGATTTCGGTCGCTTTCGCCGTGCTATTCGTCGGCCTCGGCGTCGATTTCGCCATTCAGTTTTCGGTCCGCTACCGCGCCGAGCGCCACGACCTTCCCGAGCTGCGCCCGGCGCTGGCGCAGGCGGCCAGAAAGGTCGGCGTGCCGCTCACGCTTGCGGCGGCGGCCGTCGCCGCCGGATTTATGTCGTTCGTGCCGACCGATTACCGCGGCGTCTCAGAATTGGGCCAGATCGCCGGCGTCGGCATGCTGATCGCTTATGCGACCAGCATCACGCTGCTGCCGGCTTTGCTCACCGTGATGAATCCGCCGGGCGAGTCCGAGGCGATCGGATATCGCGCGCTGGCGCCGATCGACCGTTTTCTGCAAGCCTACCGCATTCCGGTCATTGTCGGAACGGTGGCGGTCGCCGTGCTCGGATCGCCGCTTCTGTACTTCCTCACATTCGACTTCGATCCTATTCACTTGCGAAATTCGGCGACCGAGTCGATCTCGACCTTGCTCGACCTCGGCGGCGATTTGCGGATCGGCATCAATTCGATCAACGTCGTGATGCCGTCGCTTGACGCCGCCAACGCCGCCGCCGTGCGCCTGCAAAAGCTGCCGCAGGTGTCGAGCGCGACGACGCTCCAGAACTTCGTGCCGCAGGATCAGGAAAAAAGCTTGCCTCGATCCAGGGCCTCGGCCAGCGCCTCGGTCCGATCTCTGCAGCGGCCGGCGAACAAGCCGCCCACGGACGCGGAAAACGTCGCGGCGCTCTACGGCGTGGCCGATCAACTCGACAAAGTCGCCGGCGATGCCAAAGGGCTGGGGCGGACGCGGCCAGGCGTCTTGCCGTGGCGGCGCGAAATCTGGCCAAGGCGGACGCGCCGCTGCGCGCGCAGGCGCAGGAGGCTTTTGCCGTCCCGCTTGGAGGCGATCTCGCCGATCTGTCGGACTATCTCAAGGCCCAGGCGGTCACGGTGGAAAATCTGCCGCAAAATCTCAAGCGCCAGTGGGTAGCGGCGGACGGCCGCGCGCGGGTCGAGGCCGCGCCGAAGGGCGACACCAACGACACGCAGGTCTTGCGACGCTTCGCGCGCGCGATTCTTGCCGCTTTTCCGAACGCGGTCGGCGGCCCCATTTCGATTCTGAAATCCGGCGATACCGTGGTCACGGCGTTCCTGGAGGCCGGCGCCTACGCGCTGTTGTCGATCGCGCTCCTGCTCTGGATCGTGCTGCGCCGCTTCGGCGACGTGCTGCTGACGCTCGCCCCGCTATTGCTCGCCGGCGTGGTGACGCTCGAAATCTGCGTCCTGATCGGTATGCCGCTGAATTTTGCCAATATCATTGCGCTGCCGCTGCTCTTGGGCGTCGGCGTCGCGTTCAAGATCTATTACATCATGGCGTGGCGGACCGGGCAGACCAATCTGCTGCAATCAAGTCTCACGCGTGCGGTGATCTGGAGTGCCTTGACGACGGCGACGGCGTTCGGAAGCCTTTGGCTGTCGAAACATCCGGGAACGTCCAGCATGGGCAAGCTGCTGGCGCTGTCGCTCGTGTGCACCCTGTGCGCGGCGGTGCTGTTCCAGCCCGCGCTGATGGGCAAACCGCGCGGGCCCGAAGAGGCATGATAGCGCCGCCGTCGCAGATCACTGGCCGTGCGATTCCAATACTTGCAGGCACACCTTGCGGATATGCGTCCGGTTCTGCTGCAGGCATGCGAGCACGCGGAACGTGTCGGGAATGGCGTCGCTACAAAATTTGGTCGCATCTGGCGCGCAGGCCGCCTGTTCCTCCGGCGTGCCCTGGAAGTTGAAAGGGCCCGGCGGCGGGGGCTGCGCTGGTTGGGCGCCGGCCGCCAGCGCGCTTCCCGCCAAAAGCAGAATAGCCGCAAGAGTTGAGCAAATATTGGATTGCATGGTCCGTCTTTTTTGCGTTGGGGCGGCCCAGCGGCCGGTTGCCGCAATTATAAGCACTGCGGCTCCCCCCGCGTTCCATAGCGGGAACCGACGATTGCCGGGAGGGTTATGAAGGGTTATATCGCCAACGCATCGCTTGCGATGGCTCCCTCCAACACACAATTAAGGCACCATGGCTATGCATTCCCAATCCGCGACCGGCACGATGGCGAGTACTGCTCTCGCGCTTTCGCTTTTGGCCTACGGCGCCCAGGCGCAAGGCCCCGCGCCATTCCAAAAATTGGAGGGCCATTGGTCCGGAGGCGGGACGATCGACTTTTCCAGCGGCGCGCAGGAACCGATCAAATGCCGGGCGGTCTATGACGTGCTCGACCAGCAGAACAATCTTCAGCTCGACATCCGCTGCGCCAGCGCGAGCTATAATTTCGAACTGCGCGGCAGCGCCAATTACAATGCCGGCGCCGTCACCGGGTCGTGGAGCGAAGCCACGCGGAATGTTGCCGGGACGATTTCCGGCAATGCCAAAGGCGACCGTTTTGCGATCACGGCAAAAAGCGTGTCGTTCACCGCCAGCCTGACGCTGACCACGCGCGGCGACAAACAGTCTGTCGTCATTCAGTCGCAGGAAGCCAAGACCTCGGTGAAGGGCGCCTCGATCATGCTTCAGCGCAGCGGCTGACCGGCGGCCCCCGTTACCCCTAAGCCAGGATTTTCTCGATCCGAATTGGCAACCGGCGCACCCTTATCCCGGTCGCGTGATAGACGGCGTTGGCGACCGCCGCCGCGGTGCCGACATTCCCGAGTTCGCCGATGCCTTTGACGCCCGCCGGGTTGACGAAGTCGTCCTTCTCCGGAACCAGGATGACATCGACCTGCTGGACGTCGGCATTCACCGGCACCAGGTAGTCGGCGAGATTGTCGTTCACATAGCGCGCGTAGCGCTCGTCGAGTTCAGTCGCCTCATGCAGCGCCGACGACAGGCCCCAGATCATTGCGCCCATATATTGGCTGTGCGCGGTGCGCGTGTTCATGATGCGGCCGGCGGCAAAAGCGCCGACCATGCGCGGGACGCGGATTTCGCGGGTCAGCGCGTGCACGCGCACTTCGACAAATTCGGCGCCCATTGCATACATCAGCTTTTCGCCGTGCGAGCCGCCGGTCAGCGTCGGAATGCCGCCATAGAGCTTGGCGATCGCGTCCGGCTTGCCGCCGGGCGGAATGAATTCGGCATATTCCTCGAGCGCGCCGACGCCCAGCCGCTTGAAGCCGGCCGCGAGCGATTGCGGCGTGCCGCTGCCGGTCGTGGACGATTGCGTCGCAAGCTTGGCGCGAATGGCGTCGCAAGCTTTCATGACCGCCGAACAGGCGCTGGCGGTGCTGTTCGAACCGCCCGCGACCGGCGCAGGCGGCAGGCTGGTGTCGCCGAGTTCGACCGCCACCGACGCGAGCGGAACGCCGAGGCGCTCGGCTGCCATCTGGCCGACCACGGTGTAGGCGCCATTGCCGATTTCATGGGTGGCGATTTGCACCCGCGCCTCGCCATTGGCCATGAGTTGCACGCGCGCGGCAGCGGCGCCCACATGAGTCGGATAAACCGCGCTGGCGCAGCCCCAGCCGATCAGCCAGTCGCCGTCGCGCATCGAGCCGGGCTGCGGTTTGCGCTGCGACCAGCCGAACGCCTTGGCCGCTTCGTCGTAGCATTGCATCAGCGAGCGGCTCGACCACTCCTTGCCCATCGTGTCTTTCATGGAATTGTTCGCGCGCCGGAATTCGACCGGGTCCATGTTGAGCTTGATCGCCATCTCGTCCATTGCGCTTTCCAGCGCATAGATATAGGGCACGACCGGCGGCGAGCGCATGAAGCCCGGCGTATTGCGGTCGGCATGCACGAGCGTGACGTGCGTCTTGACGCTGCCGTAGTCGTAGAGCCGCGCGCTGTCCTCGACGCCGGCGACTGCATAGGGATCGGGACGTGACGTAATCTCCCAGCCTTCATGGATGAAGCCGGTGATTTTCCCGTCGCGGCGCGCGCCCATGCGGATGCGTTGGCGCGTTTCGGCCCGATAAGTTTGGATGGTGAAGCCCTGATCGCGCGTCGCCACCAGCTTCACGGGCCGGTTGAGCCGCTTCGCCGCCAGGGCGATGAAACCGGTGCGCGGCGAGAATTGGCCTTTGGAGCCGAAGGCGCCTCCGACATAGGGGTTCACAACGTGAACTTTCTCCGCTGCGATTCCGAGCTTCTGCGCCGCGCTGTTTTTGAGGCCGAACACGAATTGGCTCGGCTCGTAGATGGTAAGCTGGCCGTCGTTCCAGACGCAGGTTGTGGTGAACAGCTCGATCGGATTGTGGTGCTGCGTCGGCGTGCCGTATTCGGCATCGAGCGTCACTTCGGCGGACGACAGCGCCGCTTCGGCTTCGCCGGCTTGCGGAAGATTTTTGGCCCGTTCGTTGGCCTTGCTGGCGTCTTCGAGGGTGACGCCCGGCGATCCAAAGGTCGCGCTCGGCGTCTCGCCGGCATATGAGATTCTCGCTTTGTAGGCCGCCTCGCGCGCCGCCTCGAATGTATCGGCCAGCACCACCGCAACGATCTGGCCTTCGTGGCCGATCTGCGGACCGAGATCCTGCCACGACGTAGTCGCGCTGCCGCCGCTGGCGGAGGATTTGACCGCTTTCAACTCTCTCGTGTTTTCATGGGTGAGGACGTCGATAACGCCTGGAACCGCGATGGCCTCGCCCAAATCTATCTTGTCGATGCGTCCCTTTGCGATCGGACTGGTGAGGAGATACGCAAAAGCCGGATTGCTCACGGGAAAATCGGACGCGTAAAGCGCTTCGCCGGTGACCTTGAGGCGGCCATCGATGCGCGGCTCGGGTTTGCCCATGTTGGCTTTGGGCTCGGGCGCGGCTCGGTTCATGTCAAAACTCCAACTGCTAGATCGTCATGGCGGCTGCGTCGCGCAGCGCGCGCATCAGCGTGCGCTTGCCGAGCGCAACCTTGAAGGCGTTGTGGGTTGCCGGCCTGGCCTTCTCGAAGGCCTTGTCGGCCACGGCATTGAGCGTCGCCTGGTCGAGGCGCTTGCCCTTGAGCACGGCTTCCGCTTCATGCGCGCGCCAGGGCACTGCGCTGACGCCACCCAAGGCGACGCGCGCCTGACGGACGACGTCGTTGTCGAGGTCGAGCGCCACCGCTGCCGAGGCCAGCGCGAATTCATACCATTCGCGATCCCTGATCTTAAGGAACACCGAGCGGCGCGCCCACGGCATGCGCGGCACGACGAAGGCGGTGATCAGATCGCCCGGCATGAGGGTCGTTTCAATCTGCGGCGTGTCGCCCGGCGGCCGGTGCAACCTGGCGAACGGGATCGTTCGCGAGCCGGCGGGGCCCGCTATGTCCACCTCGGCGTCGAGCGCAATCAGCGCCTGCGCGAAATCGCCGGGATAGCTGGCGATGCAGTTCTCGCTGGTGCCAAGCACGGCGTGCGAACGATTGAAGCCTTGCAAGGCGGCGCAGCCCGATCCCGGATTGCGCTTGTTGCAGGCCTCGTAGGATGTGTCGCGGAAATAGGTGCAGCGCGTGCGTTGCAGCACATTGCCGCCGAGCGAGGCCATATTGCGGATTTGCGGACTGGCGGCGAGCGCGAGCGACTGCGCGATCACCGGGTAATTCTTCCGCACCGCCGGATGCTCGGACGCCGCCGCCATGCGCACCAGCGCGCCGAGCCAGAGCCCCCGTTTACCATCGTCGATGCGGCCCGACGGCGTGCGCGCGACCGCGTTGATGTCGGTCACGACTTCCGGCCGCATCACGTCGAGCTTCATTAAATCGATCAGCGTGGTGCCGCCCGCGAGATACTGGCCGCGCGCGTGCACCGACGGCGCCGCTTTGGACGCCGGTTCGGAGAAATGCTGGGCCTGGATCGCCGACTTGGCGTCGTCCGCGCGCGTGTAGATGAACGGCCGCATGTCAGGCTCCCTTCATCAGTGGCTTCGCCTGGAGGACGGCGTCGACAATGTTAGGATAGGCGGCGCAGCGGCAGAGGTTGCCGCTCATATATTCGCGAATTTCGGCCGCGCTGCCGGCGTGGCCCTCCTGCACGCAGGCGACCGCCGACATGATTTGCCCCGGCGTGCAGTAGCCGCATTGGAACGCGTCGTGATCGATGAAAGCCTGCTGCATCGGATGCAGCGACCCGTCGGCGTCCGCCAGACCCTCGATGGTCGTGACGTCGCGGCCCTCAGCCGTCGCCGCCAAGGTCAAGCACGACAGCACGCGCGCGCCGTCGACCAGCATGGTGCAGGCGCCGCACTGGCCGTGATCGCAACCCTTCTTGCTCCCCGTCAGCCCCATGTGCTCGCGCAAGGCATCGAGCAAGGTGGTGCGCACGTCGAGCGCAACCTCGTGATTGCGGCCATTGACGCGCAACTTGAGATTGACCGGCTGGCGGGCATCCGCGGTGGCATTGGCGGCGAGCGCCGCGTCGGCCTGGGGCCGGTCGAGAAGCGTGAATGTCATTGTTGACGCTACCGTTGTTGTGAGAAAGTTGCGTCGGCTCCATCCCTGCTTGCCGGCGCCGGCGATTGAGCTCGGAGTAGTCATGGTTCACCGCACTGCTTTGGTTCGGGCAGCCGCAACAAGCCGCCGTGGCCCGTCGCGCGGCCTCGCCGTGCAAACGTCGCCAAGCCAAGGCCAGTTCCTTGACACTTTGGCTATCGGGAAAACTGGAACTTTGCGGCGCGCCCGGAGTTCCAAACCGGGTCCGCGGCGTCGATGTTGTCCAACGAAAGCGCCGCTTATCGATCAAGGGGGGTCGCAATGCGCAGGGGCTTGGTTGCCTGTGAGAAACCGCAATTTATCGGGCCATCTTCATGCACACGGTGAAATACAGGCTGTTCGAACCGCGCCTTAAGCCACGCCGCACCAAGCTGGAAATGCCGGGCTGGGCCGGCAAGCCCGAGCCGCGCCGCGACGGCTCGCACGAACACGTGTGGCACTGCATCCCCTTCACCGAAGGCGCGCAATACGGCATTGAGCTGTTCTATCCATTCGATAACGAATTGCGCGTCAGCCGGCGCGACGGGAAACTGGTCTTCGACGGCGACTTCGGGCCGGCGCCCGACAACGACCTGCAATGGCCGCCGTTTCGCAGCTTCGGCGACAATTATTACACCTATCAGATCTTGATCGATTTTAAGGTCGACGACGACATGGCGGTGCGCTCCGAGCCGCATCCGCGCTACTACACCGACCCGAACGACGACGTGCCGCTGGCGGTGCCGGCGCTTTTGCGCACGAGCTGGTGGCCGATGATCTCGTTCGTGGTGTTCAAGGCGCCGCCGGAGGGGCGCACGCATGTCTTCCGGGCGGGCGAACCCTTCATGCAGATGCTGGTCGTGCCGGCGGAGCCGCAATTCGAGCTGGTCGAGATGAATTTCGAGGAAGCCGCCGAACGCGAAATGCGCGGCCGGCGGATTCACGCCAGCCGCGACACGCTCGGCAAGGACACCCGCTGGACGTCCTCGACCGACACGGTGTTCGACGGCACCTACCGCCACATCCTGCGCGCGGCCAAAGCGCGCGAGCGGCAAAGCTGACAACCGCCCAGGCGCAAGAATGCGGACCCGGACGTCGGTCCGGGTCCGCATTCATCGCATCTCGATCTCGATCAGTGGCCGATCTCGACGCCGAGATAGCCCTGATGGTGGTGATGATGGTGATGATGATGATGACGATGGCGGTGACCTTTGAGAATGATCACCCGCTTATGGTACCGGTGATGATGGTGATGGTGGTGATCTTCCGCCACCCTCACCCGGCCGGTTGACGTTTTCACGTCGCGCGACGCGTCGTCCTCCTGTAGCGCCGCCACGGCGTTCGGAACGGGCGCGAGCAGGTCGGCATAGGACGAAGCGCGCAAGCCGTCCCCCGGAGCGGCGGCCTGCGGTGTCGCGGCTTGCGCCGCTCCCAGCGTCAGCGCGGCGACGCCGCCGAGCAATCCAGCAATCTTCTTGTCCATGTACGCTTCCTCCAGAATATAGGGCGCTGGCGCTCCGGGTTGGCGCGCCGATTCGCCCGCGTGACAACGCGGAAGCATCGATGCGGGTTCCGGCTCAATCGCCACCCCCGCACAATCGACGGTTGTAGCAAAATGCCGGCGCGGCGCATTCCGCTAGCGCATGATCCCGAAAAGTGGGAACTGGTTTTCGGAAAGATCATGCGCAAGCAAAATGTTAGGGACGCACCGCGATTTAATCTAAACGGATCATGCTCTAAGCCGGGACCGGGATGATCGCCACGATGCGCCGCGTTTCTTTCGCCACGATGACGAACTGCTTCGACACCAGAAGATACTGATCGCCGAGATAGGCGGACAGCGCGTCGGCGAGCGAGATCGGCATGTCGCGCAGCTGGATCTTCGCAGGCACCTCGGCGCCGACTGCGATTGCAAAGTCGGCGCGGTTCACGCGATCCTGCGCATGGCGGACGGCGAAATCCTCGACGGTTTTGCGCTGCTCCGGATTGAGCCCGAGATCGTTCTTGGCCGCGGCTGCGATATCCTCGGCGCGGCCGACGGCTGCCGGCATCGTCGAGCGTGGCGCGGCGCCGGTGGGCGGCGGCGTCGGTCGGGCAAGCGTGCCTTGCCCGACGGTCTCGCCGGAGCGCATGCCGGTGGTGGCGGCCGGCGCCGACGGCGCCTGCACGCCGTGCGCCCAGGGCCAAAGCGTGATGCCCAAGCCGATCGCGACGGCCGCAACGCCGCCGCCGATCAGCAGCCGGCCGGCGCCCCTGCGTTGCTCTTGTCCTGGCATGTCGTCAGACATGGCCCGCTCGATGTCCCTCGTTTGGCGGGTTTACCGCCCACGATAACGAGCGCCGCCGCCGATAGTTCACCGGGGGAACGGCTTCCAGATCATTGCAAACGGGAGCGTGCCGTTACCCCGGCCGTGAAATCGCGAGGGTAGCCGGCGTGCCCGAGACGATTCGAACGTCCGGCCTTTGCTTTCGAAGCGAAATTTTATCGTATTTCCAAGAGTTTACCAGAAATCGCCCAAGGCACTCTTAGCTGGTTGATGCCATAAGTCGTCGATTTCGACCCCCTTCAAGCTCACGCATCGCGACCGGTCGAACCGCCGCGCTTTGGCGTCGGCTCATCGACCTTGACAATATACCGACTAGTCGGTATGCTGCAACAGCATGAAAGATCGAGCAACACATGAATTGAAAACCAAGCTCTTGAACGCGGCGTTAAACGCGATCCGCGTCAAGGGCTACGCGGCCACGACGGTTGACGACATCTGCCACGCAGCGGGCGTCACCAAGGGCAGCTTCTTCTATCACTTCAAAAGCAAGGACGACCTCGCGACGTCTGCCGCCGCGCATTGGGGGGAGATGACGGAGGGCTTTTTCGCTTCCGCGCCATACCACAACTCGAAAGATCCGCTCGATCGCCTGCTCGGCTACGTTGACTTTCGCGCCGAAATTTTGCGAGGCGACTTGCCTGACTACACCTGCTTGCTCGGCACGCTGGTTCAGGAGACCTACGCAACGCACCCCGACATTCGCGCGGCTTGTGACCTGAGCCTGTCAGCGCACATCGCGATTCTGACGCGCGACATCGAAGCCGCGAAGCAGCTTTACGCGCCCGATGCGCCGTGGAGTGCGGCAAGCCTCGGCTATTTCATTCAATCGGTTTTGCAGGGCGCGTTCATCTTCGCCAAGGCAAAGCAGGGCCCCGAGGTCGTGCGCGAGAATTGCGCACCTGCGGCACTATCTCGAGGCGATTTTCAACCAGCCGCGCAACACCAAACGAAAGGAAAAACCATGAATGACTTAAATGCAAAGAAGTTCCTCGCCCTGTACCTCGTGCCGGCTTCGGTGATGGCGGATTGGGCAAAAACCGACCCGGAAACCAAGAAGGCCGCCGAGCAGAAAATGCAGGCGGAGTGGGGAAAATGGATGGGCAATAATTCGAAGATGATCACTCTGACAGAGGCTGGCGGCAAGACCAAGCGAGTCACGGTAAGCGGCGTTTCCAACACCAAGAACGACATCATTTTGTATTCGTTCGTGGAGGCTGAATTGCATGAGGCTGCTGCGAAGTCCTTCGAAAATCACCCGCACCTGCAAATTCCACAATCGTCTATCGAAGTGATGGAAGTCAGGTCGATGGGTCGAATGTAGATTCCGTTCCAGCACGACCCGGCGCACATCAACAAACGTTCGGAGTGAGAACCATGATGCAGCAAGGCGGGACGACCGAGAGCCAAATCAGAGCGCTTATCGAAGCGTGGGCGGACGCCGTCCGGCGGCACGATTTTCCCGGTATTCTTGCCCATCATCAGCAGGACATCGTGATGTTCGACGTCCCACCACCGCTGCAATCGCGAGGAATGGATGAGTACAAGAAAACGTGGGATCTGTTCTTCAAATACCACAAGCCGTCACAGACGTTCGACGTCGAGGAGCTTGCAATTACCGCCGGCGAAGATGTCGCCTTCGCTGTCGCCATCATGCGGTGCGTGAGCCCGCAGCCCGGTGGCTTTCCGTTCCGACTGACGATCGGACTGCGCAAAGTGGACGGCGAGTGGCGCATCGCCCACGAGCATCACTCCGTGCCGGCGGAAGACTAGTGCGTGACGGCATGGGAACCGTTTCAAAGGGCAGCGTATTAATCACGCGCATTTCACGGGGACAATTGGAGGCTGCAATGACGACTGACGAGACAGACATCCGTGACCTCCTTGCCAAACGGGACAACGCGCTTGCGCGCGGCGATGCCGCAGCGGTGGTTGCGATAATGGATTCGGAAATCGTCAGCTTTGATCTGCCGCCGCCGCTGCGCCTGATCGGCGAGGCGGCCCGCAACCCTGCGGACCTCGATGGTTGGTTCTCAACCTGGAACGGGCCAATCGAGAGCAGATTCACCGACCCGGTGGTTCTGGTGAGCGGCAGCCTGGCGGTCGCGCACGGTCTGACGAACCTGAGAGGCGACAAGAAGGGTCAGGGTTCGGTGGACGCCTGGTTCCGCAGCAGCTTCGTGCTTGTTCGGCGTACGCTCGGCTGGCGGATCGTGCACGAACATCACTCGTTCCCTATGAAGATGGACGGCAGCAACATCGTCGCGAGCGATCTCAAGCCCTAGGCCGGGCGGAAATTGCGGGAGTAACTGGTGCGCCCGAGACGATTTCGAACCTGTGACCTCTGCCTTCGGAGCGCGATTTTGCCATTTTTCCCGAGATTATCGCAGATTGCCGGAGACTACCTAGCTGTTTGATGCCACTAACGAATTTCTGTCTACTGTGATCCGCACGCGACTTCGCGTTCGCTCGAAATTACCACGAGCGTGCTACCCGGAAACGGCTGCGGCGCAGCCGACGGGCGGCAGCCAAGCGTGCACCAGAACGCATTGACATAGTGCAATAATTGCACTATACTTTCTTGTGCCAAAGCTGAAGCAGTTTCCCGGCTGTCGCATCGCGATCTATCCGCGCGATCATCGACCGCCGCATGTGCATGTCGAATTCCGCGACGGCGGCCGCTGCACGGTGGAGATCGAAACGCTGTTGGTGGCTGGCACAGTGCGCCCGTCTAACAAACTGAAAAAGCCGCTGGCGTGGATCGCGGCGAACCAAAGGAAGCTTTTAGCGAAATGGAAGGAGATCGTGCGATGAGCAAACCGCCGCTGATTTGCGCCGTGAAGGCCAAGTCTCCGGCAGCACTGGAAATCACCTGGAGCACTGGCGAGACGCTCACGGTGGATGTCTCGCGTCTTATCAAGCGCTTCAAGTTGTACGCGCCCTTCAAGAACGCGGCTCTGTTCGGCAAGGCCAAGGCCGATCCTTGGGGCCATGCGGTGAACTGGCCCGGAGAGATCGATATGGGTGCCGATCAGCTCTACGAACTTGCGCGCGAGCAAGCGGGCGAATGGGGACCGGAACGTTTCTCCGCCTGGATGGAAGAGCACGGTCTTTCGCTAAACACGGCGGCGGATGCACTCGGGCTTTCACGGCGCATGATCGCACATTATCGCACGGGCTCCAGGCCGATCCCCCGCGTGGTGGCGCTTGCCTGCGAAGGATTGAGCACGCGCTGGAAGAAACGCGTAGCGTGAGATAACAGCGGCCAGGAAATGCCGATGAATTGGCGCGCCCGAGGGGATTCGAACCTCTGACCTTTGCCTTCGGAGCAATTTAACCTGCCCTTCGACGCTTTACGATGGGTTTCGCTCCGATGCGCTATGTTACTGTAATCACTAAACAAATTGAATTTTCGGCTCGCCTGACGTACCCTCGAACACGCTCCGACTTGCGTCCGGCTGCTTACGTGGTGCTTACGCGAGAATGGGAGTTTGGACGGGAGAATTCCCATGGCTAAGCTCACGAAGCGGCTCGTCGATGCCGCCGAGTCCCTCGAGAAAGACTACGTCATCTGGGATGACGAGCTACCAGGTTTCGGCCTGCGCGTCTTCGCTTCTGGCAAGCGAAGCTACGTCCTTCAATACCGCGCCTTGGGCCGCTCGCGCCGCTACACCATCGGCTTGCATGGCGTCTGGACGGCCGAAAGCGCTCGGCAGGAGGCGAAGGTCCAGTTGGGCCGCGTTGCTCAGGGCGACAACCCCGCCGAGGAGCGCCAGCTCGATCACAAGGCCATCACGGTCAAGGAGCTCTGCACGCTCTACGTCAATGACCTGAACGCGGGCCTCATCTTGGGGAAGGGCGGGCGGCCCAAGAAGCCGACGACCATCGGGACGGACACCGGCCGCATCGAGCGGCACATCATCCCGCTCCTCGGGACGCGCCGCGTGAAAGACCTAACCAAGGCCGACATCAACAAGGTCCTGAAGGACATCATGGCCGGCAAGACGCGAGTTGCGGTCAAGACGAAGAAGCTGCGCGGCAAGGCGATCGTCCGCGGCGGCGCCGGAACGGCCACGCGAACCGTCGGGCTCCTCGGCGGCATCCTCACCTATGCGGTCGAAGCTGGCATCATCACCACCAATCCTGCCCACGGCCTGCGGAAGCCGAAGGACAATGTCCGCACCCGCCGGCTCACGGAAGCGGAATATCGGACGCTGGGCGAGATGCTGCGCACGGCTGAGAAGGATGAGAAGTACGCGACGACCGTGGAAATCATTCGTCAGATCGCGCTGACCGGCTGCCGCCGGAGCGAAATGATCGGCCTGATGTGGACCGAAGCAGATACCGATAGGAGCTGCCTGCGGCTGATCGACAGCAAGGAGGGCACCTCGGTCCGTCCTATCGGACTGCCCGTCGTCGAGTTCCTCGAAGCGCGTCAGAAGACAGCCTCCGGCACATATGTCTTCCCTGGCTACGGCGACGACAACGCGTTCGGCAGTTTCCCCAACCACTGGGAGCAGATCTTCAAGGACTCGCCGCTCTCGGACGTCACGCCCGCACGTCTTACGACACAGCTTCGCGAGCGTCGGGAATGACCTCGGCTTCACCGAAGTGACGATCGCGGCGCTGGTGGGCCACGCGAAAGGCTCCGTCACCAGCAAATATATCCACTCTCTCGACACGGCCTTGATCATGGCGGCAGACACGATCGCCGGGTACATTGATGGCTTGCTAGAGGGCAAAGAGTTTAAACAAACGGCCTACGCACTCGATCGCGACTTCCGCAAGGCGGCGCTTGCACGGTTTCTACTGAAGGCCGCGGGGGAAGGTCAGAGCGATGTCGACGCTCCCCTGCAAGAAGCCGCCTAGGAGACCTACTCCGATCGTGGGGCGCGAACGTGGGTGGTCACTATCTCGAGCACTTCGGCGCGCCACCCGCACCAGCTTAGACCGGGGCCGATTGCGCCACGGCCAACACCTGGCTGATGTATGTCAGGGCGAGTTGGCGCGCCGCCGCATCGCTCAGGCCAGTGGCGTGCTTCCACCACGGCGTCGCCCGGTCGGCGAACAACTCCTTTAGCCTTGCCAGGTGCTCCGCGGTCAGGGGCTGATCCGGCACGCCGCCGCAGTTGGCCCAAGCGAAGTTCAAGCTGTCGCGGACCACCCGGTCACGCTCAGCGGCGTGGTGCGAGCCCAAGACTGGGCCAAACACAGCGCCGAAGGCCTCTTGCCGCTTTTCGGCGTCGTCCCGCTCGTAGTCATAGATCGCCTGGACATCCGCGACGTCGAAATCGAGGCGCA
Source organism: uncultured Alphaproteobacteria bacterium (assembly GCA_963709015.1). Lineage (GTDB taxonomy): Bacteria > Pseudomonadota > Alphaproteobacteria > Rhizobiales > Xanthobacteraceae > Pseudolabrys. Next base: position 8,980 of record CAVPUU010000021.1, on the reverse strand, counting down.
CCGCGACTTCCACGGTCTCGCCGGTGCGCGGATCGAGGGCGTAGACCGCCTTCAGGCGGTCGCCGACATAGTCACGGCCGAGGCAGACCACGGCCCGGTGGATGCCGAAGTATTCCACGTAGCCCAAGATCAATCCTGTCTCAGGGTTGGCATCGATGGCGACACAGTGCAGCGGCATCGCCGGCGGCCGGCCGTCGACGGGGTCATCGACGTAGTAGTAGCCGAAGCAGGGTTCTGCGTCGGCTTCGCGCAGGTAGGCCACCGCGTCGCGGCATTGGACTATCGGGAGGCCGGTCTCGTGTGCCAGCGCCAAGGCGCTCTTGACGAGAGACCGGCCCACAATGGGCCCCCGAAGTTCAAGTCAATGTGCACGACGCCCTTCGCGTAGGACCGTTGGATCTCGGCGCCGGCCAAGGCCGCCTCCACGTCCACCTTCGGATATTTACGTTTCACTCCTTCCAGCACGTCGCGCGCCTGGGCGATCGACCCGGCCTTGACCGCGATGGTCTCGCCATCCGGGATCGGCGTGCGCTTGATCTCCGGCCGGGCCATTTCCAGCTGGCCGCCGGCGCTTAGCAGGAGGTTCTCACCAGCGGTCGTGGTGACCGCCATGCGTAAGGTCCGCCCACGTTGGCGCTTCACGCCGAAATGCAGAGCCAGCGGTCGCAGCTGCTTTTCAAGCGCCGCGTCCCAGGTATGGCCCGAGCGGTGATTGCAGCCGTCGTGCAGGAATCCGCCCACGGTTCGGCGCCCGCCGATCGCGCCGGGAGAATGTGCTCCTCGAAGTCATCGGCGGGCGCTATGTCCTGGCCGCAGATAGCGCAGATCGGCGCTCGTTCCTCCCTAAGCAAACGGCGCCGACCCGAGAATATTCTGGCTTTGAACGATGATGTTGCACCACCGCTTCGCTCGCGTGACCGCGTTGTAAAGCAGCCGGCGCTTGTGCTCGACATCGCCCCCCACCTGATACGGCCAGATGACGACGACGCCCTCGAACTCGCGATTTTTGGCCTGTTGAACCGTCATTGCGTTGAACAGATGCGACCCGCCGCCACCATGCTGCCTGCGCAACGCTACGTTTCGCGCGATCACCGCTTCGATTTCTTCGCGGGTAAAGGCCAAGCGCCCAACTGCGTATATCTGATTGTTGATCCAATCGATCGTCGCTCGTGCTGGCCCGGACGCAGGAAGGGCGCGCAGCGCTGCGAACGCCTCTGTGGCGGTGGGGGCGGCGGGAAGCTGGAGGGCTCCGACGATGCGCTGTGTCTCATCGCGGTCGGTTCCTTCCCAGTGGATGGAGTACGGCCCATTTTGCTGCTGACCACAGGGTCCTTGCCCCACTCTGGCTATTACCGACTGCGCATACCCGCCTTGTAGCGCTGGAGTGATAACCGCGACATCGCCGCCCTGACGCCAGGCGATTGCGTTGGCGAGCAATGTGGCCGCAAGCGGCACGCTCACGCCTGGCTGCAGGATACGAAACCCTTGCCCGTTCACCGGCGCTTGGCTGCTCCGGATCGCCGTTGCCGCCGCGAGAAGGCCCCGCGACGTTCGTTCTGCGAACCTGGACTAGGGTTTCAGGCACTGCTGCATTCTGCAGCCATGCCACGAGAGGGTTCGGGCGAAGCGCTTGATCTAGGCATTGAAACTCATCTGCCGCGATCAGCGCATGGGTCGCTCCCGAAAGAGCCACCAACATGCGCAGACGCTGCGGTCGCAGATCCTGGCCTTCATCAACGAGGACGATCGGGAAGCTCATTGCCGTCCACGAGCGAACCTGCGTCTGTTCAAGCAGCAACCTGCCGCATCGCACACCGCATCGAATTCGCGCTCCGTGGTGGCCGGTATCCCAAGAGCGGTCGCGAAACCACGCCAGCGGCGATAAATTCGCCACGCAAAGGCATCCACCGTGCAGCATTGGACTCGCCCAGCGAGACCGGCGACGCCTTTGAGGCGATCCGATAGCCGTCGCCGAGCCCCGTGCATGAAGGTCAAGGCGAGCACGCGCTGACCCTCGGTCAAGCGGATGGGCGCCAAGCGTCTCGCGAGCATCGCCATCAGCCGATGGGTTTCCCGCACCCAGCGGCCCCCTCGACTGCGCGAATGGTCACGGCTGAAAGACCTTGATCGCCGCGTTGTTCGCATCGGCGACGAACAAGGGGTTCGCCACTCCTTTCGCGAGATCGGCGATTCGCGTTCAGCAGGGACCGGGCCCGTGCACAGCAAGCCTCGTTTGCTCCGATTGCGGCGGCGATGAACTCGTAACTGGACGTGTCTTTCTTCAGCCCGCCGGCATTGCGATTTTCGCTTTTCAGACGCGTGACCAAATCTGCCGAAGCCGCTGGTGGATTGTCGATTTGGATTGCCGCGAGGCAGACTGCCGCGTCCGCATCAATGATCCACCCGATTGTATCCTCAAGCATCTGACCATTCGCCCAGCGGATGATCACGCCTGAATTCGGAGCACCGGCAGCCGATGAGGGCAGCGGCGTAGCCTAGGCCTTCGGCGTCGCCGTCGACGATCGCCACTACACGCGGGTGAAGAGGCGCCATAGCTTCGACGGTTCTGAGAACCGCTCCATCATGCGTCGGGATCACGCCGACAAACGCATCGAACCTGCACTCGTCGGCCGCTGCCCAGCCTTGGTGCAGGTCGACCGCGCGCACCAGAAGCCCGATCCACTCGTAGTCGGTTCGACCTTCAGGGACCAAAACGAACTCGTGCATCAGCGCTGCGATCGTTTCGACCCGATTGACCTGGAAGAGCTTGCGGACGCTATTCGGCGTGTCAGCCGGCAGCGTGGATGTCAGCAACGGGACCGACGTGAGTTGGCCATTGTCGTTGCGGAGGACAGCGACCCCTTTCGGGTCGGCCAGCGCCGCCACCATCGGCGAGTGTGTCGAGACGAACGTCTGCTGCGACAACGCCTGGATGCGATGAACCAATCGCCGCTGAAGGGCGGGAGGCACGTGAAGCTCAGGCTCCTCCAACGCCATCCAAAAGCCCTCCTGAGCCTCCGCCCGAAGCCGACCGAACTGGAGCAGCAGAAGCAGGTGCTGAAGCGAAAGTAGCCCGCTGCCATGCCGCTTCGCCGGCAACGGCAAATCAGCCCCCTCATGCGCGTAGTGCGACACCACCGACTCCAGCAGACCGTCGCTGTCGGTTGCGGTCACCCTTAAATGGAGCTTCGGCGCTGTCCGGAAGAACCCGCGCAATTCAAGATTTAGTCGTTCGACGATTGGCGCTAGGCGCTCATCCTCCTCGAGCCGCGCATCGGGTGCGCGCAGCCTATCTCGCTCACTGAGGACAAACTCCGAAGGTTGGCCTTCACCGGCCGCGATCACCCGTCGGAACAGCTCCGATCCAAACGACACTGTTCTGTCCCATGTTCGCGCCGCGGGTACGAAGAAAAAGCCGATGTCTCGGATCAAGCGCGCGGGAAAGCTGGTGGCGCTTTCTTCGGAGAACACGTCCTCGACCGCATCGTCATCGTGGAAATAGCGCAGCGTCTCCACTTCCAGCGACGGCCGGTGGAACCGGCGGAGAAAGCTACCTGACAGGCGAGGCGCCAAGTCGGATCGGCGCGCGCAGGCATCACGGCGCCGTTCGCCGGATTCCACCATTTCACCACTCCTCGGTCGTCGCGAAACCAGTCCAGGTGCTGGGCCGGATCGTCACCCTCGAAGTCGATCACGGTCGCGACGAGACGGATCCGATCGGGTGGCTGCGGATTGCTGCCGAAAAATCGTGCTCAGTCAGTTGGCGGATCATTCGATCCGCCCGAACAGCAGCGCGAGGGCTTCGACGACTGTCGTTTTCCCGCAGTTGTTGGGTCCGACGAAGACGGTGTGTGGTGAGAATTGAACAGTGCCTTCGCGGATGCCGCGAAAGTTTTCGATCTCTACTGCGCAATCTGCAAAGTTCCCTCCCCGATACAGTCCTTGCTCGGCTGCTCCGGCGCAGGCTGACCGCACCGCGGCCGTAACTCACCGTGCTGGCCAGGTGACGCTTAGACCCCCGTGCAGCCATTGACAGGCGGTTATAACCGGCCATATTTGCCCGGTAAAGGAGGCCCTGTCATGTTTGCCTATAATCCCGAGAAATTCGCGTCACTCTATGAGACCGAATTGGGTCAGCGCATCTGGGCGTTCCTGACCGAAGCCGAGAATGTCGCCCGGCTGGAAACGGCCTCGCAACTTAGCAAGCCTGCCGTGGAGGGGATTGAGGAGCACCTTCTCGACGAATTTCGGGAGGACGTGCTCGCCGACCGGGTCAAACAGATGATCGGCCATATGGTTCGCCAAATTCTGGAGCAACGCGACTGGGTCCTCGACCAGACGGATGTGAAGGTCCAATCGGTGCCGTTCAGCAAGGCCGCGCGCTATCGACGGCCCCACTGGATCACCTTTCATGCGTTTCGCAACACCAGCGATCCGCGCGACGTCGTCATAACCGATGCCGGCAGAACGCCCCGCTCCCGGCCGATACGCGATGGTCCTATTATGCGACCTTCGCAAGCCCGTTGAAGGCATCGGTCGCCTTTGGCGTGCGTGATATCCGGCAGCTTCGCCAGCATGTGCATGCGCACGGCTATCAGCGTGTGCGCATCGAGCGGATGTTGCGAAGGGCATGATGTCGTTGACGGATCACTCTCACATCACGCTCAACGACCGGAACGACCCGGTGCTGCTGGCTTGGCCGACGCAAGGTAATGCCGGAGGGTTCATCCAATTTGAGAAGGCTGCCGAATGGCGCGCCTTCGTTGAAAGCCTCGGCATCGACACGCGCATCCCGGAGATCGTGCGCGCAAAGTATGCACGCGCGCAGACGCTCTACCTGCTGGGCTGGGTCGATTTTAGCGTCGTGAAAGCGGGCGAACTCGCGGCCCTGATCGCCTTGGAGTTGGCGATGATGGATCGCTACGGGGGGAGGATTTCTAAAAGCAAGCAGATCTTTGCCACGCTTCTCAAATATATGGTCGACTCCGATGGCCTGACCGATGCACAAATTCCGATGGTCGTGCGCTGTGGCGGCAGCGCCGTGGGTCAGCTGATCGGCGACTCATCCAACCCTTGCTGAGCGTCGGAACGCGTTAGCGCATGGTGATCCGTTCGACGGACTGCCCACAGGTGGGCTCCTCGAACTGGTCAGGGACCTCATCAATTTCGCTTATCGGCACTACATCGCCGAAGCTAAGTTCCTCCAAGCGGCGCCGCTCTCCACCCCTCGTATGAATTAGCAGCGTGGCATGGAGACCTTTAACCTAGACGCCCGTCAGCTTGCTCGGTATCGAAGCTGTTCATCGCGGCTTCCTCTATCAGCACCTCTACGCGGCCGCATGCTTGCTCTGCGCCGCGAGTTCAGGGCGTCACGCACGTCGTCGTCGAGAACGACGAAGATGTCGAGGTGGTACTCCCCGGGAAGCAAATCTACGCGCAGATAAAAACCCGCGGATCGCGCCTCATCTTCAGCGATGTTGAGGGCGCCCTCGCGAGATTCGATCAGATCCGGGCAGAGCACGCCGCGGGCCGGCGGAGCGGCGCATGCCAATTCGTTGTCGTGTCCAACACGCCACCCGGGTCAGATCTGTCCAAACGGGCCGCGAACGCGGCCTGGCCGGCCGAGTTGCTCTCCTGTTCCAGGAGCTGCTCTCCGGCCGCTTCGCTCCCGGAACCGTGGGAGACTGTCAGTGAGGCCTTTGAAGCATGCCGGGTCGCGGCGGCCACCCTTCCCCGTTTTCAATCCTGGCGCCGGAAACCCTGGTTTGGAAACTTGCGGTCGGATCTTGGCGGCAGCAGCCGGTATTGAACCCAACCCAAGCCACACGTTCGCTGGTGAAGATCTTCCGAGCCTCTTCGAGCAACTCGTAGTTCGCTTCAGGACTTCCCCGCGCCACCGCTGCGATACCGGCCGCAGGATCAAGAGCCACCGCTCGTAAGCCCGCAGCGCGTGCGGCTCGTCGTCGGCTTCTCAGGCGCTGGCAAGACGTCGTGGGTTTCTCAGACTGCCCTCCACGCGACCGACAGACTTGCGTACTACGACGTTTCAGACATCTCTGGGCCCGCCTTGGCGAGCGCAGTCGCTCGCGAGCTGGCCGCCCGCATGTTTGGATCGCGTGGCGGCAAGCTAGGAGAAATCTTGCTGCCGGGAGCCAGCGGAACCGAAATCCTCGTCGCGATCGGCCGACACCTTGCGGACGACGGTCTCACCGCCACTGTGGTGCTAGACAACGCCCATCGCGTTGCAGCCGGCGATATCGCGCCCCTCATTGCAGCGTCGCCGCAACTGCGCTTGTCCTGCTCGCTCAACCGAACGCCGCAATCGCCCGGCTCGAAGCCACGATCGGCGTATCGGCTGAGCCTCTTCTGGGGTGGTCAAACGAAACCGCGGCGGCGGAAGGATCATCGCTCGGATGTCGCGGGAATTATGAGGACTATGAGCGCCTGCTGAAGCTCACGGCCGGCCTACCGCTTTATGTCCAAAATGCCATCAAGATCGCCGCGAAATCATATGAGGGAGACGTCGACCGGCTCTGCACAGCACTCGAGGAGCGGACGCATATCGTCGAAACGGCACAAGAACTCATCCTTGCGGACGTGTTCGAGACCTTCAATGACAACGACCGTCGGGCGGTTGGTGCGCTCAGCCTGAGCGACGTTCCGCTCTCACAAGCCGAAGCTAGCAACATACTCAAGCGGACGTTCGAGAATGGAGCCGGCCGACGCGGCGGCGGCTTTTCGTCGCCTCCGATCGAGCGGCTCAATTCAGATCTTCGGTGTCGATCGCTTCAAAATCCATGATGCGATCCGCCCGCTCGGCCGCGCATTCCTCGACGATGTCGGCGCTGTGGCGCTCAAGGCGGCACGAGAGGCCATCCGTGACCTCGTGATGGTCGCGCTGCCTAAAGAGCATGATCGTCAGCGAGTATTCCTACTGCTTCGCATGTTTGTGGCCCTGGGCAACGTGAAGCCGCTGGTCGAAATGGCGACGGACGAAGTGTTTGATGAGCTCGGCTACATGGAGGAGATTTCCGCCTTTCTGACCGAGGCCGCTGCGTCTCCGACTATCGCGGCCGAAGATCGGTTTTGGGCGCTCGACGGGCTGGTCTTCGCGCATTTTAAGGACGGCGACGACACCGATATCCGAACAAGCTCGACCGCATGGATGAACTTGTCAGAGAATAATCTCGGCCTCAGCCGAACGCCTCGCCGTTGGAATGAAACGCATGGTCTTTGCTGCACGCGACAAGGACGTCGCGACCGTGAAGAAGAATTATGAGCGAGTTGAGCCGCGTGCTACCGCAACGCCTCAGCACCTTCGAGTTGCAAAGTATAATTATGCACACGCCCTTTTCGAACTCGGCATGATGGATGAATGTGTTTCAGGCACCCTCGATCTGATCGCTGAATATTACGACCTGCTTGGGACCTTAGGTTAGCCGACGTGATGGGGAACAACCCCGATAAGATCTTTCCGCTGCTCAAAGGCGAGCAACCACACTGACGACCTTAAACACCTTGCCGACTTCGCTGATCTCCAATCCAAGGCGATGAAGGCGACCGGAAACAATCCGGGGCTAGCCCCAATCCACGCGATGAAGTTCTATTCGATGGCGCATCGCTGGATTCGTTCGTGAGGGTCGGCCAGGAACTCGTCGACGACTTCATCGGGCGAAACGATTATGTCGGCGCGCGCGACGTGATCGAACGAAACCTCATGCCGACCATCATGGGGCTTAACTCGCGGGCCGGGTTATCCCGTGCGCAGCCAGTACGCCGTCGTTCTTGCCTATTGCGGCGCGTTCGACGCGGCCGACGCTGAGATGACCGCTCGCGCCCTATGAGGGCGGGTTGGATGCCGCGGCCAATGGGAACTACGAATGAGCGCACGTTAATCGCTCATCTACGGGAGAATCCCCCGCCGCCGCAGTGGCAAATGCCGCCCAAACTCGGCGGTCCAAAGAATACGAGTCATCGTTCAGGGTCGCTAGGACGCGATCCATCGCCGCAAAAGTAGTCGGTCTCTTTCCGGCTTTTGCAATGATACGTCTTTCGGATCATCTTCCGCAATGTTTCCCCTTGTGGCCCCTGTCGCTCCTCGCCTTGGGCAAGGTCTACCGCAGCCAACTCCTCCGGGAAAAGCCGTCTATCGGCATCGGATTGACGGTCCAAATCTCTCCTAGGCTTGCGACAACGCCGTTTGAGAACTCGATGCGCTTGAGCAGGCTAGGAACATGGCTTTCGAGCCCATAGAAGCAAGCCGCGCCGAGCTTTGTGCTGACCCGGACATCCAATATCGGTTTCCGCCGATAGAAAGTGACATCCGTCGGCTGCCCAGATGTCGAAATCATAGTAAGCGTATGGGTGAGCATTCCCTCGCGACCGCCGAAATGATTTTCAAGGCGCTAAATCGCCTCTTGTGGCGTGATGTCCTGTGTCATGGTATCTCGATGCTAGTCTGAAGAGATCGGATAAAACCGAGTGGCGATGTCTACTCCCCGCGTCTCTGTCATTACGTCGTGGACGAATTTTTGTTTAGCGACCAGACGGATGCACCTAAGTCCGGTCTCATCATACACTTCGAGCCGGGCCAGCCATTCATCGCCAAAATCGATATAGACCGGGCATTTCGCATCCAGCCAGGTCTGGCGCGGGCGCACCCAGTCATATTGATGGTGCCCCCGATAGCTCGCCTCGACCTCGGGCCGGATCCGTTCAAGGCTTTCGATCAATCCGCCGCGCAGTGTGGCCTTCGTCACGCCGGGATCGTGCTCCTGATTGGCCGACACCCGGAAGAATATCCCGCAATTCGCTCCAGCCATGTCGCGAACCGCTTTCGCCCAAACAAGATCCTGAGCAAGCCCGGAGGCCGGGTCCGGCAACATGTGGTAGATGTCGAAATTCTTCCGGAATGGCGTGCCGTCGACCACCCAGACAAGGTTCTGGTAAAAAGCCTCCCGCAACTCCCGTTCGGCATCCG
>CAVPUU010000020.1:0-28725 GCA_963709015.1 uncultured Alphaproteobacteria bacterium | reverse complement strand
TCATCGGCAGAACTGGCGGCGTTCGCCGGCGAACTGCGCCGTGATCTTTTGTTCTTCCGGCTATTCTCCGGCCAGAACAAGATCGTCGCGGTGGATCATTTCCGTGCGCCCGGCAAAGCCGAGGATCGAGGAGATATCCGCCGAGGAGCGGCCCTTGATCTTGTCGGCGTCCTCCGCATCGTAGCGCGACAGCCCGCGGCCGACCTCGGCGCCGTCCGGCCCGCGCACGACCACAGCGTCGCCGCGCCCGAACGCGCCCTCGACCTCGTGACGCCGGCGGGCAACAGACTTTTGCCGCCGCGCAAGCCCTGCACCGCGCCAGCGTCGATCATGAGCGCGCCGCGCGGCTCGAGCGAACCGGCGATCCATTTCTTGCGCGCGGTCACCGGATTGGCCGGCGTGAGGAACCAGGTGCAGGGGCCGCCCTTGGCGATGCGCGCAAGCGGATGCTCGACGTGGCCCGAAGCGATGATCATGTGCGTGCCGGCGGTGGTGGCGATCTTGCCGGCCTCGATTTTTGTCAGCATGCCGCCGCGCGCCAGCGCCGAGGAAGAGACGCCCGCCATCGCCTCGATCTCCGGCGTGATGCGCGCGACTAGGGCTACCCGCTTGGCGCCGCTTTCGCTCGGGCGGCTTGTCGTAAAGCCCGTCGACGTCCGACAGCAGCACCAGCAGATCGGCGCTCATCATGGTGGCGACGCGCGCGGCCAGCCGATCGTTGTCGCCGTAGCGGATCTCGCTGGTGGCGACGGTGTCGTTCTCGTTGATCACCGGCACGCTGCGCCATTCCAACAGCTTGGCGATGGTGGAGCGCGCGTTGAGATAGCGGCGGCGCTCTTCGGTGTCGCCCAAAGTGACCAGCACCTGGCCGGCGGTGAGCGCGTGGCCGCCGAGCGCTTCCGACCAGGCGCGCGCTAGCGCGATCTGCCCGACCGCGGCTGCGGCCTGGCTGTCCTCGAGCTTGAGCGAGCCTGCCGGCAGCTTGAGCACGGCGCGGCCGAGCGCGATGGCGCCCGACGACACCACGATGATGTCACATTTCTTTTTGTGCAGGCCGGCGAGGTCGGCCGCGAGATCGCTCAGCCAGGCGCGCTTGAGCTGCCCGGCGGCGGCGTCCACCAGGAGCGAGGAGCCGACCTTCACGACGATGCGGCGGAAATCCTTGAGCGACGGCGTTTTTGACATGACCCGGCAGCGGCGGCGTTAATCGTGGGCGCTGTCTAGCATGGCTCTCGAATCGTCTTGCCTGCGCAAAAAGCGCTGACGCCCTAGTTGAGAAACACTATTATCACATCCTTTTGGGGCTAGTAGTAGTGATGGTAGACGCACGAAGACCATACACATCCTTGTCAGTCGAAGGTCTCGAAGCCCTATTTGGCGCCCACCCCGAAGATTTGACCGTTCTTTCACAGCTCGTTCACGAGCTATCAATTCGAAAAACTAGAAGAGCGCGCCGCCTTCTTGCTCTAGCTGCCGAGAGATTGGCTGGCCTTGAACCCGACGCAGATAAATCAGCAAACCATTCTGATGATGAACTTCCGTCAACGAAGAAAGCGAAGAAGGAGCTGTTGCCCCCGAGGGGGCAGGAACGTCCGCCCCGCAATAACCAAGCACATGCGGCGGCGCAGGAACGACCGGCGGAGGACAAAACTGGCATTGACCAACCACCAGACGACCGCAAGCGACCCGAAAATTTATCGCGCATTCGACCAAGTAGGGACACCCGGGCTGCCGCAACCTTGGGTCCGTCCGCTGAATGCGGATCGGCCCTTGAGCATCGCGGGGGACGCGGACCTCCCACAAATATATGTTGCAGCACTGACTGCTCTGATTGCTGAAATCAAGGCAACAGGTGCAGGTCAGAAACGCTACGAACTTGAAAATGGTATCCGCGCAGATGGAAACGAAGCTGTATATGAGTTTCCGTTCGCGGACGAAGCCGACCTATTCGAAGACGCTAAGGTTGAAGTCGAGATTGCTGGCCGACGCATCCACGCCTCGATTGTTTCAATAAGTTCTGGTCGCCTATGGCTTGCAACAGGCGAAGAATTGGGAGGCGTTCTCAAGCGTGTAGTTCTTTTAGTTGATGCGACTGCTCTTTTAGAAGCCCTGAAACAACGGATCGAAGAAGCCCACAAAGGCGAAATAAGTCTTCAATCGCATCATTGCGGATGCAGTTGTAGGCAAAACGAAGTCTCCGGCTGATCCGGTCTCCATAAGGGAACGGCAAGCGCGGGCCTCTCTGCTCCAGCACGGCGACGATGGCGGCAATGTCATCCTGTGCGCCGGCGCGCAGCGTCTCCCACCACGCGGCGAATTCGTCGGTGTATTCGACCGGCCAGGACATTGATATTCCATCGATGGAATAACGGCAAGAGGCCTTAAAAGATAGGACGAAATAACGTTTGTTCTTGTTATGTTCTATACCAGACGACGATTTACCGCAACGCCATCCGTCCATTCGCATGCAGGGATTAATCTCCGCATATAACGCGGATAATCCTTGCCGATGCGGAGAATAACAGGCATAACCTCCGCAGGAGATGCGGAGAATGGCGAAATACATTCATGAACTGCCGGCGCTGGCCCAAATTCAGGTGGGATCAGCGGGACATAGCCAAACAACTGGCCGCCGTCCGGCACCGCCAGGGGCGGCTTATCGGCCGCATGCAGGCCCTCGGGTTTCCGCTGCGGGAGGAGGCCGTCCTCACGACCCTCGACCGAAGACGTGCTGAAATCCAGCGAAATCGAGGGCGAAATTCTCGACCGGGATCAGGTTCACTCGTCGATCGCGCGTCGCCTTGGCATGGATGCGGCGCCTTGCCGCCCGCAGACCGCAACGTTGAGGGCGTCGTCGAGATGATGCTCGACGCCACGCAGGAGTTCAAAGAGCCTTTGACTGACGAACGTTTGCTCGGCTGGCATGCGGCGCTATTTCCGACAGGACGCAGCGGCATGAGCAAGATCGTCGTCGGCGCGTGGCGCGACCAAAAATCAGGGCCAATGCCGGTGGTCTCCGGCGCGCACGGCCATGAGAAGGTTCACTACGAAGCGCCGGCCGCCGAAAAGCTGGATGCTGAAATGAAAGCTTTCCTCGATTGGTTCAACGGACCGGACAACACCGACCCGGTCGTCAAGGCCGCGCTCGCGCATTTTTGGTTCGTCACCATCCACCCATTTGCCGACGGCAACGGCCGCATCGCGCGCGCGATCGCCGATATGACGCTCGCCCGCTCGGAAGACAGCCCGCAACGCTTCTACAGCATGTCCGCGCAAATCCGTGTGGAGCGGAAAGCCTATTACGACATTCTGGAAGCGACGCAAAAAGGCAATCTCGATATCACCCCATGGCTGGAGTGGTTTTTAGGCTGCCTCGATCGCGCCTTTGACGGCGCGGAAAAGATTCTGGCAGCGGTCTTTCAAAAGGCGGAGTTCTGGAAAAAATATGGAGCTGCGCCGTTTAACGAACGGCAGCGCGACATGCTCAACCGATTGCTCGATGGATTTGAAGGCAACCTCACCTCGTCGAAATGGGCGACAATCGAGAAGTGTTCGCCCGACACGGCGCTACGCGACATCACCGAACTCGTCGAGCGCAATATTCTGAAGAAGGACGAAGGAGGCGGGCGTAGCACCAGCTATTCGCTGGCCGCTGGGTCAGGTAGCGCAGGCTAAAAAGTCGCCCCAACCCTTGTCTTTGCCTCCGTTGTTGGCGAGGCTTGGCAGCGAACTGACGGAGCATCGGGGCGCCGAAATGAAGCTGCCGCAACTTCGAGCCATCGCCGCGCCGTGGCTGCTTCCCGCCGTGACGGTCGCGCTCGCGGCCGCCATTTTCGTCGCCGACACGCTCGCCGATCTGGAAATCGCCTTTCCGGCCTTCTACACCGTCGTCGTCTTGATGTCGGTGCGCTTCTGCAAGAAGCGCGGCGTCATTCTGGTCGGCGCCGGCTGCATCGGCTTGACGCTGCTCAGCGATCTGCTGACGGCGGCCAGCGGCTCGAGCGGGATCGGTGTCATCAATACCACGATCAGCATTCTGGCGATCGCCATCACGACCTATCTCTCGCTCAAGATCGAATCGGAAAAAGCGGCGGCCTACGAGGCGCGCTCGCAGCTCGCCCATGTCGGGCGCGTGACCACGCTCGGGGAACTCACCGCCTCGATCGCGCACGAGGTTAATCAACCGCTCGCCGCGGCGGTGATCAACGGCAATGCCTGCCTGCGCTGGCTCGCAGATCGGCCGCCCAATCTCGACGAGGCGCGGCAGGCGGTCACGCGCTTGGTCAAGGACGCCAACCGGGCGAGCGAAATCATCGCGCAGGTGCGCGCGCTCACCAAGGGCTCGCCGCCGCAAAAGGATTGGCTGGCCGTCAACGATATCATCCTGGCAACGCTGAGCCTGATCGACAGCGAGATTTTGCAGAACATGTGGCGCTGCGCGCCGAACTTGCCGACGACGTGCCGCCGGTGCAGGGCGACCGCGTGCAGTTGCAGCAGGTCATCCTCAATCTCATCCTCAACGCGCTCGAGGCCATGAACCGCATTCCGGAAGGGCCGCGGCTCCTGACCATAAGTTCCACGCGCGAGGGCAAAGGCGCGCTGATCGCGGTCGAGGACACCGGCGCCGGGCTGGCGGCGGAAAATCTCGACCGCGCCTTCAGCGCCTTCTATACTACCAAGCCCGAGGGCATGGGCATGGGGCTCGCGATCAGCCGTTCGATCGTCGAGGCCCATGGCGGGCGGATTTGGGCGACGCCGAATTCGCCGCGCGGCGCGGTCGTTTGTTTCAGTCTGCCGGCGGGCTTGGAACCGTGAGCGATAACAGTCCCCATAACAGTCCCGTTGTGTTCGTGATCGACGATAATCCTTCCGTCAGGGAGGCGCTCGACGGGCTTATCCGCTCGATCCATCTCAACGTGCGCACGTTCGGCTCGACCGAAGAATTTCTCCAGTTCAACCGGCCGGACGCGCCCGGCTGCCTGGTGCTGGACGTCCGGCTGCCGGGCTTGAGCGGGCTCGATTTCCAGCGCGAAATGACGAAGTCGAATATCGAGCTGCCGGTTATCTTCATCACCGGGCATGGCGACGTGCCGATGTCGGTGCGCGCTATCAAAGCCGGCGCCATTGAATTCCTGCCGAAGCCGTTCCGCGATCAGGATCTGCTGGACGCCATTTATGACGGTATCGAGCTCGACCGCACCCGGCGGCAAGCGGCGGCGGTTAACGGCGTGCTGCGGCGCTACTTCGCCTCGCTCACGGCGCGCGAACGGCAGATCATGCTGAAAGTCGCCAGCGGCCGGCCGAACAAGCAGATCGCCGCCGAGCTCAAGCTCAGCGAGGTCACCGTGAAGGTGCATCGCCGTCACGTAATGCAGAAAATGAAAGCCAAATCGCTGGCCGATCTGGTCCGCATGGCCGACAAGCTTTCGGCCACTTCCGAAATGGCATAGCGGATCGCTACTAGGGTATAATTGCCGGCCCAGATAATCTCCGCTATCCAACCGTTCCGGGGCCGTAGTTTGCCGCGCGGCGCTTCACTCCGGCGGCTTGCGCAAATGTGTTGAAGGCCGCCGTAATGTTAATCAAATCGTCTATTGCCGTCGTCGAGGACGACAATTCGGTGCGTGAGGCGACCATCGGCCTTTTGCGGTCGCATGGATTTATCGTAAAGGGTTTCCCCTCGGCCGACGATTTTCTGAAATCCAATCGCATCCGCATTACGTCCTGCCTGATTGCCGATGTGCAAATGCCGAACATGAGCGGGCTGGCGCTGTATGGGCATTGGTTGCATCCGGCACGCCGATCCCGACGATCCTCATTACGGCTTATCCCGACGAAGCCGTTCATACGCGCGCGCTCAACGCGGGCGTAACGGGGTATTTAGCCAAGCCGTTCAGCGAAAAGGACCTGCTCGACTGCATCGAGCGGCCTCCAAACACGATGTGTTGCTGACGCCGATTAATCGTTAGCGCGCTACGACGGGCTAAAAGCTCGTCTCCCGCATCATCGCATCCGCAAAAATGAAAATCGCGACCGCGGCGGACATCGTCCGCGTCATCGGCGTAAGTCGCGACAGCACGAAAAGGCGTAGACGACCGACACCAGAGTGTAATCGCCCATCGATGCCCTATTAGTTAACAATTGCCTAACGATCAGAAACGGCAAAACTACGGGGAAATGGAACATGGGCGGCTTATCGCGACGTTTGCGGCTGTATTTGGGTGTGGCATTACATCTCTCATCGTGGTCCTGGGCGCGGGCCGCAGCGCCCATGCACAAGCCGCGACCGAGGCGCAAATCAAGGCGCTCCAGGCCCAGGTCGAAGCGCTCACGCGCACCGTCAAAGAATTGAAAGAGGCGCAGACGCATACGGCCGCCGATGTGAAGGCGGCGAAGAAGCAGGCGAGCCAGGCGGACGCCAACGCGGCGCTGGCCAAGGCAACCGCAGGCGACGCCCACGCGCGCGCGCCGGTCAAGTCCGGATGGCTCGATAGCCAGGGCCATTATTTCCTCGAACGCAAGCCGGGCAAGACGCTCACCTTCTTCACGCCCGGCGGCGAGATCACCGCCTACGGTCAATTCGACGTTTCGCTCGACGGGGCGACGAAAAATGCCAAGTCGGGCCCGGTAGCCCCCGACGGTTCGACGCCGGTCGGAAACTTCGGCTGGATGCCCGACATCTCGACCAACATCTCTTATCTGGGCGTGCGCGGCTTCCAGCACATCCCGACTGCAATCGTTCAATTTCGTCTACCAGTTCGAAGCCGGCATCGACATTTCGGCGGCGCCCGGCATCAAACAGTCCAACAGCAACCTGAGCAACCAGGTTAACGGCGCGCTGTTCAGCCGCAACAGCTATATCGGACTGGCATCGTCGCAATGGGGCGCCATCAAGGTCGGCAAATCCGACGGGCCCTACAAGAATTCGACGGCGGCGTTCAATCCGTTCTCCGGCATGTGGGGCGACTATTCCGTTATCATGGGCAATTCGGGCGGCGACAATCGCGTCGAGTTCGGCACCCGGCATCACGCACGCGATCTGGTACGAATCGCCGAACTGGAACGGCCTCAAGTTCAATGTCATGTTCTCGCCGGGCCAGAACCGCGCCGACGACAGCAGCGATCTCTCCTCGGGCGAATCCGATTGCGCCGGCGGCAACGATCCGTCAAGCGGCGGCAATACGCTGGTGTCGTGCAGCGACGGTGCGTTCAGCAACGCGGTAAGCGCCAATCTCAGCTATACCAACGGCCCGTTCTACATCACCGGCGCCTACGAGTTCCACCAGAACGTCAACCGGTCGAGCGACATTGCTGGCGCGTATGGCATTCCCTTCTCGGTTCCTTCCCCTGGGACACAAGATTGCTCGGTGTTCCTAACGGCGATCGGGGCAGCGCCTATGCAACGAGGATACCGCAAACGAAGACGCCATGAAGCTCGGCATCATGTATCACTTCGCGACCAAGACCACGGTCGGGGTCATCGGCGAACGCCTGCATCGCTACGTACCGGCGGAGCTGGACTTCCAGAACGAACGCACGCGCTACGGCACCTGGCTGGTCGTCAGCCAGGAATTGAACCCGCAGGATAGTCTGCACTTCGGCTGGGCGCATGCGTTCCGCTCACCGGGCAATCCGGGCCAGCACAACGACAGCACGCTGACGACTGCCGACGGCGCTTCATTTGGTCCGAACCAAAACCAGGCCGACATGCTGACGCTGGCGTACATGCACAAGTACTCTGAGAACTTGACCTGGTACACCGACGTGGCGGCGACCTTCAACGGCCCCGACGCCCATTACGATCTAGGCGCCGGCGGACGGGCGGTCACCACCGATTGCCATGACGCGACTGGTTCGACGGGCGGCCTCACATCCGGCCCGCATTGCTGGACCGGGACGACGCTGGTCGGGATTTCCACCGGTCTGAAGTGGAAGTTCTAACGAGCGCCCCGCGCGGCGTCACGCCGGCTTAAATCGCCCCAGCCGGTGTGCCGCCTGCGCGTTTGCCGCGCCTTCCGGCATGCGGCCGGCGACAATCGCCTTGACCTGATTGACTGTGTCGAAGGCCTGGTGCTCGGCGGCGTCCGGCGTCAGCCCGGCGATGTGCGGCGTCGCGATCACGTCAGCGCGGCGGGCGAGCGCGAGAGAAGGCATCTGGTCCTGGGCGCGGCCGACGTCGAGCGCGGCGCCGGCGATGCGCTTCTGATCGAGCGCTTGGGCGAGCGCGGCCTCGTCCACCAGGTTGCCACGCGACAAATTGATGAAATAGGCCGTTGGCTTCATGGCGGCGAAGGCCGCGGCGTTCATCAGGTTCTCGGTCGCCTCGTTGGCGATTGCCAGGCAGACCACAAAATCAGCGCGCGCCAGCAGGTCGGGCAGCGCGAGTTGCGTTAAACCCCGTGCGGTGACTTTTTTGTGCGGGTCACTGATCAGCACCGTCATGCCGAGCGCGGCGCAAAGCGGGGCGAGGTATTCGCCGATCACGCCATAGCCGATGATGCCGGCGGTCGAGCCTTTGAGCTGGCGGCCCATGCGCGCCTGCGGCACGCCGCCGGCGCGGTAGCTCGCCGCGGCCGCGCTGACATGGCGCCCGCAATCGATCATGAAGCCGATCGCCATCTCGGCGACCGAGGCGATGAAGCCGGGGCTGGCGTGCGTGACCAAAATGCCCTGCGCGTTCGCGGCTTCAACGTCGATGTTGCGGATATCGACCGCGACGCGCAGGAAGGCGACGAGGTCGGGCGCGGCTTCGAAGAATTCGGCCGGGCCGGGCGTCTGCCGGTCGGAGATGACGATCTCGCAACCGCGCGCCGCCTCTGCCAGCGCCTCGGCGTCGAGCACGCGGCCGGTATCGTTGAGGCGCACCTCGCCGAGCGAGCGCAAGGCCTCGAGCGGCCGCTCGCCGTAGTAGTTTTTCAGCATGTCGGGGATGTGGGTGAGGAGTATTCTCGGCACGGCTACATGCTACATCAGGGCCGGGAGGGACGGAACCCGGGGGCGTGGGGCTGCGTTTTACCCGCTGGGAGCGGGCTTTGGGCCCAACGATGCCATTTCTCGTTTATCTCGCAATTCTGGTCGCCACCATGTTCAGCGTGGCGCTGGAATGGGACGCGCTGGTCGAGCCCTCCGCGGCCAGCCGGCACGCCATGCATGCGATCGCGCAGCAAAGCACCGCGCCGCCGCCGAGCGAAGTGCACGTGGCGACGCCGGCGCAAACGCCGAAGCCGGCCGCCGTCAATCCGCCTGCGGCGCCGAGCCAACCTGTCCAGGCTGCCTTGCCGCCGCCCGCCATGGCCGAACAGGCGGTGCCGCCGCAATGTGATGCGGCGGCTTGCGCGCGCGCTTACGGATCGTTCCGCGCGTCCGATTGCACCTGGCAGCCGTTCGCGGGCCCGCGCCGGATCTGTACCAAGGGCGTGGAAGCGAACGCCGACAGCGCGGCTTCCCATGCGCAGGCCGGGCCGACCGCGGCGCGTTGCCATATCAGGGCCTGCGCCGAATATTACAGTTCGTTCAATCCGTCGGACTGCACTTATCAACCGCTCGAAGGTCCGCGCCGGCTGTGCGTGAAGTGATTGCGATCAGAGCGCGATCCGATTGGATTGAATCGTCTCGCTCCCCGATATTTTTGTTTGCGCATGATCTTATCCGAAGACCGGTTCCCACCCCGGATCAAGGCCGGGGCAGGCTTTTTCGGAATCGTGCGTTAGCGCTGCGAAATTTGCAGCTTGGAGTGCTTCTGCTTGCGCGCCGCGAGTTGGACGGCAGGCTTGGCGGTTTTCGCCACGGCAACGGATTTGCCCGGCGTTGCGGCGAGAACAGCAATGGCCGTGCGCGCACCCTGGCGGGCGGTCTTGCCATGCGCGCGCGTGGCGATCGTCGTATGGCCGGCCGGCGTTGCGGGAGTGCGCGTCGGCGGCAGCGGAATGTGCGCGGGTCCGTTCCAGGCGAGCAGACCGGCGGCTTCCTGGCACGGCGCGTGTTGCGGCAATTTCACTGCCGGGCTGCCGGCTTCGGCGACGGTCCAACTTTCCGCCGCCCGGCCGGTGATGGATTTCACGTAGCCTTGGGTCTCGTGCGGCAGCTCGCCCTTCTTGGCCAGCCAATCCTCGATGCGCTTGGGTCCCGCATTGTAGGCGGCGGCGGCGAGCCCGAGATTGCCGAAGTGCTGCACCAGATCGCGCAGCAAACGGGCCGATGCGCGAATCGCCGGCAGCGGATCGAATGGATTGTCGAGGCCCATGCTGGTCGAAGTTTCCGGCATGAATTGCGCGATGCCTTGCGCGCCGGCCGGACTGACGACGCCGGGTTGGAAGCCGCTTTCCTGGAACAATAACCGGATGAAGAACGCTGCGGGCACATCGTTCGATTGCGCAGCCTGCGTGAGCGTGTCGCAGATTTCCGCACGCGAGCGTTGGATTACCGGCTTGGGGACCGGCGGCAGCGGCGGCGGCGCGTTCGCAAAATCTGACGGCGGGCTGTCGGGGGTAGCTACACCGCCATCGAGCGAGAACATCGAGAACTCCGCGGTGTCACGCGGGCTGTCTTTCTCGCGTGCGCTTTCGTCGCTGTCGCCGGGCACGGCGTCGGCAGACTTTTCTTTAACGATCGAGGCGCTGGAAAAATCCGTGAGCGAAAGTTTCGGATCGGAGCCGAGCGAGCCGGACAGCGTCGCCAGGCACAGACAGGCAGGCACAAACAAATGCCGCATTGTTGTCTGGGCCCCCGAATTTTCGGCCGCGATGGAACTCGCGACCGGGCAGATTGGATTGAACCGGGCAGACTGGATTGAAAAGAGAAAACCCCTTCGGTCATTCCGCTTGTGCAGCCCAATCGCGACCGATTTGGGGCAGTAAAAGTTCCATCTCGCGCGCGCGCGGAACGCGGGCACCGGTGCGGCGTTGGGTCCAAGACTCAAAAAGACTCAAAAAAGATTCAAATCGAAACAGGCCCGTCATGCAATTCCTTACGCGGTTCCTTCCATTTCTTGCCATTCTGATCGTCGGCGTTGGCACCATGCTGCTGGGGGTCGAGCTGATGACGCTGCCGCAAAAGCCCGCCCCGCAGGTCGCCGGCGCGCCGAACAAATTGGCGCAGCACGAGGCAGACGTGCGCGCAGAAAAAACCGAAGGCAACTCCAGCCGGCCGTTGACGCCGCTTTATCCCGCGAACCCGGGCGGCACCAAGGACGTGCGCGTGGTTTATCCGCCAAATAATCAGCCAAACAGTCAACCAAGCGATCAAACGACCGCGGCCGCCAACAAGGAGGCCACCGACGCAGCGCCTGCCGCCGAGTCCAAATCTGAACCCAAATCTGAACCCAAGTCGGAGCCAAAGCCTGACGCGGCGAAGACGGGTGACGAGGCCGTTCCGCAGCAGTCCGCGCCGGCCGAACAGGCGCAGGCGCAGGCGCCGCAGCCGCAACAGGCGCATGCCGGCGCGCCGCAGCCGGCGCAAAAGCTTCGACCGGCGCCGCCGGATGCGCCGTCCGCACAGAAACCGGCGCAAGGCGTGGTTGAGCACGTTTCGAACCACTGCGACGTGCAGGCTTGCACCAACGCTTACGCATCGTTCCGCGCGTCGGACTGCACCTATCAGCCGTTCGAAGGGGCGCGCCGCGTTTGTACGTCGCCGCCGTCGCAGCGCTGCGCGGCACGCGGCCGGAACGGATCGCGTCGCCGCACCTACGCGAGGCTGGGCCGCGGGCGTCGCAAAGCGTCGAAGCGCTGGACGACGATGACGTGGATATCGATGCCCTGCCGGCGCGCGGCCGCCGCCTGATCGTCATCGAAAGACGTAACGACAATAGAGGTTACGAGGACGGGGGTTACGAGGATAGAGGCTACGAGCCGTGGCGCTGACGTGCGCGCGGCATCATTCTCAATAAATCACCACGCTGCGGATCGATTTGCCTTCGTGCATCAGGTCGAAGGCGTCGTTGATCGCCTCAAGCGGCATGGTGTGGGTGATCAGGTCGTCGATATTGATTTTGCCGTCCATGTACCAGTCGACGATCTTGGGCACGTCGGTGCGGCCGCGCGCCCCGCCGAAGGCGGTGCCGCGCCAGACGCGGCCGGTGACGAGTTGGAACGGACGGGTGGAGATTTCCTGTCCGGCGCCGGCGACGCCGATGATGATGCTCTCGCCCCAGCCGCGGTGACAACATTCCAAGGCTTGACGCATCACCTGCACATTGCCGATGCATTCGAACGAGAAGTCGGCGCCGCCGCCGGTCAAATCGACAATGGCTTGCACGACCTTGTCGCGGCCGACTTCATCCGGATTGACGAAATGCGTGAGGCCGAATTTCTCGGCGATGACACGCCGCGCCGGATTGAGATCGACGCCGATGATCTTGTCGGCGCCGGCGATGCGGGCGCCCTGGATGACATTGAGCCCGATGCCACCGAGCCCGAACACCGCGACATTGGCGCCGGGCCAGACTTTCGCGGTGTTGATGACGGCGCCGACGCCGGTGGTGACGCCGCAGCCGATGTAGCAGATCTTGTCGAACGGCGCGTCCTCGCGCACTTTGGCGAGCGCGATCTCCGGCAGCACGGTAAAGTTGGCGAAGGTCGAACAGCCCATGTAATGGAACACTGGGTCGCCGTCGCAGCGGAAGCGGCTGGTGCCGTCCGGCATCACGCCTTTGCCCTGCGTGGCGCGGATCGCGGTGCACAGGTTCGAGCGCTGCGACAGGCAGGTTTTGCATTGCCGGCATTCCGGCGTGTAGAGCGGAATGACGTGGTCGCCGGCTTTCAGCGTGGTGACGCCGCCGCCGACCTCGCGCACGACGCCGGCGCCTTCGTGGCCGAGGATCGCCGGGAAAATGCCTTCCGGGTCGGCGCCCGACAGCGTATAGGCGTCGGTGTGGCAGACGCCGGTCGCCATGATCTCGACCAGCACCTCGCCCGCCTTCGGGCCTTCGATCTCGATCGTCTCGATCGTGAGCGGCTCTCTCGCTTTCCAGGCGACGGCGGCGCGGGTTTTCATGAGTGTTCTCCCGATTTGTCATTCCGGGGCGCGCCGAAGGCGCGAACCCGGAATCCAGAAACCTGCTTTATACCATCTGTCTGGATTCCGGATCGCCGCCACCCAATCGGCTATAGCCGACTTGGGCATTATATTTGCCGCTCTCGGGTAAACCCGAGATCGGTGGCGTCCGGAATGACAGTGGGGTTACGGCTGCCAGGCCGCTTCTTTCGTTTGTGGTTGGTCCGCGCTCTCGCGCGCCGCGACGATCACTTTGAACAGCGCGCGCGAAACGTCGGTGACGCCCTGGCGTGAGGCGGACGACAACAGCAGCGGCGTCTTCTTGCAGGCCTTCTTCAGTTTCGCGGTCTGGGTCTTGATCGTTTCTGGCGTCAGGCTGTCGGCTTTCGATAGCGCGACGATTTCGGGCTTGTCGGCGAGACCCTGGCCGTAGGCTTCCAGTTCGGCGCGCACGGTCTTGTAGGCCGCGCCGGCGTCTTCGACGGTGCCGTCGATAAGATGCAGCAGCACGCGGCAGCGCTCGGTGTGACCGAGGAATTTGTCGCCGAGGCCGACGCCTTCATGGGCGCCTTCGATCAATCCCGGCAGATCGGCCATGACGAATTCGCGGCCATCGACTTCGAACACGCCGAGCTGGGGATGCAGCGTGGTGAACGGATAGTCGGCGATCTTCGGCTTGGCGGCGCTGACCGCTGCGAGGAAGGTCGACTTGCCGGCATTGGGCAGGCCGATGATGCCGGCATCGGCGATCAGTTTCAGACGGAGCCGGATGGTGCGCTCCTCGCCGGGCTGGCCGGGATTGGCCTTGCGCGGCGCCTGGTTGGTCGCGCTTTTGAAGTAGGCGTTGCCGAAGCCGCCGTTGCCGCCCTTCATCAGCGTGATGCGCTCGCCGGCCCTGGTGAGATCGGCGAGCAGAGTTTCGCCGTCCTCCTCGTAGACTTGCGTGCCGACCGGAATTTTCAGCACCACGTCCTTGCCATTGGCGCCGTGCATGTCCTTGCCCATGCCATTGCCGCCGGACTTGGCCTTGAAGTGCTGCTGGTAGCGGTAATCGATGAGTGTATTGAGGCTGTCGACCGCCTCGATCACCACGTCGCCGCCTTTGCCGCCGTCGCCGCCGCTCGGCCCGCCGAACTCGATGAACTTCTCGCGCCGGAACGCGACGCAGCCGTTGCCGCCCGCGCCGGATTGCACATAGACCTTGGCTTCGTCGAGGAATTTCATTTTATCCTGTCATGCCCGGCCTTGTGCCGGGCATCCACGCCTTATGGAAGTCGCGATAGAAGCAAGACGTGGATGGCCGGGACAAGCCCGGCCATGACGCCTGGTGCCAGCGTATATTGTATTGAGCGCCGTAGTTCCACAGGTCGCCGGGAATAAAACGCCACCCCGCCCGATCTAGTCCCCTGAGTAGACATTTACAGGGAGACTGGCCATGACGACACACGATCACGGCGAAGGCCCCAGCCGCCGCAAGGTGCTGGAATGTATGACTTGGGCCGGCACCGGGGTGCTGTGGACCATTTCCGGCGGGGTGCCGCATTCGCTCGGACTGATCGACGAAGCCTCGGCAGCCGAAGCGAAGGGTCTCACCTTCCTGCAAATCAGCGACAGCCACATGGGCTTCGACAAGCCGGCCAACCCGAACGCCAAGGGCACGCTGGAAGAGGCGATCGCCCACATCAAGGCGATCCCGAAAAAGCCCGCCTTCATGATCCACACCGGCGATATCACGCATCTGTCGAAGGAGCAGGAATTCGATGATGCCGAGAAGATCATCTCTCAAGCGAGGCTCGACGTGCATTACGTGCCGGGCGAGCACGACATCATCGATCCCGACATCAAGATCTACAAGGACCGCTACGGCCGGGGCGCCAAGGGCTCGGGATATTACTCGTTCGACGCCAACGGCGTGCATTTCATGGGCCTGGTTAATGTCGCCAATCTCAAGGGCGGCGGCATGGGCAGCCTCGGAGACGGAACAACTCGAATGGATCGAGGACGATCTCAAAAGCAAATCCGCCTCGACGCCGATCGTGGTGTTTGCGCACATCCCGCTCTGGACCGTTTATCCGCAATGGGGCTGGGGCACCGAGGACAGCGCGCGCGCGCTCGGTTACCTGAAGCGCTTCGGCTCGGTGACCGTGCTCAACGGCCACATCCACCAGGTGATGCAGAAGGTCGAAGGCAACGTCACCTTCCACACCGCGCGCTCGACCGCGTTCCCGCAGCCGGCGCCCGGCGCCGCAACGTCTCCCGGCCCGATGAAAGTGCCGGACGACAAATTGCGCAGCATGCTCGGCACCGCCAGCGTGACCTTCAAGCCCGGCGACAAGCAACTCGCCATCATCGACACCCCGCTGAAGAGCTGAGCGCCATGACATTCGTGAAAATTCTCGCGCGGGGCGCGATGGCCCTGCTTGTTGCCGGCGTGACCGCAAACGCGGTTCAAGCGGCGAACGTCGAGGTGAAGATCGACAACTTCACCTTCAACCCCAAGCAGATCACGGTGAAGGCCGGCGACACCGTCACCTGGTTCAATCACGACGATATCCCGCATACGGTGACGTCGAAGACGCAGGCGTTCCGGTCGAAGGCGATGGACACCGACGACAAGTTCTCGTTCACATTCGCCACACCGGGCAGCTACGCGTATTTTTGCTCCTTGCATCCCATGATGACCGGAACGATTGTGGTCGAGGCGGTGGGAAAGTAGCGTGCGATGAATGCCGCTGGGCACGCCACGTTGTCCGTATGCGAGGCCGGGACTGTAATGATGAGGGGCGGCGCAGCGGATGTCGGCGACGGCGGCAAAGCCGAGCGTTTCAAGGCGCTCGCGCTGCCGCATCTCGACGACATCTACACGCTGGCACGGTATCTGTTGCACAGTGCCAGCGACGCCGACGATGCGGTGCAGGAATGTTACCTGCGCGCGTTCCGCCACTTCGACACGTTCCGCGGCGGGCCGATCAAGCCCTGGCTGATGGCGATCCTGCGCAATGTCTGCCATGCGGCTTACGCCGGCAATGCGCGGCTGGTGTTCATGGCGGAGACCGGCGAGCCACAGGTGCCGCCGGTGTGGCAGGAGGATAGTGACACGCCGGAGCAGGCGATGCTGCGGCGGCACAATTCGGAAACCATGCGCCGGTTGATCGGCGAACTGCCGGCGGAATTCCGCGAGGTGATCGTGCTGCGCGAGATCAACGATTTGTCCTATCGCGATATCGCAATTGTCATCGAAGCACCCATAGGCACAGTGATGTCGCGGCTGGCGCGCGCGCGCGGCCTGTTGCGCGACGCCTGGAAGGCGGCCGAAGGCGAGGGTAAGCCCAAATGAATTGCGATGAAGCCAGCATTTTGATGCACGCGCTGATCGACGGCGAGCTCGACGCCAGTCACGCGCGCGAGGTCGAGGCGCATATCGTCGGCTGCGCGGATTGCGCGGCGCGCCTGCGCGAATTCCACGAACTGCGCAAGGCGATGTCGCCGGCCGGCTTGCGCTATGCCGCGCCGGCCGATCTGCGTGCGCGCATCGAGGGCAGGCTGCCGGTTCCGCGCGCTGCGGGCGCCAGCCGACGCTCCGTCATCAAGGGCTTCGCCGGAGGTGCGGCACTGAGCGCGATCGCAGCATCGGGTGTGTTGGTGATGGTGATGCGGGCCGACGACGACAAGCGCGTTTTGGGCGAGGTGGTGTCGGCGCACTTACGCTCGCTCCAGGCGCAGCATCTGATCGACGTGCAGTCGAGCGACCAGCACACGGTGAAGCCGTGGTTCAACGGCCGGCTTGACGTTGCGCCGCCGGTCGCCGACCTCACCGCGCAGGGCTTCACGCTGCTGGGCGGGCGGCTTGATTATGTCGATGCCAAGCCGGTGGCGGCCATTGTCTATCGCCGCCGCGTGCACATCATCAACCTGTTCTGTGCGCCGGCGCCGGGCGCGGCCAACCGCGCCGCGACGATGGAAAGCCTGCAAGGCTACAATGTCCGCACCTGGCGCGAGAACGGGCTCAATCTCTGGGCGGTCAGCGACATCAATGCCGACGAACTGGCGGAGTTCGGCGATAAATTCGAGGCGGCGCTGAAGCAGTAATTTTTAAATTTGATTCAGTCGTTGTCGCGGATACGGTGTGCTCCCTCTCCCCGCTGGGAAGAGGGTTGGGGTGAGGGGGTCTAGGTCTTTCGATGGAATGTAACCCCTCACCCGGATCGCTTTCGCGATCCGACCTCTCCCTGTGGGAGAGGTGAAGCGGTGAAATTCGTCGTGCCGTCGCGTTCGATGCGCGACAGCAGATCGATTTCCCATGACAGATATTCGTTCATCGCGGCCTTCGGGTCGCCGGCACGCTCGTAGGGCTTGAGCCAGACGTCGAGCGGCTCGTCCGCCACCTTGGCGTCGGTGGCGAGCGGGAAGCCCGTGGCGGCCCAGGCGGCGTTGCCACCTTTGAGCCAGTGCACCGGTTTTTTCGTGAGCGCGCGCACTTCCTGGACGGCGAGGCCGGCGAGCACGCCATCCTCGGAGGTGAGGACGACAGCACCGTTGAGCGCGATCCTGGGGAAGGCCTGCGCGAGGCGCGAGCGGATGGCGAACCAGGCGCCAGGGATATGGCCCTTGCGGTAATTCGGGCTGCTGGACAGATCGATCACCGTCACGTCGTCGATCTCGAGAACTTTTGATGCATCGATGGCAGCATCCGTGGGCGGCGCGGCGAGCAGGGGGCTCGCCGGCGTGCCGGTTTCGCTGCCGGCTTCCGGCAGCACGGCGACGTCCTTCCATCCCATCTGCCTGAGCCAGGAGGCGGTCATTACCGCGCGCACTTCGTTGTCGTCCGAAAGCAGGATGCGGGCCCCGAGCGTGCCCGCGTAGAGGTCTGTCGCCTGCACAAGCTGGCCGCCGGGCGCCGACAGCGCGCCGGGAAAATGGCCGCGCTGATATTCTGCAGGATTGCGCACGTCGAAAAGGTAAGTCGTGCGCGCGGGGTCGCTTTGCCAGCGCGCGAGCGCGACGCGGTCGACGCGTTCGATGCCGAAATGGCGCGCCACGGCGTCCGCCTTTGCTTTTGCCCAGGCGAGGCCGGAGCCGGTCACCGCTGGCGCGCGGCGGTCTTTGCCCTTGTCGCAGGTCAGCCCCGCGAGGTGCCAGCCCATCGTGCCGTTGCGCAGCGCCACGACTTTGTTAGGTACGCCGGCATTGATCAGCGATTGCGCGCCGATGATGCTGCGCGTGCGGCCGGCGCAGTTGACCACGATCAGCGTGTCGGGCGAGGGGGCGATGTCGTGCACGCGCAAGACCAACTCGGCGCCGGGCACGTTGATGCCGGTCGGGATCGAAATGCGCGAGTATTCGTCGTAAGGCCGGCTGTCGAGCACCACCATGTCGGTATTGGCGCGCATCAGCGCGTCGAGTTCCTCGGCGCTGACGCTGGGCGTGCCACTTTCGTGCTCGATGAATTCGCCGAACGCCTTGCTCGGCACGTGCACGCCCGAGAACAACTCGAAACCGGCGGCGGCCCAGGTCGCCACGCCGCCGTCGAGAAAGCTAAGATCGCTATATCCGGCCTTGCCGAGAATGGCGGCGGCGCGCTGACTGAGCCCGTCATTGCCGTCAATCAGCACGATGCGCGTCGCCTTGCGCGGCACCAGTTGCGCAAAGCGCAGTTCGAGCCGGCTTAGCGGCACCGAGCGCGCCCACAGCAAATGATTTTGCGAAAAGGTGAGTTCTTCGCGCAGGTCGATCAGCGCCAGCTCACCGCCGTCGCCAAGCATGGTTTTCACGGTGGCGGGGCTGATCGGGCGCAGCATGGCTTTAGACTGGGGTTCGTGCAGGATTACGACGAGGTTCCCGTGTACATCTGCGCGACTTCGCCTGTTTTGAGATCAATCTTGATGCGCGGGATCTTGTCGAGATTGGTGCCGGTGACGCGGATGAAGCGCGCGTAGTCGGGGTAATCGATCGAGTGGATCGTGCCGTCCTGGTAGATGCCGGCCTTGCCGGGGGTGAGCCGGTATTTCTTCACCGGCCTGAGCTTGGCGCGCTTGGGATCGGCGCCGTTATCTTCACGCTCCCATTCGATCATGTCGGTGTATTTGGTGGCCTGGCCGTAGATCGCCCAGGAGGCGCCGTGGTCGTGCGGCGGCGAGACGCGCGCCTTATCGTTGATGTGCGCGAGCACCTGGAATCCGAGATTGGGGTCTTCGTAGAGAACCTTGAGCCCGCGCGGCGCGTCGTCGCCGGCGTATTTGGCGATGAAGTCGGGATTGGCGAGCAGCTTTTCGAGATTGAGACGCACCTGTTCGCGCCCCTGCACGCCGGGATCGCGGGCCAGCGTGGTTTTGCAATCGGCGATGAACTGGTCGAGGTCGTAGGCCATTTTGTCCTCCCTGACGAAGACGGGCAGGGCGTTAGTTTCGCAAAACCCGGCGCGAGACGCCAGCGGGGGATCACGTGTCCCGGGCGCCGCGCAGCGTGAAACGATGCGCTGCAGACTCGGGATCTTTCCAAACGCCGAACTCGCGAAGGCCCGGATCAGCGGCGCACCGCTAACGCGCCGCACCGCGTCCGGGACACGTCACATCACCTTCTTCGACCGTCCCCAGCCCTTGAGCGCTGACCAGATGCCGCGCTCAAGCCGGAAGCGCGGTCGCCCACGACGGCCTGAGCGAGTCATAACATTGACGCTTGCTCGATACCCGCGCGAAGGGCCGAATTGGCCTGCTCGTAGCGCCTCGACAAAGCTGACTTGACGGCTGGCGGCGCCCTGTCGGGATGACCCGAATCGAACGGCGGCGCTGGATCGTACTCGATGCCGAGTTGGATTGCTTGGGCTGCCGGCTCACCCGCAATCTCCGCTACGACGCTAAGGCCGAAATCGATACCGGCGGTGACACCTCCCGCGGTGATCACGTTGCCGTCTTTTACGACCCTGGCCTTTTCGTATGTCGCTCCCACGAGAGGCAAGAGATCCGTGTAGGCCCAATGCGTGGTCACTCGTCGTCCCCTGAGCAATCCGGCAACACCGAGAATGAACGCGCCGGTGCAAACCGAAGTGACATATTTCGCGCGCCCCGCTTGCAGGCCGACGAACTCAACGGTTTCTCGATCGCCGATCGCTCCGATGACGCCGCTTACACCGCCGGGAATGCAGATCAGATCAAGGGGCGGGCAGTTCGCGAAAGTACACGTTGGCACGAGGCTAAGCCCGCAATCGCTTGCTACGGGAGCTTCCGACTTGGCGACGATGTATGTTGTCGACTGAGGCAGTCTGGCGAGAACCTGCAATGGACCTGTGAAGTCGAGCTGAGTCAGATTGGGGAAAATGACAAAGCCGACATTGAAGTTTGACATATTCCAATCTCCATTGATCTCGTAACGCGAGCAGAACTCGCGTTGGCCGACGCTACCGGTATAGCACCTGTGGCTACTGGATCGCCCGCTTCCGCGGACGATGGCACCTTGAGTGCGGCGCCGCCATCGTCACATCACCTTCTTCGACCGCCCCCAGCCCTTGAGCGCCGACCAGATGCCGCGCTCGAGCCGGAAGCGGTCGATCGGCGCTGACGACTTGATCGAGCTGATGCGGTAGAGGCCGACGCCGGTCCACTGGAAGCCGCACTTCTCCAGCACCCGGCGTGAGGCTGGGTTGGTGACGCGCGCGCCCGCCTGCAGCGCCTCGTGCGCCAGATCGGTGAAGGCGTAGTCGATCACAGCGTGCAGCGCCTCGGTGGCGTAGCCCTGGCCCCAAAAGGGCACGCCCAGCCAGTAGCCGAGTTCCGGCGTCGTCTCGTCCCGGAACACGAGGCCGCAGGCGCCGATCACGGTTTTGTCGCGCAACGTGATGAGGAACGCCGTCTCGCCGGCTTTCGCCGCGCCGGCAATGAAACTCTCGGCATCCGACATCTTGTACGGATGCGGAATG
The DNA here is from genome assembly GCA_963709015.1 of uncultured Alphaproteobacteria bacterium. Taxonomy (GTDB): domain Bacteria; phylum Pseudomonadota; class Alphaproteobacteria; order Rhizobiales; family Xanthobacteraceae; genus Pseudolabrys. Next base: position 7,820 of record CAVPUU010000020.1, on the reverse strand, counting down.
CGCGCGGTGTTTTCGGCAATGCGGCGGTCGTTGGCGAGCGCGGCTAGCGTTTTCGCGTCCCCGAGACGCGGCGCGCGCAGAGCAAGCCGCTTGGTCTCGAGGACGGGGATACTGCCCTCGTGGAAGGTCTCTCTCGGTATGCGTTCCAGCAGTGTCATGACACGGGCTCCAGGTTAAAAATGCGAAGAGGGGGAGCCGGTCACCCGTCTCCCCCTCTCAGAGCCCATTGAGCCCTGCCGGTTTGACTTGGAATGACCGGCAGACCTCGATTTTGGTCTACCTTTACTCGGCTGCGGCCTCCGTCATCGGTACGATCGACACATAGGTGCGGCCTTTGGTTTTGGTGGCGAACTGAACCTTTCCGTTTACGAGTGCGAAGAGGGTGTGATCTTTGCCAAGGCCGACATTGCGGCCGGGGTGCCACGTAGTGCCGCGCTGACGCGCAAGGATATTGCCGGCGACGACGATCTCGCCGCCCGTCTTCTTCAGGCCAAGGCGCCGGCCCGCGCTATCGCGGCCGTTGCGTGAAGATCCGCCTGCTTTTTTGTGTGCCATCGCCGCTCTCTCGAATTCTCGTTACTATTTACACCAATTCCATGAAGGAATCATCTCACTTTTTCTTGCTCTTTGCGGCTGGCTTTGTACGCGCCTTGGTGGGCTTTTTCGCGGCCGATTTCCTGGCTTTTGCCCGGGCAGGCTTCACCGCGATTTCGCCTTCAGACTTTTCGCCTTCAGACGTGGGCTTGGGCGCGCGTTGGGGCCGCGGTTTTGCCTCTTTCGAGGGCTTGGCGCCATCGGTCAGGATCTCGGTGATGCGGATCACCGAGAATTCGTGGCGATAGCCGCGCTTGCGGCGCGAATTCTTGCGCCGGCGCTTCTTGAAGGCGATGACCTTGTCGCCGCGCGTATGCTGGAGAACCTCGCCGGCAACCATCGCCCCGGCGACCGTGGGCGTGCCGAGCTGCGGTGTGTCGCCGCCCAGCAACAGCACTTCGCCGAATTCGACGATCTGGCCCGGCTCGCCGCTCACGCGGTCGATCCGGATTACGTCTTCGGCGGCCACCCGGTATTGTTTGCCGCCGGCTCTGATGACTGCGAACATCGTTCTTCCCTGGCGTTCGATCCCGGTGCTCGGAGGCTTCCGGACCGGCTTCTTTCAGTCGATTTTTCGTGTGTTTTTAAGGGCTTAGGAGCCCTGAAAACGCACGCGGACCCAAAAGGTCCGCGTTTGGCCATCTTATGGCGGGGAAAAGTGCGGCCTGTCAAGAAAAGCTGGCCGGTTCTGGCCGGGGCGGGCCCCCGGCCGGCGCGGAAATCGTTAACGCCTCAGGTCTCGGTTTTCGCGGTCGCCTCGGCGGCGGCCATGTGGCCGTTGCCACTTTCACTCTCGTTCTGCGCCAGCCGGTAGCCGACGCCCAGTTCGGTGACCAGGATCTTGGGCGAATCCGGGTGCGGTTCGATCTTCTGGCGCAGCTTGCGCACGAAGATGCGCAGGTAATGCGTATCGTGCACGTGGATCGTGCCCCACACTTCTTTCAGCAAGTGTTGATGCGTCACCACGTTGCCGGCGTGCTGCGCCAGCACCTGTAGCAGCCGGTATTCCTTCGGCGTCAGCGTCAGGCGGGCGCCGTTGAGCGTCACCGCGCGGGCGGCGAGATCGATGGTGAGGGGACCGACCTTGACCGTCGGCTCCCCGCTCACCGCGCGCATCTGCCGGCGCAGCGCGACGCGCACGCGTGCCAGCAGTTCCGCCATGCCGAACGGCTTCACCACGTAATCGTCGGCGCCCTGCTCGAGCAGGTGAACTTTCTGCGCCTCGGTCGATCGCACCGACAGCACAATGATCGGCACGCTCGACCAGGAGCGTATGCGCTCGACCACTTCGGAGCCGTCCATATCGGGCAGGCCGAGATCGACGATCACGAGATCGATCGGCCGCAGCGTGGCCGAGCGGATCGCCTCTGCGCCGGTGCCGGCCTCGTGCACGACGAAGCCGTTCAACTCGAAACCGGCGCGCAGGAAGCGGCGGATTTGAATCTCGTCGTCGACGACGAGCACGATCGGGGACGGCTCACTCATCTGCATCGCCTTCCATTTGCATGACGGTGGCTTGCGTGACCGGGAGTTCTATCGCCATCGATGTGCCCCGGCCGGGGCCCGCGCTGACCGCGTTGATCTTGCCGCCATTGGCGGCGATAAAGGCATTGGCGATCCACAGGCCGAGCCCGGAGCCGCTGGTGGTCGCGGCATGGCGTTCGCCGCGCACGAAGCGCTCCCATATCTTCGTCTGCTCGTCGGCGGTCATGCCGGCGCCTTCGTCGGTGACGCTCAGGATCATGCGGCCATCGCGCGCGCGCGCGGCCACCAGGATTTGCGAGCCGGCAGCCGAGTATTTCACCGCGTTGTCGAAGATCTGCACCAGCGCCTGTTGCACCAGCACCGGATCGACGTGGATCAGCGGCAGATCGGCCGGCATATTGAGCACGACGCGGCGGCCCGCCATGCGGTTACGGCAGCGCTCGATCGCCGAATTGACGATGTCGGCGGGGTCGGCCCACTCGATATGCGGCTTGATGCCGTCGCTGCTGATGCGGCTGGCATCCAGCAGGTTCTGGATGTCGTTGTTGAGACGCTCGGCTTCGTCGCGCACGTCGTACACCAGCGCCCTGAGCTTCTTTTCGTTCGCCAGCGCCGGCGCGGCGCCGAGCACCGTGGCGGCGCCGAGGATGGAGGCGAGCGGCGTGCGCAACTCGTGGCTGACCGAGCCGATCAAAGCCTCGCGCAACTGGTCGGTCTGCGAGCGCATGCGCGCTTCGCCAATGGCGTGCGCGACGCCCAGCCGTTCCAGCGTCGCGGTGGCGTCGGCCAGCACCGCGTCGACGCGGATGCGCATCTCGTCCGAGCCTTCCTGCGAGGCGTGGCCGAGGTTGATGGCGATGACGCCGAACTCGGAGCTTTTCGGCGACACCGCGCGGATCAGCCAGACGTTGCCGCCCTCGTCGGCCACCGTTACGCCGCTGTTGGCACCGCGGCGGCCGGAGGCGACCCCCACCACTTCGGCGCGGACCTGTTCCGGCACCGTGACGCCGGCGCGCCGTCCGCTGCCGGCGGACGCATCGCGCGCGCCGGCGAACAGGACGACCTTGCGCTGCGTGACGGTGGCGAGATGATCCTCGATCGCGGCGTGAATGTCGGACACGTCGAATGCCACCGCGAGGCGGCGCGAGAAGGCATAAAGGTCGCGCAAGTCGATCTCGCGCTGACGCGAGACCTCCAATTGGCGTTTGAGCCGGGTCGCGAGATGGCTCACCACCACCGCCACGAAGATGAACAAAGCCAGATTGAGGACTTCGTGCGGGTCCTTGATGCGGAACGTGTAGAGCGGCGGGAAGAAGAAGAACGCGGAAGCGAGCACCCCGCATACCGCGGCGAAGATCGCCGGCACGATGCCCCAGCGCGTGGCCGCGATCACCACCGGGATCAGATAGACCACCGAGCCGTGGCCAAGCCCGGTTTCGACGATCAGCGTATAAATCAGCGCGGTGACGGCCGCGACCATGCCCAGCGTGAGCACCAGGCGGCGCGCTTCCGTCCGGGTGCGGTCGATTTTCAGGGTGTCGGGCATTGTCACGCTCGCCGGCGGTCGAGTTTCTTGGCTGCCGCACAATATACTCCGGCGGCGCCTTGTCTGTCTCGACCCGCTTGGTTACATAGCAGCGTCCAAATCGGGCTTTTTCAGGCTCTTTGCGGGCTCAAGGAGAGGTGGCAGAGCGGTTGAATGCACCGCACTCGAAATGCGGCATACGGGCAACCGTATCGGGGGTTCGAATCCTCCCTCTCCGCCACTACGCAGAATTTCGCTGCAATACGCAGATTTTCGCTCACGTTCGCATAAATGCGAACTCATTGCCGGGTATACGCGCATTGGTTACGCTTTCGTGTCTCCGCTCAAGGCGAATCGAGCCATGCCGCGTCCTCCACGCAAAACGAAGAAGACCGTAATGTCCGCGCCCAGCCAGTTACCTGACCTGCGCGTGATCCAGTCGTCGCTGGCCAAGTTCAGTGACGGGCCGCAGGCCAATGCCGTCGATGCGGCCCAGGACATCATGTATGACGCCTGGGATGCCAGCGATCGGCACCGGCGGATTGCATTGGCGAAGAAAGCGCTCGAATTATCCGCGCTCTGTGCCGACGCCTATGTCCTGCTGGCGCAGGAGACGGCAAAAGATTTGGATCAAGCAATCCAGATCTATCGCCAAGGTGTCGAGGCTGGCGAAAAGGCGCTCGGGAAGACTGCGTTCTGCGAAGACGTTGGACATTTCTGGGGCTTGCTTGAAACCCGTTCCTATATGCGCGCTCGCCACGGTCTTGCGCAGACGCTTTGGGACAAAGGTCTTCGAGACGAGGCCGTAACGCACTATAGGGACATGCTCCGTCTCAATCCCAATGATAATCAGGGTATCCGTTATCTCCTGCTGGACTGCCTTCTCATCCTTGGTCGCGATGACGATGCTGCCAAGCTAATCAAGCGTTACAAAGAGGACGGCTCGGCCGCCTGGAGTTGGTCCCGCGCGTTGTTGACGTTTCGGCGAAGCGGCGATTGCCCGGAGTCTCGTGGCGCGCTTTCAGAGGCGATCGGTGATAACACACATGTTGCGAGCTTGCTGCTTGGCGACAAGAAGATGCCGCGCCAGCTTCCTGCCTATATCGGCATAAGAGATAAGAACGAGGCTGTCGCTTACGTTCATGACGCCACCGCAGCGTGGGCCGCGACGCCGGGCGCACTGGCTTGGCTTAGGACCTGCCAACCATGATGGCGGGCGAGCGTGACGACAGTGTCAGTCAAGTCAAAACGTACCAGGTCGAGCGGCCGCCCCCCTGTTTCGACAGGTAGCCTTTCTCGACCAGTTTCCGAAAATGCTCCTTGAGGGTGTTGCGGCTGACGCCCGTCAGCTTGACCATCTCGCCAATGCTGACGCGCCCGTGCTCGCGCGCGTGATCGAGGATACGCACGGAATGTTCTGGCAGGCTTGAGGCCACCAGTTTTTCACGCTCGATCTTCTTCGCCAGCCGTTGTTTCTGCTGTTGCAGAGCGCGGAGAAAGAACAGGAGCCACGGCTCCCAGTTGGGATTGTCGGCGCGGATCGTTTCTTGTGTCTGGCGCAGCGCCAGATAGTAGCCCTCCTTGCTTTGCTCGACGACGCTTTCGAGCGAACTGTAGGGGACGTAGGCATAGCCCGCGCGCAACAGCATCAGCGTCGTGAGGATGCGGCTCAGCCGGCCGTTGCCGTCCTGGAACGGGTGAATGGCGAGGAACACGACCGTGAAGATGGCGATGACGAGCAATGGATGGAGACGCTTCTCCTCCGTCGCCTCAGTGAACCAAGTCACAAGCTCGGTCATCAGGCGGGGCGTGTCGAAGGGCGTCGCGGTCTCGAACACGATGCCGATCTGTTGGCCGCTCTCGTCGAAGGCGACGACGTTGTTGGAGCCGGTCTTGTAGCTACCGCGGTGTCGCTCATCCTTCTCGCTGTGGACGAGGAGGTCGCGATGCAATTGCTTGATGTGGTTCTCGGTGATGGCGATGTCCGCCCACGAGCGAAACACCAACTCCATCGCTTCGGCGTAGCCGGCGACCTCCTGCTCGTCGCGGGAGGTCAAGGATTTGATTTCGAGATTGCTGAGCAGACGTTCGACTTCGCGGTCGGAAAGCTTGCTGCCCTCGATCCGGGTGGAGGAACCGATGCTCTCGATCGTGGCGACGCGCCGCAGCGCCGACAGGCGCTCAGGGGCAAGCGTTCCCAACGCCCGCCAAGTACCCTTGAATTCATCGATCTCGGCGATCAGCGCCAAGATCGCCGGCGTGATCCGGAGCGTGTCGTTTTTGATGGTCACACCGAATAGACGCCCAATTGCGCCCAAATAGCAAGCCGAACGTTCACCCAATTCCACCCGATTAACCGTCTTTCAGTCCCGCAAGAAAAGGAAAAGCCGCGAACCTTTCGCCAGCAAAGTCGGCAATGAAAGGATACGAAAGGCCAACCGGAGCGTGACCGATGATCGATAGCTAGCGTGGACGAATTAAATCCACGTCCTGCGAGAGAACGTTGGAATACAGTTCCTCTCCCTCCGCCACCCTTTCAGAGAAGCCGTTCTCTCGACGCCCGAGACAGACACAAACCGGCTTGAATTTGCGGTTTGCACCGGACAGGCTCTGTACCTTGCCTGCCGCGATGGCCCGAACTCACGTTCTCTCATGGCCGTTTTTCTCTGCGGCTCTGAACTTCAGGCGGAAGAGTACGGAATTTTTGGAGCAATGATTTCAGTCTTTTACCGGCAGCCTTGATGCGCCGAGTTTAAATCTCTGTCGCATGGCCAACTGTCCGAAGTTCGTTTTTTGGTTGCCCGGCCGTGCTGCACAAGAGAAAGGGAAGCGATTGTCCGTACGATGAGCTGACCAACACTGTACCTTTTCGGATCATTCTCAAAGCCGATCTTGCGAAATTAGTTATCGGACCTTCGCAGTCCTGTATTTGTCCTTGATGAATTGGGCGAGGAACTTTCCCTTAGACGAAGACGTCTAAATCGCTCATACACGCTTTTGGCGACGTTCAGGTATTGATAGATGCCGCCAGACTTAAACTCCACTTCTAATACCAAGTCCCATTGATCAGAACCCGTGCGCCCATTGACGCAATCCGATGGACATGATCCGCCAAGGTTGGTCGACGAGCTTGTTCCATGCCTCGCAGCAGTGATCGACGAGATCGTCGTAGGATTTGAAGATACGGTTGGAGAGCCAGTTGTCGCGCATGAACTGCCAGACGTTTTCGATCGGGTTAAGTTCGGGGCATTTCGGCGGCAGGGCGATAATGGTGATGTTGGACGGCACGACGAGGCGCGTCGATAGGTGCCAGCCAGCCTGATCGACCAAGAGAACGGCGTGGGCACCGGGCGCGACGATCGCGGCGATCTCTGCGAGATGCAGGTTCATGGCCTCTGTATTGCAGGCCGGCAGGATCAGGGCCGCGCCCTTGCCGTCCTTTGGGCAGACCGCACCGAAGATGTAGGTGGAGGCGGTGCGCTGATCACGAGGAGCGCTGGGACGGGAGCCGCGCTTGGCCCACCGGCGGGTGATCTTGTTCTTCTGGCCGATCCGAGCCTCGTCCTGGAACCAGATTTCTATCTTGCCGCACTCGACCGCCTTTTCGCGCGCGATTGCGTCCAGACGCGTGGGGAAGTTTTTTTAAAATCCTCAATCGCATCCGCAGCCTGGGCATGGTGGCGTGGCCGGGCCGAGAGTTTGCGATAGCCCATAGCCCGCAGCTCCCGGCTCAACGTTTGCTTGGCGACGGTGATGCGGAACTCTTCGAAGATCCATTGCGCCAGGTCGATCAGCCGCCAGCGCACCACGCCGTGTATCGCCGGAATCGGACCGCTCTCGATCATCCGCGCGATCGCCTGGCGCTGGCCATCATTGAGCTTGGAGGGCTGCCCGGGCGATTTGCCGTTCAGAAGACCATCGGCGCCATGCTCATTGAACCGCAGCACCCAGTCCCGGATGATCTGCAGACCAACGCCGCCGATCTTGGCCGCCTCGGTGCGGGTCGCACCGTCGTAGATCGCTGCAAGCGTCAGAAGCCGACGAGCCTGCGGACCGTCTTTGGTCTTTTTCGCCAACCCGCGAAGCCGAGGCGCGCTAAAATCACGCCGCAATGGTATCGGAACCGACATGGCGAACCTCCTTCGTTCGCCACATCTAAATCAGAACCTCTCTGATTTGGGAATCCTCTACGAGTCAGAATTTCAGAGATTTGGTA
>CAVPUU010000019.1:0-105536 GCA_963709015.1 uncultured Alphaproteobacteria bacterium | reverse complement strand
CTTCTTTCCCGGCGCACGGATGGAGCTCAAGCGGTTGGGATACCAATCGGCCCTGCGTTGGCAACCCGTGGCCGGAGCGGTTTCCTACGAGATACTCTGGCGCCGAACCGACGCGCCGCAATGGGAGAACGCCCGCAACGTTGGAAACGTTACGGAAGCGACGGTCCCGGTCTCCAAGGACGATTACGTGCTGGGTGTGCGCAGCGTCGACGCCAACGGACTTCGCAGCCCCGCCGCCTACCCGGTGGCGACCCGGGGGTAACCCCTTTCGGAGATCATCCCACGCGCGGTGGCCAGATAGCCTGCAGGAGCGCTTTGAAACGAGCGCGCTGCGCGATCGGCCCGAACCAAGGCAAACTGCGAAGCATCAAGAGCGCCGTCTCCCGCTTTTCCAAAGCGCGCTCGAGATGCAGCAACGCTTCCTCAAGCCGACCCAAGCCGACTGCGACCGTTGCCAGGTTGAATCCGACTACGAACTCGATGCGCGACATCTCCAACAGCGCTCGATAGATCGTTTCGGCACGTTCCGTATCGCCACAGTCGGCGTATGCACGAGCGAGTAACGGTAGGCGCGAGGCGATGTCCTCGGCCCGATCTTGCGGCAGGAGCAGCAAATCGGCGAGGGCTTCTGCCGGTTGTCCGTTGAGGATAAAAGCCTGAGCACGATGGCGCCGTACGATCGAAAAATCCGGACCGCTGTCGATCAGATTCGAAAGGGCGCCGATAGCGCGGCGATAGTCTCCCGTGTGGAGAAATATCCGTGCGACGAAAAGCTGAAGCACCGGCGAAAAAGGCTCGATGACCAGCGCTCGATGCATTGCGCGCAAAGCTCTCTCGCTGGAGCCCTTGCACATGTAAAACCAGGCCGCATGGACGTAAATGGTGCTCGATTTAGGGTTCAAGCGGATCGCCGTTTCGATCTCGTCCTCCGCCTCCGTCCAGTTCCAGTCGGCAACCTCGACCGAGGGTGTAACGCGCTTCCTGCCCGGTGTGGCTGGTTTCCTTGATGGAACGCGAACTGAACTTCCTGGGTGCGGCCTAGAGCATCCACAGCGGCCTTTCGCCGCTATCGTGGCGGCGCGAAAGTGTCGGATAAAATAAAGGTTCTCGAACGCCTTATCACTATGGTTGATATCTTACTGATAGGCGGCGGTATGGCTAACACATTCCTCAAAGCCGAGGGATATGAAATCGGGGGACTGGCTCTTCGAGGAGGCAAAGTAGAACGTGACTGGTAGGCATGGCACGCCGCAAGTCATTGAATTGATCGTTGCCGGTTGATGTGGTAGTAGCGGACCGCTTCGCAGCCGACGCGCAGCATAAAGTAGTCGCTGTTGATGATGTACAGGCGGGTTGGCGCGTATTGGATATCGGCCCGGCGACTATAGAGGCATTCCACGCGGCCCTGACCGATGCGCGCACGATTATCTGGAATCACCGGGGGTAGCTGAATGGCCTGCTTTGCTGGAGGCACCGATGCCATGATCGACATTCTGGCGCAGCAAGACTACTTCAGCATGTCGCCTAGTAGCCGGTCATCCCAGACTGAAGTTTCGGTGATTTGTTATCGGCGATCATGAAAGCGCGCGATTGTGCTTCGCTGAGATGCTCAAGGCGAATGACGGGAAGTTCGCGCCATCCGAGACTGCGTGCCGCCAGTACGCGACCATGCCCGGCCAAGAGCTTATCGTTCCCGTCCACCAAGACCGGGACATTGAAGCCAAAGCTTTTGATGCTGCGCGCGATCTGACGGATCTGGCGGGTACTATGGTGCCGCGGATTACCGGGATCGAGGGTGAGAACCTGGATCGGTATTCGTTCGACTGACAGAACTCCGCTACTGCGGATGCTCATGTTACCCCCTACACGGCACCTCGGTCGGGCGCCGATCTGGGGTGATCGCTACAGACCAGTTCCAGCTTAACCGGGTTAATGTGAAAATTAGTTGCGGAGCCGGGAGAGCGTATTGGCAAAATAGCCATAGGAAATTCGTCGCTTTCCGCCTTTAAAATCAGAATATCTATAGTGCTGGGGATCGATTTCTTGCGGACTAAAGCCCAATCCGTCCAATTCCGCGAAAAATTTTGGCCACAGCTGTTTGGGGGCTATCTGCGAGTTTCCTGGCTTGGAATAGAATTCCCAAATGACGGCCTTTATATCCTTGCCGTCCTGCGTAATTAGGCCTCGCGGCTTGCGACCACGTGCCGCCTGCGCATCGATATAGCGCAGCCCGGCGGCAAATGCCGGGACCGCCATCGTGTCAGCCACTAGCCGCCAAGCATCTTCTGTGTCCCTCGAAGCAGGCGGGTCCGAAAGGACGAGCCACTTCAGCGCGCAATAGGCCTTGAGAAGGGGAAAAGCCGCGGGCGGTAAATCTTCGGCCGAAATCATCGACCATTGATCGAATGGCCAGCCGATATTGTTCGACCTGAATTGGGTTTGTTCGAGTTGATGGTCGGTGACGCCGAGGAGTTTCAACTCGGCCGTCAAGGCATGGCTATCGAGGAATTCCTGCGGAAGCATAGTCATGGTTGTGGGACCGATTTGTCAATTGTGCTCCTTTGATGAAAAACTTCAACCAAACAAACTCAACTGCGGAAAGTCCTGATCGTGCAGGCGAACCGGATTTGCATAATTGACAGATTACGGAATGTCGCCGGTGGCGGTCCGCTATGCAGCCGATAACGGACATCACTTGGGGTAGGGGGCATGTCCGCTTTGTGCCATCAACGAACTTTGCACTGCAACAAAGTGTCAACAGGGCAATCTGCAAACCACGGCCGTCAGCCAAGCCTTACTCAATGACCTCGTCAGCGCCGGCCGAGCAGAAAATAGGTTTCCATAGGGCCTCTACCCTTGATGTCGGCGCTGCCGTGCGGCTCCAGCCGAAAGCTCTCGTGGAGGTGCCGATAGGTCGCTGCAGAGACCTGAATCCGGTTCGGTAAACTGTGCGACTCCATCCGGCTGGCAATATTCACTGCGTCACCCCAGATATCGTAGACGAATTTGTGGGTTCCTATGACCCCCGCCACCACGTCACCCGAATGAACCCCGATGCGCATTTGCAAGGCGATTGGAAACTCGCGATTCATCCGCTCGACCGTCGTCATCATCGCCAACGCCATGTCGGCGACTGCATGGGCATGGTCCGCTCGCGGCTCGGGCAGGCCCCCAGCCACCATATAGGAGTCTCCGAGCGTCTTAATCTTCTCGATCCCGAAGCCGAGCGCCAACCGATCAAACTCGGAAAACAGGCGGTTCAAAAGACGAACCAGGTCTCCGGCCGAAAGCCGCGACGAAAGCTTGGTGAAGGCGACGAGATCGGCGAACAAAATCGTGACGTCGGATCGGTGGTCGGCGATGATCGTCTCGCCGCTGTTCATTCGTGTGACGATTCCCTTCGGCAGGATGTTGAGGAGCAGTTGCTCCGACCGCTCCTTTTCGAGCCGCAGCGCCTCGACCATCGCCCGCTCGCGGTCGCGCAGGTGTTTCTTCTCCAGCGATGAGCCGACACGGGCTCGAAGCAGCGTAGGGTCGAACGGCTTGGCAAGGTAGTCGTCGGCGCCAGCCTCGATGCAACGCACGATCGAGTCGAGTTCGCTCAGCGCCGAGATCATGATGACCGGAATCTCGCGGAATCGCGGATTGCCCTTGAGCGATGCGAGGACATCATAGCCGCTGATTCCCGGCATCATCAGATCGAGCAGGACGAGATCGAGAGCCTCCTTTTCGACCATGGCAAGCGCGATGGTGCCATCTTCGGCCTGCAGCACCGTATGCCCCTGGCGCTCCAGCCGGCGGGACAGCAGGTCTCGGTTCGATGCATTGTCATCGACCACCAGAATCCGGCTGGGCTGGACGGCCGCGAGGTCCGCTTCCTTCGCCGTAATCGGGCGGACCGCCTTGAACAGGCTCTCGACCATCTTCGCAGGCGCGCCCGTCTCGGTGGCCGCGGGTCCGGTTTCGTCCAATAGTGGAGCATCGCTCCCGGAAAATGTCACCAGGCCATCGATCCGGTCGAGCAGCAGGGTTGCTTCTTCCAGCAGCTTGTCGAAATCGGCGACCAGCGTGTCCGCGCCGCCGTCCGCCGCGTCCTCGCGCAGCATTTCGCCGTATCCCTTGATCGCATTGATCGGCGTGCGCAGGTCGTGGCGCAGCGTCCGGCGATACTCGACGAGGTCGGTGCTGCCTGCGGCTTGTCGAATGGTCGCCGGATCGAGCAGGCTGAGGATGAGGCGATGCAGATCCCGGCTGGCATCGAGGATGCGCTGAAGATCGTCGTTGAGCTGCCCGTTGTCGGCTTGCACCGCGTCGTCCATCAGTATCTCGGCGTAGCCCATGATCGCGATCGCGGGCGCGCTCAATTCCTGCCGCACGTAGGCAACGAGCGCCCGCTCGGTTCGCTGGCCGACTGCCTGGTCGATTTTATCGGTCGTGGCACGGTCTCCCCGGGACGCGCCGCCATCGTCGCTGTCGTTGTCCGCTCAAGCCACCTTGGGCGCGAGCAAGGCCGTAATCTTGCCAAGCAGACGCGTAATTTCGACCGGCTTGGTGTCGTAATCGTCGCAGCCCGCTTCCATAGCCTTCTCGCGATCGCCGGCCATCGCGTGCGCCGTCAACGCAATTACCGGGATCCTCCGTGTGGAATCATTGGCCCTGACCCGGCGCGTGGCCTCCCAACCGTCGATCACCGGCAGGCTCATGTCCATCAAGATAAGGTCCGGCAGCTGCGACACCGCCATGTCGGCGCCCTGTTGCCCGTCGATTGCGATCAACACCTCGTGGCCGTTGCGCGCCAGCCGGCGCGAGAGCATGTCACGGTTCATCTCATTGTCCTCGACCAGCAGAATCCTTGCCATGCGTTTCCCCTGTGTTCGTTGTTCAGTTGGCGACAGGCTCCGCCGCGCGGGCGGATTGTCGCGCCAAGTGCCCGCGCACCGCGGCGGCAAGTTCGGTCAGATACGCCTCATCCTTGGTGATCACCTCTTCGGTCTGTCGGCTCAGAATGCGGACATCCTCCTCGGTCAGCTCCTTCGCCGTCACCACGATGACCGGAACATTTGCAAACGCCGGTCGCTTGCGCAGCTCGCGCAGAAATTCGAAGCCGTCCATCTCCGGCATCATCAGGTCGAGCAAAATCAGGTTTGGCGCCGGGTGGCGGGCGAGCCAGTCCAAGCCACTCCGGCCATTGACCGCCGCATGGGCCACATATCCCATGTTGGTCAGAGAATGACAGAGCAGCTCGCGGGTCGGCAGGTCATCCTCCACGACCAGGATCGAGGCGCCGCTCGGACCTGCGCAATGCTCGCGCAGGATTGCGGCCAGCCGCTGCCGGTCGACAGGCTTGGTCACGAAATCGGCAGCGCCCAACGGGATCGCCATGCCGCGCTCGTTGAGAACGGTCACCATGATCACCGGGATGTCGCGTAGCGCGGCGTCGGCCTTGAATTCCTTGAGGGCTGCCCAGCCATCCATCTGTGGCATCAACACGTCGAGCGTGATCGCCTGCGGCCGGTGCTCGCGTGCGAGCGCCAGCGCCTCGATGCCGTTGCCGGCCGGTATGACGCGATAGCCTTCCTTTTCGAGGGTCTTGGCAAGCAGGCCGCGCACCGAGGCATCGTCGTCCACCACCAGCACGGTGGCGCGCCCGTCGGCCGCCGCCACTGGCGTGAGGCGTCTCCACGGCCGCCGGAGCAACGCCCTGCTCCGGAAGCCTGATGATGAAGGTCGAGCCCTTGCCGGGCGTGCTCTCGACCGTCACGTCGCCGCCCAGCATGGTGCAGAAGTGCTTGGTGATGGCGAGCCCCAGACCGGTGCCGCCGAAGCGCTTGGTGGTCGAAACATCCGCCTGGCTGAAGGCCAGGAACAGCCGGTCAAGCTGTTCCTGGCGTCATGCCGACGCCGGTATCCGACACCCGGAAGCAGACGCCGGAATCGACCTCGCGCGCCACCGTCAGGGTCAGCGCGCCCTTGCTGGTGAACTTGTTGGCGTTGCTCATCAGGTTGAGCAGGCACTGCTTGACCTTGGTCTGGTCGGAGCGGAAGCTGCCGATATCGGCGGGGCAGATCACCTTGACGACATTCTCGCCCTTGTCGGCGAGCGGCTTGACGATCGATACCACCTCCTTGACCAGGGCTTGAATGTCGACCGGCTCGATGAAGACATCCATCTTGCCGGCCTCGATCTTCGACAGGTCGAGGATGTTGTTGATCAGTCCCAGCAGGTGCCGGCCGGCGCTTTCGATCTTCCGCAGATCTTCAACCGACCCAGTGTCGGCCTCGTCGGCGGCATCTTCCTGCAGGATCTCGCTGTAGCCGATGATGGCGTTCAGCGGCGTGCGCAACTCGTGCGACATGTTGGCAAGGAAGCTCGATTTGGTCCGGTTGGCTTCGTCGGCCGCATCGCGCGCGGCGGCAAGCTCGGCCTCATGTTGCTTCAATTCGGTGATGTCCGCATAGATCGCAACAACGCCGCCATTAGCGGTTTTTCGTTCGCTCACCTGGATCCAACGGCCGTCGCTGCGGCGCTGAATGTGCGTTTCGCTGGAAGCGCGGTGGCGCGCCAGGCGCTCCGCGATCCAGGCCTCGCGGCGTCCATCGGCATCCTTGATCAGGCCGCGTTCGGTGGCGGTGCGTAAGATTGTTTCGAAGCTCGTTCCGGGTGCCAGCACGTCGGCATGGGACGCAAACAGCTCTCGATAATGGCTGTTGCATATGATGAGCTTGTCTTCGGCATCGTACAGCGAAAACCCTTCCGATATGGTCTCGATCGCCTCGGTGAGGCGGGAACGTGCCTCGCGGATTTCCTTGAGGTTGGTTTCCTCCATCTCCATCGCCGTTGCGCGAAACACGCCCAACGCCTCGGCCATGCGGCCAATCTCGTCGGTACCGCCGCGCGGAAGCGGCGATTTGAGGTCGCCTTGGGCCAAGGTCAGCATTCGCTCGCTGAGCGCAGTGAGGCGAGCGACAATATTGCGCCCGACGTAGAACCATCCGATCAGCACCGAGCTGATCAGGCTGAGCGCAACGACCACAGCCAATGCTAGCCTGCCGAGGTTCTGGACCGTTTGCGTCTTTTCAGTTGCGGTCGCAATGCCCTGCTTCGATGCATCGACGAGGCCCTCCACCGCCTTGCTCAATTGGGTCGAGAGGGGCAGAATTCTCGTCTGTCCATGCCGGCCCTCCTCGGCGGCATTCAGTTCGATCTCCCGTGCGGCGATGATGCTCGAATTGCCGATCGCGCTTGTCCGCATGCGGCTGAGTGGGACGATCAGCGCGAACGAAACATCGGGATCGAGACCGGACACAAGACCATCAATGCGCCGAACCGACTGCTCGGCTTGTGCCCTAACGGCATTGAGGTCGGCCAGCTTGCCAGCGCCGGCGGCGCGGACAAGGGCCTCGAACGCAGTCGCAGCCTCCTGTTGAATTTGTTCGAGCGGAGCAAGATCGCCGATCGCGGCATTGAGGCGATCGAAGGCGGCAAGCCTTTGCTCGGGCGAGCTGCCTGAGGCCTTGAGGGTACGCTGAAGCGTTTGAATATGACCCTTCAATTCGTTGAACTTCGGAATCCAGATGATGCGAAACTGTTGGTAGGCTTCTAAAGTAGCGCGAGCCAATGCCGACCTTCGATCTGCGGCCGCGATCCTGGTTTGCACCACCAATTTCAGGGTTCCGAGATTCTGCAGCGACGCTATCGTAGACACGGAAAATTTCGCCCAGCTTCTCGACGGTCAGTCGCTGGCCCGGCAGCTTAGACAGCAGGAGCCTGGCTGCTTTCAGTTCTTGGTCGAGCACTGAGGAAACAGCATCGAATTCCGCGGAGTTCGTGACCGCAAGCAGCGCGGGTCCGGCGGCGGCGATCCGCTCGGTACGCTGCGCCAGCTCTAGAGCCGCGATCGCCGGAGGGACCGACTTCTCGGTGACCTGATGAAGCGCCTCGCCAATGGCATAGAAGGCGTAAGTGCCGACCACCGCGGCGACCACAGCAAAGCCGCTGATCGCGATGAACGACAACAACAGCCGTTCGCGCAGCCCATGCCCGATCGCCACCGTTTTTGACTCTTTCGCTGTCTTCATACCCCCCTACCGGAAAGAACCGTCGCGCAAGCAACGGTCGGCCATTTCGCGAAACGGACCATTCAATTCGTCGGAACGAGCAACTCCGGAATCTTAATGCCGATTTCGCGATAATAGCGGACCGCTCCGGGATGGAACGGCAGGAACGTGTCCTTATCCACGTTCTGCGCGAGGGTCTCGCGTGCCCCCGCATAAGCCTTTAGAAGGCGAGGCTGGTTCTCGAAGACAGCTTTGACCAGTTGGTAGACCAGATCGTCCGGCAGATCGGCTCGCCCGACCGCGAAATTGTAGACCCCGAAGGTAATATAGTCCTTATCCTGAGTGCGGTACGTTCCAGCCGCGATCTTCGATGGGCTGAACTCCGGCATCGCTTTGCGGATGGCGTCAATTTGTTCGGGAGAAAGACCGATGAATGTGACCGCTCGTTCGCCTCCGCCTTCTGAATCGCCGGCACGGGTGCTCCGATCAGTGTTACCAAGGCGTCGTAACGACCGGCAATAAACTCGGTGGCCATAAAGTCGACGATCCATAGTTTAGCTCGGCTGACATCCCGAGAACCTTCAATATTTCTGGAATATAAGTCCCGCCAGTGCCGCACGCGGTCCGACGCCGAACCGTTTCTTGTCGAGCTGTGCGAAGGTCGAAATGCCGGATTTCTGCAAGACCACAGCTTGAAAAGGCGAATTGTACATTGGAAAGAGGGCCCGCATGTCCGGCTTTTGCCCCTTGGTCCAATCGCCAGCGCCATTCCAGCCTTGCAGGCCAACCCCCATCGTAATCAAGCCGAGTTGCGCCCCGCCATCCTCGACGAGCTTCACGTTGTGCACTGGTCCTTGGGTCGGTAGGGGGTTAACCGCAATGCCGAGCTTTTCCGTCAGGATCTTGGTTAGCGCTTCGCCATAGACGTAATACGGCCCGCCCGGTGAAGCGGTGCCTAGGGTGAGCGACTTCGGCCAATCGGGGCTCGCAGCCAGGGCGCCGGTCGATGTTCCAATGGCGACGAGAGTTGCGATAACGCCAAAAAGGGATCCTATTCGCATGATTTCACCCTCCAGTGCGTGCACACATAATTCGGGCAGCGGGCCAATCAATTCGTGGGAGCCAGCGTCTCCGGAATCGTTAGGCCGATCTCGCGATAGTAGCGGAGCGCGCCGGGATGGAACGGCATGAAGGTATTTTTCACGACGTTCTGCGCGAGGGTGTCACTCGCTGCCGAAGTAGCTTTCACAAGGCGAGGCTGGTTTTCGAAAGTTGCTTTGACCAGTTGGTAGACCAGATCGTCTGGCAGATCGGCTCGCCCGATCACAAAATTAGGTACTCCGATGGTGACATAGTCCTTGTCCATGAGGCGGTAAGTCCCGGCAACGATCTTTGCAGGGCCGAAATCCGGTATCGCTTTCCGGATGGCTTCCATTTGTTCGGGAGAAAGACTGAGGAATGTGACCGGCTCCTTCGCATCTACGCCCTGGATCGCAGGCACGGGTGCGCCGAGCAGCGTCAGCAGAGCATCGATGCGCCCGGCAAAGAGATCGGTGCCCATATCATTGTACGATCCATAGCTCATTTCGGGTGAAATCCCGAGAACCTTGAATATTGTTGGACCATAGGTGGCGCCGTGTCCCCGCACGCGGTCCGACGCCGATGTGCTTCTTGTCGAGCTGGGCGAGGGTCGTTATGCCGGATCGCTGCAAGACCACGGCTTGAAATGGGTTATCGTACATGGGAAACAGCGCACGATATTCCGGAACTTTTGCCCTTTGGTCCAATCGGCGGAGCCGTTCCAGCCCTCCAGGCCCGTCGACATCGTAATCAACCCGAGCTGCGCACTACCGCTTTCAATGAGCTTCACGTTGTGGATCGAGCCTTGGGTCGGAAAGGGGTTGACCGGGATGCCGAGTTTTTCCGTCAGAATCTGTGCGAGCGCTTCGCCATAAATGTATACACCCCGCCCGGTGAAGCGGTGCCCAAGGTGAGAGACTTTGGCCAATTGGGCTCGGCGGCCGGGATGCTGGTTGATGCCGCAAAGGCGAGCAGGCAACCCGCGAATACGAAACCAATGAACCTGGACATCTGTCTCTCCTCCCCTTCAGGACACACGCTGCTGCCAGCGTGAGAACGCTCTAAACGCGGACCGGCATTCTCCGCGATACGGACCAACATCAATTGTAGAGAACGATTTTGCGCCTATCGACGGCACCAGGCTGCCAATTGATAGAAGCGGCGGCTTCGATGGGTCGCCGTTTTAGGGGCAGCTCTCTGCCAAGCACGGTGCTTGACCTACCTGGATACTATAGCACCTCGGACCGGTGTCGCCAGTGTCAATTGTCGCTTCTGGGTCAATTCGCCACCGATCCATTCCGCGCCGGTGCTGATCAATGTCGGCTATGCTCCGATAGCGACCGAGATGTTGCAACGCCGCGAATGCAGCGATGTCATCAATAGCAGACGGCACACGGTTGGTGCAGATGACAGATATCGCCAACTGAGTTCACCTTTCCGGTAGTTATTGCAATTATGTATGCTGCAAGGCCGGGTGCAGAGATAACCGTGGGGAGCCAACGATGCGGCGCTGGATCACCGCTAAATTTCTTATAGGGGTTTTCTACTTCTTTCCAGCAACGACGCCGACGTTTGCTGCTCAAACCTGCACCGAACCACAACAGGTCTGTTTCGCATACTGTGAAAAGACCTACAACAACGCGCCAAAATGCACGAACGCTTGTAAGGATTATCTTGCGATTTGTTTGTCTACCGGATGCTGGGAAAGCAGAGTCACTGCAAAACGTTGTGGCTTTTCTAAACAGTAGCCCGTTTATTGGAATACGTTTTAGCGGCGCCGCCTGCAAGACCTGATTGGCCGCGCTAATCTCGGCTTCAAACCGTGGGAGTATATGCGAAGGCTCGTACTAAACGGTTTGCGATCTGTAATGGAGATGGAAAGCCGGTGTGGTATGGCCGGTTTTTTGATTGCGAATTCAAAGGCGAACAATCTTCGAGTGAAATGGCTGTTGCAAAGAAGGCTGTTTGGCTCGCCTCAAAATTGAAGTTATGATCGGGGCGCAATTAATTCGACTTACGCTCAAAGTCGATGCCCAATGGCTGACGTGGGCTAGTGAGGTGGCCAATGGAGGAAAGCGTGGCGGAAAGGCGCGTGCTCTCGGCGAATTCGTACTGGAGATGAACGTCGTACTTAATGTCGTACACATTCGGGGTGCCACAAATCCTGCAGATCAATACACCGTCGGTAGCGGCTATAAAAAATGATAGGACAACGATTGGAATGCTTTGGTGGCTGATTATTATTGACTTATTCCGCCCAACTGCTGGAACAATTCTTATGGCCATTAAGGAAGTGAGACGGAGATGCATGAAAATCGAAAATATTCTCGACGCACATTTGCTTTCGGGTTGGCCGCAATGCCTGTGGGTTCGGTTTTGTCCTGTGTGTACCGAAAACCTCATCCGCATTGATTAGCCGAAGGAATCACCTAACGTCTGTGGACCACGTTCGGACTGGTCTGCTTCGTCCTGGCTGTTTTGGTCTCGCCGTTCAAGTCGAAGCGCCGACTTGAAGCAGAGAATGCGGTTCTCCGACATCAGTTGATCGTTTTGCGGCGTAAGGTGCAGGGCAGGGTCCGGCTGACGAATAACGATCGCTGGTTCTTTGTCCAGCTGTACCGATGGTTTCCATCAATCCTGAGCGTTCTCACGATTGTCCATCCCGAAACGCTCGTGCGGTGGCATCGTGCCGGCTTTCGCTGCTACTGGCGCTTGAAATCGCGCCCACGGGGAGGGCGCCCGCAGATAGATACGGACCTGCGTGCGTTGATCCGGCGGATGAGTATCGAGAATTTGCTGTGGGGAGCGCCACGCATCCACGGCGAACTGCTCAAGCTTGGGGTTGAAGTCGCGCAATCGAGTGTCGCCAAATACATGGTCAAGCGGTGCGGGCCTCCAAGTCAGGGGTGGCGCGCCTTTCTGCGGAACCACGCGCCGGACATCGCTGCCATGGATCTGTTCGTTGTCCCGACCATTGGCTTCGACCTGCTCTATGCCTTCGTCATCGTCCGGCTGGACCGTAGAGACCTGGCCTGGATCAACGTCACAACAAACCCAACGGCTGAATGGATCTCACGCCAGTTAACCAGTCTTGGGTGAGGCGCATCTGCGCCGGATCCTGCGAGCCTATGCTATCCCTGACTTGGCGGTCCGCGCCGCCTGACCATGTATTTGGCGACGCTCGATTGCGCGACTGAAAAGCCGAGCTTGAGCAGCTCGCCGTGGATGCGTGGTGCTCCCCACAACGGATTTTCGATGCTCATCTGTCGAATCAGCGCAAGGAGGTCCGTCTCAATCTGCGGTCACCCTCCCAGTGGACGCGATTTCCAACGCTAATAGTAGCGAAAGCCCTCCCGATGCCAGCGCACAAGGGTTTCGGGACGGATGATCGTGAGGACCTGCAGGATCGATGGAAACCAGCGATACAGCTGGATAAAGAACCAGCGGTCGTTGTTCGTGAGTTCAGCGCGGACGTGCACCTTACGCCGCAGAACGATCAACTGATGTCGGAGCGCCGCGTTCTCGGCTTCAAGCCGACTCTTCGACTTGAATGGCGCCCCCAAAACGGCCAGTACGAAACAAAGCAGCGCGATCATGGTCTGCTGACGTTAGGCGATTCTGGCTTATCAATACGGATGAGGTTCTCGGTACACACAAGGCGGGCCTAAGCACGCTGAATGAGGGACAATCGATCGAGTATGAGATCGAGAGCAACCGCGGGAAGGAGTTTGCGGTAAAACTCAAGGTCAAGTGACCGTTTACTAACAATCCAGAGCAGAGGCTAAAGCGACACGCCTGATAGCGCGCATGTTGCGCGAGCGGCAGCACCCAAGGAAGGTGAGAGCGCCGTCACGTGCCCGCTGGCGAGCAGACCCGCCCGTCAATTATCGAGGAAGCTCCTGAGCACCCTTGATCGGCTCGGATGCTTGAGCTTCCGAAGTGCCTTCGCCTCAATCTGCCGGATACGCTCGCGCGTCACCGAGAATTTCTGGCCGACTTCCTCCAGCGTATGGTCGCTGTTCATGCCGATGCCAAAGCGCATGCGTAAGATACGCTCCTCGCGCGGGTTGAGCGAGGCGAGCACGCGCGTCGTGGTCGCCCGCAGGTTCAATTGGATCGCTGCGTCGATCGGAAGGATCGCGTTCTTGTCCTCGATGAAGTCGCCGAGGTGTGAATCCTCCTCGTCGCCGATCGGCGTTTCGAGCGAGAGCGGCTCCTTGGCGATCTTGAGAGCCTTGCGACCTTCTCGAGCGGCATGCGCAGTTTTTCGGCCAGTTCCTCCGGCGTCGGCTCGCGGCCCATCTCGTTGAGCATTTGGTGCGAGGTGCGAACGATCTTGTTGATGATCTCGATCATGTGCACGGGGACGCGGATGGTGCGCGACTGATCGGCGAGCGAGCGGCTGACCGCTTCACGTCGGCGATGATCTCGTCCTTGAGCTTCTTGTACTTGCGCTCCTGCGCGGGCGAGAGCGACAGGCTCTTGAGCTGGAACTGGATGTCCTGGTCCTGCAGCCGGCGCAGCCCTTATAGGTGCCGGCGACGTTGCCGAAGGTCTCCAGCACCTGGGCTTGAGTTCAGCTTCGATGGCGGCGAAAGAGAGCGAATTCTCCATATCGTCGTCATCGAAATCGCCCTCACCGGCCGGACCCTTGGCGGCCCCCTCCTCGCTTTCGGCGCGTTCGCCGGCGGCCTTGAACGGGGTCGGGGCAGCAGGCGCGGTCGCGGGCGCCAGCGTCCGTGGCGGCTGCATGCCGACGATCGGCGCGCCCGGCTGGGGCGCAACCGGCTGGCCATCGGGGCCGACCATCACCGGGGTCGGCATGGCCTTGGCGTCGGGACCGGCATAGGTCGCTTCGAGGTCGATGATGTCGCGTAGAAATACCTTCCCCTCGTCAGCTCATCGCGCCAGATAATGATGGCCTGGAAGGTGAGTGGGCTCTCGCAGAGCCCAGCGATCATGGCCTCGCGGCCGGCCTCAATGCGCTTGGCGATGGCGATCTCGCCCTCGCGGGAAAGAAGTTCCGCCGTGCCCATTTCGCGCATATACATGCGGACGGGATCGTCGGTGCGCTCGGAGAGTTCCTTCGCCTCGGTCTTGGTCGGGAGCTTGGGCTTGACCTCGACCAGCTCGCTTTCACTCTCCTCCTCCTCATCGTCGGGCTCCTCACGCGCGCCTTCATCTTCGGGCTCGGCTTCCTCGATCGCGACCACGTTGACGCCCATCTCACTGAACATCGCCAGGATGTCCTCGATCTGCTCGGACTTGACCTCCTCCGAGGACAGCAACGTGGTGATCTGGTCGTGGGTGACATAGCCGCGCTTCTTGGCGCTGCGGATCAGCTCCTTGACCGCCGCGTCGGAAAGGTCGAGCAGGGGGGTCTCGGGACCCTCCTTCTCCAACATCTCTTCCTTCTGCGGTGTCACCTTGATCTTGCTTGCCATGAATCTCCACAATCGACGCTGAACTGACGGTGCCGTTGAAGAAGGTTTTTAGGCCAAGATTTTTATCGAGGGTGTTGGTTAGGGTTGTTCCGAGATCAGAAGCGGGGGACGCGCGCGGGGCCGCCTCTTCCGGGAGCCCCTGGGATCACCCGAGGCTTCATCGGCAGCAGGCCCTCGCGCTGCATCTTCTTGCGGGCGAGCTTGCGGGCGCGGCGGATGGCTTCCGCCTTCTCTCGAACACTCTTCTCGGAGGGTTTCTCGTAATGGCCGCGAAGCTTCATCTCGCGGAAGATGCCCTCGCGCTGCATCTTCTTCTTCAGCACCCTGAGGGCCTGGTCGACATTGTTGTCACGGACGAGAACCTGCACGCGGCGTTCCTCTTTGATCGAGCGGTTGATGGGCCGATGGCCACGTCGCCCGGGCCATTGGCGCACACGGATTGCACAATTCGGGTGCCGATGGCACCCGCGGTACGAACCAACGTCGACATTTGAAATTGTGCCTGCCGATAGGGCATAGCGCTCCAATTGGAAGAAACGGAAACTTCGGTACGTCACCGTTTTTTGGGCAGCTCTTCGGACAAGTCAGTACTTGCCCGTATATACCAATAATGGGCGTGCCGGAGGTAAAGAACAATAGGATCATCCCGCTTTTGCGTTATGGCACACGCTTAATTCATCTTTGTCGCGTGTAGTCGGCAGGTACTGCCACGACGACTGAACCAATCAGCTCCCGAAATTGTGATCATTTCGCACGGAGCATTTTACCCACAACTACCAAGGAGTGAGCCGTGCAAAATGGCCCAAAGACAATCATGAGTGCGCGCCAACCCAGACCAGCAGCGTCATTTGCCGCACGCTCGAAGCGGTGGACATCGAGTGCCACCCGCCCCGAGCCGAAGAGCTCTCAAAACGCACAAAGAAACTATGAGCGGTATTTGGCGCTCGCCCGTGCTGAAGCCCAAATCGGCAACACAGTCGGGGCAGAGAACTACTACCAGTACGCCGAACATTATTTCAGATCGATGCGCTCTGACTCAGAAGGGGCGTAAGAGACTTTGTTGCGACGGCCGCTTGCGGTCAGAAAGATGTATTGCTGGAGATAGAGCCGCTCCCGTCTTTGCTTCTTATTATCGCCGCTTTACTCACATAAACGCGCAGAAATGGATTTCTTTGCCAGAACTGAAATGGATAAGCACACGCTTGATGCTCACAGCGAATACAAGTGGGCAGTCGAAGCGTTCGTGACGCATTTGGCGGAAAAACAGACGTTGGATGAATTTACCAACACTGATCATTACTGGGCGATCCGCCCGTAGCCAAACTTCCATCGGGGCTGGACAAACGTAGGTAACTGGTGGGCCGATCACTCCAAATGCAGCAATGCGGCGAACATGCCTGGAGGCAGATCGGGACTTGATCATGGATTTTTGCGGTTATAGAGACGCTCGGTCAGGAGACATGCTGCATGAACGTTCTCGGGGTCATTTCGCCTGGGCTAAAGGTTCTCTTCGAGCGCGTCGGCAAGCCGGAGGTCATCAATCGGCCCGACCTTATTCGGTTCGGCGGGACCGGGGCGGTCATCGCCTGCAATCACGTTGGCTGGGCGGACAGCCTATGGATGGCCATGCCGTGTACCCCAGACAACTACGATATATGTCAAAAGAGGAACTGTTCAGCTCAGCGCTATCGCGTTGGATCTTGACGCATGGCGGTTCCGTTCCGATTGACCGCGCGGACCCGTCGCCAAGTTCGATCAAGACTGCAGTCGACATTCTGCAGCATGGTGAAATCATCCTGATCTTCCCGAGCGGGACGCGAAGCGACGAAAATATTGCCTTCAAGCGCGGCGCCGCGACAATCGCACTTCATGCTCGGGTTTCACTTGTGCCCGCCTTCTTTCAAGGCCCAAAGCAGATGCAAGTTGCGCATCTCCTGCACCGACCTCTCATCCGGATAACATTCGGGTCGCCGATCCCAACAGCAGAGTTGCCGTTTGGGAAGGGGACGACGATTGACCTCACGCGGCAGCTTCAAGCAGCAATCGACGAATTACGATCGATCGCGAAACTCTAAGCTATCGGCCGCCTAGCCTTATGCTCTCTCCCGTGGGCCGGAGGGCGTGGCATGAGTTGGCGAGCTTAGGCCGCCTATGACCGTGATCCCGGCGATGTTCACCTTGCGGCTCTCGAGATGGATGAAAAATAGCACGTAATAGGTCACCAGTCCTCGCAGCTCTGCCCATCTTGTCCGGGCTGCATCATCAATATGTCTGGATATGATTTTCGGAAGGGACGGGTATCATACCTGCCTTTTAAGCGCCGAAATCGCTGCGGCGGAGTCGCTTCTATGGCAGAAGCAAAACTCTGGGCCATCAACAGGTCTTTCTCGCCGGTCGCGCCGTAGGTGGTCTTGGTTGACAGAAACGGACATTCGACCGGGCGGACACAGTATCTACACAGTAACCGGCTTTGCTGGCGCTTGCTGAATTTCGCGCATGTCCCCATGGTGTACTCTTGCCACCTGACCATTGTCCCAGGCGATCTGACTGCATCCCAACTTATTTCGGTGATGCGGCCGCCGTCGGTGGCATCGCCCCGCCAATAAACGCGGCTGCCCTTCTTGAGGCCTTTGGATTCGGCGGCAGTCATCGACCTCTCCTTATTATGCCTTCGCATCGTCAGGCGAGCTTTTAATCTCTACTATGCGCTCGGCTTTGCGTTGCGCAGATTTTTCCTCTCTTTTTCGCTGTTTTTCCTCTCTCCGTGCCTGCGCTGCACGGTTGCGATCGGCGCGTTGCAGACCGTAATTCGTCTTGAAAACCATGGAGTTTCCTTTCGGAATTGAACACTTTTGGACTGCTGCCGGTTTGGTTGACAACAGCTTAAGCCAATTTTGAATTCATTTCGAACTCCATTGGACTGAGATAACCCAGCGTCGAGTACCGTCATTTCGGATTGTAGAAGTGCTCGATGTAGTCGAACACGTCGGCCTTGACCGAATGCAGGACACCTTCGATCGATTTCTGTCAGAATTCCAGAAAGCCCTGAGCCCGGGAAATTCGGGGCAGATATCGTAGCCTGCCAGACATAGGCTTGCAGCAGCCAGGCATGATCAGGGCGCCGATATAAGATTTGTGCCGTGGTCAGACCGTAGCCCGTCACCTGCTTCTGAAACTCTACGAGATAATGCGAAAAGCCCAGTTCCCATGATCCAAGTTTTCGTCCAACTTCGGATAAGACAAGCCTAAAAATAAAGTTTTCCATCGATTCAAGGCATTAGCAGCGTTACGAGTAGAGAATTGGCAGTTTCACTTGAAAGTCACAAACACACCAGCTTGATATTGAGAGGCTGTGTTCATCCTGCGTGCCGTAATGCACCTCTGTTTTATCGGCCGAAAAATTAACAGCAACAGGCACTTGAAAGGATTAATATGAAATTTCGTCCCGCTTCACGACCGCGTCGTGATTACGCGCATCGAAGCCGAGGGCAAGTCCGCAGGCAGGATCATCATTCCGGATACCGCCAAGGAGAAGCCTTCCGAGGGAGAGGTGATCGCCGTCGGTCCAGGTGGCCGCGACGAGAGCCGGCAAGCTCCATCCCGATCGACCTGAAGACGGGCGACCGCGTGCTGTTCGGCAAATGGTCGGGCACTGAGGTCAAGATCGACGGCGTCGAATATCTGATCATGAAAGAGAGCGACATCATGGGTGTGATCGAACAGACCAATCGCCCGCAAGAAGGCTGCCTAAGGACGATGTCGCCGTATCAGAAACATAACGGAGAACAAAAATGGCTGCGAAAGACGTAAGATTTTCAGTCGATGCACGCGACAGGATGTTGCACGGCATCGACATTCTCACCAACGCGGTGCGCGTAACGCTCGGCCCCAAGGGGCGCAATGTTGTGCTCGACAAGTCGTACGGCGCACCGCGCATCACCAAGGACGGCGTTACCGTCGCTAAAGAGATCGAGCTCGAAGACAAGTTCGAAAACATGGGCGCGCAGATGGTGCGCGAAGTCGCCTCGAAGTCATCTGACTTCGCCGGGGACGGCACCACGACCGCCACGGTTCTTGCACACGCGATCGTACGGGAAGGCGCCAAGTCGGTAGCCGCCGGCATGAACCCAATGGATCTCAAGCGCGGCATCGATCTTGCGGTCGAGGCGGTAGTCGAGGACCTGAAGAAGAATTCGAAAAAGGTCACCTCGAACGAAGAAATCGCCCAGGTTGGCACGATTTCCGCCAACGGCGATTCCGAAATTGGCAAGTTCCTTGCCGATGCGATGAAGAAAGTTGGCAATGAGGGCGTGATTACGGTCGAAGAAGCAAAATCATTGGAGACTGAACTCGAAGTTGTCGAAGGCATGCAATTCGATCGCGGCTACATCTCTCCCTATTTCATCACCAACGCGGACAAGATGCGCGTTGAGATGGAAGATCCTTACATTTTGATTTACGAGAAGAAGCTTTCGGGCCTGCAGGAATTTTTGCCGCTGCTTGAGGCGGTGGTGCAGACCTCGAAGCCGCTCGTCATCATCGCGGAGGATGTTGAGGGCGAAGCTTTTGGCCACGCTCGTCGTCAACAAACTGCGCGGCGGCCTCAAGGTTGCGGCAGTGAAAGCACCAGGCTTCGGCGATCGCCGCAAGGCTATGCTCGAAGACATCGCGATCCTCACCGGCGCTCAGGCGATCAGCGAGGATCTAGGCATCAAACTCGACAAGGTTACTCTGAATATGCTCGGGCGTGCCAAGAAGGTGACGATCGAGAAGGAGAACACCACGATTGTCAGCGGCGCCGGCAAGAAGGCCGACATCGAAGCGCGTATCTTGCTCAGATCAAAGTGCAGATCGAGGAGACAACGTCTGACTATGACAAGGAGAAGCTGCAAGAGCGGCTGGCGAAGCTTGCTGGTGGCGTTGCGGTGATCCGAGTTGGCGGTGCCACCGAGGTCGAGGTGAAGGAGCGCAAGGATCGTGTCGACGACGCGATGCATGCGACCCGCGCCGCGGTCGAGGAAGGTATCCTGCCAGGCGGCGGTGTCGCCCTGCTCCGCGCGTGTCGAGGCGCTCAAGCGCGTTAAGGCCGGAGAACGAAGATCAGAAGCACGGCGTAGATATCGTGCGCAAGGCGCTCTCCTGGCCGGCTCGCCAGATTGCAATCAATGCAGGCGAGGACGGCTCCGTCATCGTCGGCAAGATCCTGGAGAAAGATCAATACGGATTCGGCTTCGATGCCCAGAACGGCGAATACGGGAACCTCGTCGCCAAGGGCATCATTGACCCGACCAAGGTTGTTCGGGCGGCACTTGCAGAATGCAGCGTCGTTGCCGGACTTTTGATCACCACGGAAGCGATGGTCGCCGAAAGGCCAAAGAAGGAAAGTGGGGCCCCGGCTATGCCTGGCGGTGGCATGGGCGGCATGGACTATTAAGCCCATTCGAAACGACGAAGGCCCGGGATTTTTTCCGGGCCTTTTTTCTTGTGCCAAAACTAATGCAGATTATCTGTCGCGCTACACCCACCACGTCCTTATTGCCCTTTTGAGCCTTTGACATGGCGATCCTCCTGATTGAAAGCCCGAACGCTTTGCATTTGTGTCTCGGTTGTCTTTAGGCTGCACGTCGTCGGCGGCGCGGCGGTCCCATGACACCATTACACTGAATGTCAAGAAGGTAATCAGTCCTTACCTTCATTCGCTATTGTGCTTTACGTCCGCCACCCCATATGGGTCTGCAAAGGCAAGCCGTAGCTTGCCCGAGAGTTGCCCATAAATCGGGGACCTACCGAAGTCTCCGTTTCCTCCAGTGGCAGTTCTGGTGCCGTCGGCAGGCACAATCAAACTTCAAATTTGTTGCGTTCGACGCGGGTGTCATCAGCGCCCGCGTCCACACATGTCCGCGCGCTGATTGTGGCGCGCGCCCTCCCTCCTATCGAAAGGAGAAAGTCATGGAAGCTTGTCAATCCTGCAGGAACAGGAGCCACAATGACCATTCCCGATTACATCAACGAAGACAGATCCGAAATGCGCTGCATCAAGCCCGGCTGGTACGCGACGGACGACGACGGCAAGCTCTCTTCGGGCCGTTTTCCAGTCACGAGGAATGCCTCAGTAGAGGCACTCAGCTAACAAATAAATCGAGCCCGTCTAAGTTTGCGTCCACGGCTCAAGTGAAACAACTCTTCTGGCTCAAGTGAAACAATTCTCTACCGACATCCGACCGGCGTCGAGGGCGGCGCCTCCGGAGGTTCAACCAGGAACCGCCCCTTGAAGGATTAAGTGTCATGACGGAAGCCACCACTGCCACCACGCAAGCCAAAACAGCGAAGCGCACCGGCTCCCCATCCGGCCAGCCGAACTACGAGATCCCGAAAATCGACCTCCCGAAGATGGAAGTGCCGGCTGCGTTCCGCGAACTCGCTGCCAAGGGCGTCGCTCAGGCCAGGGACACCTACGAGAAAGCGAAGGCGGCCACCGAGGAAGCAACGGATCAACTCAAAGATACCTATACGACCGCCGCCAAGGGCGCCACAGATTACAACATCAAGGTCATCGAGATCGCCCGCATCAATACCAACTCCGCCTTTGACAACGCCCATGAGTTATTGGGGGTGAAGTCGCTCTCGGAATTTGTCGAGCTGTCGAGCGCACATGCGCGCAAGCAGTTCGCGGCGATGACCGCGCAAACCAAGGAGCTTACGGAACTCGCCCAGAAGGTCACGACCGAAATCACCGTTAAAGATTGGCGTCACGGAGACAGCAAGGCATCCAACAAAGTAGCCTAATCTTGAGGCAGAAGGCGTTGTGGCTGAGCGGCTAGGATACGGAGGTCGCGCCATGTGGGTTTCAATTTTTGCGATAGCCATTGCCATGGCAATTTTCTTAAACGTGGCAGCGGTCATGATGAACGTCAAATCAGCCAAGGTGTGACGTCAATCTGAGCCTAATCACCCTTCTCGTTAGATCGCAGGAGGCGAGCATGGGCGTACTAACGCCGAAAGAGACGGCGCGCGAGCACAATCGAGGAAAAAAAGCCGCAGGTGAAGGTCGCTCACGTTATTGGAGTGAGCCTTGGGCATACCCGTTCGAATCCGATGAACATTATGAAGGACGTAGGGAGGCGTTCGACAAGGGCTTTGACCCTCAGTTCCAACAACACAGCCAAAACTAGAGGTTAAAGGTAGGGTGAGCGAAGGATAGCAAATGACCCATGTGCCATCTGATGAAGAAGTGGGACGCCAAATCCTTGGCGTTTTTTGAGATATAAAATTCGCCCGGGTGGCACGCTCCGACGCAATCATTTCGTCGAAGTGAGAGATGCTGATTTTCAGCGAGGGATATCCGCCCGACTTGCAGGGTGGGTAATGCAGAACGTCTTGCAGCAAGCCATTGAAGCGGTGAGAGGAGCGACGTTGCTGCTATTCAACTCAGTCCATGTCATTGTAAGCACAATCTGTCGGTTCAGCTTCATGTGCGCCCAAGCTCGGATCGAAATGAAATAGCGTAGAGCAATAGGGGCAGACGATCTCGCTAGTATCGCCCATATTGAGGTAGATATGCGGATGATCTTGCGGCGGCTTATCCCCAATGCACTTGAACTCGCGACAACCAATGCGCACGACCGGCACCCCTATTTCATTATGAAACTTCGGATAACTGTCCATGGTAGTGCGCCGCTTAGCCAAAAGGGACCAATGTGGACTGGTCAACAAAAACCCCACATGGGAAGCCTAGGTCGAGGCTTCTGCCATTTGGGTTAGGCCGTTCATTGCCGATTGTTAATGATCTATTAATCATCAGCCCTCCTGTTCGAGAGTAGAAGGTGCATCGTTGGCTACAAAAACACGGCACCCTCGTTGCCACCGCCAGCACGATTGAACCTTTAGTGGGAGGATACGGCGCTAAGGCCCAGTGCCTCGTGGTGCTGGGCTTTACGTTTCCCAAGCGGCGAAAAAGATGCCGATTAATCCCTCTGAGGAATTTTTGAAACATGCCGCTGAGTGCAAACTCATGGCTAAATTTACCGACGGTTCTGAGAACAAAGCCGCATGGATTCGCATGGCAGAGCGATGGCAACGGTGCGCTGAACTGTTTGAGAGCCAAGCCTTGACGGCAAGCCAACACCCACCGACACAACGCCGGCCCCACCCCTTCAGGTGGGCACATCATTGAGATCAATCGAGTGAAGGCCGGGCTGTTTATGTTGCTGTTTTTGGCGGCCTGTGCGCCGCAGTCGGGACAGATCGCAGAGTGTGAATTTGAGACGCAAAAGCTCTTTCCGAACGAGACCTTCGGTTTCTCCGCTCCAATGCAAAAATTGATGACCCTCTGCATGAAAGCAGAAGGGTTCACTTGGAACACGGAAAGCAAAGATTGCCATCTCGGATTTGCAGACGACAACAATCCATTTGTAAGAGCCGCCTGCTATGAGCCCACTTGGTATTACGAACGGCGCACCGCACTGGAAAATTTCTCCCGAAGGTGGCTGCAACATGGGTCCAGTTAAAGCCAGGCTCCCCGCTAAAGGTCGCCAGCGCAAAAATTAAAAGTCGCTCTCATCAGCAATTCGCTTTTCGACTTTCAGCCGAAATTCTCTGAGATATAGCGCGCACTGCTCGTGCTTTTGAGTGCCCGCCTTCGATCCCATCATTTCGCAATAGTGCGAGTTTTCCGCTCCAATTTCCTGCACTCTAATTTTTTCGGCTTGTGCCCATTGCGCAGGAAGACTCCGACCTACGAAGACGGCGAAATAAATAACGAACGCGGACAGAACTGCCCAAAGCGTAATCTCCACATTTTTGTAAATTCGCCTGAGCGATTCCCAGTTGCTGTTTGAATTCATCCCATGACCCCCGCCGTAAGTAAGCATTTGATATATACAAACTCTAGACCGATTTATATGTGACCCGCTTCACACTCGGAATTTTCCAATTCTGGCAAACAACAGCGCGGCCGCCCTGCTTATTTCCACCTGTGTGAGCTGCTTCATACAAGGCCAGGCGACCTTCGGACTAATCATCTTAAGTGTCAGATTAGATACCGATGTACGGAGATTACGATGGCCACGATCCCGTCCAAAGTCGCCCCCCGCGATATTGCCACCGCCGAACCCACCGCCCGTTCCAGGCGCGGCTTCTTCAGCTGTTTACTAAAGACCATGCTGAAATCGCACTGGCGTCAGGAATACCGCGAGATCGCACGCTATCAGCATCTGAAGGGCCGCGAACTCACCGACAGCGTCGCGCTCGATACGGAGCACCGCACGCCGCCAATCATCTAATCGAAGGGTTACGCGGGCTGCGTGGCAAGTAGGCCGTCCGCCACCACTCGCAACAGCAGCCAATGCCAGATGAGCAACCTGCGGCGCAACCTACTGATTGCAATTATCACCGCTGTTATGTGCGGAACAATGCTCTATGCTGCAATTCGATTTTGAACGATTTAGGCCCCCATCGTGCAAGTATTCGGTAAATTGGGTACTGGCCTGTTTTGACCTCAGCGCCCGATTTTAATTCTTGCAGTGGCCCGTTTTGGACTTACAGTCATCGGCAATCAAGGGCGGCTCAAGCCTCCGAGATATCAACTCCCGACCGGCACCCAGAAAGGCGACCGATGGCCCCAGAGTTCTAGGGAGTCCGATCATGCCCATATCGAACCGATCCTCCTCAGACCTATCCGCCAAAACCGTGCCATCCATTTCCGTTACTTGCCCGACCTGCGATAAGGAAATGACGCTTAAAGGGGTTGTTCCAACTTGCGAAGGCACGATCTACGAATACCAGTGCAGCAGCGATGGGGATCGCCTCAGTTGGCGGCCACATCATCTGGGACGTTCGCTCGCCTGTGTGTACCGAAAACCCTATCCGTATTGAATGGGGGAGGGAATCACCTAACGTCAGCGCACCATGATCGCGCTGCTATGTTTCGTACTGGCCGTCTTGGCTGCGCCGCTCAAGTCGAAGAGCCGGCTCGAAGCCGAGAACGCGGCGCTCCGACATCAGTTGATCGTTCTGCGGCGTAACGTGCACGGCCGTGTCCGGCTGACGAACAACGACCGCTGGTTCTTAATCCGGCTGTATCGCTGGTTTCCATCGATCCTGAACGTTCTCACGATTATCCGCCCGGAAACGCTCGTGCATTGGCATCGTGTCGGCTTTCGCTGTTACTGGCGTTGGAAGTCGCGCTCGCGGGG
The DNA here is from genome assembly GCA_963709015.1 of uncultured Alphaproteobacteria bacterium. Taxonomy (GTDB): domain Bacteria; phylum Pseudomonadota; class Alphaproteobacteria; order Rhizobiales; family Xanthobacteraceae; genus Pseudolabrys. Next base: position 80,761 of record CAVPUU010000019.1, on the reverse strand, counting down.
AGGGCGGCCGTTGATTGAAGCTGACCTCCGTGCGCTGATCCGACGGATGAGTGTCGAGAACCCACTTTGGGGCGCACCGCGCATTCATGGCGAGTTGCTCAAGCTCGGATTCGAGGTCGCGCAATCGAGCGTCGCCAAATACATGGTCACGCGACATCGATCGCCAAGCCAGGGATGGCGCACCTTCTTGCGTAATCACGTGCCAGATATTACCGCCATGGACCTTTTCGTTGTCCCGACCATTGGCTTTGACCTGCTTTATGCCTTCATCATCATTCGACTAGACCGCAGAGACCTCGTCTGGATCAACGTCACAACAAACCCGACGGCAGAATGGATTGGCTATGCCGAACGGCTGATCGGATCGATCCGGCGCGAGTGTGTGGATCATTTCATCGTCTTGGGCGAGGCGCATCTGCGCCGCGTTCTGCGCGCGTATGCTCGCTATTACAACGACATCAGAACGCACTGGTCATTGAACAAAGATGCGCCAGTCTCTCGCCCGGTTCAGCCGACCGGAAGTATCAAATCGCACCCCATTCTTGGCGGACTTCATCACCATTACGCGCGAGTTTAGGTTTTCGGTACACACAGGGGCAACGATTGCTTTTAGTCATGTCGCAAACGCCGTGGTCGTCTGCGGAACGATCTCACCCCTCTCCACCTGGATCGATCCTTCAAGTCGCGAGGCGATTACAGTCGCGACCATGTCGTTCATCACGTTGAGAGTCGTATTTGCCATATCCAGGATGTGGTAGATGCCACCAATTAGGACTGCAATCTCGATTGGCAACCCAAATGCCTTGACAAACACGAGGCCCACCGACAAGTCCGCCGCCCGGTACCCCACCGGAGCCGGTCGCGAGAAGAAGTCCGGTGAGCGACGGCGCTCGACGTCGTTGTGCCAAGCGCCGGGGTCCATGCCTGGACAGTCGGGGCGGGGGGTACCATGACGCTCGCCGTGATGACTCGGGCCACCCTTGGCCACACTGGCAACGCGCTTACTGCTTCGCCAGTGACGCATGCAATTTATGCAGCCGTCGTTATTGCTGCGCTCATGCGTATTTGCGCTTCATTAGAGCCGGTATGGAGTGAGGCGCTACTGCACATTGCAGCCTTTGCTTGGTGTATCGCTTTTTTTGGCTTCGTCGCATCGTTTGGGCCAATGCTTGTGGGATGGCGCCGGGCGACACTGGGCTGACGGCTTATTGTATCAACGGATGAGAGATTACTGCGCCGGCATGATCTCCTCTAGATGGTGAGCCAAGGGAGCGAATGTCTGTGGCGCCGCGGCCCGTAGTTGAGCGCCGCGTGCGGTCTGATCGTGTTGTCATGCTTCCACCTTGTTTGATGACAATCTGTGCCTCCGTCAGGCAACTTTCAGGCCATGAGCCAGGACTATTTCTTGGTGCGGGTCAACATGACCAAAGTTAGTTCGTGCAGCACGCTTGGTCGTTTTACATGGGTCCGCACGGCATCGATCCGTAAGAGCAGAACACACAGCAATCACCCGGCTTTGGCTTGAGCCTCTCGCCGCATCCCTTGCAATCATAAAAGAACTGACATGCATCAGTCGGCATTTGCTCGGTCGCTTGGTGCCCGCATTTTGAACAAGTGATTGTGGAGGTTTCTGCCATTCAGCTACAATGCCCTACATGGTGACCGTTGGTCCAAAGCAACTGCTAATTTGGTTTAGTGTCGTCTCGACGATCCTTGTGCTTTTTGGGATCGTATATGCCCTCTTTGGCCTGGCGATATTGCCCGTAGATCGTGAAACATTGTCGCCGTGGGAGGGTTCGATCTATGGAGCCCTTATGACGGGATGGGGCACCACGCTTTTGTGTGTGGGGCGTCTGGCATTCCGACGAAATGACCCCGACCTCATGAAGGCTCTGCTCTACGGGCTTATTGTGTGGTTTGTCGTTGAAGCACTTGCTTCCGTGTATTTCAGAGTCTGGTTCAACGTCGGAGTGGATTTAGCCGTACTCGCGCTTTTTAGCGCGCCTTTGCTAAAAGGGCTGTCGAAATTGCAGTCTGAAGGCCAAGAATGAACACGATCAGAACAAGACGGGTCATCATTCATTGACCAACGGTAACGCGGCTCGGTAGCGATTGACTTTGGCTGTGTGAAAACGCTTGTGCACGTTGCTCTTGCGCAAGATTGATTTAAGCGGAATGCCGTTTGCGCATGAAAGAGTCACCAAGGCGGCAAGTTTGATTCTTTTGTTGCGCGCCGGCGAGTGTTTGCAGCGTTTTCACACAGCCAGGACTAAAAGCAGACACCGCGCCCCGATTCATTGAACTGTCACGCTATCTGCCGCGCGATGCATGTTCAGTGTCGCTTTTATGATACTTGACACATCGGTATAGCGGCATAAAACATTACAGCTTATATTCTGAGTCAGAACAATGGCTCTACTCGCATGATTACCGCCGGGCAGTTGCGGGCCGCACGAGCGCTGCTTGGCATCGACCAGCGCGAACTTGCGAAACGCTGCGGCCTGTCGCTACCGACTATTCAACGCATGGAAGCTTCTGGCGGCGTGGTGCGCGGCAATGTCGACTCGCTGATGAAGCTCGTCGATGCGCTCGCCGCCGGCGGCATCGAACTGATCGGCGAGGGCGCATCGAGCAGCGGCGGCGGCCGCGGAGTGCGGCTCAAATGATGGCCGTCTACGCACTCTATGGCGTGGCTGCGCTAATTGTTCTGGCGCCCATCGCGATTGCGCTCGGCGGATCGCCGCGCGGCACTAATGCGGTCTATGGCGCAAGTCTGGTCGTTACGCTAACGCTCGGCGTAATCGCTCTACTCTGTCTCTTCAATCAACCGCAAACATCAACCGTCACATTGCCGCTCGGCCTACCATGGCTTGGCGCGCATTTCCGCATCGACGCGCTGGCGGCGTTTTTCCTGGTGGTGGTCAATCTTGGTGGCGCGGCGGCGAGCCTGTTCGCGCTCGGTTACGGTCGTCACGAGCATTCGCCGCAACGCGTACTGCCGTTCTATCCGGCCTATCTCGCCGCCATGAACCTCGTCGTCATGGCGAATGATGCGTTTAGCTTCCTAGTGTCATGGGAGTTCATGTCGCTCACCTCTTGGGCGCTGGTGATCGCGCATCATCAGGTCGGCGAGAACGTTCGCGCGGGCTATATTTATCTCTTGATGGCGAGCTTCGGCACGCTTGCCCTGTTGCTCGCCTTCGGCCTGCTCGCCGGCGCCGATGGTAATTATGCGTTCGACGCCATGCGCGCATCGCACCCCTCGGCGGCGCTGGCGGCGCTCGTGCTGATCCTTGTGCTCATCGGTGCTGGCTCCAAAGCGGGTGTCGTGCCTCTGCATGCCTGGTTGCCGCTCGCGCATCCGGCTGCGCCCAGTCATGTCTCCGCGCTGATGAGCGGCGTGATGACCAAGGTCGCGGTCTACGGGTTTGTACGTATTACATTCGACCTGCTCGGGCCGCCAGACTGGTGGTGGAGCATGGTCGTGCTTGCCGTGGGCGGCATCACCGCGGTGATGGGTGTGCTCTACGCGCTGATGCAGCACGATCTCAAACGTCTGCTCGCCTATCACACGGTGGAGAACATCGGCATCATCTATATCGGGCTCGGCCTGGCGCTCGCGTTCAAAGCGCACGGCATGGCGCTCGCCGCCGCGCTTGCGCTCACCGCTGGACTGTTCCACGTATTCAATCATTCGGTCTTCAAGAGCCTGCTGTTCTTCGGCGCCGGCGCCGTGCTCAATGCGACAGGCGAACGCGACATGGAGCATCTCGGCGGGCTGATCCACCGCATGCCGCAGACCGCCTTTGTCTTTCTGGTCGGATGCATGGCGATCTCGGCGCTGCCGCCGCTCAACGGCTTTGTGTCCGAGTGGTTGACGTTCCAAGCCATTTTGATCAGCCCGCAGTTGCCGGTGTGGGGCCTGAAGTTTCTGGTGCCTGCGGTCGGCGCACTGCTGGCGCTATCGGCAGCGCTGGCCGCTGCCTGTTTCGTCAAAGCCTTCGGCGTAAGCTTTCTCGGCCGTGCCCGCACACCCGCCGCCGCGAATGCGCAGGAGACCGACAGCAATTCGCTCGCCGCCATGTATTTCCTGGCCGCACTCTGTCTCGTTGCCGGAATTCTACCCGGCTTTTTCATCGACGCGCTGGCCCCGGTCACCAAAAGCCTGGTCGGCTTCAGCATGCCGCATCAGGCCGGCGTGCAATGGCTTTCGATCGTGCCGATCGCCGAAAGCCGCAGCTCCTATAACGGGCTGCTCGTATTCATCTTTGTCGTGATGTCCGGCTCGATCGCGGCCTTTGCCATTCACCGGCTGGCCTCCGACAAGCTGAGGCGCGCGCCGGCTTGGGATTGCGGCTATCCGGACCCGAGCACGGCAACGCAATACACCGCATCGAGCTTTGCTCAGCCGATCCGCCGCGTTTACGGCGCGACCGTGTTCCGCGCGCGCGAGATCAGCGAAATGCCGCCGCCCGGCGCCATGACGTCCGCGCGGCTGACAGTCAACCTGCACGATCTGATCTGGGACGCCGCTTACGTGCCGGTCGCCGGCTTCATTGGATACGCGGCCGACCGGCTCAACGTCCTGCAATTCCTCACCATCCGCCGTTACCTCACGCTGGTGTTTACGGCCTTGGTGCTCCTCTTGCTGGTGCTCGCGATATGGCCTTGATCCGCGATTTTGCATTGCAAGGCGCGGAGATGCTTCTAGTGCTGCTGCTCTCACCACTGCTCACCGGCTTCGTGCGCAAAGTGAAAGCGCGGCTGCTGCGCCGGCAGGGCCCGCCGCTCATTCAGCCCTATCGCGATCTGATCCGGCTGATGCGCAAGGAGGTGGTGCTGGCCGACAATGCGTCGTGGCTGTTCCGTGTCATTCCCTACATCATCGTCGCCAGCACCTGGGTCGCCGCCTCGTTGGTGCCGACTTTCCACAGCGGCCTGCTGTTTTCCTGGTCGGCCGATCTGATCGCCATCATCGCGTTACTCGGCAGCGCACGCTTCTTCCTGGCGCTCGCCGGGCTCGACGTCGGCACCAGCTTTGGCGGCATTGGTTCGAGCCGCGAGGTAATGATCGCTTCGCTGGCCGAGCCGGCGATGCTGATGATCGTGTTCACGCTGGCCCTGATTGCAGGCTCGACGCAACTTTCGACCATGGCCGCCTACATGGCGACCGGCGAAGAGGGTTTAAGGGTTTCGCTCGGCCTCGCGCTGCTCGCGCTGATCATGGTGGCGATTGCCGAGAACGCGCGCATCCCGATCGACAATCCGGCCACCCATCTCGAACTCACCATGGTTCACGAGGCCATGGTGCTGGAATATTCCGGACGCCACCTCGCGCTGATCGATCTGACGTCCGAACTCAAGCTCTTGCTCTATGTCTCGGTGATCGGCTGCCTGTTTGCGCCCTGGGGTATCGCCGGACCGGACGCGAGCCTACGGGCTATAGCGATCGGACTTGCGACCTATGTGGCGAAGCTCGCGGTCGGCGGCTTCCTGTTGGCCATGTTCGAGACCGCCATCGCCAAAATGCGCGTGTTCCGAGTCCCGGCGTTCCTCGGCGCGGCGCTGATGCTTGGTCTGCTCGCCACTTTGCTGCTGTTCGTTTCGCGGAGCCTCTAGACCATGCACGGCATCACCTTCGACATCGCCCATATGCTGGCCGGCTCGCTGGTGCTGGTAAGCTTCATGCAGCTCTACCAGGACCGGCTTTACGCGCTGCTCAACATCTATGCGCTGCATGCCTTGGTGCTGGCGGCGTCAGTCGCCTGGCAGGCTTTCGTGCAGGACGCGCCGCATCTTTATCTGACGGCGATGATCGCGCTGGTATTCAAGGCCATCATCATTCCGGTGGCGCTGCACCGGATCATCGTCAAGCTCGGCATCCACCGTCAGATCGAGACCGTGGTCGGGTCGGGGCCAACCATGCTGCTCGGCATGGGCCTGGTCGCGCTGTCCATGGTGGTGATGCTGCGAGTGACCGCCGAGGCCGATCCGCTGGCGCGCGAGGATCTCGCCTTCGCGCTCTCGGTGGTGCTGCTCGGGCTGCTGATGATGGTGACGCGGCGCAACGCGGTGAGCCAGGTGATCGGCTTCATGTCGCTGGAAAACGGCCTGGTGCTGGCCGCGACCGGGGCCAAGGGTATGCCTCTGGTAGTCGAAATCAGCGTGGCCTTTTCGGTGCTGATCGCCTTCATCGTGATCGGCATCTTCCTGTTCCGCATTCGGGAGCGCTTCGACACCGTTGATGTGCAGGCGCTCGACCGCTTCCGCGGAGAACGCCGATGATCGATGCACTCATCGGCGTTCTGGTGATCCCGGCCGTGGCGGCCGCCCTGCTCGCCGCGCTGCCCGGCTACCGGCTGACCGCGCGGATCAACGTGCTGGCGGCGTTTCTGAGCTTCGCGACCGCGGTGTCGCTGTTCGTGGTTGAGCCACAGTCCGGCGCCTATCTGCTGGTCGACGACCTCAACAAAGTCTTCATCGTGCTCACGACCTTCATCGGCTTCACCACAGCCATGTTCAGCGCGAGCTACATCGGCCACGAGATCGAGGTCGGCCGACTGACGCCAACTTTCGTGCGTTTCTATCACGCCATGTATCAGACGTTGATGTTCTCACTGAGCCTGGCGCTGGTCGCCAACAATATCGGCCTGATGTGGGTGGCGATCGAGATCGCGACGCTCACCACCGTGCTGATGGTCGGCATTTATCGCACGCACGAGGCTCTGGAAGCGGCCTGGAAATACTTCATTCTCGGTAGCGTCGGCATCGCGCTGGCACTGTTCGGAACCATCCTGGTCTACATGGCGGCGCGCCCCGTGATCGGGGAAGGCTTGTATGCCATGGTGTGGACCGTGCTGGTGACCAAGGCGGCGAAATTCGATCCCGCTCTGCTCAATGTTGCCTTCGTATTCCTGTTGCTCGGCTATGGCACCAAGGTCGGCCTGGCACCGCTCCACGCGTGGCTGCCAGATGCGCATGCAGAGGGGCCGACGCCGATTTCGGCGGTGCTGTCCGGGCTGCTGTTGAACGTCGCGCTCTATGCGCTGCTGCGCTTCAAGATGCTGCTGGCGCTCAATCCGGCGGCGATCGCGCCCGGCCCGTTGATGGTGACCATGGGGCTGATCTCCTGCGTCTTCGCGGCGTTCATGTTGTACCGGCGCCGCGACATCAAACGCATGTTCGCCTATTCCTCGATCGAGCATATGGGCATTATCGTGTTCGCCTTCGGCATGGGCGGCACGCTCGCCAATTTCGCCGGCCTGCTGCATATGACCATGCATTCGCTGACCAAGTCGGCGATCTTCTACGCGGTGGGTCACATCTCGCAGGTCAAGGGCACGCAGAAGATCGCCGAGATGGGCGGGCTAACCGTGACCAATCCGTTGCTGGGCTGGGGCCTGGTACTCGGCGTGGTCGCCATCGCCGGCCTCCCGCCGCTCGGCATTTTCATGAGCGAGTTTCTGGTGGTGAGCTCGACCTTCGCGCGCGAGCCGTGGCTGGTGATCATTCTGGTGTTCGGAATCCTGGTGGGCCTGGGTGGCTTGTTCCTGCGGCTCAACAGCATTGCCTTTGGCGAGCCGCGCGGACCGACCGCGCCCGCACAAGCGTCCTATGTGCCGATGTTCGCCCATCTCGCCATCGTGTTCATGGCAGGCGTCTACCTGCCGCCAGCACTGGTCACTGGCTTCGAGAACGTCGCCCGGTTGTTGGGATAACGTCATGAACCTGCTCGACAGCATTACGCACGTTGAGACGGTCAAGGCGCACCGGCCGTGGCCGCGCGCGGTTGTCGGCGACGACGGCTGGCGGCAGGCGATCGAATATCTTGCGGCCGGACGCAGCACGCTGCTCGGGCTGTGGGGCGACGCCGCCGACGTGCACATGGCGCTGCTCGGCGAGCGTTTCAACGATATCGTAGTGCTCAGCTACGCTTGCAAGGACAAAACATATCCAAGCGTCGGCGCTCGCCATCCGCCGGCGATCCGGCTCGAACGTGCGATCCGCGATCTGTTCGGACTGGACGCCGTGGGCGCGCCCGACACGCGCACTTGGCTCGACCGCGGATTTTGGGACGTGCGGTATCCGCTTGGCAAAAACGAGCCCGCGCAAAAGCCCGCGCCCTACACTTTCCTGCCGGCGGAAGGCGAAGGCCTGCATCAGATTCCGGTAGGGCCGGTGCATGCCAGCATCATCGAGCCTGGGCATTTCCGCTTCACCGCCAATGGCGAGCACGTGGTGCGGCTGGAGCAGCGGCTGGGCTACGTGCACAAGGGCATCGAATTGCTCATGGCCGGCGCTTCACTGGATGATGCAGCAAAGCTCGCTGGTCGAACATCCGGCGACAGCACGGTGGCCTACGCGTTTGCCTTCGCGCAGGCGGCGGAAGCCGCGCTGCAAGCGTCACCGCCGCCACGTGCGGTCTACCTGCGCGCGCTGATGGCCGAGATCGAACGGCTGGCCAATCATTTTGGCGACATTGGCGCCATTTGCAATGATGCTTCATTTTCGCTCATGCACGCGCAGTGCGGCATCCTGCGCGAGCGCACATTGCGCGCGGCAGACGCTTGCTTCGGCCACCGGCTGATGATGGACGCGATCGTGCCCGGCGGCGTCGCACGCGACATCGCAGTCGATGGCGCAAAACAGGTGCAAGCTTTGCTCAGCGAAGCTCGCCGCGCATTTCCCCGCCTGGTCGAGCTTTACGACAACACTGCGTCGCTCCAGGATCGCACGGTGACCACCGGCATTGTGAAGCCCGACTACGCACGCCAGTTCGGCGCTGGCGGTTATGTTGGCCGTGCTTCCGACCGCGGTTACGACGCACGGCGGTCCCCCGGCTATGCACCATACGGCGATCTTACCTTCGAGGTGCCGGTGCTTGTCGCCGGCGACGTCAACGCGCGGGTCTGGATTCTGCATACGCGAGGTCGAGCAGAGTTCTGACGCTTATCGACCAGATTCTCGGCCGCCTGCCGGATGGTTCGTTCAAGGTTACCGTCGAAGCCAAGGGCAAGCCATGCGAAGGGCTCGGCTTAGCGGAAGCCTTCCGGGGTGACGTGCTGGTATGGCTCAAGCTCAACAGCGGGGGCCACGTCGCGCGTTGCCATCTCCGCGACGCCTCCTGGTTCCAGTGGCCGCTGCTGGAAGCCGCGATCGAGGGCAATATCGTCGCCGACTTTCCGATCTGCAACAAATCTTTCAATTGCTCGTATTCGGGGCACGATCTCTGATGCGCAAGACCTTGTTTGAGAACATGACCCACGGCCCGCTCACCGAGGCCGCGCCTACGCCTGACGAAGCCGGCCTCGTGGAGCTTGCGCGAAGCGTCAACCGTGCCGCCCGCGCTCGACTTGGCCGCTCACTCTCCATTCGCCACGTCGACGCCGGTTCTTGCAACGGCTGTGAGCTTGAACTGCATGCGCTCAGCAACGCGTTCTACGATCTCGAACGCTTCGGTTTGCGCTTCGTCGCTTCGCCTCGGCACGCCGACGTGCTGACAGTGACCGGGCCGGTGACGAAAAACATGCGCGAGGCGCTTATGCGCACCTATAATGCCATGCCGGACCCAAAATGGGTGGTGGCAATCGGCACTTGCGCTGCCGATGGCGGGTTGTTCGTCGGCAGCTATGCGATTGAAGGCGGTGCTAAGGATGTGTTACCGGTCGATCTTACAATTCCCGGCTGCCCGCCTTCGCCAACCAAACTTTTAAAAGGGCTGCTCGCGCTGCTGGAGCATGCAAGCAAGAAAGTGTCTATTTCTTGAAGGAGCATAGTGATCGATGTTGCGGCTTCTGCAAGCGGGACTTGTTGCAGCGGGTCGTCAGCTTGTCGCCGTGCTGGTGATTACATTGTTGGCATCACTGCTAACGTTGCATGACGTCGCCGTTCAAGATGCGTCAGCGATGAACAGCGGTACCGAGGGCTCTTTGATTTCCCTTTCGCAATTTCTCATATTGACATACCTATTATTCGCCGTGGGATTTGCTTTAACCAGCGATCGATGGATCGGCCTGACTGCAAAACGTATCCGTCATGCGTCCCGTCTCATGCGGTTTCTACCGTCAGGACACGCGTCACGGACGCTGGTGGCACAGTTTGGTATTGCCGCGGTGGTGTTCGCGATATTTGCGTTGCGTGCACCGCCTGAGTTGCTGATTGAGGGCAGCCGATACTTTGGCTGTGCCGGCGCTGCTTCGATCGCATGGGCCGGCATAATGAGCATTGGTGTGGCATGTTTTGGTGCAACCGCACACGCAGCTCTTAAATCAATTTGAGAAATCCCTTCCCAGCAGCGACTGTCCAGAGAATCACTGATTTTCAACATGTCCGGCGCGTCTGCGATCCGCCAATGGTGGTCGTGACCTGACCTGGCTTTTTTAGACCAAGCGTTGTGAGAGAATAGCTTGGAAAGGAGCTGGTCATGCCGAAGAAGAGATGTAGCGCGGAGCAGATTGTGACGTTGCTTCGCCAGATTGAAGTGTCGATGGCGCAGGGCAAACTTGCGCCGGTGGCTTGCCGGGATGCCGGGATATCGCAGCAGAGTTATTACCGCTGGCGCAGGGAATACGGTGGCCTTGAGATCGATCAGGCGAAGCGGATGTGCTTGAGACGATGGCCGACGTGATGCTGACGCGCGGCGTGCCCGAGCACATCCGGTCTGATAATGGCGCGGAGATGACGGCGAAGGTGGTATGCAACTGGCTAGCACAGGTTGGGGCCAAAACCCTGTTCATCGAGCCAGGCAGTCCTTGGGAGAATGGTTACTGCGAGTTATTCAACGGGAAACTACGCGATGAGCTGCTCAACGGAGAGATCTTCTACAGCCTGAAAGAAGGACAGATCGTCATCGAGCAATGGCGGAAGCACTACAACACGATCAGGCCGCACTCATCGCTCGGATATCGACCACCGGCGCCGCAGACAATGAACCCGCTCCTGACACCGCTAGATCAGGCCGCGCAAATGCAATAAACTCTTCGTCGCGCTGGTACAAAAAAGACGTCAGGCCAGGGCTCCAATTCGACGTAAGCGTCGCGCCGTTGCACGTCCTTAGTGATTGACAGGTATTTTCGGCCAATTCCAGGGCAGCAGGTCGTCGAGCCGGCTCATGGGGTGGCTGTCCGTCATGCGCTCGAGGATGTCCTTGAGATAGGCGAACGGCTCGACGTCGTTGAGCTTTGCTGTGGCGATGAGAGAACAGACGGTGGCCCAACGGGCACCGCCGCCGTCGGAGCCCGCGAATAGGTGGTTCTTGCGTCCGAGCGCGATGGGCCGGATCGCGCGTTCGACCGGATTGTTGTCGAGGTCGATCCGGCCATCGTCCAGGAACCGGCAAAGGGCCGACCAGCGGGCGAGGGCGTAGCGGATCGCCTCGGCGAGGCCACCGCGGCCAGGGATGCGACCAAGCTCCGTCTCGAGCCAGGGCTTCATCGCTCCGATGAGCGGCCGTGACTGGGCATTGCGCACGATCCGACGCTCTTCGGCGGTACGTCCCCGGATGGTCGTCTCGATTGCATAAAGCTCTGCGATCCGGCGCAGCGCTTCGGCAGCGATCGGCGAACCTATCGCCTCATGCAGGTCGTAGAACTTCCTGCGCGTGTGTGCCCAACATGCTGCCAGCACGATGTCGCCGCCCGCGGTCAGCCGTTCGAATCCGGCGTAACCATCGACCTGCAGAATGCCCTGGAATCCTTTGAGGTGAGAGGCGGGTCGCTCCGCCTTACGATCGGGGCTGTAGAAGTAGACGGCTGCCGGCGGTTCTGGTCCGCTCCAAGGCCGATCGTCGCGCGTGTAGACCCACAAGCGGCCCGTCTTGGTACGGCCGCGGCCAGGATCGAGCACCGGGATCGGGGTGTCGTCGGCAAAGACTTTGCCTGATCCAAACACATGCGCGGCCAGGCGCGCCTGCAGCGGCTCCAGCCACCAGCAAGCGCCACCGACCCAGTTCGCTAAGGTCGAACGTTCGATCTCGACGCCGTGCCGGGCGAAGATCTGAGCCTGGCGATAGAGCGGCGTGTGGTCGCAATATTTGCTCACCAGCACATGTGCCAAGAGGCTGGGGCTCGCCATTCCCTTGGCGATCGGACGTTCGGGGGCCGGAGCCTGATGGATCGTACCGCAGACGCGGCAGCCATATTTGGGACGGCGAATGCGCAGCACCCGCAGCCGGGCAGGCACGAAGTCGAGCATCTCGCTGACCGTCTCGCCGATGGTATGCAGCGCACCGCCGCAGCAGGGACAGACGCGCTCTTCGAGGTCGATCGCCACATCCTCGCGCGGCAGATGGTCGGGGAGGGCGTGATGCCGCGACGCTGGCCCGGCAGCGGCGACTGTCAGCGCTGGATGGCGGGTCTCTGTCCGCGCGATATCGGCGTCAAGGTCTTCCAGGCCGAGGGCGAGCTGGTCACCATCGAGCCGTTCCGACCGCCGCCCAAACTGCGAGCGTTGCAGGCGCTGGATAATGAGCCGAAGCCGCTCCACCTCGGCATGCGCCGCAGCAAGCTTCGCATCATCGTCGTCTACTTGCGCAGCAAGCTCGCGCACCAACCGATGCAGTGCACCGACATCGACAGGCAGCGCGGTGAGATCGAGATTCACGCACGAGAGCCTAATACTGGTCGGCAGCGGCACCCACAGCGATTATCATCATGAGTTAATCAGTCGCAGGGCTTGCGCTCAGCCAGCGACAGCAGGTCGCCATCGGCGCTCCGGCGCGCGCCAGTCGACGCCATCAATCAGCATCGACAACTGCGCCGAGTTCAGCGCCAGTGTCCCACCCGGCTCGACGTTCGACGGCCAGAGGAAGACCCCTTGCTCGAGCCGCTTGGTGAAGAGGCAGAGACCGGTCCCATCCCAGAACACAATCTTGATGAGGTTGGCCTTGCGGCCGCGGAACACGAAGAGGTGGCCCGTGAAGGGATCCTGATGCAGCACGCCCTGGACCAGCATGGCGAGCCCGTCGATACCCTTGCGCATGTCGGTGTAGCCGAAGGCCAGGTGCACCTTCACGCCCGGCGGAAGCAATGTCATGGCGCGTGCTCCTCATCGGTAGCCGCCGCACCAGACGGTGCATCCACATCGGTGATCTGCACCGCCACGAACACCGGCGCTGCCGTCAACTCCTGCTTCCAACGGAACAGAATACGCGCCGCTATTCCATAGCGTCGTGCCACCTCGGAGAGGCTTGCGCCGGGCCGCATCGCCTCCTCAACGATCTGGCATTTGTCCGCCTCGCTGAACCTTCGCCGATGACCCTCACGTGCCGGCGGAACGATGGGCCCCGATTGCGCCGAGCCGTCAGTCATATGACTAAGCCTATGACTTAGACTGTGACTAAGGGTGTGACTTAGCCTGCCGCGCCGGTAGAGCAGCTTGCGTTCCAGCGGTTGCGGCTCGGCTTTGAACTTCGCCCGCCAGTTGCCGAACGCCTTGAGCGGAATCCCCTGAGCCTCGCAATATTCTCGTTGATTTAATTCACTCCGACGCCAGGCCTCGTGGTGCGATCGCCAGAACGGCTCGCCGTAACGCGCGCGCGACAGCAACTCGTCCGACATCTTGTCCTCCTCACCTGCAAAGTTGCCGGTGAGAACAGATCGCGTCCGGGGCCCGCGAAACAAGCGTGTAAAAAATGGACGCTTACTGATTCCACTTATAAAATTCCCTGTTGTCGCGCGAAGTTTCCCTGTTCAATCAAATTAATTCCCTGTTCGGTCGAGTAGGGAAATCGCATCGAAAGCCCTGTAACGACGGTATTAGTTACAGTCTCTAGCGCGTCCAAAGCCGCGATTTTGCGAAATTCCCTGTAAAATTCCCTGTTAGCAGGGAAAACGGGCAGAGCAGGGGACCTTCTGCACTGCTGCGCCAGCCAGTCCAGTCTCTAGACCGTGGTCAGCCCAAAGCACGATTTGGCCCGCCGTTAGCGGGCTTTTACGGGACACTGAATCTCTGCGTGTGCCGGAATCGAACCCGAATTCCCAAATTGCTCGAAAAGTCTCCACGTAATTGTTGAAGAATTCCCGTTTTGCGGAGTTGCAGTGTAGAGAATGGTTCGATCTTGCTGCGCGGCCCGGGCGGCAGTGTTAATTACGTCCATATTGAACGAATCAATTCACAGAGAGAACCCGTGTCGGGACCTTGGCAACATAACATCCCCCAGTCGCTTCAGCGCGGCTTTCGGATACGCGGCGACACCAAAAAGACCAGTCAAGTGTGGCTGTTCGAGAAGGCGTGCATGCCGACTTTGGCGTACCTCAAGAACGTCGGGGCTGCCGATTATTTCTATTCGACCCCATCCGCCGACGGATCGAAGATGCTGGCGTACAATAGCCGAAGAGCATTACCGGCGCGTCAGCAGCATAAATGCCTCCAGGACCTATTCAGAGGTTGTTCGGAGTATATTGGGTCGCGAGTGTGAGGGTTAGCTTTGGTCAAACTGCTCTTCCATTCGCGTAATGGCAGATTACAGAATATCTGAAGGCAGCGTGACATCGGCGTCAATCGCTGCGCGCCGCCAGCGAGCACCCGCCGCCACGCGCGGTCGGCGCCAACTGTCGTCGCCGTTTAATTTGGCGAATGTGTCATGCCAGCGACGAAGATAGGCTAGGAGGCGAGGCGGGAGAGAGACCGGCGGCTGCCTTTTTGTTGTCGCCTGCACGCCCTGTGCAGGCCCCTAGATCGTCGCCATTCGTTTTGTACGTGATTTTTGTCTTGGCCTTACCTTTCTTAATCCTTTGCGGCACATGATCACGGCCTCAGGCTCTCCTCGCTCGCCTTCGGCGTGCAGGATCAGGCGCTCGAGCATCCGCTGTATTTCGGCCGCCTTCTTGCGGAGCGCTCTTTTCGGGTTTGTGCTCGTCGTTGCCAATGATTAATACCAGTCCCATTGATCAGAACCCGTGCGCCCATTGACGCAATCCGATGGACATGATCCGCCAAGGTTGGTCGACGAGCTTGTTCCATGCCTCGCAGCAGTGATCGACGAGATCGTCGTAGGATTTGAAGATACGGTTGGAGAGCCAGTTGTCGCGCATGAACTGCCAGACGTTTTCGATCGGGTTAAGTTCGGGGCATTTCGGCGGCAGGGCGATAATGGTGATGTTGGACGGCACGACGAGGCGCGTCGATAGGTGCCAGCCAGCCTGATCGACCAAGAGAACGGCGTGGGCACCGGGCGCGACGATCGCGGCGATCTCTGCGAGATGCAGGTTCATGGCCTCTGTATTGCAGGCCGGCAGGATCAGGGCCGCGCCCTTGCCGTCCTTTGGGCAGACCGCACCGAAGATGTAGGTGGAGGCGGTGCGCTGATCACGAGGAGCGCTGGGACGGGAGCCGCGCTTGGCCCACCGGCGGGTGATCTTGTTCTTCTGGCCGATCCGAGCCTCGTCCTGGAACCAGATTTCTATCTTGCCGCGCTCGACCGCCTTTTCGCGCGCGATTGCGTCCAGACGCGTGGGGAAGTTTTTTTAAAATCCTCAATCGCATCCGCAGCCTGGGCATGGTGGCGTGGCCGGGCCGAGAGTTTGCGATAGCCCATAGCCCGCAGCTCCCGGCTCAACGTTTGCTTGGCGACGGTGATGCGGAACTCTTCGAAGATCCATTGCGCCAGGTCGATCAGCCGCCAGCGCACCACGCCGTGTATCGCCGGAATCGGACCGCTCTCGATCATCCGCGCGATCGCCTGGCGCTGGCCATCATTGAGCTTGGAGGGCTGCCCGGGCGATTTGCCGTTCAGAAGACCATCGGCGCCATGCTCATTGAACCGCAGCACCCAGTCCCGGATGATCTGCAGACCAACGCCGCCGATCTTGGCCGCCTCGGTGCGGGTCGCACCGTCGTAGATCGCTGCAAGCGTCAGAAGCCGACGAGCCTGCGGACCGTCTTTGGTCTTTTTCGCCAACCCGCGAAGCCGAGGCGCGCTAAAATCACGCCGCAATGGTATCGGAACCGACATGGCGAACCTCCTTCGTTCGCCACATATGAATCAGAACCTCTCTGATTTGGGAATCCTCTACGAGTCAGAATTTCAGAGATTTGGTATAAGGTCGCCGCCGATACCCAGCCCTCGTCCCCGTTTTCACGCCGAAATCGAGCGGTTCTAACGCTCGGCGTAGCCAAAATCACATTGCGTGACTTGGTATGATCGGCTCTGCTAACCGCTGGCGCATGGAACCGCTATGGGGGCGGCTGGTTATCTCGTCGATCGGACAAAATGCCGCAGTAAAGGTGCCGGAACGCATCCCTGCGCTTCGAAATTGGAAGAATGAGAATCTACAATCTACCGTCGTTAAGGGAAAGATACCCAATGAGAACCGTTCGAATCGCCGCAATCGCAATATTTATTCTTAGTCTGGCGGGCATCGCGCACGCGCAGCAAGCGATGAAGGGAAAAATCGATTCGGTAGAACAAGGAACCGGCAAACTCGGTATCGTTGTAGCAAGTGTCAGCGCCGAAGGCCCCCCATCTCCCACCCAGTTTAAGGTACAAGACAGGCGCGACTTGAATTCTTTAAAACCCGGCGACCAGGTTTCGTTTACGGCGCAAAACGTCGATGGCGTACTGACTATCGAAAAGATCACCAAAGAATAATTGTCTCACGCTGCTCTGTCACATTTTTGCTTTGAGATCTCGCCGTCGATCAACTATTCAGGATTGCGCCGGATAAAACGCGCGCTCCCGTCGAGCAGCTTCAGATTGTCAACGACGGTCGGATTGGTCGGATCGAGGTGATATGCCTTGAGAAATTTCTTGCGGGCGGTCTTAAGATCGCCACGCAGCATGTAAGAGTAGCCCTCGTTGTTGAGGATATCGATAGTCTCTCCCACGAGCTTGGTTGCCTGCGAATAGGCTCGGTCGGCCAGATCGAACCGGCCGACACGATCGTAGCTGGCCGCAAGACCTATCCAGGCGGCGGCATCTCGTGGTGCCTTCTCTACCGCATCCTGGAAGTAACGCTGCGCCACTCCGTAGTGGCCCGCATTGAAATGTTGCATAGCAAGGCGAAGAGGCTCATCGGAAGGATAGTATTTGAGGTCCGCCGGCTCTTCAATCGTGGATGGAGAATTAGCAGCAACAGGGTCCGGTACGGACAGTGATGTGCCGTCGAGGACGCAGCCCGCCATACTGACCGCAAGGACTCCAGCCGTAATGGCACAAAGTGTTCGCACGCCCACACCATAAGTATATAGTTGTACGAACGTTCCGCGTCCCTTCGTTCTAGCATACGGGCGCGCCACCGAGAGTCAAACGTGCCAATCTCATGGAATTCATCCACGATGCACGCGACGTGCTTTATCGTAGAACCGACAAAAGCTTGATCACAATTGGCAGCATTATCACGAGCAGAACTACCGGAAAGATAAACATCCCAAGCGGCAATACCATTTTAACCGAAAGCTTATTGGCGACCTCCTCGGCACGCAATAATCGCTTTTCCCGCATCTCGTCGCTAAAAACACGCAACGCATCACCGACGTCGCTTCCAAATTCAATTGATTGCCGCATCATCGTTGTCAGCGATAGCGCCTCGTCCAAGCCGAGACGATCAGCAAGAGATTCCAACGCCTGTATCAGACTGCGTCCGGCGCGAACCTCTGCGCCCATCATTTCGAGATGCATTCCGAACTCGCGACCCTGCTTCAGGATCTGGCCGGTAACTCGAGCAATGGCTGCGTCCAGACTCAATCCGGCGTCGACGCAAACGAGCAGCAGATCCAGAAAATCCGGAAATATGAGACGATAGCGCTGCGAAAGTATACGATGCCGACGAGCGAGATAGGCCTCGGGGCCGGCCACGGCAATTAATACGGAGACGGCGACAAAGGTGATCTTGACCAGCAAGGGCGCGCCGATCAACAGCAACCGCAAAGCCGCGTACACGGCCGCCGGTAGCAGGACGACAAGCGCAATGCGCACAAAAATATAATAGTGCACCGCGTAGATGTCGAAATAACCGGCCTTCAATAATTCGCGCCGCAGCTTCTCGCGACGCGCAGATCCAAGCCGAAACCGTCGCTCATCAAAACGGTGTACGATGTATGCCCGCATGCCGCGGGGCAACTCATCGCTCGGGCCCTTGGCAGATGCAGCTTGTAATCGCCGCTGCACCTGGGCCTCTGCCGCGTAGTATTGGCCAAGTAAAAGGACAATAGCACCCACGGCGCCGAAAACAAAAAGGGGTATGAGGACTGTGGATGGCATGACGCGTTAGACTTTAAAATTGACCATGCGGTACATGATGACATTGCCGACGATTAACGAGATCGCGCCATATACTACCGCCGGACCGACGAGCGGATGATTCCGCACTTCTGCGAAATAGCTCGGAGCGATAAACGTGATTCCGGCAAGCAGAACAAACGGCATCAGCGAAAGCACAAGCGCCGAGATGCGGCCGTCCGCGCTTAGGGCTCGGATCTTGAGTTGCAGCTTGCTCCGATTGCGAAGAAGGCGCGATAATCTCGACAAGACGGCTGCGAGATTGCCACCTGTCTGAGTTTGCACGTTGATTGCTACAATCAAAAACATCAAGTCAGGCAACCCGACTCTCCGATAGAGCCCCTCGACCGCAGTACGAATATCCTGTCCGAACGAAATCTCGTCCGCTGTCGTCCCAAACTCGATTGCAATCGGGTCCGGCATCTCGCGCGCCACCAAATTGAGTGCGGCCGGCAAGGGATATCCAACGCGCACAGCGCGCACGATCACGTCTATGCTGTCAGGCAGGAGTTCGGAAAAACGAGCTATGCGGCGCTGCCGGATCGTACTGAAGAATGCAAAAGTTATAACTAGCATTAAGGCTATTGCCAGCACGAGCGCTACCAAACCGCGGCCGAAAATGGCTCCCACAACAAAGAATAAAATTACAGTGAGCGTGAACATAGCCAGCGCCAGCAGATTACGATTAAGATGCAAGCCCGTCTGCAAGATTAGATCGCTCAAGCTTCGAAGAATCGGATTATCGAATTCGGCAATTCTGCGCTCGGAGCGTAGAGCGTTCATTGCCTCGCTGCGCTCGGCTAGATCTGCGCTCTCGGTCAATCTGCGATTGGTGAACTTGGTTACCTGACGCGAGCGGACGATGGTCCCGTAAAGCGCCTGGACGCTTAACAAAGTGGCAGCAAACACGAGCGCGATGATAACCGAGAGTTCAGTCACGCCTGCATCGTCCTTTCTTCTCGCCAGTCTATTGGAATACTGGTCTGCGGTTACGAAGATACCGCCCGCAAGATCGCGCAGCCGCTACAGCGGTCGCGCCGGATCAAAATAACCTAATGGAACCTCTATCCCATATGCTTTGAGCTCCGTGAGAAAGTTCGGATGTGTGCCAGTTGCTCTGAAGTCGCCATGAATATTTCCGCTATCGTCCGTGCGCTCCTTCACGAATTTATAGATCTCCTGCATTTGGATAGCGTCACCGTCCATACCGGTAATCTCGCTTACGCTCGTGACCCGGCGTTTGCCGTCTGGCAGACGCTGCAAGTGAACCGCAAGCGTGATCGCTGACGCAATCTGGCTGCGGATGCTAGCTGCGTTCATAGCCATTCCCGCCATGGCTACCATCTGTTCCAGACGTTTTAACGCCTCGCGTGGGGAGTTCGCGTGCACGGTGCTCATCGAGCCTTCATGGCCGGTATTCATCGCCTGCAGCATGTCGAACGCTTCTTCGCCGCGACACTCGCCAATAATAATACGGTCTGGTCTCATCCTCAGCGCGTTTTTGACCAGTTCGCGCTGGCGTATCTCTCCCTTGCCTTCGGCATTGGTCGGGCGGGTCTCCAGTCGGCCTACGTGTGGCTGCTGCAGCTGTAGCTCGGCGGCATCCTCGATGGTTATAAGGCGCTCATGCGGCGGAATATGGCGCGAGAGCGCATTAAGCAGGGTTGTTTTCCCACTGCCGGTACCGCCGCTAATGAGGATTGAAATTCGACCGCTGACTGCGGCCTTCAAAAGCTCCACCATCGGTTTTCGAATCGTTCCAACCTCGACGAGACGGTCCATATCAAACGGACGCTCAGAGAATTTGCGGATCGACACCAATGGTCCATCAATGGCAATCGGGCGGATGGCGACATTGACGCGCGTGCCGTCAGGCAAGCGCGCGTCAACCATCGGTGAGGATTCATCCACCCGCCGGCCCACGCCAGCAACGATCTTGCCTATGATGCGTAGTAGATGAGCCTCATCCTTGAAATGAACCTTAGTCTCCTGGAGCTTGCCAAATCTTTCCACAAAGCACAGTTTGTGGGTGTTGATAAGAATGTCGGTAACGGTCGGGTCCTTAAGCAAAGGCTCGATTGGGCCATAACCCGTCATCTCATCGATAATCTCGTCCGAAAAGATCTCAAGCTCCTTTTGATTTAGCGATATTTTTTCTGCGCGTACGTAATTGGCAACGTACGCGTGAACCTGTTTGACCAACTCGGCAAGCGGCAATTTTTCTAGAACTGTGAGATTGAATTCGTCGATGATGCGTGCGTGAAGCTTGAGCTTTTCCTCAATGAGCGCAGGCCGCTGATCGATGAGGTCGCGATAAAACGTCTCTGGATCCGCGCTCGCCGCACCGACGACGCGGCCATTCGTGAACCCGTTGGCCTTTGCCATCGGATGCCGGTCCGGCATACGCGGCGGCACAGTAGGTAAAAAACTCATCGCACATCCTCCCCCAACAGCACGGCGGCTAAGGCTATCTTGCGGCAGATGCGGGCCAACGACCTACGCCGATGCCCGCATCCGCATTGGTGGCTTGACTAAAGTTCCAGAAGGACCTCGCATGGCCCGCGAAGTTTCGGGGCCATGCGAAGGTTTGCCATCCTCTGGCGTTAGCGGCGATCGTGGTCGCAGCGACCTCGCATGAATGTCGCGTCGTGATCATCACCTCCAGCTGCAATGACCGGCGCACCTTCGGCGATGCAATCGGCGACGCGTTCTTTCTTGCCGGTGACTACAAGAATGCACCCAGTAGCACTGTTTCCGCCGGCGTTCGCGCAGACGTTTTCGGTCCCACCGATATTGCCTGGGATCGGAAAAAACGTCTTGTTAGTAACGCTATCGGCCGCTACCGAATGCGCATTCTTGCCGGGCGGGCCTACCAAAATGGATGCATCAGCCGTCCGAGCTTCGGCGTCGATGATACCGAGCGCTTGGTCGCCACTCGCAGGTGCCGACCGCCCGAGGAAGTAGTGGTTGTTGCCCGGATTGAACCACACTTCATCCGCTCCGGATTCGTTAGCTACCGTCGCGCGGATGTGACCATTGTGATCATTGATGATCACGGCCGAGTGAGTGGTTGAACCCGCTCCGTTGCAGCCGACCAAAATATCGTGGTCAGGACCGATCGCCATGCCCTGGGGTGTCGCGCAATTCGCCAGCGGAATGTCGAAGACCTTCTCAACCGACTTGGTATGCGGGTTGATCACGGCAACCACGCCATGACCGTTATCCGGACTTTCGATGCCGGGAACAGTAATATAGAAATTTCCCGTCCTCGAACTCCACTGGCACTGTTCGGCGCCATTGCTAGATTTTGGGGCGCCGTTCGTCCCATCAAATGGAATCTGCCCAACGACCGTATAGCTTGTGGTCGAGATCAGGCTCCCGAATGGCGGACTTGCGGCATTGTTCGCCACCATTATCAGATTGTCGCGTGGATCATAGCACATCTCGTCGGCGCGTTTATCCGTCGCCGCGGTATGGCCGGCCAAGGGACGTACGGTACTGATTGTATGCGTGGGCATGGCGGTCTCGTCGCAGCCGGCAACGTCAAACACTTTGACGGAACTATCGCCATCGCCAACCCAGACTTCCCTGTGGTCGCGGATCAGGACGCCATCGGGACCGGACGTATCGTTGCTTCCGGTAAAACCCTGGAATGACCCATGGCCGCAGAAGCCCAAAAACGCATTGCTGTCGGTGTCGACCAAATCGACCGCGTTGTTAGTGCGGTCGCCAAGGGCGTACAGGCCAATTGTCGGATCGACGAAACTGATATCGAACGATGCCAACGGGAGGGCTGTCACGCCGCCATGATTGGAGATCGTAACTGCTCCGGTGGCAGCGAATTTGTCGCTATCCGGGGGACCAGCGACCGCTGGGGTTAAAAGCCATGGAACAAACACACTTACGCTTGCGAAGGCCGCGAGAAATCTCGTGGCTTTTCTCATGGACGCCTCCCTGATTGTCGGGCTGTGAATTTTGAGTTGCAATCATTAAGACGCGTTAACCAAATTGTGGTTCCAATGCGGCAGTGTTTATTTCGTACAGCTTCGCTGTCCTATTGCTCCTGACGCGCTCAATAATTTTGCTCAATCGCCCGCCCCCCCAGACAATCCGGCGGCCATCGCGATGAGACATTTAACGGAAAATATATTTGAGTGCCGCAAGCTACTTAGATGAATCGGCTGGGAAAATTGCAGTTGGTCGGACCCATGGCTGTATTTGTTGCGGTCAGCAGCGCAGAGATCTCTGCAGAATTATTGACCCACTGGCCATCATCCGAAATGTTGTGGCGGACAAATTTGCAATGGTTCCATGCATTTCAGAAGAGCAGTTACGCAATTTCGACAACACACTCGCAATTCCTAATTATTGCGGTTCCATTGATCGTCCTCGCCATTTTTGGCTTCGCTCTCAAGCGGCCACTACTTCTCGCCACCGCTAGCAACCTAAGTTTTGTGTACGCGTTGTTCGTGCTCTGCGCCGATCGTCTATACGATCGACCGTGGCATGAGGCGTCGCTGTCGTTGACCACGGCCTCTTCCAATCCAGATTTTCTTATTTGTTTTTTGCTTGTCGCCGCGTCGTTCCTGTCCTTTGCTGTTTCGCATCTATATTATATCCGAGCAGTCCGTAGTGGCGTTTGATAACTTCTTTCTGTCATATGCGGTGTTGGTAGCCGCCGGAGCGGTCCTATTCTACGCCGCTCTAACTGACCTCAGAAATTTCACGATCTCAAATGAACTGATCGTGGTACTGATCCTGCTTTTTGTGCTCCACACGGCAATTTCTGGCCGTTGGTCTGAGCTGCCCAGAACTATCGGTTTTGTAGCGTTGATTTTCGTGATTCTCGTCTGCTTCTACGCCCAGGGATGGATGGGCGGTGGCGACGTTAAGTTTTTGACCGTGGCGTTGCTGTGGGCCGGAATCCATTGCGCATTGGCGTTCGCCATTCTGCTTGTTATTTTTTCAAGTTTACACACCGTTGCAATCACCCTGATAGGGCCTCGTAGGCGGCCAGATGCCAGTGACGGCCGAACGCGTATTGCTTTCGCGCCGTCGGTGGCGGCAGCTCTTATAGGCATTTTCATGCTAGGTTGCGTGCAGCCAATTAGATGATTTGGCAGGTTAAGCGACCGCGGTCCGGGATGATTTCACTTCAATGCAAAATGTTGCCAACGCTGCAATATCTTTACCGATGCGGCGGTACGAGCGTGTTAGCGACATGGGGGCACCGGCGTTGACGCTTTGAAGCGCCGTCGGCTCCTCGCCGACGTAAAATACTCGCTCGTTTCCCAATACGGTTTCTACATGGCGTCGCCGTACGATGCTCCCGAGCAGGTGCCGCTGACAGCGATTAACGACAGCGATAACCTTGGCGTCGGGACGTGCCGCTTCACGTACCGCGGCAATGGCTTCTACCGTCTGACGCAACGACGGTATGGTATTCATCCCTAAAACGACGACGCCGTCCGATGCGGAGACGATTTGCCGGGTCCACGCAAACCAGGTTGGCGGCAGGTCGATAAGAATCAGATCGTAGCGCATCGACACCATGTCGAAAAAGCGATCAAGAGCTTCAACATTGAGGTCGCATGTGTCAAACTTGCTACGCGGCGCGGCAAACACATGCAGCCCGCTAACATGTCGGCTAATAAAAATGTCGAATAGATGCGCATCGAGGCGCTCTGGATTTGTTGAAATCTCCTGGATTTGCAGTCGCGGCTCGATGTCAAGATAGTCGCAGACATGGCTTTCTTGAAAATCTAGGTCGACGATACAGACGCGGCGGTTCCGCGTCACCTTCGACGTCTTGAGGTGGACACCTATTTCGACCGCAAGGGTTGCGTTGCCAACGCCACCCGCGCACGGCACGAGGGAAACCACGACGGCCTTGGTCCTGTCTTCGTTTTGTAAACCGCGATCCGAGCTCGTTCGCATGACGATATCGAGAACTTCGGTCGCGCCAGCGTTCGCTGAGACCCAGTCAGCTCGCTCGGTGCGAAGAATTGTTTTGTATTCGCTGGCTGAGATCTCATCACTCATTATGATGAAAAACGGCCCGTCGCTGCGCCGCGATACGACTTCGATGAATTGCTTTAGATAGGTCGAGTCCTCGGTCGGCACGATGATAATGACGTGGCTCTGTTGGTCCGCGTCTGACGTCACGGTCCGTGTCACATCTTCTATGCGATTGATTCTGACGATGCCGGGAATGGCTTCTCGCAGTCGTTTTTCGATCGCCGCGCCGCGTTGCTGGTCGGTGCCTGCGTCTAGGATATAGATGGCCATATTGATGCCGCCTGGGTCAAAATATCGGTGCCGTTGAGGACAAATCCTCGCCTGTTATGGATGTAGCCAAAGCCGGAATTTGTAAATCGTTGAAGCCCATAACTCCGCGCAGGAAGAAAAACTGAAATGGCAAGTGTTGGAGCGACAGCGTTATCGTCGGCACCGGTCCGCCCGGCCGGTCGGCGAAGCCAAGGCCCGTTTGGCTATAAACGATGAGCACGTTGGCCGGCGTTATGCGCGGAAGGATATCGCACATTCCGGCGTCATAAGACGAGGTTGCGTCCCCACACGAAGAGCTGCCGCG
Organism: uncultured Alphaproteobacteria bacterium; assembly: GCA_963709015.1. Taxonomy (GTDB): domain Bacteria; phylum Pseudomonadota; class Alphaproteobacteria; order Rhizobiales; family Xanthobacteraceae; genus Pseudolabrys. The sequence goes on along the minus strand of CAVPUU010000019.1, from coordinate 55,952 downwards.
CCCAAAAACTATAGTATTCATAGCCTTCGCGTTGTAAGCGCTCCCAGCTGGGCAGGCCAGGGAGGGGTTGCAGACGCAAGATGCGGTACTTCCGTCGCAGGTCACCATGAAATACGGCATGGGTCCACCCGGTAGCGCCAACGCTCCCGCCAACGTGGTACTTAGTGCCCTGAGCCCCCCCGCCACGGGATCGGATGTCGCCGCGATCCGGGTCCCCACTTGAACCGCCTTGGCTGCCGCATTCCACTGATAGAAGACGAATAAAAATTCGATCGAGCCAAGAATGAACACCAACATGATCGTCATCATGACCGTCACTTCCACCAGGACGGCGCCAATGCAATCTTGTGCGAAACGAGCGATCTTCATTGTCAGCCTGGCCCAATCACACGCTCAGTGTGCGAGACAGATATGATCGGTGGTGGCAGCCCCAATAGACCGAAAAAACCTAGCGTCGGGTCGGTAAAGCGCGTGGACACCGTGACTAGGTAGATGACCGGGCCCCCGCGATATGGGCTCGGGCCCCTGGCCGGCGATGAGTTGTCAACTTGTCCGCAACGCGGCACGATCATCGCCCCAGTCCAGCCTTTCACGCGTGCGGAGCCGCCGCCAATCGAGCCCGTCGTCGCTAGTTTTTTCGCATTTTCTTGCGCCAGCGCCCAGGACGGCGATCCGAGATCGCAGGAATCGGTTGATCGCGCCAGGTAGCGCGCAGCATCGCGGAGTCCTATGGAAATAACGTGCTGCTGATAGAAGAACCAAGAAAACTCGTAGACCCCTAACAAGAGGACGATTAACAACGGTACTATGATGGCGCCTTCGACCAATGCCGATCCATCACGGTCTCGCTGTAGCGACCATACGATGCGCACGACGGTCAGCCATACTCGTATCGCGGGATTCATCGGTAAAGCTGGACCATATCGTGGTTCCCACTATCGCCCGGCCGCACAAGGCCCGCGGCTTCGACGTAAAGGTCGGTCTGGGACCGCTGCAAAGGCAGCGTCAGAAAAAACTTGCCGAACGCCGCAACCGGAACGTCGGACTGAGCTGACCCGGCGAGGCCTAGACTAAGGCAATTGATGATGGCGGCGTGAAGGATTCGACGATCCGGTGGGTCGGATACAGCGCTGCCAGTATAGCACGCGGGCGTTCCCGTTTCTCCGCCCGGCGAATGATCGGAGACAATTCCCTGCTCGATCTCATACTGGTAGACGCTGTATCGACTGGGCGGATTGGCGTTGCTCGCAAGCGACCCATCGATGGTTGGCATTGTCCGTCCGTCGGCGCCATGGTTGACCTGCCAATAGGTTTCAAAGTCCCAATTCCCTTGACCCATACGGCCATCCATATAAGGCCATGTCCTATCTAGTGGCAAACCCGTTGATTGCTGAGGCGGACTACCGATCGGCCAGTTACTGGCCGGGCTCGACGCGCATGAACCGGCGCCCCCGCCGACATACCCTTTACGCACATTTTTTGCTGGGCGGTAGTTAGTGTCATTCCGATGGCTGACCATCGAACCCGTATAGATGTCGAACCTCACATTCATTGCCTCGCTCACTATTGCTTCAAAGCCCGGTCGGAAATTGACCCCGCGCTGCAGGAAACACATGCCCGGACGGACCTGTGCGAGAGTATCCGCCAGGTTCGACGGTTCGCTGCCAAGCGACGGCGGCAGTAAAAATCCATAGTCCCCTGGGACATACGGCTCCAGCGAGTTTCCATATTGGCGAAGTCTGATCAGTCGCCGCCGAACGTCAGGATCGTCAATTGATTGTTCTAAAGCCGCTGTCGCTTGCTCGTAACCCATGCCAGGGACTTCATAAGGATTGCAAACAAATAGAGGCGTAATCTGGCATACCACTTGATCGAAGCCCGCAACCGCCGACGCACCGACAGTCAGTTGCTTCCGCCCGCCGAGCAAAACGGGCAAGATCGTCGGCAAGGTAACCGGCCGCACAGCGACGGAGACGAAGCGAGCAGTTGTCGCATTATTGGCGAGAGCTCCGGCCGACAACGGAGTTGCATCGCTCGCCGGCAATTCACTAAGAAACTGGATCCGGGACACTTTCACTGTTTGACCGGCGCCGGAGCCAAATAGAGTCGAATTGGCCACGAGGTTATTGATAGCGTTGACCGCACGCGCCTCAGCATTTGGTAATCGGTCAAGTTCCGCCGCGCCTGCGAGCGCGAGCGCATCTGCGCCATTTTGCAATTGTGTCTGAAGGCTCATGTATCGCGCACCGTCTAGTGCGAGCAGCGCGACACCCATGATCACGACGAGCATAACAGTTACATACGGCAGGATGACACCGCTGCGATCATCCCAGAGTGTTTTTGCGTAGAGAATTATGCGTTTGGGGGGAGGGAAAGCCGACGCCATTTTGCCATCACCACCTGTTGTGCGGCACAAATAATTTCGCGGTCCGGGCCAGGGGTAATCAATAAGCGATTAGCCTCCTCCCGCAGGTGTAATCGGAGCTACAGGGTAAAGCGCCGGAGCTCCAGCCGGTGCGGCCGGAGGTGCCCCGCCATTCGGATTTGTTGAACTTCCGGGCGTTTGACTTTTTGCGCTTCCCTCATAACGTTCAACAGCGCCAACCATGCGCGCACCATTGCCCTGAATGCGGCGGTCGCCAGCGTAGCGCGGCCACGGGTCGATCGTTTGAACCGCCGAATTGACGTCCTGTGTATTGCTTGCGCCGAACGTAACTGTATCTGTTCTTTGTACATATGGAATCGCAGGATTCTGATATACGGTATTGCAGGCGGAAATTGCTACAGCGAGCCCTACTAGCATGCCCGCAGCCAGAATATTCTTCATATCAATTCCCCATCACACTAGTGCGTAACTACAGGCATAGCCGCGTCCGGTTGGGCGCGAATAATATGACCATAGGGACCATGCACATCGCCACCACTCGTCACATAGTCCTCATAGACCTTGGGCACCTCCAATTGCCCGTTTAAAAAATAATCGACGTCGTTGCTGGGGAGACGCCGATCGAGCGGCGTGGCGAGTGTTTGACCCGGCGCCGAGGGTTGCACCAAGTGCGGGGTTACAATAACGACGAGATCAGTCTCATGCTTCATGTAGCTCGCGCTGCTGAACAAGGTTCCGAGAACGGGAACTGATCCAAGCCAGGGAATCTGGTTACGACTGCGCAAGTCGTTCGCCTGTAACAACCCGGCTATTGCAAAACTCTGGCCATCACGCAGCTCGACCGTTGTGACTGCGTCGCGCTTGACCAATGATGGGATAGTCGTTCCCGAGATCGTGACAGCGTTTGCAAAATCAAGTTCGCTCACCTCCGGCGCAATTCGCAAATTTATGACTCCATTCGCCAGCACGGTGGGCGTGAAGGACAACCGTACTCCGAAGGGCTTAAACTCAATCGTAGGAGTAACCAAGCCGTTGGCCGAGGTCGCCGCGATTGGCACCGGAAATTCACCGCCCGCCAGGAACTGGGCTGTGTCACCAGACAGCGCCATGAGATTTGGTTCGGCAAGATTACGCGCAAGTCCCTTATTTTCTAGCGCAGTTACCAGCACGTCTATATTGGTGCCACCATTGACCAAATGGGCAAGCACCACTCCAAACGGCTGCGAACTGGCTCCAGCCAGTGTTCCCGCGGTCTGCGCCAAGAACAGACCACCCGGCTGAGTGTTATTGGGTGTATTGTTGATGAAACCGCCTTGACCCGTATTGAGACCAGCCGAACCTGACGAGTTGCCGGCGAACCAGTTTACCCCCAGTGCTCTGCCGGCGTCGCGTGAAGCCTCGATAAATCGGACCTTGAGCAGCACTTGCTGCGATGCTCCGATGCTCATGGCATTGACAACGCCGTTCGGCGACAATGCCTTTGCCACGGCCACGGCGCGCTCAGCCGCAACGGCGTTGGCGGCCGCACCGGTGAGGACCACCTGACCATTCATCGATGATACGTGAATCCCGCGGCTACCAGTACTCGAACTTATTTTTTGCTCTAAGTTTCGCACATCAACCGCAACCTCCACATCGACGATTCCAATAACCTTCATGCGTTGGTCGTAAATAGATACGTTGGTCGTGCCGATCTTCTTGCCCAAAATGTAGAATGAGTTATCTGATAGTGGGAGAACGTCGGCAATGTCGGGCGACCCAACGACGGCTGTCGTGAATGGCTTGTCGAGATGAAACGTCTTGCTTTTGAACAGCGTCAGTAAAACATGTCGGATAGGCGCTGAGTCCATCTGCAAGGTCTGGCTGGATTGCGCATCAACCGGAAGGGGCCGAAGCCAAAGTCCTACACCAAATATCGCGATCAGCGAAAATAAAATGCCCGCTCGCCTCTTCCAAATTCCCAAATATCGTTCAACACAAGCTGACGCACGCGGAAGCCGCCTGACGTGATTTCCTGCCAGCATTTTACCCCCTCACACTGTACCGAACGCCTTTTCTGGCTCGTTCGACGATTCCTCACTGACCGCTGCGAACCACCGCGTACTCCTCGCGCTTGAGATTGCGCACGATCGCAACGTTGGCAGTTGTTGGCCGTGTCACGGCCGCGACGACTGGTGTAGGTGCCGACGGCCGCACCGGCTCAATATGGCGGGCGATTCGGTCGCCAAGATCTTGTTCGGTTACGCGCCGCGCTGGCTCCGTGGTGGCCTCCGCCGGCCGGCGCAGGATCAACGACAGCTTGCCTATATTTGTCGCAAGAAGGACTTTCTGTGCTTGCTCTTGGGTGACCTCAAGCGTCACCGCCTTGGCGACTGTTGGCCGCTCCTGGCGCTCGCTCGCCAGTTGATCCACTGCGAGGACTTTCACATGCTGCAATAGGATTTCAGAATAATTCTCACGCCGTGCCGCACTCACCTCTGCGATGAGGACAACGTCGACGTAGTCACCAGGAAGAATAAATCCGGCTACACCGCGCACATCATCAACTCGTATGGCCACCGCGCGCAGTCCTTTGTCCAGCAACGACGATAAGGATCCGCGCTGCCCTGGTTCGGTGACTTTCGAGCGCAAGACTGGTTCGTTGCGAGCGAGCGGCGACAGAACGACGCGCTGGCCGCCCTTAAGAAGATCTTGCTTGCTAGCGAATCCGCCTTCGGGAAGTGTCCTCGACGCCCACGGGAGCTCGGTTATGTCGTCTAGTGTCAGTGTCGCACCGAAGGAGAGCGGTTTAGCCGCGACGACGATACTACCAACATATTCAGGCGTTGCAGAAATGCGCGCGTTGAGCCAACTTCGAGCGAGGAAAGCCGCCGCGCTGGCCATCACAAGTGCGACGACGAGAATGAGGATGTTGCCCCTCCGCACCGACCACCTCCCACCTTATAGTACTCACTCTCGCGCGAAGCCTTCGAAAGTGAGCGACACGCGCAGATCGATCACAGGCTTGGCGGAACTAGTCAGTTGGCTGACAGCACCGTCCAGAGTGCCGTCCACTTCGTGCTTACCCAGCCGCCCACAAGACCGATTGTGGCGACGACCGCAACCAGCATGACGCCGAGCAGCACCGTGTATTCAACGAGTGCTGCTCCTTCCTCGTCATGTGCGAGTTTTTTCACCCAATGCACTGCTCTCTCCATAGGCGTCCCCTACGTTTGAGTGCTTTTTGCTCCTGATCCACTCGTTGCTAGGTCAAAAAACAATCACCCCACCCCGGGCGGCCAAGCCTGAGCGCGGGGTTAGGATTGGTTAAGCATTAGTTAATCGCCGACGTAGGTCAAGGTTCCCAAGAAAATAGCGGCGGGATAGAGCGCCCAGCGTGGCGCTGCCTTATTCGCGTCCCCCCAGCGCGCGCTCCACATTGCCCCACGGAACCGGGGAGGGCGCAATGAAATCCTGGCATTCGCCGTGGATACCTTTGCTTTCATGGGGTGGATTGCTGGCACTCCTTACGCTCACGGTTTTCGGCGCTTACCAGCCGCTCGGCTCATTCAAAACCGTGCCGGCGATCGCCGTCGCCTCGGCGAACGCATATTGGGTCGAATAACTTAGTGATCGCAGCAATCATATCCGTCCAACAATGTCCGGTTTGGGTCTTGGTCGTGTGAAAACGGCCTGACTGGAGCACAGGCGCGGCGCGACCCCGGCTAGGTTGCCATACGCGGGGTATTATCCTGGCGGTTCTGCGATGGCGGATGGTCGCAGTCAGCGGCGACTATGGTCTTATCGCCGCCAAGAGTGGCTGGACGCCGAAGATGTTTATGACGCGTGTGAGGTTGTAGGCCGAGCACGTGGAGCGCCATCTCGGTGGCAACCCGTGGCAGCGTCTTCATCAGAAAGTGGGTTGCTCCCATCCGGGCCTTGATCGTGCCGAAGGGATGCTCGACCGTCTCGCGCCGCTGGCGCATCTTCTCCGGATGCTCGTCGAGCCGGCGCTGAACCGCTTCGAGTATCTGCTCATGCTCCCATCGCGTGATACGTCGTTCCTTGGCGGTCGTGCAACGATGCTTGATGGCGCAGCTCTGGCAGGCGTTGGTCCAGTAGCGGCGCAGGAGCAATCCGTTTTCTTCGGTCGTGTAGTGGTAGGCGAGCTTCTCACCGGCAGGGCGAAGGTAAACGTCCTGCGCAGCCACGTAACGGAAGTCCTGCTTGCCGAAGCGCCCTTGCGCCTTTGAGTTCGAGGTCATCGGCTTTGGCAATGTGACGGTGACGCCCGCGTTCTCGCAGGCCAGGATCTCTTCGCTGCTGAAGTAGCCGCGGTCGGCGACGACATCGAGCTTCTCCCACGTCCAGCGTCGCTTTCGTCTCCTCGGCCATATGTGCAAGTTGCGACCGGTCGGTCCCGACATTGGTCACCTCATGCGCAACGATCAGATGATGTTCGATGTCGACGGCGACTTGGACGTTGTAGCCGACGACGCCAGAGCCGCGACCGCTGGTCGCCATCGAGCGGGAATCGGGATCGGTCAGCGAGATTTGCTGGTCCGGTGTGGCGAGCATTTCTACCTTGAGAACCTCAAGGCGCCGCATCTGCTCCTTCAGCTTCTCGATCTTCTCTTTGAGGCGCCCCGTCTTGGTTTTGAGCGCCGCGGACGGCTCCTGCCGGTCGGCGGTGTCGAGCTGCTGCAGATAGCGTGCGACGCTTTCCTCGATCTGCGCCATGCGTCGCTCCATCTTGGCGCGCGTGAAGTTCTTGTCGCGGTTGTTCACCGCCTTGAACTTGCTGCCGTCGATCGCCACGCTGGCTTGCGTGAGCAGGCCCATCGTGCGGCACAGCGCGACAAAGCGCGCGCACACTTTGCGGATGCCGGCACCATTGTCCTTGCGGAAGTCGGCAATCGTCTTGTGATCGGGTACAAGCCGGCCCGTCAGCCACATCACCTCAACGTTGCGTCCAGCCTCGCGCTCCAGCCGGCGACTCGACTGGGACCCGGTTAAGATAGCCATAGATATAGAGCTTCAGAAGGACCGACGGGTGATACGACGGCCGACCGGTGATCTCCGGATCAACACCGTTGAAACCAAGCTCGCCCAGCTCGAGTTCATCGACGAAAACGTCGATCGCTCGAACGGGATTATCCTCATCAATCCAGTCTTCCAGGCATTCCGGAAAAAGCGTGCTCTGCCCGCGATCCGTGCCCTCAACGAAGCGTCGCATCCGATCCCTCCGCAAATCACGCAGGAATCATACCGCGCAAATCAAAGGAAGCAGTGCGTTTTCACACAGCCAGGGTCATTCTCGACCGAGTTCATTCAGTGTCAGCGCCGACTAACGTCCGCTCGTCGGTAGTCAAACCGGCGTCTCTGATTGGCGAGATCGCGCAGACGGATGCGCGGCTCAATATCAGGCGGCCGGCGTGAGCGATAGCGGATCATCTTGCGATCGGCGGCAACGAGGGTGCGGGCCCGGCGCTCGCTCATTTGCAGGATGTTGCGCAGATGAGCGACAGCCTCGCGCGCTCGACATTCTATAGCCCACCAATGGGGCGGCAGCCGGTGGACGCGCAGATCATCGAGAAGATTGCCGCGATCTGCGTTGAGTATCCACGCTACGGCTATCGCCGGGTGACAGCCCAGCTCCGTCGCGAGGGCTTCGTGATCAACCATAAGAAGGCACGGGTCATGCGCTAACGCGGCTTCAGCGTACGCCCGCAGCGTCATTATGTGGTCACCACCGACGGCAACCACGACGGGCCGATTTTTCCAAGCCGCGCCAAAGGCTTCGTGCCGACGGGCCCCAACCAGCTCTGGGTTGCCGATATCACCTACATCGCGATCGTCCGTGGCTTCGTCTACCTCGCCGTTATCCTGGATTCCTGGTCGCGTCGCGTGGTCGGCTATGCCGTTGCTTGCTTCATGGACGGTCGCCTGACCGAGGCCGCTCTGCGCTCGGCAATCGACCGTCGAAGGCCGCCGGCGGGATGCATCCACCATTCCGATCGAGGGTCGCAGTATGCCGCTGAGCCGTACCGAGGGATCCTGGCAGCGCATGGGCTGCGCGGCTCATGGGAAGACGAGGCAACCCATACGACAATGCCAAGGCCGAAAGCTTCATGAAAACGCTTAAGGTCGAGGCCGTCTATCTCGGGGACTACGAGACGTTCGCTGACTCCAATCGGAGAGTGGTTCGACGTTCGACTGCACGACCGGGTACCAGTGTGAACCAGCCGAAAATTCATCTGCTTGTGGATCGCGAACCGACGACGCGATGCCTCGGCCTAGGTTACAAGATAGCAAGGCAAGCATCCGCGCGTGATAACCCGTCGCGCGTCTGCGGATTGATGGCGGCTCAAGCTCCGCTATTGGGGGCAAAGCGGACATGGCCGGACACAGCAGCCTGTCCGCTTGTGACTCCCAGAACGGACCTCCCATTATCGAGAGGCAATTAGCGAAGCAAAGGCACGTCGAACTCACGTATGATCGCGGCAATCTGCGTCAAGTTCGGTAAGCCCGCCTCATTGCCGAGATATTGGATTTTATGGGCGGCGGCTGCTCGCGCGAAGCGGAAGTGCTCCTCCCAACTCGTTGCTGGGTTTGTTAGATAGGAATGAATGTAGGCGCCGTGGAACACGTCTCCAGCTCCACTGGTATCGAGAACTCGTTTCGATGGCGCTGCAAGAGCAGGGAGCACCCGAACGACGCCTGTATCGTCGTACCAGATCAAGCCTCGCTCACCGAGCGTCACTCCACCAATCCGGCAGCCTCGGCTCTTGAGATAATCAAGCATCGCTGCCGGTTTATGGCCCATCTGTTCGCAGAGGCGTTCGGCTACAATCGCTACGTCGATGAAGCCAAGAAGTTCGTGCGTGTTCGACCGTAGCCCTCCACCGTCGAGCGAGGTGAGAATCCCCGTTTGGCGGCACAGCTTTGCGTAATGAATTGCGGCATCCGGTTGGTGTCCGTCGAGGTGAAGTGCGCGGCAACCCGCGAGATGAAGGATGGGGAACGGGTGAAGATAATCGTCATCACGACAACGAACGATCGCTCGCTTTCCATTATTTGGCATGATGAACGACAGCGATGACGTGTGGACTTTTCTGGCGTGGATCGAGATTCCGTACTTGGCGGCCATGTCCAGGAACATACGACCGAGCCAATCATCGGCGACGGTCGTGAGCACATCCGGCACGTGTCCCAACTTTGCACAGCAAAAGGCAGCTGTGGCCGCATTGCCACCGAACGAGACTGCGTACGCCGACGCCACGTGTTTCTCGTCGCCTGTCGGCATGCGATCGGTCAGAAACGTGACGTCGATGTAGGTATGTCCAATGAAAAGAGCCTGCATGATCTCACAACATTCGCTCAAAGAGCCTTGTGAAGCGCAGCGAGCTTGCGTTTCAGCTCTTCGAGCACTGCATAGACACCTGGTGGAAATATCCCGTCGTATCTGGCCTCAAGTTGCGCGATCTCCGACCGTAGCCGCTCGGCGGGAACCTCGGACGCTGTCAAATCACTCATCGCATTATTCCAATTTAGAGGAGGGCGCCGTTATACCGCAGCAGCCGCTAGGTCGTAACCGCCTGCATCAACGCTGCTATCGTTATCGTCGCGAAATTAGAGAACGTGTCAGACACGGCATAAGGCAGAATGATCTGGTCGCGATGACGCATGGCGCCGCAGGTGTAGACGACGTTGGGCACGTAACCCTCGCGTTCCGTAGGCTCGGGGCGAACCAGTGGCTCGCGCGAACGCGCGAGAACCTTGGATGGATCTTTCTTGTCAAGTAGAACGGCGCCGATCGAATACTTCCTGACCGGACCAACTCCGTGTATCAGCAACAGCCAACAGTCGTCCAATTCGATGGGCGAGCCACAATTGCCGATCTGAACGAATTCCCATGGGTATTCGGGTTGAAGGATGGATCGACCGCCCTCCCATGAGTAAAGGTCGTCGGAATAGATCAGATAAAGATTCTCATTGTCCTGCCGACCAATCATCGCATAGCGGCCGTCGATTTTTCGCGGAAACAAAGCCATGCCCTTGTTGCGCGACGCCGACCCGCCGAGCGGGGTCATTCTGAACGATTGGAAGTCCGACGTTGCAAGCAATTCGGAACGAATCGCCCTGCCACTATAGGCCGTATAGGTGGCATAGAAGGTTTTCCGTCCGTGGTCGTTGAATTCAACGAAACGTGCGTCTTCGATGCCATTTGATTGGGCGTCGGTGATCGGAAAGATGACCCGCTCGCTCAGCTCTTCGTCCGGCCCGAAGAGTACTTCGACATCATCTCCATTGGATATCGAAGTCCGGCTTCGAATTATTGGAACGGACGCTAGACGAGCGGTTGGATCGACGGACACGTTGCCATCCGCAGCAATGGTGCCGGACCGGAACGTGAGCGATGAAACATGTCCTTCGCCAACCGCGCGAAGGCTCAAGATGAATTGGCAGCCATTTTCCGGTGCGCCCGTCTGGTTGGGATGCCGGATTATGCTCGGATTGAATAAGGCCGAGGCTTCGAACGAATATTCGCTGAGAAAATAAGCCCCGATCAGGCCACGCTGCGTTTTATTAAGTTGAGCGTGTGGTTCGAGCACGTCCTCCATCTCCGCGGCGCGCGATTCAAAAATGTCGAGCAGGTTCCTATGGCGGCCTGCGAAGTTTTCGAGAACCTCGCTCAATTGTTGCGCGGAAGCTTCAGCATCGAGCCGAAGCACCCGGTCAACGATATGATTTGCACGGACCTTGTCAGTCGGGTTGAGGTCTCGAGGTTCAGTCGCCGGTTTGAAGGGCCTGACGACGACCCTGGCGGGGTCCGGGCGCAGATAGAGACTCTGGCGATTCACGAATTTGGATTGGGACAAAGATGCTCCCTGGGGGCGATCGAACTGGATTTGTGCCGATGCCGTTGGATGACAGTTTTGACGCAGGTTTCGCCTGACGCGCTACAGCCATGGCCACGAACTGCCGCATCTCCACTAGGCCAAGAAGATACGATAACACTGATTCTGCACCCTTGTTCTCATTGCGCCGGTCCGGATGGAGGCCATCCGAACAGCTCCCCGTATCGGGATCGATCAGCGCCGTCTGCAAGTCGTTTTCGCCCAAAAACCACCTGAACGCACGCGTTGCCCCCGCCAACCATTCCGCACTCTCATCCGCCCGCCACGCGGCAAGGCAGGCCGAAATCGTTGCGCACGCCTCGACTGGCTGCTGATCGAACGCGTCGGGCTTATGGCGGATCTTGCCGAAGCTTTTAGAGCCAACGGGTCTGAAGCATCCAGATGACGTGGTCTGAAGCGACATGAGCCAACGCAGCGATCGGAGGCCGACCTCGACGTACCGCGGCGTATCGGTCGCCATGCCGGTTTGAATTAGAGCCTGCGAAAGACGCGCATTGTCGTAAGCGAGCACGTCTTCAAACCAGGGCCAATTTTTGCGCTGGCTTGCAAGAAACAGCGCCATCAACCGGTCGGCCAATTGCTTGCGCATACGGTTGGCGAAGAGATCTACGAACTCCAGCGTGCAATAAGCGTCCAAACCAAGGAGTGTGAAGGCCCAAGCGCGCGGAGATGAGAACCCCTCAACAACTGGAAGCGCGGTCTTGAAGAGCGCCACCGCCCATCTGCGGCGAGACGGATCGGTGTCATTACGTGCGCATTCGGCGAGCGCCCAAAGCGTCCGGCCGTGGCTGTCTTCCGAGCCAGACTCTTCCAGCCATCTGCGCTCGTAACTCATGAAATTTCTGAACCGACGAGTGTCCGGATTCCATGCGTGCTGGATGAATGCCGCAAAGCGCGCCGTTATTTCGCCGGACAAACGCGCTTCACCGGAAGTCGGAAGTGCATTTGCGAATAGCAGGGCGCGAGCGTTGTCGTCGACACAATAGCCATGGGTGCGGTCAGGCACTGAATGGACCGCGTGTTGAAGTATGCCCGTACTGTCGCAAAGCGAAAGGAAATGATCTTTTTGCATCTTCGGAATGTTATGGCCCTTGCGCACAGATGCCATCGGGGCCGGAAGCAACTTTTCGGACCGGGTGCGTTCGTGTGCATTCTGGAAGGCTGTGAGGTATCGCTTGGCGGTCTCCGGCCAGGTCATCGATCGACTTGCCGCGTAAGCCCGCTTGCGCAGGGCATGACGGCGGACGTCGTTTGTGAGCAAGGCCGCAATCTCGCTGCTGATGGCTTTGGCATCCCCAAAGGGAACCAGAATGCCGCGCCCGTCACTCAGCAATTCCTTGGCGTGCCAGTAAGGGGTCGATACGACCGCCTTTCCCAATCCAAAGCTGTAGGCGAGCGTACCCGATGTCATCTGGGCTTCATTGAGATAGGGCGTCACATAGACGTCACACATCGAAATGAAATCCAGAAGCGTGGCCTGCTCAACAAACCGGTTGAAGAAGACAACATGATCCTGGATGCCGAGATCGCGCACGCGTGCCGTCAAGCCGTCGCGATAGGTCTCGCCCTGTTGACGCACAAGGTTCGGGTGAGTTGCGCCAAGAATGACATAGACGGCGCTGGGGCAGGATTTGATGATTTCCGGCATGGCATCGAGCGTGAATTCGATGCCCTTATTCGGCGACAAGAGCCCGAACGTAAGAATGACGGTTTTTCCCGTGAAGCCGAGTTTCGCCTTGGCAGTATGCGGTTCGCGAAACGGGCGGTCCGGGATTCCGTGCGGTATGATCTCGACTTTGTAGGCCGGGACGTCATGCACTAAACGGAGTAATTGCCGGCCTTTCTCCGACATGACGATGATTTTTGACGAAGTATCGATTATGCGTTGCATCACGTTGCGCTGGATAGGTGTTGGTTTGGCGAGCACCGTGTGAAGCGTCGTGACGACTGGCATCTTCAGTCGCGACAAAAGCTTGGTGATATTGCCGCCGGCCTCGCCGCCAAAAATTCCGTATTCATGCTGAAGGCAAACAACATCGTAACCGGCTTTGTTCAAGAACACAGCCGCTTCAACATATTCGTCGATGTTGTCGTCTTGAATTTCCAAGCGTACGGCCTGCGGATAGTCATAGGCGCCACCTGGATTTGTCATTGCTACGACGCCGGTCTCAAGATCGGGACGGGCCGTCGAGACGGCTCGATAAAGGTCATGGGTAAAGGTCGCGATGCCGCACAGGCGCGGAAGATGATTGCCGATGAATGCTATTCGTTGAATCGGTTTCATTGAGTTGTTTCCATGTCGACGTACTTCAGCAGCTGCGGAGCCATGCGGCCCGTGTACGCTATGAGACCGGCAAAGCCGTCGCCGCCGGTGAGAATGTTGACGCGATCGGACTGCGCGAAAATGGCGTCGCCTGTCGTCACGTCGAACGGGCCGGCGTGAGCGCTGCCTCCGACAACCAGAAGCCAGGTCTCGTGCTCTGCCTCCAGGCACCAAGCAGAGTTTGGCGCCAGATCGATCCGTTCGAACGTGAAGTATGAATTCGAGACTAGAAGCGTTCGCGCGGCGGTAAGCCGTGTCGTCGTGACACGAAAATCGGCGGGGCCGGCAGTCGCCACCGCAAGTGCGTTGTCGATATGAAGTTCACGCCCGCGGCCATGATCGAAAAGGCGAAATGTCGCATCGCTGCGTTGCTGGATTTCCGCGATTACAAGACCTGCACCGATCGCGTGGATCGTTCCAGCCGCGACGAAAATAGTGTCGCCCGGATGCGCCGCCTGCCACATAACAAGATCCGAGATCGATCCATCATCGATCGCACGGCGCAATTGCTCCGGGCTAACGTATCGTTTCAGGCCCAAGGCGATCTTGGCGTCGGGCGCGGCACTCAGAACGTACCAAGCCTCGGTTTTACCGTTTGGCAGTCCGATTGACTGCGCGTACGCATCGTCGGGGTGAACCTGGATGGAAAGGGGCTGGTTCGTAAATAGCAGTTTCAGCAGAAGCGAAGGAGGGGCGGCTGCCGAATTGGAACGTTCATACCAAATTTCGCCGACCGCCTTGGCATCGTCGCTTGCACTACTCCAGGGGCGTGTATCTACGACACCCCAAGGCTTCGGTAAGGAATGCGTATGCGCATGTTCAATCGTCATGACTCTGCTTCACAGCTTCATATTTGGCCGAGAGACCATTTCTTGATGCCGCATTAGGATCAGGCGAAAATGCCGAGCGAAAGCGTGAGCTCACTTTCAGGAGCGACCCGCTCATGTATTTCGGCAATGCTCTTGACGCGATAACGCGGGTCGCCAGGATCCCGGTCTGATGAAGGAATGAGATGACGAATTTCATAGGGACCCGCGGCTAACGATCGAAACACACTCGGCTCAAGCTCGACGAGTTGCCCGATTTTGAACTTATGCGCCATTTCGCTTTCCTTTCATCATATTGGACTTGGAAACGCAGGCGGCGGGCTTCGCTTCATCCTTGTGATTATGTAGAAAGCGGGCGATTCTTCCTCTCAAAGCGACGGCTTGTGGCACGTCGCCTAGCGAACCTGCGGTATCGAAAAGCTCGCGCTTGAGCTTCGTTGGGATTGTGTTCCATTGCATGATGACGGCCGCCCCGAGGCAACGAAGAATATGTTCTTCGATCTCCGCGACAGCATTGCTGTCGAGGCGCTTTTCGACGACTTGGTGCTGCGCATGGATGTCTCGCGAACGAATTATTTTGTCGAAATTGTCGGCCAGCCACTCCTCATTTTGAGCTAGGTCGTCGAAGCGTTGCTTCGGACGCTGAAATACGGGGATTTCACGTGGAACGTCAGTGCGCTTGAGCGATTTGGCACTCTCCGCTGCTGTTGCGCGATATTGGTCTCCGGTGAACATGGGAGCTGCCTCCGTGACACAAGCCGAGTGGTCGCCCGCTTGATCGCGCCGTTTGGTCAACTTGTTGGATATTGAGGTAGATATATGGGGATGATTTGGATTATTGCGATGAATATTACGCAGCTCTAGGAATTATGCTGGCGATCCGCCCATCTTGGCATCTGTCACCGCGCTCGGTGCGTCCGATCAGTATTCCGAACAAACGATGGCTTACCCCCCTGTGCTTATGGCATTCCTTGCCATATACGGTTGTTGATTGAATGATGCCCCTTGGATGACAAGCACTAACCCCGTCTACCCGTTAATTGTGATCGCAATATCCTCGACTCTTCACGAATAAAGGCGCAGGGTTACGTCAATTCGATGCTCTATCGAAGCGTCCTGGCGTTCGCGCCCACTTAATGAAAATTCGCGCTACCTTACCTGCGCTCGAAAGCGCGGGGCGAAACGAGGCACTCGATGCTCTCGTAGACTCGCGACTCCCGCAGTCCGACCGAATCCTTCGTTTGCCTCTGCCCCGCCGCGTCGTTGGAAATGCAGTGCGACGACCTTCAACTCCGCAGGCGTTCATCGCAATTCAGGCAGCGGCAAGGACCAACTTTCGGCACAAGGGTATATCGATGCCTATATTGTCGAGGGCGAGCCGCTGAATGCTTCGCAAGATAATCGCGCCAGAACTATTAACGGCGTGACCGCGATCTCGGTCTTGGTGGCGGCGCCCTTGACGGGTGAAATATCGGCAATGGTTCCGGCGTTTATGGCGACCAAGGTCGCGGCGAACGGTACCGGACCTCTGCCGCCCTCAAGCGGCCGCCGTGTGACGTTGCCCGCATCGGATAGCTCCTGCGCAAGAATTCCCTGTTCCGTTGCGCAGGGAATTTGCACGAGAAGCCCTTTAACGACGCCATTATTTACAGTCTCTGGCGCTCCCGAAGCCGCGATTTCGCTAAATTCCCCGTTAGCAGGGAAAACGGGCAGAGCAGGGACCATCTGCACTGCGGCGCCAGCCAGCCAGTCCGGTTTCCAGGATTCCTCCCTACGCTGTCGTTGCAAGGCCCGCCGTTCGCCGGTTGGCAGTGCGTCCATCGTGGACCATGAAGTGGTTTTTTTGCCAGCTTGCCCTACGGCTTTGACTGCGCGAGCATAGGGCGAAGCTCACGACAATACGGCCGCCAAACGGTCGAATACCAAAAAGGGAGGAGGGCTCAATGATCAGGACAGGCAAGATTGTCACGGCCGGAACTCATGGCTGCGGCGCTGGCGCTTGCGGCAGGAGCAGCCCACGCCAAGGACAAAGTGAAAGTCGGCTTCATCGGCCCACTAACGGGCGGCGTTTCGGTCAACGGCATCGGCGGGCGCAACTCCGCCGATCTCGCCGTCAGGCTGCGCAATGCCGATCCGAAAGCGAAATATGAGTATGAGCTGGTTGTGCTCGACGACGAGTGCAAGCCGAACGTCGCCGTGCAGGTGGCGACCAAGATGGCGGCCGACAAGGAGATCATAGCCGCCGCGACACACTACTGCTCGGCGACGGCGATCGCGACCGTCGATGTCTACCACAAGTTCGGCTTCCCGGTGATCGTGTGGGGCGCCGTGCTGCCCGACATCACCTATCGCAACAAATACGCGGAAGTCCATCGCGTCAATGGCACCATGATCAACCAGAACGACGCCAACGCCGAACTGATCTCCAAGCTCGGTTTCAAGACGGTTGCCGTCATCCACGACACCACCGACTACGGCAAGGGTCACAATGAGTATTTCAGCAAGGCGCTGGCGCGCATCGGCAAGGCCAAGATCGTGGGCACTTTCGGCGTAACGGCCGACCAGCAGGATTTCACCGCCGAACTCACGCAGATCAAGGCGCTCAATCCCGACGTGATCTATTTCGGCGGCTTAACGCCGCTAGGCGTGCGCATCCGCCAGCAGATGGACAAGCTCGGCATCAAGGCCGTGTTCGACGGCACCTCCGGCATCGTGTCGGATGCCTTCATCCAGGGGCTCGGCCCATTGGCGGAAGGCTGCCTTGCCTTTCGCGAGGGCGCGCCGACCGACAAGCTGCCGGGCGGCAAATTCTTTATGGAAAAATACAAGGAGCAGAAATACGAGCAACCGCCAGAGGCCTACGGCGCCTTTGCTTACGCCGCGATGAACCTGATCCTCGACTCGATCGAGCAAGTCGGGCCCGACCGCAAGAAGGTCATCGCCGCGCTTGGAGACGTGCATGACCGCGATTCGATTGTCGGCAAAATCACGTTCGACGACCACGGCCAGAATACAGTTCCTGTGATCACGAAATACGTGGTGCAGGACGGCAAGTTCGTGGAGTGGGACGAGAGCGAATATGCCAAAGGCAAGCGCAAGCTGCCGGGACAGAAGTAAGTACGGCGGGGCCGCCGATCCGCGGCCCCGTTCCCCCCAGCCAAGTCCAGCGACATGGATCTAGGCCTCTTTGCGCAATACGTCATGAACGGGCTGATGCTCGGCATGATGTATGCGCTGGTGGCGGTCGGCTTCACCCTGTTTTTCGGCGTGCTCGACGTCATCCAGTTCTCGCACGGCGACGTACTAACGGTCGGCGCTTTCACGGCGCTTGCGACCTTCGCCGGCCTGCACGATATCGGGCTTGCCTCGCAATGGGTCGATCTCGTGGCCCTGCTGGCGGCGTCGATGCTGGCCATGGCGTTGCTCGGCATGCTGATTGCGCGCTATCTGGTCATGCCGCTCCGCGGGGCGCCGCCGCTCAATACGCTGCTGATCACGCTGATGCTCGGCACGGTGCTGCGCGAGAGCGTACGGCTGTTCTATCCGCAGGGTGGCAACCCGAAGCACTTTCCGGCGCTGCTACCGCGCGGCTCGGTCAATCTCGGCGACTTCAATCTGCGCTTCGATAACGTGCTTATGCTGGCGGCCGGTGTACTGGCGATCGTCGCACTGCAATATGTGCTCAACCGCACCAAGCTCGGCCTCGCCATCCGCGCCGTCGCGCAGGACGAGGAGACCGCGCGCACCATGGGTATCAATTTCACGGCCATCGTGCTCATCACCTTCGCCATCGGCTCAGGTCTTGCCGCCTTCGCCGGCGTGATGAACGGGCTCTATTACAACGAGGTCAATTTCGGCATCGGACTCTATCTCGGCGTGATCGGTTTTTCCGCCGCCATCATCGGCGGGCTCGGCAGCATCTACGGCGCCATCCTCGGCGGCTTCCTGTTCGCCGCGCTGCAAACCGTCGGTACCGTGTTCCTGCCTTTCGCTAGCGCCTACAAGGATGTGTTCGCCTTCGCCGTGGTCATCGCTCTCATGGCCTGGCGGCCGACCGGGCTGATCCGCGAAAAAATCAGCGAACGGGTGTGAGACGATGGCAGCGCGGCCAGGTAGAAAACGCGCGGCATTGTGGCCGGGGCTTGCCGCGCTCGCCGCAGCCACCGCCTATTTAATCGCGCTGCTCGCGGTGGAGCGGCCGGCGGCTGTGATAACCCTGCTCGCCGCCGGCGTTGCCGCAGTTGTGTCTGCCGCCTGGCTCGGGCTTCTTGACGGCGTGAGCCGCGCCTTCGCCGATCGTGAGGATGCGCTGGGCCTATTCGGCGTGCTGGCACTGCTCGTGCTTGCCGCCTTCTTCCATGACGATCACTTCGTGCTGCTATTGGTGACCACGGTGTTGCTTTATTCGGTGGCGACCCTCGGGCTCAACATCCAGTTCGGCTACGCTGGCGTATTGAATTTCGCTGGCGCCTCGTTCTTCGGCATCGGTGCCTACACCTCGGCCGTGCTCAATACCCACAGCGCGCTGCCGCATCTGCTCGTGTTGTTGATCGGCGGGGTGCTGGCAGCGGTTGCGGGCTCGCTGCTGCTGCTGCCGGTATTACGCACGCGCGGGCATTACGCGGCGGTGGTAACCATCGCCTTTGCGCTGCTGTTCAAGACTTTCCTTGAGGTCAACGACGTCCTCGGCGGTCCGCAGGGCATGCAAGTGCCGAGCATGAAAATCCTCAGCTGGAGTTTCAACGACAATATCGAGATGGGTAAAATCTCATTATCGTTCTACATGAACTATTTTGTGGTCAGTCTGCTGCTTCTGATCGGCGCTTTCATTCTCGTGCGGCGACTTGAGCGGTCCTGGATTGGACTCAATCTTGATGCGCTGCGGCTCGACGAGATCGCGGCGGGCTGTTTCGGTCTCGACGTCGTGCGTTGGAAGATCACGGCGTTTCTGATCGGTAATTTCCTCATCGGCATTGCCGGTGCGCTGTTCGGCATGGTCGGCGGGTTCGTCGCACCTAACAACTACACCTTTGCCGACTCGCTCATTTTGGTCTCGATTCTCCTGCTCGGCGGCATCGGCAATCCCTGGGGCCTCATGGTGGGGACCATGATTGTCGTGGTCGTTCCCGAAAAGCTGCAAGCGATCCAGGAATATCGGTTTCTTTTGTACGCGCTGATGGTTATCGCTGTGCTGCTGTTCCGGCCCGAAGGCCTGCTGCCGCGTCCGATTCGTCGCTACTTCCCGGGATGGCGGCGATGACGTGGCTGCTGGAGGCGCACGGTCTGTCCAAGCGGTTCGGTGGCGTGCTCGCGCTCGACGGTCTCGATTTCAACGTCGCACCGAACGAAATCGTTGGCCTGATTGGCCCAAACGGCTCGGGCAAGACGACTTACTTTAATGTAATCACAGGTATTTACGGCGCCGATGCGGGGCGCGTGATCTTTAACGGTGCCGACATTACTAATGCGAGCTCGCGCGCGGTCTATCAGGCGGGACTGTCGCGAACTTTCCAGCGCTCGCGCTTGTCGCTGCCCCTGTCGATCTTCGACAACATCATGATTGGCAACCACAAGCGCCTCAATCAGGGACTTTGGTTCAATCTCGTCAAGCGCGGTGAGTTCAAGCGCGAATTTGAGGCGAGCTATCGCGCGGCACGTGAGTTGATCGAGGTGTTCGAGCCCGTGCTTGCGGGGCGCATATTCGAGCCGGTCGCGGGCCTGCCGATGATTGATCGGCGCCGCATTGAGATTTGCCGCGCACTGATCAGCGAACCAAAGTTGCTACTGCTCGATGAGCCGTCCGCCGGTATGACGCATGACGAAACGAAAGAACTGATGGACGACATTCTGCTTGTACGCGAACGCAATAAGGATCTAACGATCATCATCGTTGAACACGAAATGGGGGTTATCGAGCGCATTACCGACCGCTGCGTCGTGCTCAATTTCGGCCGCAAGATCGCCGAAGGCCCGTATCGCGAGATTGCCGCCGATGCCCAAGTCCAAGAAGCATATCTCGGGGTGGCATGATGTCCGGCAGGCTTGAAATCGATGACATCTATACCGCCTATGACAAGGCCGATGTGCTGCAAGGAGTCTCGCTTTCTGTGAAACCCGGCGGCATTACCTGTCTGCTTGGCTCCAACGGCTCCGGCAAGACAACTCTTGTCCGCTCGATTCTTAGGGCTCACGCCGCCGCGCGGCGGCCGTATCATCTTCGACGGCACCGACATCACGCGGATTCCCACGCATAAGATTATCGCGGCAGGCATCGCCTGCATCCCCGAGGGGCGCAAGGTGTTTCCCAAACTTACGGTTGAGGAGAATCTACGTCTCGGCGCCTATCAGCAGACTTCGGACAAGGTTACGCAGGCGCGCATAGCCGATATCTTTCGCATCTATCCGCGCCTTGCAGAACGCCGGACGCAGCTTGCCGGCACCATGTCTGGCGGCGAACAGGCGATGGTGTCGATCGGGCGCGGGCTGATGTGCGCGCCAAAACTTCTCCTTATCGACGAGCCGTCGCTCGGGTTATCACCGCGTCTGGTAAAGGAGAATTTTAACATCATCAAACAAATCAAAGAGCGCGGGATTACCGTGTTTCTGGTCGAGCAGAACGTGCACCAAACGCTGGCGATTTCGCAGCACGGCTATGTGCTCTCGAAGGGCAGGGTGGCCGCGAGCGGCATGCCTGCCGATCTCGCCATCCGCCCGGAAGTGCGCGAGGCGTATTTCGGCTGACTCTACCAGGTGATTTTGGGGTTGCGCTCGTGGATAGGGTGGCATTGGACCCCAAAGCTGTCATTCCCCTTCGATGCAACCGTGTCGCATTGCGCTCTGCAAAGCTAAACCTGATTCTATGCTCCGTGGACTTTGCGGCTATCGCTAGGGACCTGCTCCCGCTCGTGCATGCCATAGTCTCTGATGACGCCTGCAATTTGCAGACGGTAATTGGAAAAAATCTCGCGACGGCCTTTTGTTTGTGCCATCCGATGCTCGTTGGTGCTGCGCCAGGCTTGAACTGCCGCCTCGTCCCGGAAAAAAGAGAGCGATAGAATTTTACCAGGCTGGTACAGGCTCTCGAAGCGTTCAATTGATATGAAGCCGTCAATTTTTTCGAGCAGCGGCCGCAGTTCAGCTGCGATGTCCAGATACTCCTCCTTACGCTCGGGTTTCGGCCAGACTTCGAAAATGACTGCAATCATGATCTGCTCCCCCGGCTTGTCGCCGGACTCTTGGCTATTGCGGCATGCTGATGCGATCAGTGATTTTGCAGCCAACTTCCTTGAGCTTATCGCTATGGGATGGCCACCCGATTTGTGCCGAGCCAGACCAACAGTATCGCCAGCAACGCACCCATAGCGGCAAAGCTCAACAGTGAGGCGCGGCCGTCGACAAAACGGTCGGAAAACCGCTGCAACACCAGTGGCGCAACGAGAATGGCGAGGCCGCCGCCGATAACGGCCGCGTACCAGGGTATCAGCCGCCAAGCCGCAAACAGTGCGACCACTAAGCTTGCAATCTCTACCGTGATCGTGCCGTAAAGCACGATCGATCCAAGACTGGACGCCAGCACCGGAGCGCGGTGTTCGCGCGGAAACTGGCCGCTTGCCGCCAGCGTGTGCAAGGAAAAGATAAGCAGCAGCAAGCAGAACGGGACAAGCGGGATCAGGACTTCCTTCGGCAGCATGCGTGCGCTTTCTTTCCTGTCGGGCTGGGCGCCGTTGTTTCCCTTGACCGGCGAAAACTATTGTCCGTAACATACGAGACATATATCAGTGGTTTTCGCAATAGCCGCCGAGCTGAGGGGAGCGCGATGTCGACAGCGGACACAGCGAAGAAGGCCGCGGCCAAGCCGACCGAATCCAAGTCCGGGGCCAAGAAAACAGATGGCAAGCGCGAGAAGCGCACCATCATGGAGATTCGCGAGTCCAAGCGTACCGGCGAGAAAATGGTCTACATGTCAGTGCCGGATTACACCTCGCGCAATGGGCGGAAATGGCCGGCGTCGACGTTGCGGTGCTCGGCGACAGCCTGGCGATGATCGCGCATGGGCACCGCAATACGGTGCCAGCGACCATGGATATGATGGTGATGCACGGACAGGCTGTCCGCCGCGGCGCGCCGGACACCTTTCTGCTCGGCTGTATGCCCTATCAGAGCTACAACACGGCCGACCGCGCGCTCGCTAATGCGACGCGTTTCATGCAGGAATCCCTGTGCGATGCGGTCAAGCCGCAAGGCGGCAAATCGCAGGCGCATATCCTGCGCGCTTTGGTCGATGCCGGCATTCCGACCGCCTCCCATATCGGCCTGACGCCGCACACCATCGCCATGTTCGGTGGCTTCAAAATTCAGGGCCGCACCGCCGATGCGGCCATGAAGATTCTCGAAGACGCGCTGGCGATCGAAGACGCCGGCTGCTTCATGCTGGAATTCGAGGCGGTGCCGGCCAAGATCGCGCGACTGATTTCAGAGCAGCTGACAATCCCGACGATCGGCATCGGTGCCGGCGCCGGCTGCGACGGGCAGATATTGCTATGCTACGATCTGCTCGGCGTGTTCACCGACTTCAAGCCGAAATTCACCAAACGCTACGCAAAATTGACCGAGATCGCCGTCAACGGCATCGAGCAATACGTAAAAGAGGTCAAGGAAGGCTCGTTTCCCGACGATGATCACTCCTATACGGTGAATGAAGCCGAATATGAGAAATTCGCGTCGATGGTTGCGAAGCGAAAGCAGATCTGAGATGGCGCGCGCGTCGGCAGCCGCTGTACGACGGCCACGTTCCGCCAGCACGAGAGGCAATAGTCGGGCGGCGGCTCGCGAAACGCTGACCGAGCAGGCCTATCGCCTCATCGAGGAGCAGATCGTCACACTCCGTCTCAAGCCGGGCGATGTTTTGTCCGAGCAGATGCTCTCCGCCGCATTCAAAATCGGTCGCACGCCGATCCGGGAGGCTTTGCAGCGGCTGGCGCGCGAAGGCCTGGTCATCATCCTGCCGCGCAAGGGCATCCTGGTCTCTGACATCAATCCGCGCAATCAGTTGCTGGTGCTCAAGGTACGGCGCGAACTCGAGCGCCTGCTGAGCCGCGCCGGCAACGAGCGCGCCACCAAGGACCAGCGCGCGCAATTGCGAGAGATCGCGCAGGGCATGGATCGGGCTGCCAAGACCAATGACGATATTTCTTTCATGCGGCTTGATCGCGAACTCAACCGGCTGGTGATCGAAGCGGCGCACAACGACTATGCAGCCCGCTCGATGAAGCTGTTGCAGGGCCTGTCGCGCCGCTTTTGGTACATGCATTACCGCGAGGCAGCCGATCTGCCGCTTTGCGCTCGCTTGCATGCCAACCAGGCGCGCGCCATCGCGCAGGGCAATGCCGAGGCGGCTGCGCGCGCGAGTGACAAATTGATGGACTACGTCGAGAACTTCACACGCGGAACAGTATCGGTTTAGGCCCGTGAAAACATACGAGGGAAAACGCACCATCGATGGGCTGGTTGTCACGGTCGACGGCCGGCCGCTGAGCGAACACTACGAGGTCAAACGCCTCACCAAATACGGCTTCGAATGGACCTATGAGGGCGAGAGCCCGCAGCAACTGGCGTTGGCGATTCTCTACGATCATCTGGGGGACAAGCAGCGGGCCATTGCGCTGTCGGAGCCGTTCATGAAGGCCCTCGTTGCCAACTTCGACAACGACTGGTCGCTGACCGATGCCCAAATCGATGCTTTTTTGCGTACCAGCGCGGCGGCCTGAGTTCGGGCGACCGCACCCAGCCGACATCGCGCGGGTCCGCGCTTGTTGCTGACATGCGTCTGATATATCATCGCGCAAGCGATCAAAAATAACGGCGACCCTCACGAGGGGTCAAAATGGGAGGGATATCATGGCAATTTCTCGCCGCAGGCTACTTGCGTCCGCTGCCGCGGTCGGCTTCATATCGGCCTCGCCAGGCATCTTTGCTCCGGCCATCGCACAGAACAAGCCGCTGCGCATCGGCGTTCTGGCGCCGCGTTCCGGCATCGCGGCTGCGCCGGGCCTCAACGGCATCCGGGCCACGCAATGGGCGGTCGAGCGCTACAACGCGAAAGGCGGCATCGCCGGCCGCAAGGCCGAACTAGTGATCGAGGACGAGTCCTCCCCTAAGGACACCATCGAGCGCTTCAGTAAGCTGGTACAGCAGGAGAAGGTCGACTGCGTGCAGGGCATCGTTTCCTCCGGCGTCGGGCTCGCGCTTGGGCCGGTCGTCGAGGAAGCCCACGCGCTGACCATATATTGGGATGGCACGACACAGAACGGCGTCGATGAGACGATCCCAAACCCGAAATATCTGTTCCGCTCGACCGACAACGAATGCGAAGCGATGATGGCCTCGCTGCTTGTGATCAAGCACTGGAAGGGCAAATTCGTCAAAGTCGCCGGCATCAATCCGGACTATTCCTACGGCCGCAACAACATGGCGGCCTTCATCGCCGTGCTCAAGCGTTTCAACGTGGCGCACGAAGTGGTGACCGAACAATGGCCGAAGGTCGGCACCATGGACCTCACGAGCCACGTCGCCGCGCTGAAGGCGGCCAAACCCGACCTGATCTTCTCGTCATTGCTGTTCGCCGACCTGCCGGTGTTCATGAAGCAGGCGCATGCGGCCGGCCTGACTGAGGGGACCAAGCTCGTGTTCCCGGCGGCCGGTTGGCAGCACACGCTTATGAAGAAGGAATTCACGCCAGAAGGCATGCTGTTCGGCCATAACACACTCTACTTCGACAACCCGAGCAACCCGGCCGTGGGCAAAGAATTCGTCAAGTGGTACGAGGACAAGTTCAAGGACTATCCGGAATGGGAAGCCGACCGCGCCTATTTCGCGATCGAGACATATCGGCTTGCAGTCGAAAAGGCGATGAAGGCCAAAAATGGAAGCTGGCCGTCACAAGCCGACATCATCGCGGCGATCCCCGGCCTTTCGGTCGATAGCCTCGGCGGCAAGGGCGGCTGGCGCAAGGATCACATCGCCGACCAGACTTTCGTGCAGGGCTTCTCGACGCACAACAACAAATACGACTTCGTCACGCTCTCCACGTTCGACACGATGTACTCCGCAGACTTACAGAAGCCTTCGGGAGCGAATTTCTGGGAGTGGATTAAGACCGCGCAATTCAAGATCTGACGATGAACACATCCATCCGCTCATTCCCGCGTAAGCGGCGATCCAGTGTCACCATAGAGACTTTACGGCTTGGCTCCTGGGTCCCCGCTCTCGCGGGAACGAGCGGGAGGTGGGCACATTACCCGACCTGATGTCGGCATTCGCAAACATCCTGGTCGGCGGCGTGTTTCACGCCGCCGTCCTGTTTCTGGTCGCGGCCGGGCTGCAGCTGGTGTTCGGCGTACAGAAGATCGTCAACCTCGCCTGCGGCTCGTTCTATGCGCTCGGCGCCTACTTTGGCATCACCTTCGTCGGCTACGCGCACCAATTCGGCGTGTCCGAATGGCTCATCCTGCCGGAGCTCATCGTCTCCGGCGTACTGCTCGGCTTCATTGGTCCGCCGATCGAACGTATGTTGCGCGCTGTCTATGACCGCGATGAAAGTTTCCAGCTTCTTCTGACATTTGCGCTGGTACTGATGTTCCAGGACGTCTTCAAGTTCGTCTGGGGTGCCAACCCACGCTCGCTCGACAGCGGATATTTGATCTACGGCACGATCAGCGTCGGCGATTTCAGCGTTCCGGTCTATAATTTGTTGGTGATCGCGTCTGCGATCGCGGTCGCTGCCGGGCTTGGCGTCTTCCTGCAACAGACCAATTACGGTCGGATCTTACGTGCAACAGCTGAAAACCGTGCCATGGCGGAAGCGCTTGGCGTCGACGTGCGGCGCACCTATTCGGTCGTCTTTACGCTTGGCGCCGTGCTCGGCACGACCGCGGGGGCGCTGGTGGTCCCCACCGCCGCCGCTTCGCTCGACATGGCGATCGAATTTGTCATCGAAGCTTTCGCTGTTGTCGTCATCGGCGGCTTGGGCTCGATGCGTGGGGCGCTGGTGGGCGCGCTGATCGTCGGACTGATCCGCGGTTACTCAATTGTATATTTCCCCGAACTGGAAGTATTGACGATCTACGTGATTGTGATCGTGGTGCTGATTTTCCGTCCCACCGGACTGTTCGGGAGATCGCTGGCATGAAGCTCTCTGCTGCGGCGATCGTCGCTGTCTGCGGTGCTATCGCGCTCGCTGTGCTACCGCTTGCTGTGCCGCCCTATTACGTCGGCCTGATGATCCCCTTTTACGGTTACGCCATCGCCTTGCTCGGGTTCAACCTGCTGTTCGGCTATACTGGTCTGCTGTCGTTCGGGCATGCGATGTTTCTTGGCGTTGGCGCTTACGGTGCGGCGATCCTGTCAGGGACGCTGGGGGTGAAATCCTTCGAGCTGGTGCTACTCGCCGTTATGCTCGTATCTTGTGCGATCGCGCTACCGGTCGGCGCGTTGTGTGTGCGCTACACCGGCATTTTCTTCGGCATGTTGACGCTCGCCTTCGGTATGCTGTTTCACTCGTTCCTTTTCAAGTTCTACTACTTGACGGGTGGCGACAGCGGTATGCGGGTTGCGCGCATGAACATCCTCCGGCTGGAATTCGCGCGCTACAACAAAATCGAGTTTCTGGCCGGGCCGTTCTACTACTATTGTCTCGGCCTATTGATCGTCGCCGGCCTCGTGATGTGGCGGATCGTGCACTCGCCGTTCGGACTGCACCTCAGGACTGTGCGCGATAACGCGCGCAAGGCGGAATATCTCGGCGTGCGCGTGCACAGGTTCCGGCTCGCCGCCTTCGTCATCTCGGCCGCCTTCGGCGCTGCCGGCGGCGCGATCCTCGGCTTCCGGGTGGGGCTCGCCGATCCCGATCTGGTTTATTGGACCCAGTCGGGTCAGCTCGTGTTCATGGCCGTGCTCGGCGGCTTCTCCAATTTCTTCGGGCCGATCATCGGCGCGTTCGCCTTCACTTTGTTGCAGGACCAGCTGCAATCGTTAACCGAATATTGGCGCTTCGTGCTCGGCGCGATTCTAGCGCTGATCGTTATTGGATTCCCTGAAGGGCTCGCCGGGCTGGCCGCCGATCTGCGGCGTAGGATTGCGAGGAGAGCGGCATGACCCTGTTGCTTGAAGCGCGCAATGTCAGCAAGTCTTACGGCGTCTTCCGTGCGCTCGATCAGGTCAACATGACTTTGCACCAAGGAGAATTGGTTTCGGTCGTGGGACCGAACGGCGCCGGCAAGACCACGCTGGTCAATCTGCTCACCGGGCTGCTCGAGCCGACCTCGGGCGAGGTTCTGTTCATGGGCAGGAATATTGCCGGCGTAGGTCCCGTCGAACTCGCCGATCATGGATTGGCGCGGGCCTTCCAGCTCATCGAGATATTCCCGAAGCTGACCATCAGGGAGACGATCGCAGCCGCAGTCGTCTCACGGCAGAAAAAGCGCTGGCGCCTGTTCTCGCGGCTTTCCGCGGATGGTGACGTGACCGGCCGTGTGCGCGAGGTGGTCGAAATCTTCGGGCTCAGCCATCGGCTCGAAACAGTTGGAGCGGCGCTTTCGCAGGGCGAGAAAAAGCTGCTCGACGTCGCCTCCGCCTTTGCACTCGACCCGCAAGTTATCCTGCTCGACGAACCGACCTCCGGCGTTTCGACGGCCGACAAGCACGCCATCATGAAGACCCTGATCGCGGCAGCCGAACGCGCGGGAGTGAAAGGCATCGTGCTGGTCGAGCACGATATGGACCTGGTCGCAGCCTATTCCCATCGCATCATTGCGCTTTCAGAAGGCCAGGTACTCGCCGATCTGCCGCCCGACCGGTTCTTCGCCGACCCCCATCTGATCGAAACCGTGATCGGCAAGCGACGGGGGCATTGATGCTCGCGGTTTGCGATCTTGTCGTCGACATCCAGGGCAGCCGCGTGCTGCGCGGCGTCTCTTTTGATGTCGGCAAAGGCGAACTCGTATGTCTGGTTGGCCGCAATGGCGCCGGCAAGACCACGACCCTGCGGACGATCATGGGATTCCGTAAACCGGTGTCGGGCACGATCGAGTTTAACGGGCAAGATCTTCGGAGGTCGCGTCCTTTTCAGATCGCGCGTATGGGCATCGGCTTTGCGCCGGAAGAGAGCGAGGTCTTCGGCGAACTGACGGTAGCCGAAAACATCGCCATGCCGACCTGGACCTGTCCCAACCCGCGATCGGCCGAGCAGCGTATTGCCGAAGCCTACAACGTATTCCCCAAGCTCGAGCGCTACCGCGAACGCGGCGGGCAGGCGCTGTCGGGCGGCGAGCGCAAGATGGTTTCGATCGCGCGCGCGCTGGCGCTTGGGCCGAAACTGTTGCTACTCGACGAGCCGACGGAGGGTTTGTCGCCGACCGTTGTGCCCTCCATCGTCAAAGGGCTCGCCAACATTCGTTCATTCGGCCATGCCGTCTTCATCGCCGAATCCAACATCCACCATGTGCCGGATTTCACCGACCGGCTCTATGTCATTGAACGCGGGGAGATAATCTTTGCCGGCAAGCCGGCGGACGCGCGCCGGAACCCGGCGGTGGCGCGGGTGATCGAGGGTTCGGGGCAGGCGCAGCCGGTGGATTGAACGGCGCGCGGGACCGTGATAGATGTGTGATATATCAGATAGCAAGCCGGCATTGCCCGGCCGCAAAGCGGGCCAGCTTGGCCGATCCCGCCAGTTCCGAGGAGAGCGACCATGATCAATCAGCGGCAGATCGATTTCCGTCGGGAATACCGCTCGCGCATTATCGGGTGGTATGATGGTTATTTCCACATCGCGATCATCTACGCGATGGGGGCGGCGGCCTTCTATGTCTACGTCGCGCACATCCACGAGGTAACGTGGCTCGAATGGCTGACCGTGCCGCTGACCTTCCTGTTCACGAATTTGTTTGAATGGGCCGTGCACAAATATATCATGCACCGGCCGATCAATATCAAAGGGCTGCGTGCGGTCTACGAGCGGCATACGCTCAATCATCATCAGTTTTTCACCGACGAAGAGATGCGTTTTCGCGATCACAAGGACTGGCGCGTGACCGTATTCCCGCCTTATGCGCTGGTGGTGTTCATCCTGATGTCGCTGCCGCTCGCCATCATTCTTGGCCTGCTGTTCTCGCCGAATGTCGGCTGGCTATTCATGAGCGTGACCACCGGCATGTATCTCATCTACGAGTTCATGCACTTTTGCTGCCATGTCGACGAGAACTGGTTCGTGCGGAACTGCCCGTTCGTTAACACGCTGCGCCGCCATCACACCGCGCACCACAATGCCCGCCTCATGATGGAAACGAACATGAATTTGACGTTCCCGATTGCCGATTGGCTGTTCCGCACGTCCGACCTCGACCGCGGGCTTATCGGCACGCTGCTTAACGGCTACAACACGCGCTATCTGAAGCAATCTGCGCGGCCGACCGCGCCAGCCGGATGAAGCGGCCGCCGCGCCAGTGGGTTCGTATTGAACGCGGAGCCGCAGCTCTGGATGCACTGCGGGCGTCTTTAGGAGACTGGGAGCACCATGCCCAACGATGTCAAAGCAGTCCTGTCGGCGGTGGCACTGATCGTTGCGGCGATCCTCGCCTATTGGAGCGGCTCGCCGATCAAGCCCGGTTTTTCGACCTATATTATGATTACGGCAGTATTCATGGTGGTGGCCATGTGGATTTTTCCCGAAGCCGGCGTAAAGAAAGGCGACGTGAAAAAGGCGAAATAACTAGCATCTGCCGTTGCGGGTCGGGTCTGCGGAGCACCTTTAAACTTGTCCGAGCTATTGTGACTGCTTAATTTATTTCAACGTGGCACAGGTCGAACACGTTGTCGCTCATTGCAGTCAACATGCGGCCCTCATCGGACACAAAACGCGAAGGTGGCGAACGAGTTTAAAATGCTGGCCGAGCTTCGTTGATCGACATGATCGACGTGATCGACAGGTCGATCGACGAGCATGCGCCTCAGGATCAGCGCCGCGAAAAGCTGGGGAAGCGGTGCCTCGTCTGGCTTGCCGAACATGCGGCCGCACTCAGAGATCTGGTTCGATCTAACCGGGCGGCAGTCCTGCCAGACCTGTTATGTTGGGATCGACCGCGAATGTTGGGGCACCGGCGCGGGCGCAGCGGCCTCGTAGAAAAATAACATAATGTTAAGTTCTAGGTACGCCTTGGTTATTGACGCCAAGCAATGCCGTCTGCATCGTCCACGATACGGCGGGTGTTTAATAGGCGCCGCTGCGGAAGAAGCCCACAACGGGTCGAGCTATAACCGCAAGGAGGGAAGCCCATGTTCCGCGCAGGCTTTTTCATATCGTTGATGGTCGTCAGTCTCGGTTTGCTAAGTCCGGCCCACGCGCAATCGACGGCGACGACCGTCTACATGCCTGCCGTTGTCGAACTGTCGGGATCGGGCGCGGTCTCGGGCACGAATTTTCGCGACGGTATGATTTTGGCCGTCGAGGAAATCAATGCCAAGGGCGGCATTCTCGGCAAAAAAATCGAGATGCCGCTGCTCGACACCCAGAGCGAAGCGGGTATCGCGCACGCACAAGTGCAGAAGCTACTCGACAAACGGCTTGCTGCCAGTGCGCAACGGCACGGTCACATTCGATGGCCGCAACACTACGAATTTTTCGCCGCGCGATATTCTGGATGCCGGCATCGCTTATGTGCCGCAAGGCCGCAACATTTTCCCGGAATTGAGCGTGCGGCACAATCTGGAGCTCGGTGGCGTTGCGTTGCCTAACCAGACCAGTTTGCCCGGCCGGCTTGACGCGATCATGCGCCGGTTTCCCATGTTGAACGAGAAAGCCAATTCGCAAGCCTCGACCTTGTCGGGCGGACAGCAAAAAATGCTCGAAGTCGCGCGCGGTCTTCTGCTCGATCCCAAGTTCATCCTGATTGATGAGCCGTCGATCCGGCTTTCGCCGCTGATGGTGCAGGAAGTGTTCTCGATCCTGAAGGATCTGCGCGACAAGGACGTCACGATCCTGTTGATCGAACAGAACGCCAAACAGGCTCTGCAGATTTCCGACTACGGGCTGGTTCTGGAGCAGGGGCAAACCCGGATCGAGGACACGGCACCCCGAATTCTTGCCGATCCGAGGATCGCCCAATTGTTTCTCGGCGGCGGCTTGGCCCAAGCGGCGGGTGCGCCATGAGCGATCGCAAGATTCTTATCGGCCTGATCGGCGCGAATATCATGGGGTCGCTGTCGCCGGCGCTTTTTGCCGACGCCTTCGCGGCCGCAGGGATTGATGGCTTCTATCATCTGATGGATGTTGACCGGTTGCGGGGGCGGCGGCTCGTGCAAATGCTTGACGCGCTCAAGGTCGCCGGCTTCGCCGGCACGAACATTACCTATCCGTTCAAGCAAGATATCATTCCGCTGCTCGATGCCGTGGACCCTGAGGCCGCGCAGACTGGCGCGGTCAATACCGTGGCGATTGCACCGGACGGCCGCACCACCGGCTACAATTTCGATCGACGCGGTTGGCGCCGCAGTTTCGAGGAAACATTCGGGCGCGGCAGCGCGCAGGGTGCGACGGTGGTGCTGGTCGGGGCGGGCGGGGCCGGGCGTGCAGTCGCTTTTGCCTTGATGGATTTGGGCGTTGCGGTCCTCATCCTTCATGACCAGGACAGCGCGCGCGCCAAGGCGCTGATGGCCGATATCGCGAAACATTACAGCGCGTCACGCTGCCGCATCACGAGCGATCTCGAACGCGATATCGGCGCCGCCGCCGGTGTCGTCAACGCGACGCAGGTCGGCATGCGCGGCTTTCCTGGCAACCCGGTGCCGGTCGCCGCGCTCAAAGCGACGCAGTGGGCCGCCGATGTCATCTATACGCCTATTCAAACGATCTTTCTCGGAACGGCCGCAGCGAAGGGCGCCCGCACCCTGAACGGCGGCGGGATGTGTGTGCACCAGGCGGTCGAGGCGTTCCGGCTGTTTACAGGGATTGAACCCGATGTCGCGCGCCTGCACCGCACTTTCGCGAGCGTGCGTGCCGCGCGCGACAAGGCGCTGACCGAAATAAGTTAATTCAGGCGGGGAATCCGGAGGACGCATCGATGAAAACATCAATTGCCACGGTCTGCCTGAGCGGAGGCTTGAGCGAGAAGCTGGAAGCGATCGCATCCGCCGGATTCCGAGGCGTCGAGATTTTCGAGAACGATCTGCTTTCCTATAACGGTTCGCCGGCGGATGTGGCGAAGGAAGTGGCCGATTTGGGCCTGAAGGTGGTTACCTTTCAGCCGTTTCGCGATTTCGAAGGAATGCCGGACGCGCAAAGGACCCGGACGTTCGATCGCGCCGAGCGCAAGTTCGATGTGATGCGGGAGCTTGGTTGCGATCTGCTGATGGTTTGCAGCAATGTGTCGCCGGACTCGCTTGCCGGCATCGATCGCGCCGCCGCGGATTTTCAGCAACTTGGCGAACGGGCGGCCAAACGCGGCTTACGCGTTGCGTTCGAGGCGCTGGCTTGGGGCCGGCATATCAGCGACTACCGCGATGCCTGGGAGGCGGTGCGGCGCGCCGACCATCCAGCGATCGGTCTGGTGCTCGACACGTTTCATACCTTCGCCCGCAAAACCGACCTCAAGCCGCTGCGCTCGATTCCCGCCGACCGCATCTTCCTGGTGCAGCTTGCCGACGCGCCCTGGCTCGACATGGACGTGTTGTCATGGAGCCGGCATTTCCGGTGCTTCCCGGGGCAGGGCGACATGCCGCTGGTCGACTTCATGCAGGCGCTGCAGGCTACCGGTTACGATGGCGAGCTGTCGCTTGAAATTTTCAACGACCAATTCCGCGCCGGCTCGCCGCGGGCAGTCGCCGTCGATGGCCAGCGCTCGCTGGTCTATCTGATGGATCAGTTGCGCGAAAAAAATGGCACCGTTTTGAGCGGCTTTCCAAAGATTCCGCCACGATCAAAATGCCTGGGCGTCGAATTCATCGAATTTGCCGTCGATGACCGCACGGCAGACGAGCTTGCGCGGTTTTTCGCCGGCCTCGGATTTAGCAACGTGGCTCAGCACAAAACGAAATCAGTGACGCGCTGGACCCAAGGCTCGATCAATTTGGTGATCAACAAGGAAAAGGAAGGTTTTGCCCATTCGCATTACATCACGCACGGGCCTTCCGTTGCTGCCATCGGCCTGAAGGTGGAGAGCGCGGCGGCGGCGCTCGATCGCGCCGAGAAGCTGTGCGATACGCCGTTCCGCCAAAAAGTCGGCCCCGGCGAACTGGAAATTCCGGCGGTGCGGGGGGTGGGCGGTAGCCTGGTCTATTTCCTCGATCCCACCAGCAAGCTTGGCAAGGTCTGGGACGTCGAGTTTGAGCCAACCGCCGCGCCGCAGAAGGATACCGGCGCTGGACTGACGATCGTCGACCATATCTCGCAATCAATGCACTACGAAGATATGCTGTCCTGGCTTTTGTTCTACACGTCGCTGCTGGACGTCAGAAAAACGCCACAGGTCGATATCAACGATCCGGGCGGCGTCGTGCGCAGCCAGGTGGTGGAGAGCGCGGATGGCGCGCTTCGGATCGCGCTCAATGCCTCGCAAAGCCAGCGCACGCAGTCGTCGCGGTTTCTGCACGAATATTTCGGTTCGGGCGTCCAGCACATCGCCTTCGCCAGCGACGACATCGTGGCGACGGCCGCCCGGCTGAAAGCGAACGGCATGGAAATCCTGAGTATCCCGGAAAATTACTACGACGATCTTGCGGCGCGCGCCGATCTGCCGGACGATCGGCTGAAGGTATTGCAGGCCAATAATATTCTTTATGATAAAGACGCCGACGGCGAATACTTGCAACTCTATACCAGGAGCTTCAAGGACCTGTTCTTCTTGGAAATCGTCGAGCGGCGCGGCTACAAGGGCTTCGGCGCCATCAATGCCCCGATCCGGCTGAATGCTCAGTCGCGGCTGGCGCCCGACCCCGCTGCCACCGGCCTCTGATAGGCGTGAAACGTTTGCGTATAGCGGTCGCCGGTGCGGGCGTCATTGGGCGGCGTCACATCGA
Source organism: uncultured Alphaproteobacteria bacterium (assembly GCA_963709015.1). Taxonomy (GTDB): domain Bacteria; phylum Pseudomonadota; class Alphaproteobacteria; order Rhizobiales; family Xanthobacteraceae; genus Pseudolabrys. Next base: position 21,449 of record CAVPUU010000019.1, on the reverse strand, counting down.
ACTCGTCTTGGCAGGCCGCAATTGCGATTTGGTGGCTATCGTCGATCCGGCATCAAGCGCAAGCGAAATCGGGCGCAGGGCGGGCGTTCCGCTGTTTTCGTCATTGGCCGATTTGTTCGCACGCGAGCGGCCCGATGGCGTCATTATCGCCACGCCGAACGACCTGCATCTGGCGCACGTCTGGCCTGCATCGCTACGGCTGTGCCGGCCTTGATCGAAAAGCCGTCGAGATCGTGCGCAGCGGCCGGCTCGGCCGGCTGGTTGCCGTGGCCGGCACCGCGATGTTCTACAAGCCCGACAGTTATTTCGCGGACGCACCCTGGCGCGGTCAGCCGGGCGGCGGACCGCTTGCGTCGCAGGCGGCCCGTGGTCTCGTGGTCGAAGACAGCGTCGCTATCGGTTTACGCTTTGCTAGCGGTGCGCTGGGAACTTTCATGTTGTCCGATACCGCCGCTTCGGCGCGAAGTTGGGAACAGACGTCGCAGGAGGATAAAAACTACGCGGCTTATCCCGACGAAGATTGCTACGTCATCGCTGGCACCGAAGGATCGCTGGCGATCCCTACTCCGCGGTTGAAAACCTAGGCCGGTAGCAGGGCGGTCTTGGACTATGCCTTTTCAAAGCGAAGCAATTGAGATCGAGAGAGCCGACCCGTTGCAACGGCAACTCGAGAATTTTTGCGCAGTCATTCGAGGAGACGCCAATTCCGTCGTTTCGGCACGGAATGGCCTGCAGAACCTGTGTACCGTCGATGCCTTAGCGCAAGCCGCGCGCAATGGGAGGACAGTGGCTGCGGAAATAGCCGCTAGAGACTGAGATCACGCACCAAATAGGCCGGGTACATTGCTGGTATCAAGTTGTTTTTCCACGGAATTCTCCAGCGATCCAAACAGGCCAGGATCTCGTTGAAACATTACAGTCAATATTTGTATGGTTGAAACAAATGTTGCATGTAGCGGTGCGTGTGCGTTACCTTGGCGAAATGACGAAGCTTTCTTCATTTAATTCGCTTTTGAAGGCGAGCTTTGAAGATCTGTCGCCGCAATTGAAAGAAGCGGCCCGTTGGGTGCTCGACCATCCCACCGACGTCGCGCTTTTTTCGATGCGCGAGCAGGCGCGCCGCGCTGGAATTGCGCCGGCAACGCTGACGCGACTCGCGCAGCGGCTTGGACTTCAGGGCTATGACGGGGTGCGAAAACTATTTGCCGATGCCGTTCGCCAGCGGCCGGAGAGCTATCGCGGCCGAGCCGAGGAATTGCTGGTCCGGCGTGATAGCGAAGGCGATCTGGCGCTGGTTCAGGACATCTTTGCGTCGCTGAGCCAGCACCTGCAAAATCTCGCTTCGCCGGATGCCATCGAGCGGTTCACGGCAGCGGCCGACACCATCGCATCGGCAAATCGCGTCTTTTGTCTCGGGCTGCGCTCGAGCTTTTCCGTCGCCTATATTTTTCATTACGTACGGTCGTTGTTCGGCGCGAACTCCGTGCTGGTTGACGGTTCGGGCGGTAGCGGTGTCGACGTCTTGCGCACGATCAGCGGCGCCGACGTATTGTTGGCAATCTCGGTAAAGCCCTATGTCAGTCATACGATTGAAGCCGCGAAATTTGCTAGAACACGCGGCACCCGCATTGTCGCCTTGACCGACAGCGAAATATCGCCGCTTGTCTCGTTCGCAGACCAAGCCATCCTCGTTCGCACCGATACGCCGTCGTTCTTTCACACTATGGCTCCAGCCTTTGCGGCGGTCGAGTGCCTCGCGGCCTTGATCGCAGCGCGGCGCGGGGGGGAGGCACTCGGGCTCTGGATGAAAGCGAAAAACAGTTGGCGGCGTTCGGCACCTATGTTGGGCCGCGCTCAAAAGGGCGTCGAAGCAAATGACGCATGTTTTGCATCGTGCGATTGCTCACGATTATCCGACTGCGGTGTCGGGCGGCGGCATTTATATTCGCGACGCGAATGGCAAGGACTACATCGATGCCTCCGGCGGCGCCGCCGTATCCTGTTTAGGTCACTCGCATCCCGAAATTATCGACGCAATGCGCGCACAGCTTGAGAAGCTCGAATACGCGCATACCAGCTTTTTTACCTCGCAAGCCGCCGAGGAGCTTGCCGACGATCTCGTCGCGCACGCGCCGAAAGACTTAGGCCGCGCCTTCTTTGTCAGCGGCGGGTCGGAAGCCATCGAGGCTGCCCTCAAGCTGGCGCGGCAATATTTCGTCGAACGCGGCGAGCCGCAGCGGCGGTACCTTATCGCGCGGCGCCAGAGCTACCACGGGATCACGCTGGGCGCGCTGGCGGTCGGTGGCCGCGACTGGCAACGCAGACAATTCGCGCCACTCCTCATTGACACGCATCATGTGGCGCCGGTCTACGAATATCGGGAGCGTCGCTCGGATGAAACGCCCCGTGCTTATGGCGAACGACTTGCCCAGGAGCTTGAAATCAAAATCCAGATGCTAGGCGGGGAAAATGTCATTGCATTCGTCGCCGAAACGGTGGTCGGCGCCACGATGGGCGCCGTTCCCGCGGTGCCGGGCTATTTCAAGTGCGTTCGCGAGATCTGCGATCGCCACGGAATATTGCTCATTCTGGACGAAGTCATGTGCGGCATGGGTCGCACCGGCACTTTGCATGCCTGCGAACAGGAAGACGTCAATCCCGACGTCATCACGATCGCCAAGGGCCTCGGCGGCGGCTATGCGCCGATCGGCGCCATGCTCCTGCACGACAAAATCTTCAAGACGATTGCCGAGGGTTCGGGGGCGTTTCAGCACAGCCATACCTATACCGGCCATCCACTCGCCTGCGCGGCGTCGCTCGCCGTTCAGCGTGTCATTCGTCGGGACAACCTGCTTACCAACGTCCGCAAGCAGGGTACGCATCTCGCGCGGCGCCTGCAGGAGCGATTCAGCAATCATCCATTCGTTGGCGACGTACGCGGCCGCGGTTTATTCCAGGGCGTCGAAATTGTCGCCGATCGAGGCACCAAGGAACCGTTCGATCCGCAGCAGAAACTGCATTCGCAAATCAAGCGCGAGGCAATGGCGCGCGGGCTCATGGTCTATCCGATGGGCGGGACAGTTGACGGTACGCGCGGCGATCATGTGTTGCTCGCCCCGCCATTCATCATCGACAACGCGGCGATCGACACCATCGTCGAACGCCTGGGAGACGCAATCGACGCCGCGACCGCGGCCAAATGAATTCCAGAAACCGGGTAGCAGCCGCGCCCCACGACGCGCAGTTTTTCGGACTGGTTTTCGCGGTTTTGGTTCAGACCAAGAAGAACGGAGGAAAGAACATGAAGCATATGACAAAAACGATCGGCCTCGCCACGGCGGCTTTGCTTGCGCTGACCTTGTTTGAGGCGCCGGCGGTGGCGCAGCAGAAATTCGTCACCATCGGCACCGGCGGCGTGACCGGCGTCTATTATGCTGTCGGCGGCGCGGTCTGCCGTCTGATGAACAAAAACAGGGCGCAAACCGGTCTTCGCTGCTCGGTCGAAATCGACCGGCGGATCGGTGTTCAACGTGAACGCCATCAGGAGCGGCGAACTCGATTTCGGCCTTGCGCAATCCGACATCCAGTTCAATGCCGCCAAGGGCGAGGGCCAGTTCAAAGGCAAGGCCGACCCGGATCTGCGCGCTGTCTTTTCGGTGCATCCGGAGCCATTCACAGTGGTGGCGCGCAAGGATGCGGGCGTGACCAAGTTCACCGACTTCAAGGGCAAGCGCTTCAATGTCGGCAATCCCGGCTCGGGCACGCTGGCGTCGATGGAGGAACTGCTCAAACAGATGGGCTGGACCAAGGCAGACTTCTCAATGGCCGCCGAGCTCAAGGCCGACGAGCAGGGCACCGCGCTCTGCGACAACAAAATCGACGGCTTCTTCTACGGCGTCGGCCATCCGTCCGCAGCCATCCAGGACCCGACCACCGCCTGCGGCGCCAAGCTCATTCCGCTGACCAGTCAAGCGGTAGATACCTTGATCAAGGAGCACCCGTACTATGCCAAGGCGACGATCCCCGGCGGCATGTATGCGAACAATCCGAACCCCACGGAAACCTATGGCGTGCTCGCCACCGTCGTGACCTCGGCGAAAGTTTCCGACGCCACCGTCTACGCGATGGTCAAGGCCGTGTTTGAAAACTTCGACGAATTCAAGAAGCTGCACCCCGCTTTCGCCCATCTCGATCCGAAGGACATGATCACGAAGGGGCTGTCGGCGCCGCTGCATCCGGGTGCGATCAAATACTACAAAGAGAAGGGCTGGATGTGAGATTTGCAAGGGGCGGCGATGAGCCGCCCCTTTTCGGTTTGGACCAAGCGCGCTCGGTGGGGGGAACGCGATGACGGACCTCAATCAATCGGCACCGGTCAATGAGGCGCTCAAATCCATGGTGGCGGAAGCCGACACCGGCGGACGCAAGCCGACCGGTTTCGCCAAGACATATATTTTTGTCATCTCGCTCGGCTGGTCGCTGTTCCAGCTCTGGTACGCGTCCCCGCTTCCTTACAAGCTCAATTTCGGCGTCATAAACGACGGCCAGGCGCGCATCGTTCATCTGTCGTTTGCGTTTTTGCTGGCTTTCGCCACCTTCCCGGCGTTGAAATCCTCGCCGCGCAAGCGGATTCCGATCACCGACTGGATCCTGGCCGCCTTCGGCGTGGGCGCTGCGACGTACTTGCTCCTCTTCTACAAAGAGATTTCATTGCGGCCTGGCCTACCGACGACGGCGGACATTGTGGTTTCCGTAATCGGCGTCGTTCTCCTCCTCGAAGCTGCAAGGCGCGCCGTCGGGCCCGCGCTCGCCATTATCGCCAGCTTGATGCTCGTCTATATCTTCGCTGGGCCGTGGCTGCCTGGCATGATGGGGCACAAGGGCGCCTCGCTTTCGCGCGTCGCTTCGCAGATGTGGCTCACCTCGGAAGGAATTTTCGGGGTGGCGCTCGGCGTATCGACCAACGTGGTATTTTTCTTCGTGCTATTCGGCAGCCTGCTCGAAAAAGCTGGTGCCGGAAATTATTTTATTCAGATTGCCTTCGCGATGCTTGGCACGTTCCGCGGCGGGCCGGCGAAAGCGGGCGTCGTCGCCTCTGGCATGACTGGAATGATTTCCGGTTCGTCCATCGCCAACACGGTGATGACCGGAACGTTCACCATTCCGTTGATGAAGCGCGTCGGCTATTCGGCGGTGAAAGCGGGCGCGATCGAAGCCGCTGCCGGCGTCAACGGACAATTGATGCCGCCGGTGATGGGCGCGGCGGCCTTCTTGATCGCTGAATATGTCGGCATCACCTATGCGGACGTTGTCAAGCACGCGTTTCTGCCGGCGTTTCTCACCTATGGTGCGCTGTTTTACATCGTCGATATCGAGGCAGCGAAGCTGGGCCTCCGCGGCCTGCCGCGATCGTCAACCCTTCCCGTTCGCCTCACGATCCTGCGCGCGCTGATGACCGTTTGCGGCATCATCATATTGAGCGGCGCCGTCTACTATGGCATCGGGTGGACAAAAACCGTATTCGGCGGCGCGGCGGCCTGGGTCCTCGGCATCGCGCTGCTTGCGGCCTATGTCGGACTCGTTCGTTACAAGGCGAGGCATCCCGATCTGGCGCTTGACGATGTCACGAAGGCGGTCGTCAGGGTGCCGGATTTCTTCGCCACCGCTCGCACCGGCTTGCACTTTCTGCTGCCGGTCGTCGTCCTCATCTGGTGTCTGATGGTGGAGGAATTGTCGCCTGGGCTGTCCGCTTTCTGGGGCACATTGTTCCTCATTTTCGTCATGGTCACGCAGCGGCCACTGGTCGCGGCATTTCGCGGCGAGCACGCTTTCATGGAACGCTTGCACGAGGGATTCGGCGACCTCATTTCCGCCTTGCAAGCAGCCGCGCGCAACATGACCTCGGTTGGCATTGCCACGGCGTGCGCCGGCATCATCGTCGGCACGGTTTCGCTGACCGGTATCGGCTTGGTGATGACGGAAATCGTCGAGACCGCGTCCGGCGGCAATCTCATGATCATGCTGATGCTTACGGCGCTGGTCTGCCTGATCCTCGGCATCGGCATGCCGACGACGGCAAACTATATTGTGGTGGCGTCCCTGATGGCGCCAGTCCTGGTCGAGGTCGCGCAACAGAACGACCTCGCGGTGCCGCTCGTCGCCGTGCACTTGTTCGTATTTTATTTCGGATTGATGGCGGACGTGCATCCGCCGGCGGGGTTGGCTGCTTACGCCGCGGCGGCGATATCCGGCGCCGATCCGATAAAGACCGGGCTGCAGGGATTCTGGTACGAAATCCGCACCGGACTGCTGCCGTTTATCTTCATCTTCAACTCGGAGCTGCTGCTGATCGATATCGGCGGCGTCGGCCATTTCATCATGGTCGTCGGCTGTGCGATCATCGCCATGGGCTGTTTCGTCGCGGCGACGCAAAACTGGCTGCTGACGCGGAACCGCTGGTACGAAACAATAGCGTTGCTGTTGATCTGTTTCACATTGTTCCGGCCAGGCTACTGGCTTGACAAATTGCAGGCACCCTTCGATGACCGGCCGGCGACGGATATTTTCGGCGTTGCCGACACGGTGCCGCAGGGCTTGACCTTGCGCTTCCGGGTGCAGAGTTAATCGCGCGCCGGCGAAGAGGTCGAGAAGCTCGTACGGCTGACGATGAAGGCAGGCAAGACCGGAACCGACCGCCTGCAAGCCGACGGACTATCTTTGGCAACGCTCGGTAACAAAGTGACGATCAAACTGGTCAGCTTCGGCAGCGAGGCGGCAAAATACGGCCTGGCGGCGGGAGACGAAATAACCTCCGTACTGGTCCCGGCACACCGGCCGGGCCGGTATTGGTTTGCGATTCCTGCTTTGCTGCTGCTGGCTGGCATTGTCCTGCTGCAACGCAGACGACAACGGTTGGATCCTGGCTTTGGCTCATTAGCAATCGAAGAGCCTATCGAGGCCAAGTGATGAATGCTGTAGCGCACTTTGTGCCGCAAGCTGACGATATCCGTTGGCCCTGAAGGCGTAGCGCGGTGTACTGAGCCGATGGTCTCTACGTCCCATTGGGGCGCACGTCTGCGCGGCATTGCCGATGCGCATGCGGCGGCGGCGCAGCGCCGAAATCCGTCGCATTTCATCTTCGCTGAACGGCCAGTCGAAAACATCGAGATCTTCTTCGATATGTGCCTCTTCAAGCGGGCGCGGCACCGCAGCCACCATCGGTTGCTGGATCAGCCAGCGCAGGGCACTTCGGCCGCTCGACTTGCCGCGCGTCTTGGCGATTTCGCTGATCACCGGGTCGTCGAGTAGTCTGCCGCGCGCCATCGGACAATAGGCGGTCAGAATCATTCCGTGCCGCTTGAGCGCCACCAGCATGCGGTCCTGCGGCAAATAGGCGTGGTACTCGATTTGGTTGGTAATGAGCGGTTCGGGGCAGACCTGCACCGCCTCATCGAGCATAGCGATGGTAAAGTTCGACACGCCGATATGACGCGCCATCCCGCTGCGCTTGGCCCTGGCGAGCGCGCCGAGCGTTTCGGAAAACGGTACCTTCGGTTGCGGCCAATGCACCAGCAATAGGTCGACATAATCAAGTCGCAGCGCCTTCAGGCTGGCTTCTGCCGAGCGCAGGAAATCGGCCTCGCGCGCGTCCAATTCGGTCACCTTGGTGGTGACCCACAGTTCCTCGCGCGCGATGCCGCTGGCGCGGATGCCTTCGCCGACGTGCTCCTCGGTTCCATATTTGCGGGCGGTGTCGATCAGGCGATAGCCGCTCTTGATGGCGTGGGCCACGAGTTCGGCCGGCCGCTGCGGCAGTTCCATGGTGCCGAAGCCGATCGCCGGCATTTTCGCGCCGTGGACGGAAAGCGTGAAAGCCTTGGCAGGTTGCATCGGCGGCTCCGGCGATTGGACGAGGGAAATACTAATGCGGCGGGCGGCGCGAGAGTAAACCAAGGCGCATTTTTTGAAAGGTCTTGATATCGTGGCCGGCCGCCGCCCGTCCGGTTCCCGTAAGTTTTCAGATGGTGCAAGGATTCGGTCTTGAATATCGCCGGTGAAATCACGGTTGCCGCGCCGCGCGAGGCAGTGTTCAAGGCGCTCAGCGACGCGCCGTTTTTCGCTTCCTGCATCGAGGGCGTGCAGGATCTCAAGCAAATCGACGCGACCCATTATGACGCGGTGCTGGAAACCCGCATCGCCTATATGCGGTTCAAGTTCAAGGTCGTGGTCGAGATGACCAGGCAGACGCCGCCGGAGGAGATCGAAGCCAAGGTCGAGGGCACACCGCTGGGTGTGGTGGGCCGGCTCACTGCAACCGCGACGACACGGCTCGCCGAGGCCGCCGACGGGACCGTTATCCGCTACGCAATCGACGCGACGCTGACCGGGAAACTCGGTAGCATGGGGCAGCCCGTGCTCAAGGCCAAGGCGAAGGAAATGGAAAAGCAATTCAACGCGCGTCTTGCGGCCGCCTTCGCCGGCGGGACGGCGCCATGACGCCGTTCGAGCTCAACGAGCCGGCCTCGCTTCACGAGGCGATCGCGTTGATTGATCCCGACGATCCGGACGTGCGGCCGATCGCCGGTGGCACCGCCCTGATGCTGATGATGAAGGCTGGCGTGTTCCGGCCGCGGCGGCTGGTGAGCCTGCGCAAGCTCGCCGGCAAATTCGCGCACATCGCGGCGTCGCCGTCCGGCGAACTCGCCATCGGCGCGCTGGCACCGTTGTCGGCGCTTGAGCATTCGCCCGAAGTGGCGCGCCATGCACCGGTGATCGGGCGCGCCATGAAGCGGCTGTCGAACGTGCGCGTGCGCAATGTGGCGACGGTCGGCGGCGCCCTGGCGCATGGCGACCCGCATATGGACCTGCCGCCGGTGCTGATTGCGCTCAATGCATCGGTCGCAATCGCCGGGCCGCGCGGCGAGCGCACCTTGCCGGTTGAGGATCTGCTCACCGGCTATTACGAAACTGCGCTCGCCAGGAACGAGCTGATCACCGAACTGCGCATTCCTGCGCCCGGTGCAACGCGGTCCGTTTATTTCAAGGCCACCGCCGGCTCCGCCGACGATTGGCCGGCACTTGGCGTTGCGGTCGCGCTCGCCGCCGAAGGCGCGCGGTGAGATTCGCGCGTATCGTTGTGAGCGCGGCGACGGTGAAAGCCATGCGGCTGAAATCGGCTGAGCAGGCGTTGGTCGGCACCAATGCCGACGACAAAACACTGCTAAACGTTGCCGAAGCGGCGACGGCAGAAGCCGATATCATCGCGGACATGCGTGGCTCGGCGTCCTACAAGCGCGAACTCTTACGCGTCTATGCCGCGCGCGCGGTGCGCGCCGCAATGAGCGGAGCGTAACGATGACCGCGACAACGGCCATAGGCGGGCAGGTCGGCCGCTCGCTGCCACGGATCGAGGCGCGCGAAAAGGTCACCGGCCGCGCCGAATACACGCATGTGATGCAGTTGCCCGGCATGCTGCACGCCAAGATTTTCCGCAGCACGGTGGCGCACGGGCGCATCAAGTCGATCGACACCGCAACCGCGCGCAAAATCCCCGGCGTCTACGCGGTCTATACCGGCGACGATGTGTGCAAGGTGATCCCCGATCCCTATTACGGGCCCGCCTTCCACGACCAACCGATCCTCGCCATCGGCAAGGTGCATTTCGTCGGCGAGCCGGTTGCGGTGGTGCTCGCCGCCGATCCGCACGTCGCCGAAGCAGGCGGCGCAGGAAATTGTCGCCGACTACGAGGAGCTGCCGGCGGTATTCGACGAGGTCGAGGCGGCTGAAAACACGACGCTGGTGCATGACGAGCTCAAGCCCGCCGGCACTTTCGCCGACCTCAAGCATCTCAAAGGCCGCAAGGGCACCAATATCGCGCTCGACTTCCGGCTGAGGCGCGGCGACGTGGACAAGGCCTTTGCCACCGCGGCGCAGGTATTTGAGCACACTTTCCGCACCCAGAAGGTGCTGCATCTGCCGCTCGAGCCACACGCCTCGATCGCCGATTACCACGACGATGGGGTGACGATCTACTCTTCGGCGCAGGGGCCGTCCTTCGTGCGCACTGAAATCGCGCGCCTGCTCGGCTGGCCGGAAAACCGCGTGCGCATCAAGGTGCCGTATCTCGGCGGCGGCTATGGAGGCAAACTCTATATCAAGATGGAGGCGCTCGCGCTCGCGCTGTCGATGTTGGCGCGGCGGCCGGTCAAGGTCGCGCTGACGATGGAAGAGCATTTCTACACCATCACCAAGCATCCGAGCACGTTCCGCATCAAGAGCGGCCTCGACAAGGACGGCCGCATCGTCGCTCGTAAATGCGAGATCTGGTGGAACGGCGGCGCCTATGCCGATATCGGCCCGCGCGTAACGCAAAAATCGGGCTTCACCGCCTCGGGGCCTTACGACATCGACAATGTCTCGATCGACTCCTACGCGCTCTACACCAACCTGACGCCGGCCGGCGCGTTGCGCGGCTTCGGCATCCCGCAACTGGTGTGGGCCTACGAGAGTCACACCGACATGATCGCGCGCGCGCTCAAACGCGACCCGGTCGAATTCCGCAAAGCCAACGTGTTGCGCGACGGCCGTCCGCAGGCGACCGGCACCATCCTGAAGGACGCCGCGATCGAGAAAGTGCTCGACCGCATCGCCGAGCGGCTCAACTGGACGGCGCCGTTCGACCGCGGCAAGGGCACGGTACGGCGCGGGCGCGGCCTCGCGGTCGCGCTCAAGGCGGTGATTTCGCCGACTACGTCGGTGGCCAATGTGATCGTCTCTGCCGATGGCAGCACGACGCTTTATTGCGGCACAGTAGACATGGGGCAGGGCTCCGACACTGCCATGGCGCAGATGGTCGGCGAGGTGCTCAACATGGCGGCCGAAAGCATCCGCATCGTGCCGCGCGACACCGACGTGACGCCTTATGACATGGGCACGCTCGGCTCGCGCTCGCTTTTCCACATGGGTCACGCGGTGCGGCTCGCCGCCGAAGACGCCAAGGCCAAAATCGCGGCGCTGGCGCGCGAAGTCGGCGAGCCGGAAGGCAGCAATGCCCCGCTCGCCGGCCTGTTCCGTAAAAAATACGGCATGCAGGCCGGCAACATCGTGGGCATCGGCACCTATAAGCCCGATTACATCCCGCCGGACGGCGACGGTATGACCGCCAACGTGACGCCGTTCTGGATGGTCGCCGGCTCCGGCGTCGAGATCGAGGTTGACACTGAAACCGGCCAGGTGCGTGTCACACGCCTTATAAACGTTGCCGACGTCGGCAAGCCGATCAATCCAAAAATCGTCGAGACGCAGTTGTCGGGCGCCGCGTTGATGCAGCTTGGCTTCACGATGTTCGAGAAGATGCATCTTGACGGCGGCCAGGTCACCAATGCCTCGCTCGCCGACTACAAAATTCCCGGCATCCACGACGTGCCGCCGATGGAAAACGAGGCCGTCGACACCTACCAAAGCAACGGCCCGTTCGGCGCCAAGGGGGTCGGCGAACTTGCCACCTTCGGCGTCTCGCCGGCGATCGCCAATGCCATCGACGATGCCGTCGGCGTGCGGCTCATGGAATTGCCCTTGACCGCGGAATTGGTGTTGCGCGCGCTGCGCGCCAAAGGCAACCGGCCGCTCGGAGAAGAATGATATGAGCACGCGTACGATTCAATTTATCCTCAACGGCAGGCCGGCGACGGCTGACGTGCGGCCGCATCACAACGTGGTCGAAATGCTGCAGACGCAGTTCGCGCTCACCGGTGCGCGCGAGAGTTGCGGGCAGGGCCTGTGCGGCTGCTGCACGGTGCTGGTCGACGGCAGGCCGGTCTCGGGCTGCCTCACGCTCGCGGTCTTTCTCGACGGCTGCGAGGTCGTCACCATCGAGCACCTGGCCGCGGCGGGCCAGCTTGACCCCGTGCAGCAGGCCTTCATCGAATGCGGCGCCTTCCAGTGCGGCTATTGCACACCCGGCTTCGTGCTGATGGCCAAGGCCTTGCTCGGCCAATATCCCGATCCCGACGAGGAGCAGATCCGCGACTACCTCTCCGGTAACCTGTGCCGCTGTGCCGCCTATCCAGAGATCGTAAACGCGGTCAAAATGGCCGCGCGGAAGAACAAGGCCGGGCCGACCGGCTGATCTTAAAACGCGAGTTTGAGGGAGGGGAAACCCATGTCAACGGCTAGCTTGGCTGGATCGCAACCGTGGTATCGCAGCCTCGACGCGAACCAGTGGAAGACCATGATTGCCTCGAACATCGGCTGGATGTTCGACGGTTACGAGACCTATGCGCTGATCCTCACGGTCGGCGTGGCGCTGCACCAGTTGCTCGAACCGTCGCAGTACGCACAGATTCCGGCCTATGCCGGCACGGTGATCGCCATCACATTGCTCGGTTGGGGAGTCGGCGGGTTTATCGGCGGCGTCCTGGCCGACTATATCGGCCGCCGGCGCACAATGATTCTGGCGATCGTGGCCTATTCATTGACCACGGGCCTTTCCGCCTTCGCCTGGGATTGGGTGTCGTTCGCGATGTTGCGCTTTGTGGTCGGCGTTGCCATCGGTTCTGAATGGGCGACCGGCGCCTCGATGACCGCGGAAGTATGGCCCGATCACGCGCGCGGGCGCGGCGCCGGCCTGATGCAATGCGGACTCGGCATCGGGTTCTTCCTTGCCTCGTTCATCTGGTTGTTCGTGAGCGGCTACGGTCCCGGCGCCTGGCGCATCATGTATTTCGTCGGCGTGATCCCGGCGCTGTTCGCGCTCTGGCTGCGCACCGGCGTCGAGGAATCGCACAAATGGGAGCATACTAACGAGAGGCGTAAATCGGCGCGGGAGAAAAAGAAGAGCGGCGCGGCATTGGCGGCCGAGGATCAGGCGCTCACGCGCTTCACGCTGAGCGATCTGTTCGCCGACCCCGAGATCCGCAAGCGGGCGATCATTGCGTTTTTGATGTCGCTGACCACGACCGTCGCCTGGTGGGGCATCTCGACCTGGGTGGCGCCGTTCGTCGCCGCCGCCGCCGCCAAGGAGCATCTGCCGCCGCAGACCTGGGCGGCTTATGCGGGCATGAGCTACAACATCGGCGCCATCATCGGCTATATCGGACTCGGGTTCCTCGCCGACCGGTTCGGGCGCAAGCCGATCGTGATGATCTTCTTCGCCGCTTCGTTCGTGCTCACGCCGGCGTTCTACATGTGGACGCATGATCTGCATCTGCTGGTGCTGGTCGCGGCAATCAACGGCTTTTTCACGCTCGGGCAATATTCGTGGATGTCGGTCTGGATGCCGGAGCTGTTCCCGACGCGTATGCGCGCCACCGGAATGGCTTTCGCATTCAACGCCCCGCGCTTCATCGCGTTCATGGGACCGCTGTTCGCCGGCATGCTGATCGCCCAGTTCGGCGGCTTTAGCAAAATGGCGGTGGCGTTCTCGTTCATCTACATCCTCGGTTTCGTGGTGGTGCCGTTCCTTCCCGAGACCAAGGGCAAACCGCTGCCGGCGTAAATTCGCAGCCGGCGCGTGTTAAAATCGGCGGTGCAGCGGACATCCGCTGCGCCGCTAATTGCTTAACTTGATTCCGGCGTCCTTGATCACCTTCGCCCATCGCGGCGTCTCGGTCGTGATGGCCGCCGCGAATTCCGCCGGCGAATTGCCGATAATATCGAGCCCCTGCTGCTGCATGGTTTTGCGCACGTCGGGCATCGCCAGGACCTTGATCGTCTCGTCGTGCAATTTATCGATGATCGGCGCCGGCGTTCCGGCCGGCGCCAGCAAGCCGAACCACGGCACGGCTTCGAAGCCCGGATAGCCGGACTCGGCCATGGTCGGCAGATCTGGCGCGAGCGCCGAGCGCTTGAGCGACGTGATGGCGAAGGCGCGCAATTTCCCCTCGCGCACCAGCGGCAGCACGTTCACGATATTGCCGAAGAACATCGTGAGGCGGCCGGCGAGCAGGTCGGGCAGCACGGCGGTCGAGCCGCGATAGGCGACCGGCGTCACGTCGATATGCGCCATGTATTTGAACAGCTCGCCGGCGAGATGCTGCGATGTGCCGACGCCGGCATGGCCGTAGGTGAGCTTGCCCGGCTGCGCGCGCGCCAGCGCGACCAGCTCCGGCAAGGTCTTGGCCGGCACGTCGGGATGCACGGTGAGAAGATTCGCCGCAACGAAGACCTGGGAGATCGGCGCGAAGTCCTTGACCGGATCGAACGGCAGCTTGGCGTACAGGCTGGGATTGATCACCAGCGCCGAATTTCCGCCCATCAGCAAGGTGTAACCATCCGGCGTCGCTTTCGCGACGCGGTCGGTGGCGATATTGCTGCCGGCGCCGGTGATGTCTTCGACAGTGACGGGGACATTCCAGATTTCCGCAAACTTGGTGGCGAGAATGCGCGCCGCGACATCCGGCGCCGTACCGGCCGTGAATCCGACGATGATGTGGATCTGCCGGTTCGGATAGTCTGTTTGGGCGGCGGCGTGATCGGCCGCCAGCACAACCATCAGCGCGGCAACAACATGCGAGACGAATTTCATCTTATGTTCCCAGCGGTCTGAGCCCTGTCAGGGTGACACCGGCCCCATCCGGCCGCAAGGGCAGGGCGTTACGCCGGCGTCTGCTCGACCGACAGCACGCGCATGATGTCCTCGTGCACTTTGCTCCGATCCGCGTTGACGCCGCTGCCGCCAAGCCGCGTCTCGTAGGCGATGCGCGCCGGGCGGTGAAAGACCATCACGCGGTCGCCGATTTCCATCGCCTCGTTGATCTGGTGGGTGATGAATACTGCGGTCTTGTTGTTCTGGCGCACCAGCCGTACGAATTCGGCGCGCAGATCGCGCGCGGTCATCTCATCGAGCGAGGAGAACGGCTCGTCGCACAACAAGTATTTCCGGGTCGACCGCGAAGGCGCGCGCGATCGACACGCGTTGCCGCATGCCGCCCGACAATGCGTGCGGATAGTCGTTCTCATGGCCGGAAAGGCCGAGCCGCGCCAGCCAGCCGCGCGCGATCTCATCGGCCTGTTTCGGATCGCTGTCGAGAATTTGCAGGCCGAGCCGCACATTGTCGAGCGCGCTGCGCCACGGCATCAGCCGGTCGTTCTGGAACACGATGCCGATTTTGCCGCGGAAAAACTCGAACTCGCGGAACGGATCGTGGCCGATCACGCGGGTCTGACCGGCGCTCGGCTCAATCAGCCCGGCGACGATGTTGAACATCGTCGATTTGCCGCAACCGGTCTTGCCGAGCACGGCGACGATCTCGCCTTTGCCAATTTCGAACGACAATTTGTCCACGGCGACGAAATCGCCGCGCCCGTCCGGACGCCGAAACGTCTTGCTCACCTCGTTGAAGCGAATGACGGGATCGGAAGTCATATTGCGCATGACCCTTGTCCGAAAACCGGTGTCCACTTTTCGGGGGTCATGCGGCTTACATCGCCCGCTCGGACACAGCGCGATAGCGCAGTGCCCAGGTCTCGATCGCGTTGATGGTCTGCTGCACGATCAGCACGAACAGAACGAGTTGCAGCGTCCAGGCCATGGCGCCGGCCATGTCGAACAATTGTTGCTGTCGCAGCAATTCGTAACCGACGCCACCGGTGGCGCCGACCAGCTCGGCCACCACCACCACGCGCGCGGCGTTTCCTAAATTCACTTTCCACGCGGTCAGAATACCGGGCACGATAGTCGGCACGATCAGGAATCGGAACAGCGTCCAGCGCGACGGCCTGAACGCCATGGTCATCTCGAACAAATCCTTCGACATGGAGCGGAAGGCGTCGAGTATCTGAAACGTAAAGGCCGGCAGCGTCGTCATCACCATGATGAACAGCACGCGGAACTCGATGCCATGGAACCAGATGATCGCAAACACCACCCAGGACAGCGCCGGAATGCCCTGGAAAAACGTCAACACCGGTGCGACGAAATTCTCCAACGTCTTCGATTGCCCGATCGCCAGCGCTAAAATGCTGCCGAGGATGAATGCGCCGAACAGCCCGCCGAAGATGCGGGCCGCGGTGAGCAGCACATCTGCCAGCAGCGAGCCGGTGACCAGTATTTCGACGGTGCGCGCTATGATCTCCGGCACGGGCGGAAATAGAAAAGGCGGAAACACCATCGACAAATCTGCCAGCCCGCCGCCAGCACCAGCATGCCGGCGGCGGCTTGCAGGACGCGCATGGTGCGCGTGTCGGTCACTTCATCGGCTTTTCGTAGATCGTGCTGTTGGACGGCATCGACTTGAAATAGCCAACATCGACGCCGGCCTTGTAAACCGCGTCGATCTGCTTGCGGAGTTCGCCTGCCGGCATGACGTTCATGCCCAACCGGTCGTTGGCCTTGACCAGCGAGACCAATGCGGCGCGCACCTCCGGCGTCGATTTCGCCGCGATGATGCCGATGGCTTCTTCCGGATTCTTAGCGATGAATTCGCCGGCCGCCTTATAGGTCGCATAAAGCTTTGGAATCAAAGCCTGGTTCTGCTCGATCCAGTCGTCATGCGCGGCGACGCCGAGATAGGGAATGCGCTCGCCGGAGGCGAAGGCCTGCCATGTCTTGCTCATTCCGGTGTCGAGCATGCGGATGTCGGGCTTTCTTGCCTTGAGCAGCGTATAGGCCGGCTCCCAAAGTTGCACCGCGTCGGCGCGATCGGCCATCGCATAGCCGACAAGGCCAGGCGGCGCGGTATTGACCACCTGGATCTTCGAAACGTCCACGCCCTGTTGCTTGGCGAAAAATTCCGACATCACGAAATTCGTGGTCGAAGCGGCGGCGGCGAGCTGTTTTCCTTCGAGATCCTTGGTCGATTTGATCTCGGGCCGCGAGGTGACGATGGCGCCCCAGAAGTCGAACAGGTTGAACAGATATTTCACCTTCACGCCGCGCGCGTCGGCGAGGCCGACGGTGAGCACCGCGGCGCTGCCGCCGACCTTGAACTCGCCGGAATTGAATTGCGTGGTGTAGGCGTCGGCGGCCGTTCGACGAATTCGATGTCGAGGCCGTTCGCCTCGTCGAGCTTCTTGGCCTTGATCACCGGCGGCATGAAGGCGCCGAGCGAGGGAAAGCCGAACACGACGATGGTGACTTTTGCCGGCGCCTGCGTCACGGCAGACGCAGGTGTTAGCGTCACGCAGGCGAACGCCGCCACGGCCAGCGTCGCCGAACGAGATCGTCGATAATTTTTTCATTTGTTCCGTTCCTCCACGTTTTCACTCGGTGGACCTTTGGTTTGTTTTGTCATTGCAGTCGAAACAGCCGCGCTGCCAAACCGCCGTTGATCGACACGGCCTGCGCCCTTGGACAGTCCGGCAGCCGCGACGACTTCATCGGCTCCAGGTCGCCGATCGGGAACGGCATGTCGGAGCCCATCATCAGGCGCTCGGTGCCGAGCATTTCGATGACGAATTTCAATGCGCGCGCGTCATGCAGAATCGTGTCGGTATAGATAGCGGCCAGGCCGCGACCGGATCGCCGACATCGGGTGTGATCGCGGCATTGCGCTTGAGGCGGCCGAGCACGAAGGGCAGCGCGGCCGCGCCCATGGGCGCGAAGAATTTCGCTAGTCTGTACTTCGCGACATGTCCGGCCGAGATCAGCCGCGCCATCGCCACGGCGGCATCGGTGATGCGGCCGAGCCCATTGGCGAGACCGAAATCGTTCACCCGCACGTCGCCGGCGTCGTAGCTCGGATGGATATGAATGAAGCGCGCCGGTCTCGTCGGCCGCCCGCCAGAATGGATCGAGGTCGGCGGCATCGAGCGTCGAGCCGACGCCGCGCGGCAGCGTGCCGATCATGGCGCCGGTAAACCCCGCCTTTATTGCGTCCTTGAGCACCGCTGCGGCGCGTACGCCGTCGCCGAGCGGCACGGTGGCAAGCGGCACGAAATGCGGTTCGGCCTTGGCGGCGGCGAGCATCGCGTCATTGGCGAGCCGGCTCCATGCTTCGCTCTCCGCGCCCGGCAGTTCGTAGCCAAACATATCGACCCAGCCGCCGACCACCTGTTTGTCGATGCCGTTCTTGGCGAGCCAGGCCAGCCGCGACGGAATATCCGACAGCGGCTTGGATACCGGCCGCGTCGGCTTGCCGCCCGCAAAGGCCAGCGCGAGGGAGCCACCGTCCTCGATCTGCCGCACGTTGGGAAACTTCGCGGCGCCCTTGCGGATCTCCGCCAGCAGTTCGGCCGGCACCAAATGGGCATGGGCATCGACGATCATTCAGTTTCCTTTTTTGACCTTTATTTTTTCTTGTGCCTCGGCGATCAGGTCGCCGAGCTTCGATACCTTGATCGGCAGTGTATTGATGGAAATGCCGAGCGGCCGAATTGCGTCGTTGACGGCATTGGCGATGGCCGCCGGCGCGCCGAGATAACCGCTCTCGCCGGAACCCTTCTGCCCAAGCACGGTGTGCGGCGACGGCGTCTCGTGATCGACGATCTCGACCAGCGGCACTTCGTGCGAGGACGGCAGCAAATAATCCATGAAGGTTTGCGCGATCAACTGGCCTTCGTCGTTATAGGCGAACTCTTCGTCTAGCGCGGCGCCGATACCATGCGCGATGCCGCCCATGGTCATGCCGCGCCACGATTTTGGGTTGATCTGTGTGCCGCAGTCGTGGCCGAGCCGGTATTTCACGATCTCAGGCCGGCCGAGATCGGGATCGATGAGACCAGCGTAGATGGAATTCAGAACGCGAAGCAGGGATACATGTGCACGCGACCGTCTTTGTCCGGCAGCGTGCCGCCGGTGGGCACTTGATAAATGTGCTCGGCAGCGAGCCCCGGTTCGAAGCCTTCCGGCATGCGGTGATAATTGCGGTGCGCGATATTGATGAGATCGGCCCAGGCGCGCTTGTTCTGCGGCGCGTCGCGGTCGCTGACCGCGCCGTCTTTATAGACCGCGCGCTCGCGTGCAATGCCGAGATCGTGCGCGCCGATCGCGGTCAATTTGTCCTTGAGCTTTTGCGCCGCATGGAACGCAGCGCCGCCCAGCATGATCGCCATCCGGCTGCCGACCGGCGTGCCGCTCGGCAATGAATTGAGCAAATCCGGCCGCGTCACCCGCACCGTATCGGGATCGACCTGCAACACTTCGCCAATCACGGTGCCGACCAGCGTCTCGTGGCCCTGTCCCGAGGAGGTGGTGTGCATGGTGGCGGTGATGGCGCCTAGTCCGTCGATATTGACGCGGCATTAGTCCATGAAGGTCAACGTCGTGATCGCCGGTTGAGCAGCGCCTCGAAGGTGGCGTTGCCGCCCGATGGCTCCAGGCACGCCGCCATGCCGATGCCGGCGAGTTTGCCTTCGCCGCGCAGCCGGTCGCGCTCGATCTTGAGGTCTTCGTAACGGGCGTCGGCGACCACTTTGTCGACGACGGTTTCATAATTGCCGCTATCATACGTGGTGCCGCTCGGGATCAGATAAGGAAACTCATCGTGCCGGATCATGTTGCGCCTGCGCAGCTCGATCGATCGAGGCCTAGCGCATTCGCCACCTCGTCCATGCAGCGCTCGAGTGCCCAGATTGGTCGGCCCCTGGCCGAAGCCGCGCACCGCGTCCTGCGTGGTCTTGTTGGTGACCACGGCGATCAACCTGATATTTACGCTCTTGATCTTGTTGGGACCGACGATGGCGCCGACCGGCTTGCCGAGCTGGAACGGCGAGCGGCCCGCATAGGCGCCGACATTGTCGAGCGCGCGCATCTTCATCGAGCGCGCGATACGCCGCGCTCGTCGAACGCGGCCTCGACATCGAACATCCGCTCCGGCCCATGCGCGTCGCCGCCGCGCATGTTCTCCAGCCGATCCTCGATGATGCGCACCGGAAAGCCGAGCCGGCGCGCCAGGTAGCCGACGACACCGTATGCTTTATCCCGCGCTTGACCCCGTAGCTGCCGCCCACGTCAACGTCGTGATGCACGCGCACGCCCGAGCCGGGGTTCTTGAGCGCCGCCGCGATCTGATCGGGATATTTCGGCATCTGGATCGACGCGTAAACGTCGAGTATCTCGCGCCACGGGTCCCACGCCGCGACCACGCCGAAGGTCTCGATCGGCACCGTCGAGCTGCGGCCCCATTTCACCTGAAGCGAGAGATGATGCGGGCTGTCGGCGAAATCCCTGTCGACCTCGCCCCAAACGAAGCTTCTGTCGAGCAGGACGTTGGAGCCGTGCGCCGCATGCACGGGCGGACTCGTCGACCGGTAGGCTTCCTCGCCGTCGAGCACGAAGGGCAGCGTCGCGTACGCGACCGCGACCGCCTCGGCCGCATCCTCGGCAAGTGCGCGGCTGTCGGCGACCACCGCGGCGACCCATTCGCCCGCATAGCGCGCGACATCGACGGCGAGCGGCCGGCGCAGCGCGCCCGGCGTATCGAGGCCCGACATCAGCGGTAGCGTCGCGGCCGCAAGCTCGGCCCCGTCGAGCACGTAGTGCACACCCGGCATCGCCAGTGCCGCCGTCTTGTCGATCGAGACGATGCGCGCCGCCGGATGCGGGCAGGTGACCAGCGCCACATGCCGCATGCCGGGCAGCACGATGTCGGCCGCGAAGCGCCCCTTGCCGGCGACGAAGCGGCGGTCCTCGCGCACGCGCCGGTCGGAGGAGACGTAGCGGAAGCGATGCGGCGCGCTCATGACGGGACCGCCTCCAACGGCCTGTTCGCGCCACGCAGGCGCTCGGCGGCGAGCGCGATCGCCTCGACGATCTGCGCGTAGCCGGTGCAGCGGCAGATGTTGCCGGAGATCGCCTCGACGATCTCGTCGCGCGTCGGCGACGGATTGCCGGCGAGCAGCGCATGCGCCGCGAGGATCATCGCGGGCGTGCAGTAGCCGCATTGCAGCCCGTGCGTCTCGCAGAAGGCGTCTTGCAGCACCGACAGCTCGCCCGGCGCCGGCGTCAGTCCCTCGATGGTGGTGATCGCATGGCCGTCCGCCTGCGCGGCGAACATCAGGCATGAGCGCACCGCGAGGCCGTCGACCAGCACCGTGCAGGCGCCGCACACCCCGTGCTCGCAGCCCGCATGCGCGCCGACCAGCCCGAGCTTGTCGCGCAGGGTATCGAGCAAGTCGTGCGCGGCTCGACCTCGATGCGATGCGTCTGCCCGTTGACGTTGAGTTCAATGCGCATCCGCGTTCCTTTTGAGCTTTCGTCCCCAGCGCCGATGCGCGCCAGCATCGGCGACCGCGCGAATGGCGGAGACTGAAACGGCGGCGCGGCGGCGGTAGTCGGCCGAGGCATGCGAAATCGGACAATTGGATGCGATACCGGCGAGCGCCGCGCACAGACCGCGTCCACAGCCTTCGAGGCGTCGAGAGAGCCGTGCCCCGCAATTGCTTTTCCGCCGCCTCCCGATCGCGGCAACGGAAAATCGGTCGCCGCGCCGACGCCGATGGCGATTAGCGATTTTACATTTTCCGCCGGCGTCCAGCTCGACCTGCGCCGCCGCCGCGACGAAAGCGAAAT
>CAVPUU010000018.1:0-59302 GCA_963709015.1 uncultured Alphaproteobacteria bacterium | reverse complement strand
TGCTCGACCTCGCGCCGGCGCTTGCGATATTCCGAGCGGAAATGGTTGCGCAGAATGGTGAACAGCCAGGCCGACATGTTGGTGCCGGGCTGGAACAAATCGATATTGGCTATCGCGCGCAGCAGCGTTTCCTGCACCAAATCGTCGGCGCGATCCACGTTCCCGCACAGCGAGATCGCGAATGCGCGGAGGCTTGGCACCGCGCCGAGAACGGCTTTGCGGACCGACTCGTCCATGTGTTATTGCCCGTCTTTGTTTCCGTTGCCATTGATGCGGTTGATGAGATCGGAGAACCGGTCCGGTACGCCCTGGTTCACCACATCGTCGTACATGGACCGCAGTTGCTGACCGAGACGCGCCTGCACTTCGCGGCTGAGCTTGGCCGGTTTGGAAGTGGGCCTACGGTTTCGGGTTTCCGCGGTTTCCATTGGTTTTTGTTGTCCCACGGGTTTGCGTTCAGTCATCGTTTTCAACCCCGAATCCCCTTGGCCAACCGAGTGCAGGTCCCCTCTGCATCCAAGCCAAACCCATGAATTGCCGGATGGTTCCACATTTAGGGAACTTTTTTCCGACAACCACGTTAGGATCGCTGAGTAGGTTTGAGCGGTATTCGGGGCAGTGCCCATTTGGCCCTGGGGCGCATTGGTTCGGGAGGGATTCTCGTCGACATCTCAAACAGTTGCACAGCATTTGCCTTACCTTCGCCGCTATGCGCGGGCGCTTTCCGGCAGCCAGGCCTCAGGCGATGCCTATGTGGCGGCGACCTTGGAAGCCCTGATCCAGGACCCCAAGGTGCTGGAAACGACCGCGTCCACCCGGATCGGGCTCTATAAGCTGTTCACGAAGATCTGGAATTTGGTCGCGCTCAACAGCAAGTCCGCCGGGACGGCTCCAACCAATCAGCCGGTCGAAAAGCATCTCGCGCAGATCGCGCCGATGCCGCGTCAGGCCTTTTTGCTGGTGGCGCTGGAGGGGCTTTCGGAAGACGACGCCGCCAAGGTGCTCGATATCGATGTGCCGCGCCTGCGCGAACTGGTCGACAACTCCGGCCGCGAATTGGCCGCCGAGATTGCGACTGACGTATTGATCATCGAGGACGAGACATTCATCGCGCTCGATCTCGAAGGCCTGGTGGAAGGTCTCGGCCACCGCGTGCTCGGCGTCGCGCGCACGCACGCCGAGGCGATCGCTCTGGCCAAGGTCAAGCGGCCGGGCATTATTCTGGCCGACATTCAACTGGCGGACGGCTCATCCGGGCTTGACGCGGTCAACGAGATGCTGCGCACCTTCGAGGTGCCGGTGATCTTCATCACCGCCTATCCGGAGCGCTTCCTCACCGGCGAGCGGCCGGAGCCGGCATTCCTGATCGCCAAGCCGTTCCAGCCAGCGACGGTGTCGGCGGTGTTGAGCCAGGCGCTGTTCTTCGAGCGCAACGCCAAACGGCGCGAGCGAAAGGCGAGCTAGCGCTGAGCCAGAACAACGAAATTTCAGAACTGAAGAAGAAGTCGAACGTCTGCGATGAATACGCGGACTTCTGCGCCGAACTTAGCGTGTACGCGGGGCTTTTCTGGCAAGCGCGTAGCCCAACATCACGGCCTCGACCAGCATGGCGATCTGCACGCCGCGCTGGTTGCTCAGCGCCGGCGCGCTAGCGCTGGTGGATTTGCCCTGCACGACCCACACGATCGCGATGGCGGCGGCGATTGCCGCGTAAATGACGCCCATGATCACGCGCGCATCCAGCGTCCCGTATTGCGTTTCCAGCGCAATCATTCCAGCCGCGGTAAAATAATAAATCGCTACAACCGCCGAGATCGCGACAATTAATGCCAACAGGGCGCGGCGGAAAATGCGCCCGAATATATGCTCGAATGCGACGCCGGCGACGTTTTCCAGGCGCATGGATCTCCTGCGATTTGCGAGGCCGGCGAAAAAGCCCACTCCGGCGGCCGCGGCCAGCATTAGCAATGGACGGTGCTCAACCTCATCGGTGAGCGCCTTGAAAGCGCCGGTACCCAATCGCGTCGCTTCGTCAGCGAGAGATTGGCCCGCCTCGGACGCGCTTTCGCGCGACGCATCGTGATGCGATCAAGCGCCTCGCTGACAAAATCACCGACCTCGCCGGACGCGCCCGACACTTCGCGCCGCGCGTTTCCGGGATGCGGCGTAGACGCTTTTCGAGATCGCTCACCAAGTCCTCGATGGCCGCGATTTCTTCGGCGGTCGCGGATTTTACACGCGTAGTCATTGTAATTCCTTTGATCTCCACTCTTGAGGCCTTCCGAAACAAACGTCCGGCCTGAGCGAAAGGTTCCAGAACACCCCGAGGCGGGCCACGATCGTCGCCAGAGCAATCCAGAACTCGTCATGTTCACGGGCGGTCATGCAACTGTTTGGGATGATCGGCGTTAAAGTGTTCTGCCGCCATCGGAATCACGGAATTCACGAGCGGCGTATGAAGCGAGGTACAACGTGGCCTCATTCATTGACAGCGCGCGCGCCACCCGTGTTCATTGGAGTTATTGGAATTTCCGTTTCATCGCCCGCCAGTCACGACGCACGCACGCGCCGGACGGCGGCAGGCAAGTCAACGTGAACGAATGACCGTCATGGCGCAGGACATCTCGGGCGCTGCGAGCACCGAACTGGCTAAACTGCGACAAGAGTGCCAACGGCTTGAAGCACAGGTGAGTGCGCAAGGCTGGGAGCTCAGTCTGCTGCGGGCGCAATTCGCGCGATATGAAACGGCGCTGCGCGGCTCCCAGGTCACCGTCTACACGCAAGATCGCGACCTGCGCTACACCTCGCTCAGCAATCCCATGCACGGCTACGGAATTGAGGACATTCTCGGCCGTACCGATGCGGACATTTTGCCTCCAGACGGGCGCGCGGCCGTCATTGCCCTCAAACGCGAGGCGCTCGCGAGCGGCCAGACCAAGCGCGCCGAGGTCGCGCTCGAGGACGGATCCGGCCTGCGCTGGAACGACCTTCATATCGAACCCTTGCGCAACGAGGCGGGCGACATCGTCGGCCTGACCTGCGCCTCGGTCGACGTCACCGAGCGCAAGACAGGTGAAGCGCATTTGCGCCTGTTGATGCGCGAGTTAACCCATCGCTCGAAAAATCTGCTGGCGGTGATCCAGGCGATGGCGCGACAAACCGCCCGCCACGCGGGCTCGACCAGCGGATTTCTCGACCAGTTCTCCGCGCGATTGCAGGCCTTGGCAGCCTCGCACGATTTGCTGGTGCGCGAGAGCTGGTACGGTGCGTCGTTGCGCGAGATCATCCAATCGCAACTTGCCGCCTTCAGCAGCGGTGACGAAGCGCAAATCGCAGTCGACGGCGTGCCGGTCGCGCTCAAGCCGGAAGCGGCGCAAACCATTGGGCTCGCGCTGCATGAGCTGGCGGTCAACGCGGCGAAATTCGGCGCGCTTTCGGTGCCGGAAGGACACGTGTCGATCATCTGGAAGATGCAGGGCGATGCGATCGCGTTCGAGTGGCGCGAACGGAATGGTCCGCCGGTGAAAATCAGGCGCAAGCGCGGGTTCGGCAGCATGGCGATCGAGCGCAACCTCGCCAGTGCGCTCGACGCCACGGTTAATTTGAAATTCGATCCCGAAGGGCTGTGCTGCTTTATCCTGATACCGGCAAACCACATTCTTACGGCACGCTGATCGCGCACCGGAACATATTCCCTCGCCGGCCGTTTCTCCCCGTCCCCCGCGCGGCGCATTGCGGCAATGACCGCAATGCCGTGGCGAGGCTGGAGAACGTCGATGCGTGGTCTTGTTTCATATCTGCTGGTCGGCATTCTGGCGGTATTGGTGACGGACTTTATCGTCCTGCCGGTGGGTTTCGGCTTGGCAGTCCGCGCGCGCCCGGTGGCGCAACCGCACGTGACAACGCAATACGTCGATCGCACCCATAAAGGCGACCGCTTGCGGTTGCCGACTGCAAACATGCAGCGGCCGCCGGCCGCCGTGATCGGATGCGAGCCGCCGTTCAGTCCGTTGTTGTCGTCGGCGCGCGCCCAGGCGCCGGGCCGCTGCGTTGCGGCGCTGGCCTATCCGCTGGCGGGATAGAATAAATCTACGTCTGTGCCGCACGTCCGCGACGGGAACCTTTTGCGGCGCTTTTCGTTGTCGGGACATTATCAATCAAAATGGGAGTTCGGCATGCACAAGCGTCTTAGCGCTCTCGCTGCCTTGGCGGTTATCGCGGCGATGGCATCGCCGGCGTCGTCCATGGCGCAAGGCCGGGAGCGCACGAAAGCCGGTACGTTGACTTGCGATATTTCGGCCGGCATTGGGCTGATCATCACGTCGAAAAAGGAAGTGACCTGCATGTTCACGCCGTCACAGCCGGGACCGCGTGAGGTCTACCGCGGGTCGATCACCAAATTCGGTCTCGATCTCGGCGCCACCGCGGGCGGCGAGATGGTGTGGGCGGTCTATGCGCCGACCAGTCGCCGGTTCGGCGCGCTGGCCGGCCACTATGCCGGTGCTTCGCCGAGGCGACGGTCGGTGCCGGTGTCGGCGCCAACGTCTTGGTCGGCGGCTCGAATCGCACCGTGGAATTGCAGCCGGTGTCGGTGCAGGGGCAGGCGGGTCTTAATGTGGCGGCCGGCGTTGCCGGACTTGATCTGCATCCCGCGCGCTAAGCCAGCCGCATAGCTTTCAGAAGAAATCACGGCCGCCCTCATCGTGAGGGCGACCGCTTTTCTTATACGCCGCAATCAATTCGGCCGGTGCGCTTCATCGGCATAAGGCCGGATGCTATCGGCGACCAAATCCGCAATGTGCTCCTTGGAAATCATGCCGACGACATCGGCGGCGCGCGGCAGCCGGCCGCCGCCCTTGGTGACGATTGCCATGCTAGCGCCGCGGCGCCACATGCGCTCAACCACGTCGAACACCACATCCTCGGCGCGCGCGACGGTGAAATTCTTCTGCGCGATGTCGCCGAGCGGCACGCCCGAATAAGCGCCTTCCAGTCCGAGCCGCAGCTCGGTATTGACGCGCAGTACGCCGACGATGCGGTCCTCGCGCGTCACCACGATGTGCTTGAAGCCGCCGGCCTCGGTGCCGCGCAGGAACGCTGCAAAGTCCGTGTCAGCGGGCAACAGCGACCACGTCGCGGTCCATCACCTCCTCAGCGTGGCGCACCAGGAACATATTGGCGTGCAGCGCCTTGGGAATCACGTGGCCGCGTGTCACCAGCTTGGTGGTGTAGATGTTCTCGCGCGAGAGGAGGCGGCGCACGCCGATGCTGAGCGCCACCGCCACGATGATCGGCATGATGATGTCGTAGTCGCGCGTCATCTCGAAGATCATGGTGACCGCGGTCATGGCGGCGCCGGTGCCGCCGCCGACCATGGCGGCCATGCCGATGATCGCGCAGGTGACGGCGTCGAGCCCGGGCACTGGACCGAGCAGGGTCATCAACGAACCGAAGGCGCCGCCGAACGTGGCGCCCATGAATAGCGAGGGGGAGAAAATCCGCCCGAAGCGCCGGAGCCGAGGCTGATCGAGGTGGCAAGCACCTTGGCGACGAACAGGCCCAGCAGCAGGCCGACGCTCACCAGATTGTTTTGCAGGATGGACTGAATGGTGGCGTAGCCGACGCCTTCGATGAAATAGTGGCCCTGGAAACGGAGCAAGGCGTAGATCAGCACGCCGACCATCAGCATGCCGACGACGTGGCGCAGATAGGGGTTCTTGATCTTGGGGAAGAGGTCTTCCGCGAACACCAGCCCGCGGATGAAGGCGGTGGCGGCAAGCCCGATCAGCGCGCCGAGCAGCGCGTAGAGCAGCAGCGCCTGGATCGGCGCCTGCTCGCTGTGCAGGTAGAGCGCCGACGGCACCACGAAGGCCGGCTGGAGCCCCAGGAACATGCGACCGATGAACGTCGCGGTTCCGGTGGCGAGCGCGACCGGCAGAAACGTGCGCGCGCTCAATTCGGGCAGCATCAACTCGATGGCGAACATCACGCCGCCGATCGGGGTGTTGAAGGTGGCGGCGATGCCGGCGCCGGCGCCGGCCGCCACCAGCGTGATGCGCTGCCAGGGCGCCATCGGCAAAAGCTGACCAAGCGAAGAGCCGAGCGTGGCGCCGATCTGGATGATCGGGCCTTCGCGCCCGACCGCCGCGCCGGTGCCGATCGAGAACGACGAGGCGAGCGATTTGATCGCGGCGACCACCGGTCGGATGACGCCTTCCTTGTAGTAAATGGCGTCGAGCACTTCAGGCACGCCGTGGCCGCGTGCTTCCGGCGCGAAATTCGTAACCAGGAAAGTGACGATGAGGCCGCCGACCACCGGCACCAGGATGATGAAAGGACCCCAAGGGCTCGGCGGCGTGAACTGATTGGCGTCGTACACGATCGAGAACGAGCCGAGGAAGAAGACGTTATGGATCAGTCCGATCAAGGCGCGGAAGGCCACGGCGCCGATGCCGGTAATCATCCCGACCACGAGGGCGAGCAGCGAAAGTCCTAAAAGTCCGATGCGTCGGATGCGTAAATCCATGGCTCTTGCAGGACCGCTTGCTCAATTCCAAAGGCGGATCGCGGCGCAGGAAGGGCGCGCGATAAATCGTCCGCCGGTCGGGTATTAAAGTCGGACCGCGACGGAACTCGCGATCGGCTGGGTGATGGCGCAGGGACTACTCCACATCGGCCGCGCGGGCAAGGACGCGGCCGTTTGTCTTTCTTATCCCTCCCCGCTTGCGGGGAGGATGGAGCGAAGCGAGCCGGGTGCGGATCGTCAAACGTAACCCCACCCCCGGCACTCCGCGCACGACCCTCTCCTTTTCAGGAGAGGGATTATCCGAACGTAAAGGCGTCGTGGTAGGCTCCCTGCACCTGCCCGCCGGGCACGGGGCCGCCGCCCGGCACATGCACCATGTCGCCAATCACCGCGCAGGTCGCGCCGTGCAGCCCGTGGCGCGGGATCGCCATCGGCGTGAGCGCTTCCCAGCTATCGGTCTTGGGATCGTAGGCCTCGTTGGTACCAAACACCTTGCCGGTGGCTTCGCCGCCGAACACCACGATCTTGCCGTCGATATAGACGCAAGACGGCCCGCTGCGCGCGGTCGGCAGCGGCGCGCGGAATGACCAGCCGTCGGTCTTGGGATCGTAGACGGCGTTCAGGCTGGTGTTGAAATCGTAGCTATCCATGCGCCCGGCGATGGCGTGGATTTTTCCATCTACCACAGCGACGCCCATATGATCGCGCTGGCCGACGAAAGGCTGCGTTCCTGTCGAGCCGCGCATGCTTGCGCGGTCTGAATATTTGTTGGCTTCCGGATCATAAACCTCGTGCCATTCGACCGAGCGCACGTCGCGTCCGCCGAGCAGGTGGATTTTGCGGTCGAGCACGATGGCCGAGATCGCGCCGCGCGGGCGCGACAGCGCCGCGATCGGCGCCCACTGGTCCGTGGCGCTGTCATAGACGAAGCACTTGGAATGCGGGCAGCGATTCTGCTCGATGAAGCCGCCGAAAGTGTAAATCTTGGTGCCAATCGAGACGCCTGCGACGTGATTGCACGGCAGCGGAAAGAGCGCCTTCAACGACCATAATTTGTTCGCCGGATCGTAGACTTGATGGAAATTCTGATCAACTCGGTGCTTAGCGTAGCCGGCGATCGAATGGATCTTGCCTTGGCATTCGATCACCGCGTGTTCGCCAGTCGGGATCGGCATGCGCGGCTGCTCGATCCATTTGCCGGGATTGGCGGCCTTGGGCGCGACCGATGTCATGTAGCGCTGCTTCTCGACGGTCTTGGGGATGTCGGTGACGGTCTTGTCGTTCAGACCGAGAAAGAGCGGGAGTTCTTCAGCCATCGTGGACCTCACTGAGCGTAACTAGGAACAGCATCGCGAAGAAGCTTGCGCGTTAGCTCAACTCCTTCGCGCGCGACGTCGTAGGGCGAGCGCGCCCATTGGTCGGGGTTGGGCGCTTCGTAGGACAGGTATCCAGTGTAGCCCTTTTCCGCCAACAGGCCGAGCATCTCGCGCCATTTGACGATGCCCTTGCCGGGCGGCAGGCGGTCGGTCGGGCGCTTCACGCCGGTAACGGGTTTGGGAGAGAGATCAGAATACTGGAAGCAGAAGATTTTGTCGGCCGGCACGTTCTCGAAGCCGCGACCGCCGGCGCCGCTGCGGGTGAAGTGATAGGCGTCGATCAGGAAGCCGCAGTTCGGCTTGTCGGCACCCTCGATCAGCTCGGTCAATACGGCGAGGCTGTTGAGCACGTCGTGCTGCGAATTGAATTCGATGCCGAGCTTCAATTTGTATTCGGCGGCGATGTCGCCGGCGTCCTTCAAATATTTGATGGCGTCCTTGATCGGGCCGTTGACCTGCCCGGGCGCGCTCATCAGCGTGTCGCAGCCGAGCGCGACCGCGTTCTCGCAGGATTCACGGAACACCTTGAACAGCCGCTTGCTTTCCTCGCCGGTGGCGAACAGCCAACCATATTCGACGCCGAGCACGCCGCAGGGGATGCCGGACTTCTTGATCAGGTCGAGCACTTGCGCGTTGGACATCCCGAGGTCGAAGCAGCGCTTGAAATCGGTGCGGCGCAATTCGACGGCGTCGAAGCCGCCAAGTTTCGCCGCATCGAGCGCGGTCTCAAGCGGTGTCGTATCGATCGTCCACATGTGAAGCGCAAGGCGCCCGAACTTTTCCGTCATACGTTACGTCACTTTCCTTCGTATTGAAGAATGTAAAGCCCCGCATTTGTGTCGGTGAGGAACATCAGTCCTTCTTTGTCGACGAAGACGTCGCAGGACTGGATCACCTTGGCGGGATTCGGCCGCTGATCGACGATCTTTTCCGGCGGTGGCGGCACGAAATAGGCGAGCTCTTTCGGCTGGAACGCATTGCGCACGTCGTACACGCGCAAGCCGGCATTGTGGTAGGTGGCGAAAATCGTGTCTTCGCTCTGCATCGAGCCGGGCCTGTTTTCGTGCAGATTGTGCGGCCCGAATTTGGCGCCTTTCTTGCAGAAATCCTCTTCCGCCGGCGTCGGCAAAGTCGCGATCGGCACCGGATTTGCCGGATCGCGCACATCGATCAGCCAGGTGTAGGCCAGTCCATTGGCGCAATTCGCCGAGGTGGCCTCATCGGCCAGCACCAGCAGCTTGCGGCCGGGCAGCGGCAGCGGCGTGTGAGCGCCGCCGCCGAACGGCGGGGCGTAATTGCGGTGGCTAAGCAATGTCGGGTTGGGCGGATCACTAAGGTCGTGCACGGTAAAACCGCCGTCGCGCCAGGCGGCATAGCCGACATTCCCCGCGCTGATGAGATGATGCAGCGCCGTGCGCTTGCCGAACGAAGCGGGCGGCGTCTCACCGCCGGCGCGGTGCATGCCCGGCAGCCACCAGCGCCCGGCCAATGTGGGTTTGGCCGGGTCCGAGACATCGATTACCGCCAGGACGTGATCGATGAAGCCCTCGAAGTGCACCGAGACATAGGCGTAGCGGCCGCCGGCCCACCAGATGCGATGGGCGCCAAAACCGGGCATGTCGAGGAACGCGATCTCGCGGGGGCTAGCTGGTGTCGAAATGTCGAAAATGCGCAAGCCGGCCGCGAACGGCTGTTCGGTCTGGACCGAGTCGATGAGCGACTTGCCGTAGTAGTCCTGCTGGCTGGCATATTGCTGCATCGCCCAGATATTCGGGCCATTGACCGCCAGCAAGACGTCGCCGTGGATTTGCAGATGATGCGAGCGGGTGTTTTTTGGCGCGGCGGCGAAGGCGACGGTCTTGGGGCTGAGCGGATCACGCACGTCCACGACCGAAAAGCCGTCGCCGAACATATGGCCGATAAAGGCGTGGCCCTTGTGTACGATGACTTGCACGCCGTCCGGCCGTCCGCCCTGATCGCAGCGCGACACGAAACGGACGTTCTTGGCGCTGGCGCCGGGAGGAAGAGGGGTCATATGGACGAGACTATCAAATGCCGGTCTGAATGCGCGAGGCCCGGCCCGGCATCGCGCCGGACCGGGCCTCGCAGTTTTTGAACGCCGATCAGCCGGTCGGCGGGGCGATTTCGTCGAGACTCTTTTGCCTGGCTTCCGGCCCGAGCTGCGTCACCGCGCCGGCCGCGATCACAAGCACGATCGCGAGGCAGACGAACACAGTGGTCAGCCCCCAGCCGTTCTTGACCCACAGGATCGCCGGGAAGATGCCGGCGGTGGCGAGCCGGCCGACGCCCGCAGCCCAGCCGAAGCCGGACGCGCGCGCGTTGGTCGGGAACACCTCGGATGCGAAAATCTGCATCGCATTGCCGGCGACCTGGATAAAGAAGACCATGACGAAGCCGGCGGCCAGCAATTGCATGTCGCTTTGCGCATTGGCGAAGACGATGGCCATGATGCCCGCGCCGATGAAGGCGACGATCGAAGTGATCTTGCGGCCGTATTTATCGAGCGTGTACATCATACAGATGCTCGCGCACGGCACGGCGAAGTTCATGCCGAGCGTGTACTCAAGCGACTTGGTGATGGTGAAGCCCTTGTCGACCATGATGCTGGGCAACCAGCCGCCAAGCCCGATGGCGACGCCAAAAAACGCCGAGAAGCAGATCATGCCGGCAATGACACGCTTCGGGAACTGCTGAAACACCACGGCGAATGGATCGCTCTTGGTGTCGCTTGCCGCGTCGGTGGAGAGGGTCTCTTTCGGCCCCGCAATGCCGAGCTTGCCGAGCACCTCGAGCGCCTCCTTGCCCCGGCCGTGCGTCGACAGATAACGCGGCGATTCGGGCAACGCGAAGCGGAGCACCCAAACGATCAGCGCGCCGACACCGAAGCAGATCCACACGCCTTGCCAGTAAATCGTGTCGCGGAAGGCGATCACGAACAGCGTGCCGGCCGGCCAAACGCAGGCGCCGCCAACGAAGTGAATGATCGCGAGGATGCGGCCGCGGATACGCTTGGGCGAATACTCGCCGGCATACGCGAAGCACAGCGGCTGTTCAGCGCCGAGGCCAAGGCCGGCGATGAAGCGGCAGACGACGAGCAGCGTGATGTTCGGGGCGAACGCGCCGAGGATGGTGAACACGCCGAACAGCAGCAGGTTGAACTGGTAGATGAACCGCCGCCCAAACCGGTCGGAGAATTCACCTTGCGCGCAGGTGCCGATGAACATTCCGATCGTGGTGGCGCTGACGATGGCCGCCGCGCCGCCAGGGGTTGTGAAGCCGGACTTGATCATGTCCGGAAACAGCGAGCCCTGCACGATATAGTCGATGACGTCGAAAAAGTATCCGGCCGCGATCAGCGAGATGATCTTGATATGGAGCGGCGATATTTTCGCGTCGTCGAGCGAATTACCGACAAATGCCTCGATTGTCTGAGCCACGGCGTAGTCCCCCTATCCCGTTTATAATTTGTGCTTATGCGGCACCCCGGCAGAATGATCCACAATCGGATCGTTGCCTAGCCCAATTTCGCCCGGTCGCCCCAAAGGTCGTTGGTGGACATCTGCGCTTTCGATTGGTGAAAACCGGCAATGAACGGCGGGCCCGATCGGCGGGCCGGACCGATCTCCCTTGCATCTTTTGCGCAGTTCGGCCCATCCTTGCCGCGCGCAAAGGAAGTGTGCCGGGAGATGCGTATGCGTAAGAAATCCCAGAGTTCCTTACGATCGCGCACGCGGGCGCTGCGCTCGCAGCTTTGGTTCGACAACCCCGACAATCCCGGCATGACCGCGCTCTATCTTGAGCGTTACCTCAACTACGGGTTGACAGCCAAGGAATTGCGTTCCGGTAAGCCGATCGTCGGCATCGCGCAGACCGGCTCCGATCTGTCGCCGTGCAATCGTCACCACATCGAGCTTGCCAAGCGCGTGCGCGAGGGCATCCGGACGGCGGGGGGCGTGGCGTTTGAATTCCCGGTCCATCCGATCCAGGAGACCGGAAAGCGGCCGACGGCGGCGCTCGACCGCAACCTCGCTTATCTTGGCCTCGTCGAAGTGCTCTACGGTTATCCGCTCGACGGTGTCGTGCTGCTGACCGGCTGCGACAAAACGACGCCCGCCTGCCTAATGGCGGCGGCGACCGTGAATACGCCGGCGATCGTTCTCTGCGGCGGGCCAATGCTCAATGGCTGGTGGGAAGGCGAGCGCTGCGGCTCCGGCATGGCGGTGTGGAAAGCGCGCGAGGAATTGGCCGCCGGCCGCATCGACGACGACGAATTCCTCGATATCGCGGCGGCGAGCGCGCCATCGGCCGGCCATTGCAATACCATGGGCACGGCCTCGACCATGAACGCGCTGGCCGAAGCGCTCGGCATGACGCTGCCCGGCTGCGCCGCCATTCCCGCACCTTACCGGGAGCGCGGGCAGATCGCCTACGAGACGGGCGTGCGCGCGGTCGAGATCGTGCATGAGAACCTGAAACCCTCCGACGTCCTCACCCGCAAGGCGTTCGAGAACGCCATCGTCGCGAATTCGGCAATCGGCGGTTCGACCAATGCCCCGATCCACATCAACGCCATTGCACGGCATATCGGCGTGAAGCTATCGATCGAAGACTGGGAGACGGTCGGCTACGACGTGCCGTTGCTTTTGAATATGCAGCCGGCCGGCAAATATCTCGGCGAGGAGTATTTCCGCGCCGGCGGCCTGCCGGCGGT
Source organism: uncultured Alphaproteobacteria bacterium (assembly GCA_963709015.1). Taxonomy (GTDB): domain Bacteria; phylum Pseudomonadota; class Alphaproteobacteria; order Rhizobiales; family Xanthobacteraceae; genus Pseudolabrys. The sequence continues at coordinate 46,668 of CAVPUU010000018.1, read as the reverse complement.
GATGCGCGAAGTTCTGAAAGCCGGCCGCGGCCACGCCGATGCGCTCACCATCAACGGCAAGAGCATCGGCGACAACGTCAAGCGTGCCGCCATCCAGGACGCCGACGTGATCCGGGCCTACAAGAAGCCGTTGATGCAAAAGGCGGGGTTCAAGGTGCTGTCGGGCAACCTGTTCAATTCCGCGATCATGAAGACCAGCGTGATCTCGGACGAATTCCGAAAACGCTATCTCGTCAATCCGAAGGACCCGAACGCCTTCGAGGGCCGCGCCGTGGTGTTCGACGGGCCGGAGGATTACCACCACCGCATCGACGACCCGGCGCTCAGGATCGACGAACAGACCATCCTGTTCGTCCGCGGCGTCGGGCCGATCGGCTATCCCGGCTCCGCCGAGGTGGTGAACATGCAGCCGCCGGCGGCGATGATCAAACGCGGGATCAAGGCGCTGCCTTGCATCGGCGACGGACGGCAATCGGGCACGTCGGGCTCGCCCTCGATCCTCAACGCCTCGCCGGAAGCGGCGGTCGGCGGCGGGCTGGCGCTGTTGAAGACCGGCGACCGCGTTCGCATCGACCTCAACAAAGGCAGCGCGGATATCCTGGTTTCGAAGGCGGAGCTGGCGCGCCGGCGGGCGGCGCTGCAAAAGCGCGGCGGCTACAAGGTGCCGCCGAGCCAGACGCCGTGGCAGGAGATCCAACGCGCCATGGTCGATCAACTCGCCGACGGCATGGTGCTCAAGCCGGCGGTCAAATTTCAACGCGTGGCGCAGGGATTTCCGGTGCCGCGCGACAACCATTGAACGGTCAGTCATGGCCGGACGTATGCAGGGCAAAGTCGCACTGGTCACCGCCGCCGGGCAGGGCATCGGCCGCGCAATCGCGGAAGCGTTCATCGCGGAAGGCGCGGTGGTCATCGCGACCGATGTGGAAACAGCCAAGCTCGCCGGGCTTAACGCAAAAAAGTCCGTCAAGCTCGATGTGCTCTCGAACGCGGCTGTGGAGACGCTGGCGAAATCGATCGAGAGCGAGTTCGTCGGGCTCGACGTGCTCGCCAACGTCGCCGGTTACGTGCACCAGGGCACGGTGCTCGATTGCAGCGACCGTGACTGGGACTTCTCCTTTGATCTCAACGTCAAATCGATGCACCGCGCGATCAAGGCGTTCCTGCCGGCAATGCTGAAGAAAGGCGGCGGCTCGATCGTCAACATGTCTTCGGGCGTCTCCTCGGTGAAAGGCCTACCCAACCGCTACGCCTATGGCGCGACCAAAGCGGCGGTGATCGGCCTGACCAAGGCGGTGGCCGCGGATTTCATCACCAAAGGCATTCGCTGCAATGCCATCTGCCCCGGCACCATCGCCTCGCCGTCACTCGAGCAACGGGTCGCGGCGGTGTCGAAGGAAACCGGAAAGCCGGTTGCAGACGTCTGGAACGATTTCATCGCACGCCAGCCGATGCGCCGGCTCGGCACCACCGCAGAGGTCGCGGCGCTGGCGGTGTTCCTCGCGAGCGATGAAGCGAGCTACATCACCGGCCAGCCGCATCTGGTGGACGGCGGATTGGCGCTTTAGCGCGCGGATCAAAGCACGGCGTTGGTCGTCGGGTCGATCAGATGCATGTGCTCGAGGCTGGCGCGCAGCTGCATCGTCTCGCCCGAGGCCTTGGCGGCCGTCGGCTCGACGCGGCCGCAGACTTCGGTTCCGTCCACCTTGAAGAATACCATGGTCTCCATACCCATCGGTTCGACCACGTCGAGGGTGACGGGAAACACATGGCCGGAAGCATTTTCGCGCGTCTCGGTGATGTGTTCCGGCCGCAAGCCGAACAGGACATCCCTGCCGGCGTGGCTGCGAAAGCGGACGGCGCGCTCTTCTGGCACCGGAAATGACAGGGTGTCCGACAGACGCACCTTCAGGCCACTGCCATTGCGATTCCAGTTTCGCCGCAATGATATTCATTGCCGGCGATCCGATAAAACCGGCGACGAAGCGCGTTTTTGGATGATGATAGAGATCGTTCGGGGTGCCAATCTGCTCGATCTTCCCGTTGTGCATGACCACCACCCGGTCCGCCAGCGTCATCGCCTCGACCTGGTCGTGCGTCACATAGACGGTCGTCGTCTTGACCTTCTGATGCACGCGCTTGATTTCGGTGCGCATCTGGACGCGCAGTTTGGCGTCGAGATTGGACAGCGGTTCGTCGAACAGAAACACCTTGGGATTGCGCACGATGGCGCGGCCCATGGCCACGCGTTGTCGCTGCCCGCCGGAGAGCTGCTTCGGCCGGCGGGCGAGCAATTCGGTGATGTCGAGGATGCGCGCGGCGTTGTCGACCCGCTGCTTGATCTCGGCCTTGGGGAATTTCCGCAGCTTGAGCCCGAACGACATGTTTTCGGCGACGGTCATGTGTGGATAAAGCGCGTAGTTCTGGAACACCATCGCGATGTCGCGGTCCTTCGGCGGCAGATCGTTGACCACCTCGCCGCCGATCGAAATCTCGCCGTCGCTGATTTCCTCCAAGCCGGCGATCATCCGCAAGGTCGTGCTCTTGCCGCAACCCGAGGGGCCGACCAAGACGACAAACTCATGATTGGGAATGTCGAGACTGATATTGCTGACGGCGACCACATCGCCGAACCGCTTCACCACATTGCGTAACCCAACTTCCGCCATTCGAGTGCTCCCAGAACCCTGCGTGCCTTGCTGTCCCGCTCATGCTTGCGGAAGCGTTATCCCTTTGTCGCTCCCGCGGTGAGTCCGGCTATGTAGTAGTCCATGAGAAATGCATAGATCACAAGCGGCGGCGCCGCGGCGACGAGCGCGCCGGCCATCAGCATGCCCCATTTGTAAACGTCGCCGCGGATCAGGCTGGTGACGGTGCCAACGGTGAGCACCTGCTGATCGGCCGAATAGAGGAATGCCATCGGATAGACGAAGGCCGCCCATGACACGGTGAAAGCGAAGATCATCGCCGCGATGATGCCGGGCAATGCCACCGGAATAAAAATCTTCAGCAGCATCTGCATATGCCCGGCGCCATCGATCAGGGCGGCTTCGTCGAGTTCCTTGGGGATCGACTGGAAATAACCGATCATGATCCAGGTGCAGAACGGCACCGTCAGCGTCGGATAGACCAGCACCATGCCCCAGTAGGAATTGAGCAGCCCGATCGATTTGACGATCTGGAACATCGGGATGAACAGCAACGTGTCCGGCACGAGGTAGGTGAGAAAAATGCCGGTCGCGAGGATGCTGGAGCCCCAGAATTTCATGCGGCCAAGCGAGAACGCCGCCAGGATGCTGACCACCATGGTGATCGCCACGACGCATACCGTCACGATGACGGTGTTCTTGAAAAAGATCAGGAAGTCGGTCTGGCCGAGCAAAATCCTGAACTGATCGAGGGTGACGCCGTCGAAGATGAACCACGGACTGGTCGCCATGCGCGCCATCTCGGCGTCGCTCTTGAGCGCCGTCACCACCATGTAATAGGGGGGCATCAGGAAGAAGATGCCGAACATAATCAGGAACACGTAGGATGCGATCAGCGCCCAGCGCCGGTTGCGGCGCAAGCTGGCGCCAATGCCGACGCGGTTCGTGGCCGGCGCTGCGGAGGCGATCGCGCTCATCCGATCTCCCTCCCGCGCTTGCGCACGCCGCGCAGGATGAAGACCGCGGCAATCGCCAGGATCGGGAACATGAACAGCGAGGTGGCGGCGCCGAGCGGCAGATCGCCGGAGCGGATGCCGAGCAGGAAAGAGTAGGTCGCGAACATGTGCGTCATGTTGCGCGGACCGCCCGCCGTCATGATCTGCACGATGTCGAAATTGGCGAAGGTGACGATCAGCGAGAACAGCACCGTGATCGCAATGATGTTGTGCATCATCGGCAGCGTGATGTGCCGGAATTTCTGCCAGGCGGTGGCGCCGTCGATCGCGGCGGCTTCATACAGCTGCTCGGGAACCGACTTGAGCGCGGCGAGATACATGATCAGGAAGAATGGCGCGCCGTACCAGACGTTGACGAGGATCACCGAGAAGCGCGCCCAATAGGGATCGCTCAGCCAGGGGATTCCGTCGAAGCCTAGGCTTCTCAGCGTATAATTAAACGCCGAATTGGTAGGATCGAACATCCACCACCATCCGAGCGTCGAGAGCGCCAGCGGGATCACCCACGGCACCAGCAGCATGCCGCGCCATTTGCGCTGGCCCTTGACCGGCAGATTGTTGACGAGATGCGCGGTGATCAGACCGATCAGCGCTTTGAAGAACACGGCGGAAAGCGCAAATATCGTCGATTGCCAAACCACCATCCAGAATGTGTCGCGCGACAGCAGGAAGGCGAAGTTGCCGAGGCCGATGAAGCGCGTCTGCGCCTTGTTCAGCATCGAAAGATAGATCGAGTAAAAGGCCGGATAGACAATGAGGCCGGCGATGATTGCGATGAGCGGCAAGCACATCGCCAGCGCGATCGTCGAACGCCGGCGCATGAACAACTGCATGCCGTTTCTTTTGGCCGGCGCCGCGGCAATACCGGGCAGCGTCGCCCTATTCCATGGTTGGACGGTATCGGCCATGTTTTCGATCTCGTGGCGATTGTTAAGGCGGCGCATGCCGGCCACGGCGGCCGGCATGCATTTGTCCCTAGCCGTTCGGAACGCTCAGGCGCGCAAGGTGCCTTCGAGCTCGTTCTCGGCCCACTTGATCACGTCGTCGAGCTTCTCTTTGCCCTGCGTGAACTTGGAGATCATCACAGTATTGATCGCCTGGTTGTACATCTGGGCGCCGACTTCCGAACGCGCAGGCGCGCCGGACATCGAGGTCTGCTCGTCGCCGCGCGGCGGATAGCTGTACACGGTGCCGACCGGCGGCTCGACGGTCTTCCAGGTGTCGAGGTCGTACATGGTCTTGAACGAGGGTAGGTCGTAACCGTTCGAGGCGGCGACCAATTGGGCGACCGATTCCTTCTGCGAGATGTGCAACAGCAGATCTTTCGCTGCCTGTTTGTTCTTGGAGAACTTCCACAGGCCATAGAACTGCGGAAGCTGCCCGACGAAGCGGCCTTTCGGCCCCTTCGGCACCGGATGCGTCCAGCAATTCTCCGCCACCTTCGGATTGTCGCGCTTGGCGACCGCCCAGGCGCTCGGCGGATTCATGATGCCCGAGCCCTTGCCGGAGATCAGCCAGCGATTGTTGCCGGCGTCGTCCCAGGCGAACACTTCCGGCGGGCTCGCTTCCATGATCTTGCGAGCGACTTCCATCGCCTGACGCGTCTGGTCGGAATTGATCTTGATGTTGTCCTTGGCGTCGATCAACACGGCGCCATAGGCGTTGAACAGTCCGCCGACCCAGTCGACCGCGTCGGAGGTCTGGCCCATCGGCAAGCCAACGGGGAAACCGGCCTTGTGCAGCTTCTGCGCCGACTTCGACATAAGCGTCCCATGTCCACTTGTCGGTCTTGCGCCTTGTCCCATTTCGATTCGTCGGCCGGGAACATGGCCCGCAGATCGATGCCGGCATGTTCCTTGTAGAGATCGAAGCGCGAGCAGCACGGCTTGACCTGGCTGCCGACCGTGGTCGGAACGCCGAGCCACACGCCCTTGCTCTTGGCGAGATATTCGGCGACCGGGCTGATCGGGCCATACTTCTTGATGAGCGCGGCGATCACGTCATCGAGCGGCTCGAGCGTCGCCTGGTGAATACGGATATTCCAATCGCGGTGGGACATGATGTCGTGGCCGGTGCCGGCTTGCGCCTCGGCGGCCGCGGTCAGCTTGTCCTTCTCGCCCTGCGAGGTGATGTAGTCGATGTGGACTTCGACTTTGTTTTTCTCGCCCCACTCGTTGCAGATTTTGTCGAGCGCTTTATTGGCGCCGGGCACCCAATGGTCCCAGCAGCCCAATGTCAATTTTCCGGCCGCGTAGGCGCCGCGCACATACGGGGCCGTGATCACCGCCGCCGACGCAAGGGCCGCAGTTTTCAATACGGTTCGTCGAGACGTACCTGGACGCATTGAGGCATTCCTCCCTGTTGACGTTGAGCTATTGCTATTTTGCAGCAAGGCTATACTCAAACCGAATGGGTGCCTAGCGGTTGCCGCGAATTTCGCGTCGCAATAACCGCGCTCGCCGAGGCCGCGATGACGCACCAAAAGCGGCTATGCCAGCGGCCTGATTGCGGCTAGGACGAAGGCGCATCATGGCGCCGACATCTCTTCCTAAGACTTTCGACTATATCGTCGTCGGCGCCGGCTCGGCCGGCTGCGTTTTGGCCAATCGGCTGACCGCTTCGGGACGTCATCGCGTGCTCCTGCTGGAGGCGGGCGGACGTGACCGCAACATCTGGATCCATATACCTCTCGGCTACGGCAAGCTGTTCAACGACCCCAAGGTCAACTGGCTCTATTCCTCGGAGCCGGAGCCCGATCTCAATAACCGCACGCTCATCCAGCCGCGCGGGAAGGTGCTGGGCGGGTCCAGTTCGATCAACGGCCTGCTTTACATCCGTGGCCAGGCCGAGGATTTCGATCATTGGCGCCAACTCGGCAATGCCGGCTGGAGCTTCGAAGACGTGCTTCCGTACTTTCGGCAGGCCGAGGACCAGGAGCGCGGCGCGGATGCGCTGCACGGGACCGGCGGGCCGCTTGCGGTTTCCAACGTGAGCGAGCCGCACCCGTTGTGCGAAGCTTTTATCGAGGCCTCGCAGCAGGCCGGCTTTGCCCGCAACGACGATTTCAACGGACCGAGCCAGGAAGGCGCCGGCTATTTCCAGCTCACCGCGCGCAACGGGCGCCGTTGTTCGACAGCGGTCGGCTACCTGCGTGAGGCGTGGCGCCGGCCCAATTTGTCGGTCGTGACCGATGCGCCGGCAACCCGCATTCTGTTTTCTGGCCGGCGCGCCACCGGCGTCGAATACCGGCAGGGCGGTGCGATGCACGTCGCTCACGCGAATGGCGAAGTGATCGTTGCCGGCGGCGCGTTCAATTCGCCGCAACTGCTGCAACTCTCAGGGCTTGGGCCGGCGGCGCTGCTGCAATCGTTCGGCATTCCCGTGGTCGCCGATATGCCGGGCGTGGGCGCCGACTTGCAGGACCACCTTCAGGTCCGCATGCAATACCGATGCACCGAACCGATCACGATGAACGACGTGATCAATAACTGGCGCGCCCGCATCGGCGCCGGCCTGCGCTACATTTTCTCAAGGAAGGGGCTGCTGACCATCGGCGCCGGCTATGCCGGGGGCTTCTTCCGCACCCGCCCTGACGTGTCGACGCCGGATGTGCAGGTCCATTTCATCATTTTCAGCGGCGATGCGTCCGGCGCGGCGCTGCATCCGTTTCCCGGGTTCATCGCGTCGGTCTGCCAGTTGCGGCCGGAGAGCCGCGGCTTCGTGCGCATCAAGTCGGCGGACCCGGCTGCGCCGCCGGCGATCCAGCCGCGCTACCTGTCGAGCCGGTTCGATTGCGATGGTCGTCGCCGGCATGAAGCTGTTGCGCAAATCATCGCAGCCGGCGATGCGCCGCTACATCGCCGAAGAGCGGGCGCCCGCGCCGGATTGCACGAGCGATGAGGACCTTTTGGCTTTTGCGCGCGCCACCGGCTCGACCGTCTTTCATCCCACCAGCACCTGCCGCATGGGATCGGATGCCGCGGCCGTCGTCGACGAGCGGCTGTGTGTGCACGGGATCGAGCGCCTGCGCGTGATCGACGGCTCGATCATGCCGACCGTCGTCTCCGGCAATACCAACGCCGCGGTCGTGATGATCGGCGAAAAGGGTGCGGACATGGTGCTGCACGACGCCGCGAAGAATTGATTGGCTGGGGGACCTGGATTCGAACCAAGATTCTCGGAGTCAGAGTCCGATGTTCTACCGTTGAACTATCCCCCAGCAGGGCCGGGTGCGCTGGCGGTCGAAACGAGCCGCCGCCTCTGAGCCGGAGGCCCCTGACATGGGGCAATTCGGCTGATTTGACAAGTCCGGTGGGCGGATCAGGATGCCGGCTTAGGCCGCGTTATCACCGTCACGACGGCGATAAGGCTGAACGCCGCCACCAGCAGGAACACCAGCCTCGGGCTGCCGTGGTCCATGATGGCGCCGAAGATCAGCGGCGAAATAATGCCGCCAATATTGAATCCCGTGGTGACGAACCCGAACACCTTGCCGAACGAGCCGGGCGGGGTGACCTCGCGCACGATCATGTCGCGCGACGGCATGATGACGCCCGAGCAGAACCCGGCCGCCGACATCGCGGCGATCAGCGCCAGCGCGCCGAGGTCGAATTGCGCGACCAGCGCGATGAACAGCGCAATCCCAGCCAAGCCAGCGGTTGCCACCAGACCGTGACGCGCGGTGCGGCCGACCAGCACGCCGCCGGCCAGAACGCCGATCGCCGACAGCAGCAGATTGCCGGTGAGCGCGGCATTGGCGGTGGTCACCGGCGTTCCGTAAAGCGCGCCGAACGCGACCACGGAATAATTATACATGCCGCCGCTCATCATCGCGAGCAGCACGAAGAAAGCGAGATTGAGCAGGATCGCCGGCGAAAACAAAAGCCGCCATCCGACCGCTGCCGTGGCATCCGGGGTGTGCGAGGCGGGGATGGTCTTTACCTCCGCGTTGTCGCGCAGGGCCAGCAGCAGCGCCGCCACCGCAAAGCCGAGGACGCCGGCGCCGATGAAAGCGCCGCGCCAGCCCCACAGGCTTTGCATCGTCAGGAGGCTTGCCGGCGCCACCGCCGATCCCAGCATGCCGGCGAAGGTATGCACCGAGAAGGCCTGGCCGATGCGGTCGGACGGAACACGGTGCGAGAGCAGCGCATAGTCGGCCGGGTGGTAGACCGTGTTGCCGACGCCGGCGAGCGCGAACATCGCCACCATCACCCAGAACGAGTTGATGAGACCCGCGGTCGTGAAGGCGCAGCCGCCGATGACAAGCCCGGCGATCAGCAGAACGCGCGCGCCCAGCCAGTCGACCAGGAACCCGGCCGGCGTTTGGAGCGCGGCCGAGACGACATTGAAGGCGGCGAAGGCAAAGCCGATTTCGGTATAGCTGACGCCGTACTCCGCGCGCACGAAGGGCAACAACGGCGCCAGCAGGATGATGTAATAATGCGAGACGAAATGCGCCGCGCTGACCGCGCCGACGATGCGGACGTGCGGCGCTCGGCGCGCGCTGAAGATTTCTGTCGCCAGACTCAAACGTTGGGGTTCCTTACAGGGCGCGGACTATGGCCCGGGCGACCCCACCAATCCAGTGCATTTGCAGTGGGTTGGCCATGTGAGCGGAGCAGGGCGGGGCGGGAACTCTTCGCAGCGGCATAAATTCCGGCTAACTACAACCAGCTGTGAAGTGGAATGTCCGCGGTCGGTGTTAGAATTCTCATGATCACAAGTATGGCGGCCGAGGGGTCGCCGTACACGGGAAAGAGCGAGGGCTCCATGCTTGAATTCACCGTCAACGGCAAGGCGCATCGGCTCGATGTCGAGCCGGAGACGCCGCTGCTCTGGGTCATTCGCGACGAGATCGGCTTGACCGGCACCAAATTCGGCTGCGGCATCGCGCAATGCGGCGCCTGCACCGTGCATGTCGACGGCGAGGCCGTGCGTTCGTGCGGCATGCAGGTCGGCGACGTCGCCGGCAAATCGGTCACCACCATCGAAGGCCTGTCGCCCGACAGCAGCCATCCGGTGCAGCAGGCCTGGCTTGCCGAGGATGTGCCGCAATGCGGCTACTGCCAGTCCGGGCAGATCATGGCGGCGGCGGCGTTCCTGAAAGAACATCCGAAGCCGACCGACGCCGACATCGACGCCGATCTCACCAATATCTGCCGTTGCGGCACCTATGTCCGCATCCGCCGCGCGATTTATCGCGCCGCAGCGATGATGAAGACGTGAGGGGGGTAACCATGAACCAGATCGTCAAAACATCCGTTACCCGCCGCCAATTCGTCGTCACCTCGGCCGCCGCCGCCGGTGGCCTCGCCATCAGCGTGGCGCTTCCCGGTCTGGCGGACGCCGCCAGCATCGGCGCGCAGGCCTCGGGCCCGGACAATGCGCCGAATGAGGTAAACGCCTTTCTCGCGATCGATCCCGACGGCAACATTCTGATCCGCTCGCCGCATCAGGAGATGGGGCAGGGCGCCATCACCGCGCTGCCGATGATCGTCGCGGAAGAGCTCGAATGCGACTGGTCGAAGGTCAAGGTCGAATATGCTTCGCCGGCGCGCAATTTGCGTGAAAAGAATGTCTATGGGCCGATGGGCACGGTCGGCAGCCGCGGCGTGCGCACGTCATGGCAAATGCTGCTGCAAGCCGGCGCCAGCGCGCGCGCCCGGCTGATCGCAGCGGCGGCGCAGCGCTGGAACGTGCCGGCGGCCGAATGCGAAGCGGCCGACAGCAAAGTGCTGCACAAGACGTCCGGCCGCAGCTTCGGCTACGGCGCGCTCGCGGCCGATGCCGGCAAGATCAAGCTCGACAAGGAGCCGGCGATCCGCACACCCGATCAGTTCAAGCTGATCGGCAAGGCGCTGCCGCGCCTCGACACGCCGGTCAAGATCAACGGCTCGGCCAAGTTCGCGATCGACACCCAAATTCCGGGCATGGTTTACGCGGCGATTTCCGCCTGCCCGGTGTTCGGCGGCAAACTCAAGAGCGTGGATGAAGCCCCGGCCAAGGGGCGGCGCGGCGTGCAGCAGGTGGTCAAGCTCGACAATGCGGTCGCCGTCGTGGCCGACCGCTTCTGGCGCGCCAAGGAAGCGCTCGCGCTGCTCAAGCCGGAATGGGACGCCGGCGAAGCCGGCAAGACCGACAGCGCACAATTCGCCAAGCTATACCGCGACACGCTCGACGGCCCGATGGTGAATGCGCGCAACGATGGCAATGTCGACGGCGAATTCGCCAAGTCTGCAAATTTGGGCGGCAAGATCGTCGAAGCGGTGTACGAGGCCCCGCATCTCGCGCATGCCACCATGGAGCCGCTTAACGCAACGGTGAACCTACAGGCCGACAAGCTCGATGTCTGGCTCGGCTCGCAGACGCCAATGGGCTCGATCAAGCAGGCCGCCGCCGCGTCCGGCCTCAAGCCGGAGCAGATCGACATCCACAATTGCTTCCTCGGCGGCGGCTTCGGACGACGCTCGATCAACGACGAGATGCGGCAGGCAATATTGGTTGCCAAACAGGTCGGCAAACCGGTGAAGCTGGTGTGGACGCGCGAAGAGGACATGACCCACGACCGCTACCGGCCGCAAGCCGCCGTGCGCATGAAGGCCGCGCTCGGGTCAAACGGCATGCCGACCGCGTTCGACGCGAAGATAGCCGTCGGCTCGATCCTGCGCTCGACCGGCATCAACAAGGTCGAAAACGGGGTGGAAGCGCAAGCCGTCGAGGGCTTCGCCAATATTCCTTACGCGATCCCCAGCCTGCGCGTCGGCTGCATGCTCAAGAACACCCATGTGCCGGTGATGTTTTGGCGCTCGGTCGGCTCCTCGCAGAATGCGTTCTTTGTCGAAAGCTACATCGATGAGCTGGCGCAAGCGGCCGGTCAGGACGGCTACAAGTTCCGCCGCGCCCTTCTTGCGGGGAAAGCGGACTTTCTCGGCGTACTCGACAAAATCGCCGAGAAGGGCGATTGGGGCAAGCCGTTGCCGGCCGGCCGCGGGCGCGGCATCGCTATTCACGAGTGCTACGGCTCGATTATCGGCCAGGTCGCCGAGGTCGACGGTCAGCCACAAAGGCGAAGTCAGGGTCGACCGCGTCGTCGCCGCTGTCGATTGCGGTCACGTCGTCAATCCGAGCATCGTCGAGGCGCAGATCCAGAGCGGCGTCATCTACGGCCTCTCGGCCGCGCTCTATGGCGAAATCACGATCAAAAACGGCCAAGTCGAGCAGAATAACTTCGATAGCTACGAAGTCGTGCGCTTGGCCGACGCGCCGAAGATCGAGGTCTATCTCGCGCTCTCCGGCGGCAAGAAATGGGGCGGCATCGGCGAGCCGGGCACGGCGGCGACCGCGCCCGCGGTCGCCAATGCCGTGTTCGCCGCGACCGGCACGCGCGTGCGCTCGCTGCCGCTCAAGAACGTGAAGCTGTCGGGGCCGGCCTGATCGGCGCCGGCCGAAAACTGCGGAGGCCGCCGGCGACGGCGGCCTCGCTTGCGCTCGCTGCCTGGGCAAGCGCCCTGTCCGTGCACTCGATCAGTCGTCGGGCGCGGGAATTATAACTGGCGACGTTTCGCGTCCTCGATCGCCTGCCAGATGCGCGACGGCGTCATCGGCATTTCCAGATGCCGGATGCCAAAATCCGACAACGCGTCGATAACCGCATTGGCAACGGCGGGTAGCCCGCCGGACGTGCCGGCTTCGCCGCAGCCCTTGGCGCCGATCGGATTGGTTTTGGTCGGCACCGGGTGGTTCGCGACCGTGATCATCGGCGCGTCGTGCGCGCGCGGCATCGCATAGTCCATGAACGAGCCGGTGACCAATTGGCCGTCGGCGTCGTAGACCGCGCCCTCGAGCAGCACCTGGCCGAGCCCCTGCACCACGCCGCCCTGAATCTGGCCCTCCACCAGCATCGGATTGATCACGGTTCCGAAGTCATTGACCGCCGTGTATTTCACCGCGCGGGTCAAACCGGTGCTCGGATCGATTTCCACTTCGGCGACATGAACGCCGTTCGGATAGGTGCCGGGGACCTGCTCGGTGACATGCGTCACATCGAGCGAGGAGGGCATGCCCTCCGGCAGGGTCATGCCGCCGCGCAGGCGTTCCGCCAGCGCCATGATGTCGATCGCGCGGTCGGTGCCGGCGATGACGAACCGCCCGCCTTTGAATTCGATGTCCCCGGCGGCGGCTTCGAGCACGTGCGCGGCGATCTGCTTGCCGTTTTCGATCACCTTGTCGGACGCTTGCGCGATCGCCGTTCCGCTCATCATCGCGGAGCGCGAGCCGCCGGTGCCGCCGCCGGTCGTGAGCTGATCGCTGTCGCCTTGCACCAGGCGGATGCGATCGAAGGGTATCGCCGAGCTTTTCGGTTAGCACCTGCGCAAATGCCGAAGCGTGGCCCTGCCCGTAGTCGAGCGTGCCGGTGATGATGGTCACTGTGCCGTCGGCATTGAACCGAATGGCGCCCTGCTCGGTGGTCATCGCCGCCGTGGTTTCGACGTAGCAGGCGACGCCGAGCCCGCGCAGCTTGCCGGCGCGCTTGCTCTCGCGCTTGCGCCGCATGAAGCCTTTGACGTTGGCGCGATCGACCGCGTCCTTGAACAGGCCGGGAAAATCGCCGCTGTCGTAGGTCATGCCGGACGATGTTTTGAACGGCATCTCGCGCGCTTTGATGAAATTGCGCCGCCGCAGCTCGAACCGGTCGATGCCGAGTTCGGCAGCGGCGTAATCCATCGTGCGCTCCATGCTCAGAGCGCCTTCCGGCCGCCCGGCGCCGCGGTAGGCCGAGACCAACGTCGTGTTGGTGAACACGCATTGGGTCGCGACTTCGAGCAACGGGGTACGGTACATGCTGACGATGTTCTTCGTCACGTTGAGGGTCGGCAGCAGCGGGCCGAAGGCCGCGCAGTAGCCGCCCAGATTGCCGTAACCGGTGAGCCGGATCGCCTGGATCAGTCCGTCTTTGTCGAAAGCAACTTCGACCGTCATATCGTAATCGCGGCCGTGATGGTCGGACACAAAGCTGCCGGAACGCTCGTCCGTCCACTTCACCGGCCGGCCGAGCGAGCGGGCGCCATGCAGAATGCAGACATATTCCGGATAGGCCGCCGCTTTCATCCCGAACGAGCCACCGACATTGCCGGTGATCACGCGCACCTTGGCGGCGGGCGCGCCGAGGATGTCGGCCAGCATGTTCTTAAGGCCGAAAACGCCTTGGCTACAGGAATGCAGCGTCCACTTTTCAGCTTTGGCATCGAATTCGCCGATCGCCGAACGCGGCTCGATCGAATTTACCACCATGCGCTGGTTGATCAGCGGCAATTTCACCACATGGGCGGCTTTCGCGAACGCGTCGGCGACCTTGTCCTTGTCGCCATGGTGATAATCGAGCGCGATGTTGCCCGGCACATTATCCCAGACTTGCGGTGCGCCTGCTTGTGCCGCCGCGCGCGCGCTCACAACCGCGGGCAGCGGCTCGATGTCGACGGCGACCGCTTCGGCCGCATCTTTCGCCTGTGCGACCGTTTCCGCGATCACGCAGGCGACCGGATCGCCGACGTAGCGCACCTTGTCGCCGGCAAGCGCCGGCCGCGGCGTATAGCGGATCGGCGAGCCGTCGCGGCTCTTGAGCGGCAGATTGCATTTGAGCCCGCCATAGGCGGTCAGATCGGCCGCGGTATAGACCGCAAGCACACCCGGCATCGCCTTGGCGGCGGCGGTGCCGATTGAGCGGATGACACCGTGCGGCTCGCGGCTTCTCACCATCACGGCATAGGCCTGGCCGGGCAAGCTGACGTCGTCGGTGTAACGGCCTTCGCCGCGCACCAGCGTGGGATCTTCCTTGCGCCGCACCGGCTGGCCGATACCGAATTTGGTCAACGAAAGCGCGTTTTCGGTGGTTTGGTCGTCCATGCCGGGGCTTTTGCGGGGTCGTTGCCGTGGAAGCCATCAGATAAAGCAGGGGAGCCACTTCCACAAGAATAGGTTTCGGGCATGAGGGTTGCGTGAACTACCGGCGCTGTTAGACTTTTCGCGATCGAGGGAACATTTGCTGCGCCCGAGAGCGCTGGGAGGCGACAGGGAGCAGCGGGAAGGTTAAAGACGATGAGCGGCGAGGCCGGGAACATCCCGGGCCTCGACCCCGCTTTGGATCGGGCGCCGCCGGGGCGGACCCGATGGGGTCGGCGGTCGCCTGGACGCTTCGACGGCGGCTTGGGCAGCGATCGCGGCGGGGCAAGCTATGCCGCGCTCGATCTCGGCACCAATAATTGCCGCCTGCTGGTGGCGCGTCCGGCCGGCGACGGCTTCCGCGTCGTCGACGCGTTTTCCCGCATCATCCGGCTCGGCGAGGGCGTCTCCAGCTCGCGGCGCCTCAGCGAGGCGGCGATCGGGCGAGCCATTGCCGCGCTCACCATCTGCCGCAATAAGATGAGGAACAAGGGCGTCACCCGCGCCCGCCTGATCGCGACCGAGGCCTGCCGCTCGGCCGAAAACGGCGAGGATTTCCGCGCCCGCGTGGCGCAGGAGGTCGGGCTCGAGCTCGAGGTGATCGACCGCGAGACCGAGGCGCGGCTCGCGGCCACCGGCTGCACGACGTTGATCGATCCGCAGGCCGACGGCGCGGTGCTGTTCGATATCGGCGGCGGCTCCTCCGAACTGGTGCGGCTCGACCGCTCGCAGAAATCCGGCGGCGGACCGCCGGTGCCGCAGATCCGGGGCTGGATTTCGCTGGCGCACGGCGTGGTGACGCTGGCCGAGCGCCATGGCGGCATTAACGTCGGCCCCGAAATCTACGAGGCCATGGTGGCCGAAGTGGCGGCGCTGATGGCGCCGTTCGTGAAAGCGCACGGCGGCGACGTGCGGGGCATCCACATGCTCGGCACGTCGGGCACCGTGACGACGATCGCGGGGGTGCATCTCGATCTCAAGCGCTACGACCGCAATCGGGTGGATGGCTGCTGGATGGACACGCAGCAAATCACGGCGGTGATCGAGCGATTGCTGGCGATGAGCTATCAGGAACGCATCGGCAGCCCCTGCATCGGCGCCGAGCGCGCCGACTTGGTGCTCGCCGGCTGCGCCATTCTGGAAGCGATCCGCCGCGCCTTCCCGTGTCCGCGCCTGCGCGTCGCCGACCGCGGTTTGCGCGAGGGCATGCTGGTGCAGATGATGCGCGAGGACGGCGTGTGGGGCGGCGGCAACCAGGCGGCGGTATCGTGACGGTACGCAAAGGCAGCGGAACGCGCGCGCTGAAGGTACGGGTGAAGAGCGGCAAGGGCCGCTCATTGTCGTCCAAGCTGTGGCTCACGCGCCAGCTCAACGATCCGTATGTCGCGCGCGCCAAGCGCGAAGGCTTTCGTTCGCGCGCCGCTTACAAGCTCATGGAGATCGACGACAAGGCGCACATTTTAACGAAAGGCGCGCGCGTGATCGATCTTGGCGCGGCGCCCGGCGGCTGGAGCCAGGTGGCGGCGAAACGCGCGGCCGCGCCGCAACAAGGCCGTGTCGCCGCCATCGATATTTTGCCGATGGAACCGGTCGCCGGCGTCGATTTCGCGCAGCTCGATTTCCTCGATCCTGCGGCGCCGGACAAATTAAGAGCCATGCTCGGCGGAGCGGCCGACGTGGTACTGTCCGACATGGCGGCGAATGCCACCGGCCATGCCAAGACCGATCACCTCAAAATCATGGCGCTGGTGGAAGCAGCTGCGGACTTTGCGCGCGAGGTGCTGGCGCCGGGTGGTAGCTTTCTCGCCAAGGTGCTGCAAGGCGGCACCGAAGCCGCGCTGCTCGCCGTTCTCAAGCGCGACTTCAGAAGCGTGAAGCATGTCAAGCCGGCGGCGAGCCGTTCCGACTCGGCGGAGCTCTATCTATTGGCGACCGGTTTCCGCGCTTAGAGTGTGATCCGATTAGATTGAATCACCTTGCTTCCCTAACATTTTGGTTGCGCATGATCTTATCCGACCTTGCTTCTCCGACCTTGCTTCGCCCGCCGAAGCGGGCTTCGCGCCGGCGGGAAACCGGTTCCCACTTTTCGGGATCATGCGCTAGCGCTGGTGCCACGAGCCTTCGGGCCAGACGTCGGTAAAGAGCAGGCCGCGGTGCGGCGACTCATAGTTGCGGCGCGACTCTTCAGCGTAATAGGCGCGGCGGCGCGCCTCCGTAACACCATGCCGGCGCCGCTCGGCCGCACGGCTGGCGTGCCGGCCGCGCTCGTGCGGTGTTAACGATTCCGCCGACTTTTCCTCCGGCTTGGCATTGGCGACTTGCTCGGGCGGGTTGTTCAATGGCTGTTGGCGCGCCTGCGGCGTCGTCTCCGCTTTGCCGGGCGCCTGTGCCGCCGGCGCAGTCTTGGTATCGACGGCGGCGGCGGGCGCCGAAGCCTGCGCGGCCGCTTCGGCCTTCTTCTGTGCGGCGCGCTGCTGCTCTTCCTGCTTCTTCTGCTCGGCCAGCTTCACGGCTTGACGCTTTGCATCAAGCTCGGCCATTCGCTTTTCAAGCTGCTGTTTCTCGTTTTCGGCCAGTTTCTGTTCCCGCCGCTTCTGCTCTTCGGCGAGCCTAAGTTGCTCCTGTTTCTTCTGCTCGGCGAGTTTCTGTTCTTGCTGTTTTTTTTGCTCGTCTGCGAGCCGGATGGCCTCCTGCTTTTTCTGCTCAGCCAGTTTCTGCTCCTGAAGCTTCTTTTGTTCTGCGGCAAGGCGGGATTTTTCCTGCCTCTTCTGTTCGGCCAGTTTCTGCTCCCGCTGCTTTTTCCGTTCTGCGGCAAGGCGGAGTTCTTCCTGCTCCTTCTGTTCGGCGAGTTTCTGCTCCCGCTGTTTCTTCTCTTCGGCCAGCCTCTGCTCTTGCTGCCGGCGCTGTTCAGCGGTGGCATGCGCCAGCGCCTCGCGGCTTGCGCTCATGTTGGCGTCGCGCTGGATCGCCTTGTTGTAATCGTCGATCGCCTTGACGCGCTCGCCCTGCTGTTCGTAAGCGAAGCCGCGCTGGTAGTAGGCCTGCGCGTTCTTAGGATCGATCTGGATGATCCGATCGAGATCGTCGACCGCCTTGGCGTAGCGGTTGCTGCGGATCAGCATGGTTGCGCGGGCGCCTAGCGCGGCGACGTTTTTTGAATCGCGCGCGAGCGCGGCGTCGTAGTCGGCCATGGCGCCGGCCGTCTCGCCCTTGGCCTGCTTGATCTGCGCACGTTCCACAAGGCTCGCGACGTCGAGCGGTTCGCGCACCAGCGCCGCATTCAGGTCCGCCAGCGCCAGATCGGTGTCGCCCTTGGCCTGATAGATCGTGGCGCGCGCGCGATAGGGCCCGGCGCCGGTCGGGCCGAGAGCGACGGCGCGGCTGAGATCGGTGAGCGCGCGGTCATTATCGGACTTCGCCAGATAAATCTGCCCGCGCTCGCCATAGGCCAACCCATTCTTGGGATCGGCCTTGATGGCGCGATCGAGATCGGTCAGCGCGCGGTCGTATTGCTTTTTGCGGGCGAAGGCTGCGCCGCGCAGCGCAAAGGCGGTCGGATTGTCAGCGCTGAGCTTGAGAGCGGCATCGGCATCGTGCAGCACGCCGTCGATGTCGCCGTCCTGCAGCCGCAGCGTGGCGCGCAGAGTCAGGTAATCGGCCTGCGCGGACAATTTGATGGCGCGGCTGATGTCGGCCATGGCATCCTTGCGGTCGCCTTTCTGATCGTAAGCATGCGCCCGCAAGGCATAAGACGCCGCGCGCTTCTGATCGGCCGCGATGGCGCGATCGAAGACGGCGATGGCCTTGTCGAATTCATCCTTCATCGTCCAGATCGCCGCTTGCGCGCCGTAGGCGGCGATATTTTTCGGATCGAGCCGCTCCGCTTCGGCGTAATCGGCGAGCGCGCGGTCGAAATCGCCGCTGTCCTGCCGGGCGTGGCCGCGCAGCATGTAATTCGCCGCGCTTGGCTCCAGCGTCAAGGCATGGTCGAAATCGGCAAGCGCATGGGCATAGTCGCGCTGGCGCAGATAAAGCTGGCCGCGGCCGCTGTAGAGCCGGGCGGTATCGGCGCCGAGGCCGATTGCCTTCTGATAATCCTCCAGCGCGCCGTCGACGTAGCCGAGGTCGCGCCGCACGGTGGCGCGGTTGACGTAGGGCGCGGGCGAACCGGGTTCGAGCTTGATGGCGACGTCGTAATCGGCGAGGGCCTGACCGTAATTGCCGCGTGCATACCAGGCGTTGCCGCGGTTGACGTAAGCGGGGGCGAAATCGGGCGCGAGCGTGACAGCCTGGGTGAGGTCGGCAATGGCGTGGGCGATGTCGCCCCGATCAAGATAAGCAAGCCCGCGCAGTTCGTAGGCGACGCCTTCCTGCTTGCCGTGCAGACCTGCCAAATCGAGCATGCGGGAGCAGGCCGCGATGCGTTGGTCGGCGAGGCTTTCGGTTTGCGTCGCGCACATGCGCGCGTCGCGGGACTGCGCGTGGGCCGGCTCGGTCAACGATAGAGCGACGGCTAGCGCCGCGAGCGATACGGCTCCGAGCGGCCGTGCTGATTGGGTCGCACGCATAAACCTTGCCCTCCGTCAAAACTTCCCGCGCGCGGAGAAATACGTGACGGGCCAATGAGTTGTCCAAGAGTTAGAACATAAATGATTAATTTGTAGCGAATTTGCGGCCTTAGCTGATCCGCTGATCGGGGGTTTCCGACGGGACCGGAATCCGATCCGCCATTTCCGCCCCGGCATCGGGCGAAAGCCGCATGAAAATTAACACCGAAAGCGCCGAGATCACGGCTATGGCCAGGAATGCGGGCGGAAAATCGCTCGCCTGCAAGGGGCCGTTGCCCTTGAAGTGAACGGTAAGTTCGACCGCCAGCGCGCCGAGCGCGACGCCGGTCGAGACCGCCAATTGCTGGGCGACGCTGACCAGCGCGGTCGCGCGGCTGACCCGGCGATGGTCGACCTCGGCATAAGCGATGGTGTTGATGCTGGTGAATTGCAGCGAGCGGAAGAAGCCGCCAACCAGTAGCAGCAGCATCATGACCACCACCGGCGTTGTTTGCGTGAAGCCGGCGCAGACCGCGAGGAAGGCTGCACTGATGATCGCGTTGCTCACCAGGATGGTGCGGAAACCAAAGCGGCGCAGGATTGTCCTGGTCGCCCATTTCATGCCCATGGCGCCGAGCGCGGTGGCGAAGGTGATCGTGCCGGACTGGAACGGCGACATGCCGAAGCCGACTTGCAGCATCAGCGGCAACAAGAACGGCAGCGCGCCGAGGCCAAGCCGGAAGACGAATCCGCCGGTCACGCTGGCAAAGAAAGTCGGTATTCGAAACAGCGTCAGATCGAGCGCCGGATTCGCGGTGTGGCGCTCGTGCACCAGATAGGCGGCGATGAAACAAATCCCGCCGGTGATCAGCCCTGCCACCACGGTCCAGGGCAAGAAATTCAAGCCCAGCACCGAAAAGCCGAAAGCGACGCCGGCGAGGCCGAGGCCGGCAAGCGCCATGCCGACGATATCGAAGGGCTCGTGCTTTTCGGCACGCAGGTCGTCGATATAGCGGGTGGCGAGCGCGATGCCGAGGAGGCCAATCGGCACATTGATGATGAAGATCCAGTGCCAGGTGGCGTAGGTTGTGATGAAGCCGCCGACCGGCGGCCCGAGCACGGGACCGATCAATGCCGGCGTCGTCACCCAGGCCATAGCGCCGACCAGCTCGCGCCGGCTGATGCTGCGCACCAGCACCATGCGGCCAACCGGCGTCATCATCGCACCACCCATGCCCTGCACGATGCGGGCGATGACGAAATCGGTCAGCGAGCTCGACAGCGCGCAGCCGATCGAGCCGAGCACGAACACCGCGATGGCTGCGCGGAACACGGTGCGTGCGCCGAAGCGGTCGGCGGTCCAGCCGCTCGCCGGGATGAAGATCGCGAGCGAGAGCAAATAGGAGGTGATCGCGAGCTTGAGCGCCAGCGGATTGGTGCCGATATCGGCCGCGATCGCCGGCAGCGAGGTGGCGATGACGGTCGAGTCCATGTTCTCCATAAACAAGGCGACCGCGATGATCAGCGGGACGATGCGGTCACGGCGCATGGGGAAATAGGCTTGGTTTTCGGCTCAAGGCCTGCGTCTTGAACAGCAAAGCGGCGGCGGAAGGAAGGCCGATTTTGCAAGGTCATAACAGCCATCCGCGAATGCGCTTGCGGCGTTGCGGCGCGCTGTCCACTTGACGCGATAATGCCCTAGGAATTGGCGCCCCGGCATGCTAACGACCGGCGCCAACCCAAAAGCGGGCCGTGACGTCGGGCGAGGAACCCCTCGCGACAGGCATTTTTATAAGCCTTCGGCTGCCGGCCTCGTTCTCCTTTTCGGGTGAGACGGAGTTGGCGATGGCTGGAAAAAACAACGGAAGCCCGCGCGAAGGGCTCACTTTCGACGACGTGCTGATCAGGCCCGGCCTGTCGGACGTGCTGCCCGCCGACGTCGATATCCACTCCCGCATCACCCGCTCGATTCCGGTCAATATCCCGATCATCGCCTCCGCCATGGACACCGTGACCGAGGCGCAGATGGCGATCGCCATGGCGCAGGCCGGCGGCATCGGCGTCATCCACCGCAATCTGGAGCCGGACCAGCAGGCAGGGCAGGTCCGCCAGGTGAAGAAATTCGAGTCCGGCATGGTGGTCAACCCGCTCACCATCGAGCCGACCGCGACGCTCCAGCAGGCGCTCGACCTGATGAAGGAGAACCGCATTTCCGGCGTGCCGGTGGTTGAGCGCGCCGCCAATGGCGGCCCCGGCAAATTGGTTGGCATCCTCACCAACCGTGACGTGCGCTTTGCGACCGATCCGGGCCAGCGCGTCGCCGAGCTGATGACCAAAGACAAGCTCATCACCGTGCGCGAGGGCGTCAGTCAGGACGAGGCCAAGCGCCTGCTGCATCAGCACCGCATCGAGAAGCTGCTGGTGGTGGATAACCAATACCGCTGCGTCGGTCTGATTACTGTCAAGGACATGGAGAAGGCGGTCACCAATCCGAACGCCTGCAAGGACGAGCAAGGCCGGCTGCGTGTCGCCGCAGCCACCACGGTCGGCGACAAGGGTTTCGCGCGCACCGAGGCGCTGATCGCGGCCGGCGTCGATCTCGTCGTCGTCGACACCGCGCACGGCCATTCGCGCTACGTGCTCGATGCCGTGACCCGCATCAAGAAGCTGTCGAATGCGGTGCAGGTGGTGGCCGGTAACGTCGCCACCTCGGAAGGTGCCAAGGCGCTGATCGATTGCGGTGCCGACGCCATCAAAGTCGGCATCGGCCCCGGCTCGATCTGCACGACGCGCATCGTCGCCGGTGTCGGCGTGCCGCAGTTGACCGCCATCATGGACGCGGTCGACGCCGCGAAAGCCTCGAACACGCCGGTGATTGCCGACGGCGGCATCAAATATTCGGGCGATCTCGCCAAGGCGCTGGCTGCGGGCGCCGATGTCGCCATGGTCGGCTCGCTTTTAGCGGGCACCGACGAGACGCCGGGGGATGTGTTTCTCTATCAAGGCCGTTCCTACAAGAGCTATCGCGGCATGGGTTCAGTGGGCGCCATGGCGCGGGGCTCGGCCGACCGCTATTTCCAGCAGGACATCAAGGATGCGCTCAAGCTGGTGCCCGAAGGCGTCGAGGGCCAGGTCGGCTACAAGGGCCCGGTCGCCAACGTGTTGCACCAGCTCGCGGGTGGCCTGCGCGCCGCCATGGGATATGTGGGCGCCAGTTCGCTGGAAAAGTTTCACAGCAAGGCGGAATTCATGCGCATTTCGGGCGCCGGCTTGCGCGAAAGCCACGTGCACGACGTGACCATCACGCGCGAAAGCCCGAATTATCCGGGCGCGGGGTAGCTGCTATTTGAGACTGGCAGCGATCACGGCGATGCCAGCGTCGGCGCATTCCTCGTCGTGAATCGACCCGGGCGAACCTGAGACGCCGATGGCGCCGACGATTTCGTCGCCGGCGTGGATCGGCACGCCGCCGCCGACCATCAACACGTTTTCCAGAAATACGAGATGCGGATCAGGTTCGCCGCTCCGTTCGTCCACTGCCTTTGACAGCGCCGAGGTCCGGCTATGTGCGCTGACGGCAGTAAAGGCCTTGCGTCGCGCCCCATCCAGAAGATGGGGGCCGCCGCCGTCGTCGCGCAGCAGCACGAGAAGATGACCGCTGCGGTCGGCCACCGCGACCGCGACGCGATAGCCGCGTGAACGAGCGGCCTCCAGAGCGGCCTGCGCGGCGGCGAGCGCGAGGTCGATGCCGAGATTGTATTGAGTCAACAAGCCAGGCATCGCGGAGCTTCCGTTATTTCTTGTCGAAGAAGGCGCGCACCATCTTCACCGTCGCGTCTGGCTGTTCTTCCATGATCCAGTGGCCGGAATTGGCGATGATGCCGCCTTCGACATTGGTGCCGACTTCGCGCACGATAGCGGCCTGCTGGGCGCCGAACGATTTTTCCGCACCGAGCGCGAGAATCGGCATCGTCAGTTTCTTCTGCGCAAAAATCTGGTCGTCCTTCGCATCCTGGCTGAACGCCGCGAACTGATTGAACGCGGCATGCATGTTGCCGGGCCTGGCATAAAGCCTTGCGTAGTGATTGCGCGTCGCTTCGTCGATCGATTTCGGATTGGCCGAAAGTTCGTTGTAGAAGCGATCGAGGTAGATGCGCTCGCGGCCTTTCACCAGCCGGTCGACATCCGGTCCGCGAAAATTGAAATGCCACAGCAGTGGATTTTTGAGAATTTCCTCCCACGGGCCGATGCCGGGCAGCGGTGCGTCGATGACGGCCCACTTGGTGATGCGGTCGGGATATTGGGCGGCGAGCGCGTAGCCGATCATGTTGCCGATGTCGTGGGTGACCAGATCGGCTTTTTGAACGTTCAGCCTGTCCATGACGGTCGCGATGCCTAGCGCCTGGGTCTTCTTGTCGTAGCCGCTGTCGTCGGGATGCGAGGAGAGGCCCATGCCGCGCAGGTCGGGAACGATAACGGTATGATCTTTATAGAGGGCCTTGGCGAGCGGCGCCCACATGTCGCCGGTGTCGCCGAATCCGTGCAGCGCCACGACGGCCGGTCCTTTGCCGCCGACGCGAACATAGATAGTCCCGCCATTGGCTTTAACCTCTTCGGTATGGAATCCGGGCGGGAATTTTTCTATGTGCGCAGAGGCAGGGAACATACCTGCAAGAGCTAAAATGGCGACAATCAAACAAGTCAAAGCGCGCATCGCGGTGCCCCTTTGTGTGGCTATGATAGCCTTCTACCTATAGCGTTATCGGGTAGGACCGCCAAATGGCCGCCACTAAATCAGCCGTCGATTTCTTTGCCGACTTGCGCGAGGCAACGCTGGCGCATCGCGCCCGGCACGGCTGCGGCGCTTACCCTTATGACAATGGCGCGTTGCTCGGCACGCTGGCCGCGGCGGCCAACGCGCGTCGCGTGCTCGAACTGGGCACCGCGCTCGGCTACACCGCGCTGTGGTTCGCCAACGGTGCGCCGCAGGCGGTGATCGACACCATCGAGCGCGACGGCGTGCACGTGCGGCTGGCGCGCGAACAGGTCGAAGCCCACGGCATGGACGGGCATGTCGTCGTGCACGAGGGAGACTTTGCCCAGGTGCTGCGCGGGCTCGACCCCGGCTATGACGTGGCGTTTTTCGATGGTTTCACCCCGGCGCGGCAGCTGCTTAAGGAGATTCGGCGGCTGTTGCGCGCGCGCGGGCTGTTGATCAGTGCCAATCTGACGCATACCGGGGCTGGGGCTTATCTCGCTGCCTTGCAGGACAAGAAATCCTGGCTTACCGCCTTCATCGATGAGGAACGCGAAACCGCGCTCAGCATTAAGCTGTGACGCCGAGCTCAGGGAGCCTGCCATGTCGGTCCAGTTCGTCTTGCTGCCGCTGTTCGTCCAGGTTGCGCTCACTTTCGTATTGTGGCTTTGGATGGCCTATTACCGAGCGACGCTGACCCGCAGCGGACAAGTCAATCCACGCGATGTCGCACTGCGCGAGCCGAATTGGCCTCCGCACGTGCTTCAGGTTATCAACGCCGCGCACAATCAGCTTGAAACTCCGCTCCTGTTTTATGTGCTGATAATCCTGACGATTTTCACCCGTCAAGCCGATCTCTTGTTCATCGTGCTGTCCTGGCTGTTCGTGCTCGTGCGCCTGGCGCACGCCTATGTTCACGTCACGAGCAATCGCGTAATGATGCGTGGGCCGGTCTTCGGCGCCGCCCTGCTCATATTGATGATCATGTGGATCATCTTCATCGTGCGCATTTTGCTCGGGCCGTTATGACTCCAGGCGCGCGGCTCGCAGCCGCCATAGAAGTCTTCGGCGGCATCGAGAGCGAGCGCAGGCCGGCTGCGGACGCGCTCAAGAGTTGGGGCCTGGCGCATCGTTTTGCCGGTTCCGGCGACCGCGCCGCCATCGCGGGGCTGGTCTATGACGCGCTGCGCCGACGCGCGTCGAGCGCCTATCTGATGGGTGCCGACATGCCGCGCGCGATATTGCTCGGCATGCTCAAGCGCGAGCGCGGCCTCGGTGGCGAGGCGATTGCCAAGCTCGCCGACGGTTCGCAATACGGGCCCGAAGCTTTGAGCGCAGACGAGCGCCATCGTCTCGATGCGGCCGATATGGCCGATGCGCCCGCTTATGTCGCCGGCGATTATCCGGAATGGCTCGATCCGTATTTCGCGCGCGCGTTCGGCGATGTGCGCGCGGAGGAGGGCGCGGCACTGTCGTCGCGCGCGCCGCTTGATCTGCGGGTCAATACCTTGAAGGCGGACCGCGACAAGGCCGCCGACATGCTATCGGACTTGCAGCCCGAGTCTGCGCGCTGGTCGCCCTGGGGTTTGCGTATCCGCCTTTCCGCCGGCGCCAAGAGCCCGCCGATCCATGCCGAGCCGGCGTTCATCAAGGGCACGATCGAGTTGCAGGACGAGGGTTCGCAACTGGCCGCGCTGTTGTCCGGCGCCAAATCGGGCGAGCAGGTGGTCGATCTCTGCGCCGGCGCCGGCGGCAAGACGCTGGCGCTCGCAGCCATGATGGAGAACAAGGGGCAGATATTTGCCACCGACGACGACAAGCGGCGGCTGGCGCCGATCCACGACCGCCTCAAGCGCTCGGGTGCGCGCAACGTGCAGGTGCGCATGCCGAAGTCGGTCGGCGGCGAGCTTGACGATCTCAAAGGGCGCTGCGACCTGGTGCTTATCGACGCGCCCTGCACCGGCACCGGCGCGTGGCGGCGCAATCCGGACGCCAAATGGCGCATGCGCCCGGGCGCTTTGGAGCAGCGGCAGAAGGAACAAGCCGACATTCTCGATCGCGCCGTGCCGCTTGCTCAAAGCCGGCGGGCGCATCGCTTATGTAACGTGTTCGGTGCTCGATGAAGAAAACGGCGCGCAGGTGCGCGCCTTCCTGTTGCGCCATCCGGAATTTGCGATACAGCCGCCGGCCGAGGTCGCGAATGCGCTGGGCGAGCGCGCCTTCATGTTCGGCAAGGCGGCGCGGCTGTCGGAGGAAGGAATTCTGATGACGCCGCGCACGACCGAGACAGACGGCTTTTTCGTCGCGCTGCTCCGCCGCGCCGGGCTGAACACGCGCGGAAATTAACGCTTCGGCAACGCGAATACCCCGTTTGTGCCGCATTCCCGGCCAAATTTCTCCGCGAAAATCTCGTGACTGACGAACTTAAGTTCCACGAACGAGGTTCCCTATTATGCTGGTGGCAAGGCGCGATCCTTTTCATCCTGGCGCGCACGATGCCGCATATCCGAAAGGCGCCCCTATTGCGGATGGCCATCCGCCGAGGCTCGTTCGTACCGTCAGCATGCTCCAGGTCGTCGGTTCGCTGCTGGCAATTCCGGTCGGCCTTGCCAGCGCCTATTCGATCTACCACGCCAATTTCTCGGTCGAGACGACGTGCCAGAGCTTGCGCGCCAATATCGTTTCGATGATCGACAAAAGCATCGATGCCGGCACGCGCCGTATCCTGGTGCGCCGCGATGTCGAAGCTTTCGAGCAGACGTGCGGCAAGGTGGATCCGGACGCCACCGCGGCGTTCAAGGCGCTGCTCACGGCCGACAAGCCGGCAACGCCGGTTGCCGCGCCGGCTCCAGCGCCGGTCGTGCGGCGCGTCGAAGCGCCGCCGAAGGAGCCCATCCGCAAAGTCGCGCCGCGTCCGCAGGCAACCGCTAAGGCGCCGGCCGCGGCTTCGCCGCCCGCAGCCGCGGCGATGACCCGGCACGATCCGGCGGAATCCGACGCGCAATGGGTCGATGCGGTTCGCCAGGCCCTGTTGAAGCATGGCAAGGAGCCGCCGGCTATAGATGCCCCCAAGGCGCCGGCCGCACCGGTGGCCGCGCCCGCGCCGCGACCCGTGAAGCAAGAGGCGGCCTTGCCGGAACCTGCTCCGGCGGTCGTGGCACCTGCCGTAGCCCCAACGCCAATGGCCGCGCCGGTCGCGCCGTCATTACCGCCCGCGGCGACGGTCGCGGCGCCGCCTGTCCCGCAGGTCGACCCGGATCACCCGGTGCCGCCGAGCGCGATTCCGGATCCCGCCGACGCGACCCGCGGCCGCGCCGGACGAACGCGACCATCCGCGCATCCGGCGCTGGATTGCGAAAGTTCCGCTGATGGGAAAAGTGATCAATAACGCCTGGTAGGACGCGGCGCGGATTATTCCGGCTGCCAGCGCGACACGGTCTCTAAGTCGGTTTCGACCTGCCAGCGGCCGCTCTTGCCGGGCCGGCGTACCGCATCCGAAAGCTGCGCAAGAAACACGCGCCGCGGCACGTCGCGAAAGCCCATATTTTCCCACAACGGTCCGATCAGTTTACCGTCGTTGAATCGGTAACCCCATTCGGCGAGGTGCCAGTTGAGCATGCTCACGCCGATGCGCGAAGCATTCGATTCATGCGTGAACTGAGAACTCGGCGGTGAAACCGGCGCCGATCGATACGCCATAGCCGCCGGCGACCAATTCGCCGGCCTCGTTCCAGACCTCGAAAGAATGCGCGAAACCGGCATCGTAGGCTTCCGCGTAGACGCGCATGATGCGCGGCGTGATCCAGGTGAGGTGCCAGCGTCCCTGGCGGCGTCCTGCGCAGGCTGCGATCACGCGCTCAAAATCGCGGTCGAACGTCACGCTGTGATGCCCCTGCCGCATCAACCGGCGCAGATTGTTCGACATGTGGAAATTTTTGAAGAACAGCACCGAGCGTTGCGGCGGCGACCACCACTTCAGCGGCGCGATGTGGGCAAGCGGGTAGAGACCGCGCCGATAAGCGGCGAGCAGCGTCGGCAGCGAGAGATCGTGGGCGATGCCGGCAAGGCCAGGCGGGTTGGCCAGCGCGCGCTCGGGATCGGGCAGGGCGTAGTCGGGGGCGAGCAGTTCATGAAAGCAGAGCCGGGCAAGGTTCGGCAGCCCGCCGATCCGCTTGGGCGCGAGCGCCCAGGCGAGCCCCAGCGCCCAGCGCTCGGCTTTATCGCCAAGCCCCTCGCGGAACAGCGCGGCGCGTCGGTTGGCCGCCGGCGCTGCGGAAAGCGCCATATGATCGGCGTGGTAGGCCAAACTTAGGTCCCCAAACGTGTGGAAATGGGCGAAATTCTTGCCTCTTGTCTCTCACGGGCGGGCTAATGGAGGGTTATCTGAATGTGTCGAAATCTGGCTTAGTTAACCGGAGCCTGACGCCGCCTTGACCCTGAGCGCCGCGAACCCCACAAAGCCCGCTCGAACGGCGCCGATTCCGGCGCCGTTCGCGGCCAAGCCGCCCATGTCTGATAAAAATTTGCATGACAAGATTCTGATCGTCGATTTCGGCTCGCAGGTAACCCAGCTCATTGCGCGGCGGGTGCGCGAGGAAAAGGTCTATTGCGAGATCGTGCCCTACCAGAAGGCCGAGGCCGCTTTCCGCGAGATGAAGCCGAAGGCGGTCATCCTGTCGGGCGGGCCTGCTTCGGTGCTCGATAAGAACGCGCCGCTCGCGCCCAAGGCGATTTACGACGCCGGTGTGCCGGTGCTCGGCATCTGCTACGGCGAGCAAGCGATGGCGGCGCAGCTCGGCGGCAAGGTCGAGGGCGGGCATCACCGCGAATTCGGCCGCGCCGAGGTCGAGGTCACCTCGGATTCGCCGATCTTCGAAGGCGTTTGGAAAAAGGGCGAGAAATATCCGGTCTGGATGAGCCACGGCGACCGGGTGACCAAGCTGCCCGAAGGCTTCCGCGTGCTCGGCATCTCGCCGAACGCGCCGATCGCCATCATCGGCGACGACGCGCGCAAGTTCTACGCCACCCAGTTTCATCTTGAGGTGATGCACACGCCGCACGGCGCCGCGCTCATCCGTAATTTCGTGCGCAAGGTCGCGGGATTGTCAGGCGACTGGACCATGCGCGCCTTCAAGGACGAGGCGATCGAGAAAATCCGCAAACAGGTCGGCAAAGGCCGCGTGATTTGCGGCCTGTCCGGCGGCGTCGACTTGGCGGTCGCCGCCGTGCTGATCCACGAGGCGATTGGCGAGCAGCTCACTTGCGTGTTCGTCGATCACGGCCTGTTGCGGCTCGGCGAGGCCGAGAAAGTCGTTACGCTGTTCCGCGACAGCTACAACATTCCGCTCGTACACGTGAATGCTGAGGACACCTTTCTCCGGGCGCTGGCCGGCGTCGAAGATCCCGAACAAAAGCGCAAGACCGTCGGCAAATTGTTCATCGACGTGTTCGACGCCGAGGCTAAGAAAATAGGCGGCGCCGAATTCCTGGCGCAAGGCACGCTGTATCCGGACGTGATCGAAAGCGTGTCGTTCACCGGCGGGCCCTCGGTCACCATCAAGTCGCATCACAATGTCGGCGGCCTGCCCGACCGCATGAAGATGAAGCTGGTCGAGCCCTTACGCGAATTGTTCAAGGACGAGGTGCGGGCGCTCGGCCGCGAATTGGGATTGCCGGAGGCCTTCGTCGGCCGCCATCCGTTCCCCGGTCCGGGGCTGGCGATCCGCATTCCGGGCGCCATCACCAAGGAGAAATGCGACATCCTGCGGCTGGCCGACGAGATCTACATCGAGGAAATCCGCCGCGCCGGGCTTTACGACAATATCTGGCAGGCCTTCGCGGTGTTATTGCCGGTCAAGACGGTCGGCGTCATGGGTGACGGCCGCACTTACGATTTCGTGGTCGGCCTGCGCGCGGTGACCTCGACCGACGGCATGACGGCGGATTTCTATCCGTTCGAGATGAAATTCATCGGCGCGGTGGCGACCCGCATCATCAACGAGGTCAAGGGCGTCAACCGCGTGGTTTACGATGTGACCTCAAAGCCGCCGGGGACGATTGAGTGGGAGTGAGTTAGCTACAATTTGCGAAGTTCGAAAAGCTTTTCAAAGGTTTTCTCTGCGTCAATAAAGCGTTTATGCGCCTCTTGTTTGTGGGCTGCTGGAAGTCCGTCGGGATGAAGAGCTTTTCTGTAGGCTGTGCGAGCAGAGCGAATAACAAAATCAGGACAATCCTTATTCAGCCCGACGCGCCGGAATAATTTATCTTCTTCGGAGTTCTCGCTCGTCTTTAGTCGGGCCTGAAGACCGGCTATTTGTTCTTGGGCCTGTAAAAGTCGTTGACGCAAATTAGTGATCTCTGGGTCTTCAAAGTTCGCCTTTTTATCGGGGCCCTTAGCCTTTCCTCGACCTGCGGCGTTCTGTTCAGTTTTCTTAGTTTTGCGCTCGATGTCACTTAGACGCTTGGTAATTGCCAACTGAATTCCAGTTGCCAAAAAGTCAGTGCGATGTCTCACCTCATCTAATAACTCGGACAAATATGCAAAGTTATCGGGATGCTCGTTCGATAAGCGATCGATCTCTTTCAGGGACAATCGGGAAAACTTTCTTTCTGGCATCGTAGCCACCCAAAGAAAATGTTAATGTAGTTGATAAACGACCATCGTCCTATACAAAAACACGAATGCCAGCATAACGGCGAGTGAGCAAAGTTAAGAGCCAAACACGGTGCCCATCACCATCTTCGGCATCAACAACTGCGATACGATTTGGCGTCGGTCCGCTAGCGGACAAGATGGAGAAGCCAGAGGGGAATTCCAAAAAAGAATGACCACAGCCCGAGAATGCCGGCGATGACAGCAAAAGGACCCAGAATTCCGAAGAAGAACATCATAAAGCTGCCGAGCTTGATCGCTATCCACATCCAATAGGCCCAGCCGAGGGTGCCGCATAAAGCAAATCCAATGCCTATTGCAGATCCGAAAAAGGGCCCCAATGAATCCCCTTAATCGTGTCCATTGTTGCCTCCCCATTCCTAAGCAACTTTAACGTGCGAAGTGTGGTATGACGACTATGAGAAAGGCAAGCGTTAGCGCGATGCCCATCACCATCTACGGCATCAAGAACTGCGACACCATGAAGAAGGCGCGCGCCTGGCTCGACAAGCACAAAGTC
The DNA here is from genome assembly GCA_963709015.1 of uncultured Alphaproteobacteria bacterium. Taxonomy (GTDB): domain Bacteria; phylum Pseudomonadota; class Alphaproteobacteria; order Rhizobiales; family Xanthobacteraceae; genus Pseudolabrys. The sequence goes on along the minus strand of CAVPUU010000018.1, from coordinate 15,591 downwards.
GATTACGCGTTCCACGACTACAAGACCGTCGGCATTGAGCGTGCCAAGCTCGAAGGCTGGGCCAAGAAAGCCGGCTGGGAGACGCTGCTCAATCGGGCCGGGACCACGTTCCGCAAGCTGCCCGACAAGGACAAAGAAGGCCTGACCGAGAAGAAAGCCATCGCGCTGATGCTGGCGCAGCCCTCGATGATCAAGCGTCCGGTGCTTGAGCTTGGCGGCGGTAAGTTGCTTGTCGGCTTTCGGCCGGATGAGTACCAGAAGCTTGCTTAGCTTTCGCTCACAGGGCTGGATCGTCCGCCTTCGCGGACGATGACAGCAGTCATTGGCGGTAAGCTGCTGGTGGGATTTGCGCCGGACGCGTACCGCGCCGCACTTGAGTGAACCGCTCATTGCCGCGCGACTTTGGAGATTTCCTGCCTGGAGCGATCCATTCGACGGTTTAGCCTAGAAGGTCTACAGATGAACGCTCGGATACTTGCTGGAAAATGCTTCTGCGGCGCCGTTGCGTATGCGGTTCCGGATGAGTTTCTTTACGCGGCCTATTGCCATTGCTCCAATTGCCGCCGCGCGACAGGTTCGGCGTTCAAGCCTTTCGCCGGCATCGAACGTAAAAAGCTGGTCCTTACAAAAGGGCATAGGGACCTCATGATCTTCGGCGAAGAAGACGGCAACGACACGCACTGTAAAGTGTGCGGGTCGCTGCTTTATTCTGTCGTTCGAGATGGCGCCTATATTCACGTCGCCATGGGAACCTTGGTCGATGTTCCGACGATACGGCCGAACATGCACATCTTTGTCGGCTCCAAAGCGCCGTGGTTCACGATCACCGACGGTCTACTTCAATTTGACGAGCACGCGACAGCCGGGACGTAGAGAGGGAATTGGCGCCGATAAACAAAGTCTGGCTTCGGAGGGAGACGCTTTCAGGCGGTGCGCAGTGTTTTTTTGGAACTGGCGGATCTCTAAACGAGAGTGATTGAACGATGCTTCGCGATCGTTGGGAGCGGTCTCATCTTTGGCGTGCGACGGCTTCAGTAATCGCGCTTTCCCTGCTGGCCGTCGCGTTGCTGATCTAGCCAGCGATTCGAAGACATTCACGCCTTCTTGCGCCTCTTTCGTTGAGCACATAAGGCGTCGTACGCGGCCTGGAGCTGCTGCGCGACCGAGGGGCCTTTCTGTCGGCTCTGACGTCCCAAATGGACGTGCGCGAGCTCGGACATGAACCGCCCCCACATGGCAGGGCCGCCTTCCTCCAGGAGCTGCGCTCTGATGCTCAGTTCCTCTGTCGCGGGGGTATACCGCCGTCCCCAGGCGCCGAGCTGCGCGAAAACAGGCACCAGTGCGATCGCTTTTTCGGTCAGACTGTAGATGGCCTTCTGCTTATGGCTCGGGTCGTCGGTTTTCGTAAGCATTCCCTGCTCAACCAGCATCTTGAGCCGGTCCGCCAGGATATTCGACGAGATACCCTCCTCGGACTGCGTCAGCAGCTCACGGAAATGCCGTCGTCCGCCGAACATCATGTCCCGCAGGATGATGAGGCTCCAGCGGTCTCCGAAGACCTCCAGCGAGAGGTTGATCGGGCAACCCGACCGGTGAGCGGCGTCCATTCGCATCTCCAAAAAACCGCTTGCATCATTGCACCAGATTATCTACTTTGCAACTGGTTGCATAATACAATCGGAAAATGACCTGATGCAGAAGGGAGTGCCTTATGGCGAAAATGCGCGTAGCAGGCTTTTCGGTCTCGCTCGACGGTTTCGGGGCGGGGCCTGAGCAAAGTCTTGAAAATCCGCTCGGCAAGCGCGGGCTGGAACTGCACCAGTGGATGTTCGGTACGCGCATGTTCCGGGCAATGATCGGTAAGGACGGCGGCTCGGACGGCGTCGACGAGGCTTATGCGCATCGTTCGATGGACGGGTTCGGCGCGTTTATCCTGGGCCGCAATATGTTCGGGCCGATCCGCGGTCCTTGGCCGGACGAGAGTTGGAAGGGGTGGTGGGGTGACAATCCGCCCTATCACGCGCCGACCTTTGTGCTGACGCATCATCCGCGTGATCCGATCGAGATGGAAGGCGGCACTACCTTCATCTTCGTGACCGACGGTATCGAAGCGGCGCTGGAGAAGGCGAAGCTCGCCGCCAAGGGTCGCAACGTGAAGATCGGCGGTGGCGTTTCGACAGTGCGCCAATATCTTCGTGCCGGCCTGATCGACGAGCTGCACTTCGCCATCGCCCCGGTCGTGCTCGGGCAAGGCGAAGCGATGTTCGTCGGGATCGACCTGCCGGCGCTCGGCTACCGCGTCACCGAACATCAGGCGACCGAGCACGCCACCCACATCGTTCTCAGCCGATAGGAGCCCGTCATGCCCATTGCGTTCTACGAGCACCCGTTCTCGTCCTATGTGCAGAAGGCGAAGACGGCCTTCTACGAGAAGGGCATTCCGTTCGAGTCGAAGATGATCGACGGCTCGGAGCCGGTCGCGAGCGAGTTCGCCGCACTCTGGCCGATCCAGCGCTTCCCGGTGATTGTCGACGACGGTCAGTTTGTCTTCGAGGCGACGGGCATCATCGAATATCTCGAAGCGCGCTTTCCCGAGACGGCGCGTCTGATCCCGGCGGACGCGCTCGCCGCTGCCGAGTGCGGATGTGGGACCGCTTCTTCGACAATTATGTCAGCTATCCGCAGGGGCGGCTGGTGTTCATGGCGATCGGACGCGAGCCCGACGATGGGAAGGGCGGTGCGGCTTGGAAATCGATGCTCGAGACCTCCTACGCGCTTCTCGACCGACGCATGGCAGATCGGACCTGGGCGGCCGGAGAGAGCTTCAGCCTGGCCGACTGCGCAGCGACACCGGCGCTGCTCTATGCCGACTGGACCCACCCGATCCCTGAGCGCTTTGCCGCCGTCCATGCCTATCGCTGGAGGGCTTCTCGCTCGCCCAAGCTACGCCCGCGCGTTGGACGAGGCGCGTCCCTACCGGAAACTTTTTCCGCTCGGCGCACCTGTCGATCGGGACTGAAGGGCACAATATCGTGGGTCGCGGCCTATTACGACATCGTTCGCAACGAGCGATCAAAAAATTTTGACGGCCCGCCATTCGAACTATGATCGCGCACAGAAAAATTTGCGCCTGAAATTCAACCCGTTAAGATAGCTGGAAATAGATGAGTGGGAGTGAACAACAAAGTGCCCATCACCACCTACGGCATCAAGAACTACGACACCATGAAGAAGGCGCGCGCCTGGCTCGACAAACGCGGCGTCGGCTACGCTTTCCACGATTACAAGACCGCCGGCATCGCGCGCGCCAAGCTCGAAGGCTGGGCGAAGAAAGCCGGCTGGGAGACGCTGCTCAACCGCGCCGGCACGACCTTCCGCAAGTTGCTCGACAAGGATAAAGAAGGCCTGACCGAAAAGAAGGCCATCGCGCTGATACCGGCGCAGCCCTCGATGATTAAGCGTCCGGTGCTTGAGCTTGGCGGCGGTAAGTTGCTTGTCGGCTTCAAGCCGCAGCAATACGTCTCCCTCCGAATTCAGCGGCCATCATATTTCCCCGCAGCAGAGGGGCTGTTGCTTCGCCCTTCCCGGGACGATTGACTTGCCATAGAATACGATCAATTTGCTGAAGTGGGGCGCATGATTACTCCAGTTAAGTCGCAGCTTTGCGAAAGTACCGGCATTAGCCTCGAAGATTTTGCCGACGATCTGCCGAAGGCGCCGGCCGCCGCGTCGCCCGATACCGGGCCGGAGCCGGCGTCCGGCGCTATCGACGGCGTCACCGTGACATCGCTCCTCGGAAACAACGATGATCGCGGCTCGTTGTTCGAGCTGCTGACGATGCGCGACGGCCCGATCGAGCCCATCGTCCACGTCTATCAAGTGGCTGCCGCGCCCGGCTCGGTCCGGGCCTGGGTCTATCATCGCCACCAATTCGACCGGCTTGCTTTCACTATGGGCCAGTTCGAAATCGCTCTGTACGACGGCCGGCCGGGCAGCCGCACGGCAAACCGCTTGAACGTCTTCGCCTTGGGCGCCCGGCAACCGGCGCTTCTGCGCATTCCGCCCCTCGTCATTCACGGTGTGCGCAACGCCGGCACAGAATCTGGATTTTTCACCAATATGCCCACGAGGGCATATTTTCGCGACCGCCCGGACAAGTCGCGGTTGCCTTATGGCGACCCGCGGGTGCCTTTCACCTTCGATGCGCAATGATCCGTTTTTTTCCGTCGTGCTGGCGACCTATGGGCGCGGCCGGCGCATCGCTCCGACGATCGAATCGGTTTTGCGTCAGACTTTTTCCGCGTTCGAGCTAATCGTCGTCGGTGACGGGTGCAAGGACGACACGGAAGCGCTGGTCGCTTCGTTCGGATCAGAACGGATTTTGTGGCGGAATCTGACGCAAAACAGCGGAGGCCAAAGCGCTCCCAACAATGAGGGCATTCGCTGCGCCCGCGGCGCATGGATTTGTTATATCGGCCACGACGACGTGTGGTCTCCCGACCACCTGGCGGAAGTGCATCGGCTGACGACGCGCGACGGCGCCGCCGATTTCGCGGTCAGCGGCTGCATCTATCATGGACCGCCGGGCAGCGGGACCGATCGCGCGACCGGGATTTTCGGCGATAGCCATGCGAGGTTCATGCATTTCTATCCGCCGTCATCGTTTGCGCATCGGCGCGACGTGGTGACACGCATCGGGGGCTGGCGACAGCCACGCTCGATCGCCGCGCCGGTCGACTACAACTTTTTGCTGCGGGCCGTGCGCGCCGGAATGCGGTTCGCGTTCACCGGCCAGGTGACGGTCCATAAGTTCGCGGCCGCCCAACGCTACCTGTCGTATATGCGGCAATCCGACGAGGAACAGCGTGCCGCGCTCCGCGCGTTCGATGACAAGACCGAAGTGCGCAAAGTCGGCATCCAGGCATTTAAGGCGCGCCGGCGGGTTTTTGACCCTGCGCACCATGTACTTTTCGTGGTTCAAGGACGGCCAGATCTTCAACCGGAACCGTGCCCACAAGGGCCTGAACCAGCCGCCGTTGCAGCCCTTGACGCAACGCGTCGTGCTCGAACAGTCGGACGATCCGCGCGCGTTTGACTGGTATCGCCTCGAGCGGCGGGGCTTCCGCTGGTCGGGTCCCAACCCGCGGCCGAAAATCCTCATTCCATTCACCGGCGGGCGGGCGCAGGTGTCAGATTCAAATTGCCGGCATGGCGTCTAGCGCCGGGCCGGAAGACCTCGCGGTGGCGGTCGAGGACCAAAAAGTCGATCACGCCATGGAGCGTGACCAAGAGGGAACGCAATGGCTCCGCTTCGTCGCGCGGCTCAGTCCCGCCGATTACACTGTCATCATCCTGCATACGCGCGTAATGTGCAACCAGCAGCGCTTTTTCCGCGTCCCGCGCCGTGTCGGCGTAGCGGTTGGCGACATCGTCCTCGATCCGTTGCTGTAGCGCGCGCGGCGCGGTTCGCCCCTTGATCCTGCGCCTTTTCCCTGCCACATGCGCCCCATGAACAAGCCGCTCGCCGCCGCCGAATTCGATCCCGCTGACGCCTTTGGCGGCCGAAGTCGGGCGCCGGCGCACCTTCGCCATCATTTCGCATCCCGATGCCGGCAAGACCACGCTGACCGAGAAGCTTTTGCTGTTCGGCGGCGCCATCAATCTCGCCGGGCAGGTCAAGGCCAAGCGCGACCGTCGCGCCACCCGTTCGGACTGGATGGCGATCGAGCGCGAGCGCGGCATCTCCGTCGTCACCTCGGTGATGACCTTCGATTATGAGGCCCGCGTGTTCAATCTGCTCGACACGCCGGGCCACGAGGACTTCTCCGAGGATACCTACCGCACGCTGACCGCGGTCGATAGCGCGGTGATGGTGATCGACGCCGCCAAGGGCATCGAGGCGCGCACCCGCAAGCTGTTCGAGGTCTGCCGCCTGCGGGATATTCCAATCATCACCTTTATCAACAAGATGGACCGCGAGAGCCGCGATCCGTTCGAATTGCTGGACGAAATCGAAAAGACGCTGGCGCTCGATACCGCGCCGATGACTTGGCCGATCGGGCGCGGGCGGGACTTCGCCGGCACGCTGGACATCGCGAGCGGCGAGATGCGGCTGTTGAGCGAAGGCGGCAAGACGGCGCCGCCGCAGCCGCTCGATCTCGTGGCGCTGGCGAAGAAAAATCCCATGCTCGACGCCAAGGCGATCGCCGGGGAACTGGCCTTGGTAAAGACGCGTGCCGGCGTTTCGATTTCGATTCCTTCCGCGAGGGGCATTTGACGCCGGTATTCTTCGGTTCTGCCTTGAAAAATTTCGGCGTCAAGGACCTGCTCGACGCGCTGGCCACCTTTGCGCCGGCGCCGCGCGCGCAGGTTCGAACAAGCGCACCATCGACGCGCGATGAAAACGCGATGACTGCCTTCGTGTTCAAGATTCAGGCCAACATGGATCCCAACCATCGCGACCGCATCGCCTTCGCGCGGCTGTGCTCGGGCAAGCTGCGGCGCGGCATGAAGGCAAAGCTGGTGCGCACCGAAAAGCCGATCACGCTGTCGGCGCCGCAGTTCTTCTTCGCGCAGGACCGCTCGGTGGCGGACGAGGCCTATGCGGGCGACGTGGTCGGCATCCCCAATCACGGCACACTGCGCATCGGCGATACGCTGACCGAAGGCGAGGATATCGCCTTCCTTGGCGTTCCGAACTTCGCGCCGGAAATTCTGCGGCGCGTGAAGCTCGGCGACCCGATGAAGGCCAAAAAGCTGAAAGAGGCGCTCCAGCAGATGGCGGAGGAGGGCGTCGTCCAGGTGTTCCGGCCTCTCGACGGCGCGCCGGCGCTGGTCGGCGTGGTCGGCCCGTTGCAGCTCGACGTGCTCAGGGTGCGGCTGGGCGATGAATATGGTCTCGATATCGGCTTCGAAACGCCGGAATTCCAGCTTGCGCGCTGGATTTCATGCGCGGATAGCGAAAAAATCGACGGTTTCGTGCAAACCAATTATTCCAGCGTCGCTGAAGACCTCGACGGCGATCGCGTATTCATGGCGCGCAATCAGTTTATCCTCGACTATACCCGTGAGCGCGCACCCGGCGTTGTTTTCACCGATATCAAGGATGTGAAGAACAAAGGGATTTATACCAAGTCCCATTGATCAGAACCCGTGCGCCCATTGACGCAATCCGATGGACATGATCCGCCAAGGTTGGTCGACGAGCTTGTTCCATGCCTCGCAGCAGTGATCGACGAGATCGTCGTAGGATTTGAAGATACGGTTGGAGAGCCAGTTGTCGCGCATGAACTGCCAGACGTTTTCGATCGGGTTAAGTTCGGGGCATTTCGGCGGCAGGGCGATAATGGTGATGTTGGACGGCACGACGAGGCGCGTCGATAGGTGCCAGCCAGCCTGATCGACCAAGAGAACGGCGTGGGCACCGGGCGCGACGATCGCGGCGATCTCTGCGAGATGCAGGTTCATGGCCTCTGTATTGCAGGCCGGCAGGATCAGGGCCGCGCCCTTGCCGTCCTTTGGGCAGACCGCACCGAAGATGTAGGTGGAGGCGGTGCGCTGATCACGAGGAGCGCTGGGACGGGAGCCGCGCTTGGCCCACCGGCGGGTGATCTTGTTCTTCTGGCCGATCCGAGCCTCGTCCTGGAACCAGATTTCTATCTTGCCGCGCTCGACCGCCTTTTCGCGCGCGATTGCGTCCAGACGCGTGGGGAAGTTTTTTTAAAATCCTCAATCGCATCCGCAGCCTGGGCATGGTGGCGTGGCCGGGCCGAGAGTTTGCGATAGCCCATAGCCCGCAGCTCCCGGCTCAACGTTTGCTTGGCGACGGTGATGCGGAACTCTTCGAAGATCCATTGCGCCAGGTCGATCAGCCGCCAGCGCACCACGCCGTGTATCGCCGGAATCGGACCGCTCTCGATCATCCGCGCGATCGCCTGGCGCTGGCCATCATTGAGCTTGGAGGGCTGCCCGGGCGATTTGCCGTTCAGAAGACCATCGGCGCCATGCTCATTGAACCGCAGCACCCAGTCCCGGATGATCTGCAGACCAACGCCGCCGATCTTGGCCGCCTCGGTGCGGGTCGCACCGTCGTAGATCGCTGCAAGCGTCAGAAGCCGACGAGCCTGCGGACCGTCTTTGGTCTTTTTCGCCAACCCGCGAAGCCGAGGCGCGCTAAAATCACGCCGCAATGGTATCGGAACCGACATGGCGAACCTCCTTCGTTCGCCACATATAAATCAGAACCTCTCTGATTTGGGAATCCTCTACGAGTCAGAATTTCAGAGATTTGGTATTAGTCGTCATGGCCGGGCTTGTCCCGGCCATCCACGTCTTGTCTGCCGCGGCTTGCGTGGATGCCCGGCACAAGGCCGGGCATGACGGAATCAATTCACCTTCACATGGGCCGCCTTGATCACCGGCGCCCAGCGCGCGATCTCGCCATCAATGCGGTCGCGGAAATCGTCCGGTGATGAACCGATCGGCTCCATCAACTGCGCCGCCAGCTTGTTGCGCACTGCCGGTGCCGTGATGATCGCGACCACGTCCTTGTTGATCTTGTCAATGATCGGCTTGGACGTGCCGCCGGGAGCGATCAAGCCGTTCCAGGCATCGGCTTCGACGTCGATGCCGCTCTCCTTCAGCGTCGGCACGTCCGGCAGGTAAGGCGAGCGGCTCGCCGTGGAGACCGCGAGGATTTTTACCTTGCCGGCCCGGGCCTGCGGCGTCACCGAGATCGCCGGCAGGCACGCCATCTGCGCATCGTTTCGGATCACGGCGGTGATCGCCTGCGGCGAACTGGGATAAGGCACGTGCACCAGTCTGGCGCCGGCTTTGATGGCGACCGCCTCCATGGCGAGATGCGACAGCGAGCCATTGCCGATCGACGCGAAATTGTATTTCCCAGGATTGGCTCTGAGCAACGCCACCAGGTCGGCGACCGAGTTTACTTTGAGGTCTGGATTGACGGCGAGCGCACTCGGTTGCGTGACGAGCAGGGTGATCGGCGCGATGTCCTTGCGCGGATCGTAGGGCAAATTCGAAAACAGCAAAGTGTTGATGGCAAGCGGTCCGCCGATGCTAATGCCGATAGTGGCGCCGTCGGGTGCGGCCTTCGCCACCGCATCGGTGCCGATATTGCCGCTGGCGCCCGGCTTGTTCTCGACCACGAAGGCGCTCTCCGGATATTTCCGCGAAAGCCCGTCGGCGACCACGCGAGCGACGATGTCGGGCGTTGATCCTGCGCCGAACGGCACCACGATCCGGACCGCCTTCGGCGGCCAGCTCTGCGCCGGCGCGGGTGAAATGGCCGCCAGCAGCGGCAAAAGCGCGAGTGCCATGCGTTTGAACGAAGGCGAGAGCAGGGCTGTAATCATTGCGCTATCCCAAGCGGCAAAGTCACTTGCATTGCCTGCGACTATCCTCTACTGCGGCGCTTGTGAAGGGTTTCACGTGCGTAGCGAGTATAGCATGGGTTTGCAGTCCTCATTCTCGGCCTGATGGTGTTTCTCGGGGCCCACAGATTCGTCACCTTCCGCGGTGCGCGCGCGGCGGCGATGGCGCGGCTCGGGCGAAGCGGCTATCGCGCGCTGTTCGCGCTGGTCTCGATCGCAGGCCTCGTCCTGATCGTCTGGGGCTATAGTGAATACCGCGCGCATGGATTGATCCCGGTCTGGTCGCCGCCCGCCGTCATGCGGCATGTTACCGTCGGCGTGATGTTGTTCGCGGTGATATTCTTTACCGCCGCTTTTGTCCCCAGCCACATCAAGGTGAAGCTCAAGCACCCGATGCTCGCCGGCATCAAGACTTGGGCGCTGGCGCATCTATTATCGAACGGCGACCTCGGATCGATCCTGTTATTCGGCGCGTTTCTCGCTTGGGGCGTCTATGCCCGCATCGCCGCCAAGCGTCGCGGCGACGTCGGCGCGGCCACCGCGCCCGCCGGCTGGACTAACGATATCATTGTCGTGGCGATCGGCATCGTGATTTATCTCGCGCTCGGCTATGCCTTCCATCCGATGGTCATCGGCGTGCCTGTGTTCGGGACCTAACGGCCCGTGTCAGTGCAAGACGACATCAAGCGAATCACCGCTCCGGACATCTTCGTCCGCAAGGGCGGCGATCCGATCGTATGTCTGACATCGTATCATGCACACACCGCGCGGCTGGTCGACAAATATTGCGACGTAATCCTGGTCGGCGACTCGCTCGGCATGGTGATGCACGGGTTGGAGACGACCGTGCCGGTTACGCTCGAGATGATGATCCTGCAAGGCCACGCAGTGATGCGCGGCAGCAAGCGCGCGCTGGTGGTGGTCGATATGCCGTTTGGTTCCTACGAAGCTTCGAAGGAACAGGCCTTCATGAACGCCGCGCGCGTGCTGAAGGAAACCGGCTGCGGCGCCATCAAGGTCGAGGGCGGCGCGCGCATGGCCGAAACGGTTCGCTTCCTGGTCGAGCGCGGCGTGCCGGTGATGGCGCATGTGGGTCTGACGCCGCAGGCGATCAACGTACTCGGCTCGTTCCGCGCGCAGGGACGCGAGGAGGCCGGCTGGGCGCGCATCGAGCAGGATACGATGGCCGTCGCGGAGGCCGGCGCCTTCGCGGTGGTGATCGAGGCGGTGGCAGAGCCGCTCGCGCGCAAGCTCACCGCAGCGGTGCGCATCCCCACCATCGGCATCGGGGCAAGCGTTGCCTGCGACGGGCAGATCCTGGTGCTGGAAGACATGCTCGGCCTGTCGCCGCGGGTGCCGAATTCGTCAAGCGCTATGGCGAGCTTGGCCCCGGTATCGAAAAGGCGGTCGCCGATTACGCCGCGGACGTGCGCGCGCGCTTTCCGGGTCCGGAGCACGTTTATCCGATGAAAGGCAAGAAGCCCTAAACTATTGAATCTTAACGATTGTCGGCGACAAGCTTTGCCTTGGACCCGCCACATCGCTAGGTTACGTCGCCATTTGCCCGGGGTGGGGTTATCCGGGGGCCTGGAGCAGTTCGTGGCCGATATTTTTCATGAAGTGGACGAGGAAGTCCGGCGCGAACGGCTGCAAAAGCTGTGGGAACGCTACGGCATCTATGTCATCGCGCTCGCCGTCCTGATCGTCGCCGCGATCGGTGTCTGGCGCGGCTATGAATACTGGGAAACCAAGAAGGCCACCGCCGCCGGCGCCGCGTTCGAGTTGGCGCTGAGCTTGAGCGAAGCGGGCAAGCACGCCGAAGCGGAGGCGCCTTTGCAAAATCGCCGCCGAGTTGCCCGCCGGCTATCGGGTGCTCGCGCGCTTGCGCGCCGCCGCCGAGCTTGCGCAAACCAAGCCGGCCGATGCCACAAAGGCCTATGACGATCTCGCCGCCGACGCCGCGCTCGGATCCGACTTTGCAGGACCTCGCCGCCGTGCGCGCCGGCATGCTGATGGTGGACAAAGCGTCGCTGGCCGACATGCGGCACCGTCTTGATGCGGTCGCCGAGCCCGGCCATGCCTTCCGCCATAACGCGCGCGAGCTGCTGGCGCTGTCGGCCTGGCGCAACCACGACTTCGCCGCCGCGCGCCGCTACATCGACATGATCGCGGCCGATGGCGAAACGCCGCCAGGCACCCGCGCGCGCGCCGATGTTCTTTCGGCGCTGATCGCCGCCGACGGCAAGAGTTGAGGATTATCGTATGCGTCGCATGCACCGTGTCTTGTTGCTCGCCGGACTGATCGCGCTCGCGCCGGTACTCGCCGGCTGCGAGATTTCGACATGGACAAGTTCGACTTCTTCCATCTCAACGACAAGAAGAAGCTGCCGGGCGAACGCAAAGAAATGTTTCCCGAGGGCGTTCCCGGTGTCACCCAAGGAATTCCGCCAGAGTATCTGAAAAGCAATCAGCCGCCGGTGGACACCGCGCAAGCGCCGGGCGGGGCCGCCCCCGCTGCGGCGGGCGACAAAACCGCGGCGCCGCCGACGGTCGCCAAGACCGCGGCCGTCGAGCCGGCGCCGGAGCCTAGAGCCGAAAGCGAAACCGAAGCGCAAGCCGAAGCCGCAGACGGCGGCGCGTCCGGCCGGGCAGATCACCGTACAGCCGGCCGGCCAAAGTCAAGACAACGGCCAGCAGCAGCTGGAGCCTTGGCCAAATCAGGCACCCCAGCAGCCGGCGCAGGGCACAGGTACCGCCCCCTGGCCCTCCGCGCCGCCGCCCGGCACGTTCTCGCGCTGACGCCCCTGTCAGGTTAAGAAAGCGTCGCCGCTATGCGCGGGCCGGACCGCCGCCCATGAGTTTCACCATTGCCATCGTCGGCCGTCCCAATGTCGGCAAGTCGACCTTGTTCAACCGGCTGGTCGGCCGCCGGGTCGCGCTGGTCGACGACCGGCCGGGCGTGACGCGCGACCGCCGCGAAGGCGAGGGCCGGCTCGGCGATCTCGATTTCACCGTGATCGACACCGCCGGCCTCGAAGAGTCGACGCCGGAAAGCCTCAGCGGCCGCATGCGGGCGCAGACCGAGACTGCGATCGGGCAGGCCGATGCGATTTTTTTCATGATCGATGCGCGCAGCGGTCCGACCGGAGTCGACCGCGTGTTCGCCGAACTGGTGCGCAAGTCGGGCAAGCCGGCCGTGTTGATTGCCAACAAGATGGAGGGTACCGCCGGCGAGGCGGGTAGACTAGCGCTTATGCGCTCGGCCTTGGCGATCCGGTGGCGATTTCCGCGGAGCACAATGAAGGCCTGGCCGATCTCTACGACGCGCTGCGCGCGGCCTTGCCGGAATGCACCGCGGCGCAGATTGAAGCGGCGGCCGAGCCATCCGGCCCGCATCCGATCCGGGTCGCTATCGTCGGGCGGCCGAATGCCGGCAAGTCGACGCTGGTCAACCGGCTGATCGGCGCGGAGCGGCTACTCACCGCGCCGGAGGCCGGCACCACCCGCGACGCGATCGCGGTCGATCTCGATTGGCGCGGCCAGAAATTCCGTATCCACGACACCGCCGGCCTGCGCCGCCGTTCGCGTATCGACGAGAAGCTCGAGAAGTTGTCGGTCGCCGACGCGCTCAACGCCGTGCGTTTCGCCGAAGTGGTCGTCGTGCTATTCGACGCCGAGAACGCGTTTGAGGAGCAGGACCAACGCATCGCTGATTTGGTCGAGCAGGAAGGCCGCGCCATCGTCATCGCGGTCAACAAATGGGATCTGAAGGAAAAGACCGCGGGTGCCATCGGCCGGCTGCGCACGCAAGCGGACGAGAAGCTCACCCAGATGAAGGGCGTGCCGCTGGTAGCGGTGTCGGCATTGACCGGCGAAGGTCTCGACCGGCTGATGCAGGCGATTGTCGATGCCTTCGCGGTGTGGAACAAGCGCATTCCGACAGCTGCGCTCAATCGCTGGTTCGAGCATACGGTCGAGGCGCATCCGCCCCGGCAGTGTCCGGGCGCAGGCTTCGCCTCAATTACATAACGCAAGCGAAAAGCCGGCCGCCGAGTTTGGTGTTGTTCTGCACCGTGCCGACGCGCTGCCCGATGCCTACAAGCGCTATCTGGTGAACTCCCTGCGTGAGAGCTTCGAGCTTCCCGGCACCCCGATCCGTCTGACGCTGCGGGAGAAGGGCAACCCGTTCAAGGGACGTGCGAAGCGCAAGCACTAGCACTAGCGCATGATCCCGAAAGGTGGGAACCGGTTTTCGGATAAGATCATGCGCAAACAAAATGTTAGGGAAGCAAGGTGATTCGATCTAATCGGATCACGCTCTGGGCGAACGTTACAAGACGTTAATATCCCGGTTTCGGCGCAAAGCCTTTGCCGGAGCGGGTTTTGTTACCCGCGCCGGTAGCCCATCGGCGCATTTTTTCGACGACGTGCGGAACATTTTGAAAACGCGGCGCTTTGTTGATATCGTGTTTGGCAACTCGGGGGCGGCGCCCGCAGCATCAGCTTGTAGCCGCCGGACATTGGCCTCTGGGGTGACGCTATGAAAATGAGCAAGCTTGGTTATTTTTCCGAGTTCCTGCTATTTCCGCCGCTCATACTTGTCGCTACGCTGCTTGCGTTTCGCAGTTCGATACCGCCGCAGCCGCTGATTTGGGCGTTGGTCTATGGCGCCGGATTGATTGCCTGGACCTTGTTCGAATATCTCCTGCACCGCGTGCTGTTTCATCACGCGCCGGTGCTTTCGCAAATCCACGATCGCCATCATCAATCGCCGCAGGACCTCATCGGCACGCCGGCCTGGGCGAGCGCGGTGCTCGGCCTGCTCGCGGTTGCCAGCCCTTTATGCATGGCGCTCGGCTATGATCTTGGCACCGCGGCGACGGCAGGCCTCGTTACCGGGTACCTTTGGTATGTCTTCGTCCACTATGCGACCCATCACTGGCAGCCGCGGCGCGATTCCTATCTTTACCGTGCGCGGCTGCGCCACGCCCGCCACCATCATTTGTCCCATAGCGGAAATTTCGGCGTGACGACGGCTCTGTGGGATCATGTCTTCGGCACCGCGCTCGAATTTGGCGCGGCAAAGTTTAGCCGTAAGCCTTAAGCGGGCGAGCGGAATTCCAGGAACCTCCCGGCGCGGAAATCGTATATTTTTCCGCTCTCCATGCAATCGGGCATACATAGCGTCACGACCGCTTTCGCGACGTCCTCCGGTGTCGGCAGCGTCATCGGATCGATGCCCGGAAACGCGGTCGCCATCATGCGCGTACGGGTCTGACCGGGGCTGAAAAGGTTGGCGCGCACTTTGGTGGAAGCACACTCGGCGGCATAGGTTCGCACCAGTGCGTCCAGCGCCGCCTTCGAGGCGGCATAGACGCCGAAATAGGGACGCGCCATGTACGCCACGGCCGATGTCACGAACACCGCGCGCCCGGCCTGCGATCGTTGCAGCAATGCTTCAAAGGTGCGGATCAATTGCCAATTGGCCGTAACGTTGATCGCCATCACGTCGTTCCAGATTTTCGGCTCGATGTGGCCGAGCGGCGAGGGCGTCGTTAATATGCCGGCGTTGCCGACGAGAACGTCCAGCCGCTGGTAGCGCTCATTGAGCGCGAGCGCGAGCCGCGCGATCCCGTCCGAATCCTTCATGTCGAGTGGCACCAAAGTAGCCGAGCCGCCGGCCGTCTTGATCTTGTCGTCGAGTTCTTCGAGGCCGCCGACCGTTCGCGCGGCGGCTACCACATGTGCGCCGGCCTTGGCCAGTTCCAGCGCGACTGCCGCGCCGATGCCGCGCGAGGCGCCGGTGACCAGCGCGATTTGATCGGAGAGGCGTTTGGGAATAACGGCCATTTTTTCGTCATGCCCGGCACTCGGTTCCGGCCTTCGGCCGGCCCGAGCATAAACCTTGTCCCGGGCATCCACGCCTTTCTTCTTCGCAGCCTTTTAAAGACGTGGATGGCCGGGACAAGCCCGGCCATGACAGAATATTGGGCTCCATTAAATCGCTTCCGCCAGCAACGACAATTGCCGCGGGCTTGCCTACTTGCGCGGCGAGGTCGGTGAGCGGGGTCGGATAGTCGCCGGTGAAGCAGTGGTCGGTGAATTGCGGCCGTGCCGGATCGCGTCCCGGCAGACCCATGGCGCGGTAGATGCCGTCGACCGACAAGAACGCCAACAAATCCGCGCCAATGAATTGGCG
>CAVPUU010000017.1:0-49726 GCA_963709015.1 uncultured Alphaproteobacteria bacterium | reverse complement strand
TTCCCAAATCAGAGAGGTTCTGATTTCATATGTGGCGAACGAAGGAGGTTCGCCATGTCGGTTCCGATACCATTGCGGCGTGATTTTAGCGCGCCTCGGCTTCGCGGGTTGGCGAAAAAGACCAAAGACGGTCCGCAGGCTCGTCGGCTTCTGACGCTTGCAGCGATCTACGACGGTGCGACCCGCACCGAGGCGGCCAAGATCGGCGGCGTTGGTCTGCAGATCATCCGGGACTGGGTGCTGCGGTTCAATGAGCATGGCGCCGATGGTCTTCTGAACGGCAAATCGCCCGGGCAGCCCTCCAAGCTCAATGATGGCCAGCGCCAGGCGATCGCGCGGATGATCGAGAGCGGTCCGATTCCGGCGATACACGGCGTGGTGCGCTGGCGGCTGATCGACCTGGCGCAATGGATCTTCGAAGAGTTCCGCATCACCGTCGCCAAGCAAACGTTGAGCCGGGAGCTGCGGGCTATGGGCTATCGCAAACTCTCGGCCCGGCCACGCCACCATGCCCAGGCTGCGGATGCGATTGAGGATTTTAAAAAAACTTCCCCACGCGTCTGGACGCAATCGCGCGCGAAAAGGCGGTCGAGCGCGGCAAGATAGAAATCTGGTTCCAGGACGAGGCTCGGATCGGCCCGGAGACGATCCTCACCCGCCGGTGGGCCAAGCGCGGCTCCTGTCCGAGCGCTCCTCGTGATCAGCGCACCGCCTCCACCTACATCTTGGTGCGGTCTGCCCAAAGGACGCAAGGCGCGGCCCTGATCCTGCCGGCCTGCATACAGAGGCCATGAACCTGCATCTCGCATAGATCGCCGCGATCGTCGCGCCCGGTGCCCATGCCGTTCTCTTGTCGATCAGGCTGGCTGGCACCTATCCACGTGCCTCGTCGCGCCGTCCAACATCACCATTATCGCCCTGCCGCCGAAATGCCCCGAACTCAACCCGATTGAAAACGTTGGCAGTTTATGCGCGACAACTGGCTCTCCAACCGTATCTTCAAATCTACGACGATCTCGCCGATCATTGCTGCGAGGCTTGGAGCAAGCTCGTTGACGAACCCTGGCGCATCATGTCCATCGGACTGCGTCAATGGGCGCACGGTTCTGATCAATCAGATGGAATAAGGCCGCGTAGTCATAAATTGAGATCGGTGAGGCAGGCAGCGGATGTGAAGGGTGTTATCAAGGACATCTGTATAAAACAAGTCCGTTCACTGCCACCGCTGGGTCCAGCTTGTGTAAAAACGCTCTGCCGGAAGTGTCGAAGCGTCGTGATCTCGGCCAAGTGGCGATGTGGCAGCATTATTTTGGGCTCGACTATGCCCTCATCGCGGCCATGAGCGGCTGAATGCCCATGATGTTCATGACCCGCGTGAGATTGTAGGCCAGCACGTGCAGCGCCATCTCTGAGGCAACCCGTGGCAACGTCTTCATCAGGAAGTGGGTTGCTCCCATCCGGGCCTTGATCATACCGAAGGGATGCTCGACGGTCTCGCGCCGCTGGCGCATCTTTTCCGGATGCTCATCGAGCCGGCGCTGAACCGCTTCGAGTATCTGCTCATGCTCCCATCGCGTGATACGTCGTTCCTTGGCGGTCGTGCAACGATGCTTGATGGCGCAGCTCTGGCAGGCGTTGGTCCAGTAGCGGCGCAGGAGCAATCCGTTTTCTTCGGTCGTGTAGTGGTAGGCGAGCTTCTCACCGGCAGGGCAAAGGTAAACGTCCTGCGCAGCCACGTAACGGAAGTCCTGCTTGCCGAAGCGCCCTTGCGCCTTTGAGTTCGAGGTCATCGGCTTTGGCAATGTGACGGTGACGCCCGCGTTCTCGCAGGCCAGGATCTCTTCGCTGCTGAAGTAGCCGCGGTCGGCGACGACATCGAGCTTCTCCACGTCCAGCGTCGCTTTCGTCTCCTCGGCCATATGTGCAAGTTGCGACCGGTCGGTCCCGACATTGGTCACCTCATGCGCAACGATCAGATGATGTTCGATGTCGACGGCGACTTGGACGTTGTAGCCGACGACGCCAGAGCCGCGACCGCTGGTCGCCATCGAGCGGGAATCGGGATCGGTCAGCGAGATTTGCTGGTCCGGTGTGGCGAGCATTTCTACCTTGAGAACCTCAAGGCGCCGCATCTGCTCCTTCAGCTTCTCGATCTTCTCTTTGAGGCGCCCCGTCTTGGTTTTGAGCGCCGCGGACGGCTCCTGCCGGTCGGCGGTGTCGAGCTGCTGCAGATAGCGTGCGACGCTCTCCTCGATCTGCGCCATGCGCCGCTCCATCTTGGCCCGCGTGAAGTTCTTGTCGCGGTTGTTCACCGCCTTGAACTTGCTGCCGTCGATCGCGACGCTGGCTTGCGTGAGCACGCCCATCGTGCGGCACAGCGCGACAAAGCGCGCGCACACTTTGCGGATGCCGGCACCATTGTCCTTGCGAAAGTCGGCAATCGTCTTGTGATCGGGTACAAGCCGGCCCGTCAGCCACATCACTTCAACATTGCGCCCGGCCTCATGCTCGATCCGTCGGCTCGACTGAACCCGGTTGAGATAGCCGTAGATGTAAAGCTTCAGCAGCACCGACGGATGATACGAAGGCCGCCCAGTCGCCTCCGGATCGACCCCGTCGAACCCAAGATCGGCCAGATCGAGTTCCTCGACAAAAACCTCAATCACCCGAACCGGATTGTCCTCCCCGATCCAGTCTTCCAGGCATTCCGGAAAAAGCGTGCTCTGCCCGCGATCCGTGCCCTCAACGAAGCGTCGCATCCGATCCCTCCGCAAATCACGCAGGAATCATACCGCGAGAATCAAAGGAAGCAGTGCGTTTTCACACAGCCTGGTCCAATAGCGGACAAATGCGGGCGCAACTGGTTTGTCCGGTAAGTGCCATTAGCGACCGATGCACCGCAGCAAACGGCATCGCTATTCGATCAACTCGTCGGCGCGGGCGAGCAGTGCAGGTGGTACGGCGAGCTTAAACGCTTTCGCGGTCTTGAGGTTGATGAGCAGCTCAACTTTAGTTGCCTGCTGGACCGGCAGGTCGGCGGGTTTTTCGCCCTTGAGAACCCGGCCGGTATAGACGCCGGCTAGGCGGTATGAGTCCGTAAGTTCGGGTCCGTAGCTAATCAGGCCGCCGGCCGACACGAACTGGCGATACTCGTAAATCGTAGGCAGCAAATGGCGGGTCGACAATGCGGCCATTTGCCCGATAAGCCCATTGAAGAACACAGAAGTGGCTATTACGAACACACCGGCCCGCATTTGAACGACGGCGGTGAAGGCATCATTAAGTTCTGCTTCAGTGCTCGCTCGCAGGACATGAAGCTGTAGCCCAAGAGTTTGGGCCGCCGCCTGTGCGCCTTTCACTTCGAAATTGGCAGTCAGGTCAGTCGGGTTGACGAGAAGCGCAATGGTGGTCGCAGTTGGGACCAACTCATGCGCCAGTTCGATTTGTTTCGGCAATATCTCTACGCTCAATTGAGTTACGCCTGTCGCGTTGCCGCCGGGCCGGGCGAGGCTGGCAACAAGACCAAGCCGGACCGGATCACTGCCAGTAGTGAAGACGATAGGGATCGTGCTGGTTGCGTTCTTTGCCACGAGATTGGCAGGAGTGCTGGTCGCGGCAATCACTGTGACCTGACGACGAACAAGATCGGCAGCCAATGCCGGTAGCCGATCGAGGTGTCCTTCCGCCCAGCGATATTCAATCGCCACATTCTGACCATCGACATAACCGGCTTCCTTTAGTCCCTGACGGAACGCAGCCACCATACGCGCATAGCCAGTGGGCGATGAGCCGTTGAGGAACCCAATGACCGGCATTTTCGGCTGCTGTGCGCGTGCTGTAAGTGGCCACGCCACCGCCACGCCCCCGACAAGGGTGATGAACTCGCGACGCCTCATTCAATCACCTCGTCGGCGCGTGCAAGTAATGCAGCCGGAATTGTGATGCCTAATGCTTTCGCGGTTTTAAGATTGACTACCAACTCGTACCTGGCCGGAGCCTGCACAGGCAGCTCGGCGGGTTTCTCACCCTTGAGAATGCGATCGACGTATTCCGCCGCGCGTCGGAACTGATCTATCCGGTTCGGGCCGTAGGAAATCAGGCCGCCATCGATGACGTTGTAACGAAAGCCGTATACTGCGGGCACTTTGTAGCGAGCCACAAGCTTGATAATCGCATCATGATAAGTTGACACCGCCGCACTGGGGGTCACGATTACGCCGCCATTCGGAGTGCGAGCGATGGCCGCGAGGGCGCGTTCTATCTCGCCTCCATCGCGTACATCGACGGGGCGCACCTCTACGCCGAGCGACGGCGCCGCAGACTGGATGGCAGCGAATTCTCCGATCCCAGCACGGTTGCTGGAATCCCGAAGAACTACCGCTTGTGCCATCTGCGGTACGATCTGCTTGAGGAGCTCTAGCCATTTCCCGCTAAAACTATATTCGAATAGCATAAATCCGGTAGTGTTGCCGCCTGGCCGAGGCAGGCTATCGACAAATCCGCCGCCGACCGGATCAGAGACGCGCACGAATACAATCGGCACAGCGCGGGTAACATTTTGCAACGCCGCGACGCTTGGGCTGCCACTCGCGAGGATGACGTCCGGCGCCAGTGCTACTAATTCCGTTGCGTATTTACGGTCAAGTTCTGCATTGTTCTCGCCCCAGCGGGTGTCGATCTGCACATTCTGGCCAACTGCCCAGCCGATTTGTTGCAAGACTTTATGAAATGCCGCGACGCCGGCCTGACCCTCTCGGTCGTCGGCGGCCGTGTTCATAAGCACACCGATCCGCCGAATCTGCTCGGGCTGCTGCGCATGCGCCGCTAACGGCCACACAACCGCTGCACCGCCAATAAGCGTGATGAACTCGCGCCGTCTCATTCGATCACCTGGTCGGCACGCGCAACAATCTGCGGCGGCACGGTCAGACCAAGTGCCTTGGCGGTCTTGAGATTGATGATCAATTCAACTTTGGTAACTTGCTGAACTGGCAGATTGGCGGGTTTCTCGCCGTTGAGGATGCGGCCGACATAGATGCCGGCAATATGATATGACTCCCCAACATCTCCTCCGTAGCTCATCAGGCCACCGGCCGTAGTAAATTCTGCATATTGATAGATTGCTGGCACTCGGTAGTGGAGTGCTAACCTGGCAATTTTTTCAATTTGGCGGCTAAAGAATGGATCACTTCCAATTACGAGTGCCTCTGTATGCAGTTTTGCCAGAGACTCAAACACAGTATCCAAGTCTTGCTCGCTGCTGGCACGCAGAACTTGCAGCGTGAGCCCGAGCCCGGCCGCAGCTCCACTATCGTCCTGCGATTCCGCTTTGGTGTTGGGACCAGGTGGATTAACGAGCAAAGCGAAGTTGTTAGCAGTAGGAATCGTCTCGTGCATCAGTTCTAACCGTTTCGCTGAAACCTCTACGTTCAGCTGCGTGGCGCCCGTGAGATTACCTCCGGGCTGGCCTAGGCTTGAGACGAATCCTAGCTGTACTGGATCGCCACTGGTTGTAAAAACGGTGGGAATTGCGGTGTTTGCTGCCTTTGCGGCAACTGCAGCAGGCGTACTGGTCGCCGCGATTACGCTCACCTTGCGCTGGACCAGATCGGCTATCAGTGCCGGCAAGCGCTCATAATGTCCTTCAGCCCAGCGATATTCGATCGCCACATCGCGGCCTTCGACGAAACCCATTTCGTTAAGGCCCCGTAGAAAGGCGGACACTGGCGGATACGGCCCTGGTGACGCAGAGTTGAGGAACCCGACTACCGGCACCGCTCGCTGCTGCGCTCGCGCAACGAGTGGCCACATGGCCGTCGTACCGCCGAGAAGCGTGATAAACTCGCGCCGCTTCATTCGATCACCTCGTCGGCGCGGGCAACGATCTGCGGTGGCACCGTGAGGCCGAGTGCCTTGGCGGTCTTTAGATTGATGACCAGCTCGACTTTCGTGGACTGCTGGACCGGAAGCTCGGCCGGCTTATCGCCCTTAAGAATCCGCCCCACATAGAGGCCCGCGATACGATGCGCTCTAGTTATACTGGTGCCATAACTCATCAGACCGCCGGCCACTGCGTACTCGCGAAGATTATAGATAGTTGGCATGCTTTGACGTGCTGCCAGTTCAACGAGCTTGTTCCGTCGGCTGAGAAAGAAAGCATCGCCCAAGACGATGAGTGCCCCTGGATGCTGTTGAGCCAGCGTGACAAAGGCCGCGTCTAGCTCGCTGTCCGTGTGGGCCTGCACGACCAGTAGTTTCTGCCCAAGTGATTCCGCCGCCGCCAGCACACTCTTCGTCTCGGGTCCGATAATCGCACTGGTAGGGTTCACGAGGAAGCCAATCAACGCTGTCTTCGGAACCGTCTCGTGCAAGACCTCAAACTGTTTCGCGACCAACGTCTCGGTCAAGAAGGTCACGCCGGTAATGTTGCCGCCAGGCCGGTTGAGACTGGCGACAAGGCCCGACTTTATCGGATCGCCGCCAGTGGCGAAAACGATCGGAATGGTTGCAGTTGACGCCTTGGCCGCCACGGCCGAATTAATGCCACCTATTGAGACAATTACGGCGACCTCGCGACTAACCAGTTCGGCTGCCAGCGCCGGCAGTCGCCCGTATTGATTCTCTGCCCAAAGGTACTCGAACGTGACATTCCGTCCCTCGACGTAGCCGGCTTCTATCAAGCCCTGTCGAACTGCGGCCACCCGGAAAGCATCGGATTGTACCGACCCCGCGCCGAGGAACCCGACCACCGGCATTGCAGGCTGCTGCGCGCGCGCCGTTAATGGCCATGCCGCCGCGCCGCCGAGAAGCGTGATGAACTCGCGCCGCTGCATGTGCCCCCGTTAGGACCACGCCTTTTGCAATCTTTAAAGCTTAGCACTTTATGACCGGGCGGTGTGTGAGAAATGGCGCACAACCGAGCGCCTAATCCTCAGCAGGCGCAATGTCCGCAGCGGGTCTTGGCTGTGTGAAAACGCTTGTGCACGTTGCTCTTGCGCAAGATTGATTCAAGCGGAATGCCGTTTGCGCATGAAAGAGTCACCAAGGCGGCAAGTTTGATTCTTTTGTTGCGCGCCGGCGAGTGTTTGCAGCGTTTTCACACAGCCAGGGTCATTCGCGCCCTAGTAATTCAGCCCTAGCGCCGCCGTTTGTCCGCTCTTAGTCCAATAGCGTCCTAGATTTTGCGGCGCGGCGAAGGGCGCGTTGTGCCATGTGTGGACGGCTCCGAGTTGGCAAGAGCTTTTTCACGTTTGCAGCATTGGTCGGTGCAGCCATGTGTTCGGCCTTTAAGCGCGGCACACTGGGCCGCTGGCCATAATGCCCTCCGCGGATCAGGTCCCGGTCAAAAGCACGCATTCAAGAATGCGATGGCACTAGTGGGTTGTCCTGATCGCCGGATCGACCGGCTCTGCATTACGTGCTGTTGGCCCTCCCAACCTTCACATCACGCCGGATGTCCGACGCGATCTCGTTTACGCCGCAAGCGCGACGGGTTCCCTATAGCGTTCGCCTCTAGCCATCATGGCCCAGACCATCCGCGCGATCTTGTTGGCGAGAGCGATGGCAGCAACCTTAGCCGGCCTCCGCGCCAACAATGCCGTGAGCCAAGGCCGGTGCTTAGTGCCGTGGATCTTGGCATAGCGGATGACAGCGAGCGCGCCGGCTACGAACAGGCCGCGCAGATAGCGGTCACCTTGCTTGCTGATACTGCCGAGCCTGTTTTTGCCACCGCTCGAATGCTGCTTCGGCACCAGCCCGATCCAAGCTGAGAAGTTGCGCCCTGATCGGAAGGCCTTTGGGTCAGCAACGGTAGCTGCCAGTGCGGTGGCCAGTACTGGGCCAACACCGGGGGCCTTATCCAGCCGCATGCTCATCTCATCAGACCGATGCCAAGTCCTGATCATGCGATCAAACTCTAGAATCTGCTCCTTGAGCCTGCGTAATTGTGTCCCGAGGGCTGTAAGACACGCACGGGCTATCTCGGGAACTCGCTTGTCACTTGGATCGGCGACAACATCGAGCAGTTCCTCAACACCCTTGCGTCCTACCGGCGCGACGATCCCGAACTCAGCAAGATGAGCGCGGATCGCATTGATCAACGCAGTCTGCTGGCGGATGAACAGATGGCGCGTGCGATGAAGTACCATGCCGCTCTGTTGCTCGGGAGTCTTGGTCTCGACGAACCGCATGTTGGTCCTGGCGACCGCCTCACAGATCGCCTCGGCGTCAGTCGCGTCGTTCTTCTGCCGCTTGACGTATGGCTTCACGTAGGCAGGCGGCATTAGCCGCACGCTGTGGCCGAGCGCCTTGAGCTCGCGCGACCAATGGTGCGATGAAGCGCAAGCTTCGATGCCGACTAGGCAGGCTGGTAGCTTCTGGAAGAATGCGAGGACAAAGCGTCGCTTCAACTGACGGCGGATGATCACTTGGCCCGCGGCATCAACGCCGTGCACCTGAAACACCGACTTGGCGATATCGAGACCGATTGTCGTGACCGATTGCATGCTTGGCTCCTCCAAATTGTGGGGGCCTTAACAGCACCCCCATTCATGGCACTCGCGTGCCGGTGGAGGAGCCGTCCACAGCATCAGAAGCGAACATCCGGGCGGTTCAATCGAGAAAAAATCGATCAGCTAAAAAGACCAATAGGATTGCGACAAAAGGTCTCAGCAAAGTCAGCGCTGTGTCCCTGCCCCAGGTATGGCCAATAAGTAATGCCAAGATCGTTGCAAACAACGAAATCGCCATAATGAGCCCGGTAATAAAATAAATTCGTTGCCAACTTTTTGTCACTGCAGGATTGCTCCGACAATCGTGCCAACTCCACTAATGGCCATCACAAGGGTGGCGGCCCATCCGAGCCATAGCAGCGGCCCCTTGATCACGAATTTCGACATCACCTTCGAATTGGTCACAACAAACATCATGGTCACCATGACCGGTACCGAGACAATGCCGTTGAGAACCGCCGTCCAAAAAAGTGCCTTAATTGGGTTGACTGGAGTAAAATTAAGCACCATCCCCACGAGCGTTGCGATCGCGACGACGGCATAAAATGCCTTGGCTTCTTCGGGTTTTCTACCAAGGCCGACTGGCCAGCGTCGGGATTCGCCGATCGCATAAGCAGTCGAGCCTGCGAGAACCGGCACCGCCAATAGGCCCGTCCCGATAATCCCAAGCGAAAAGATCAAGAATGCGAAATTGCCTGCAACAGGACGCAATGCTTCAGCAGCTTGTTGCGACGTCTCAATATCGGTGACCCCTTTGGCATGCAGAGTTGCCGCTGTTGTAACGATGATGGCGAGCGCAACAAGATTAGCAAATGCCATACCAACATAGGTATCGATTCGAATTCGATGAAAAGCGTGTTTTGACTCGCCGGGCGCCTTCACAAGCGGATGCCGATAAGGTTTCACCCGCTCATCTTCAGCTTCTTGCGAAGATTGCCAGAAAAAAAGATAGGGGCTGATGGTGGTGCCCAAGACCGCTGTTGTAATGGTGAGAAAATCTGCGTTCCAGGATATTTTCGGAATGAAAAATCCGGCTGCAAATTCATTCCAAGGGATTTTCACGAACAGAACGGTACCAAAATAAAAGAAGAGCGATAGCGTCGTCCATTTAAGAACTGCCACATAGCGGGTATAAGACATAAATATTTGCAGCGTGGCGCATAATGCTGCGAAGAAAACCACGAACAACAAACGTGGTGCGCCGGTCAACATCTGCGCCACGTCACCCATCGCGCCAAGGTCGGCACCAATATTTATTGTGTTAGCTGTTGCAAGCAAAAAAACGATCGATTGAAGCATCCAGTTCGGATAATGTTGACGCAGATTTCCCGCAATGCCTCGTTCGGTCGTGCGACCGAGCCGTGCGCTGATTTCTTGCACGGCGCACATCAGCGGGTAGCTGAAGAGCATGATCCACTGTATGGCGAAGCCAAACTGAGCGCCCGCTTGGCTATATGTAGCAATACCAGACGGATCGTCGTCCGAGGCTCCTGTAATCAACCCCGGCCCAAGGATGCCTAGCAGCCGAGGCTTACTGCTGCCTATGACGGGATCTTTCGATCTGCCGCCTGCAAGGGCCACGGACTGAGTTCTTTTACTGCGCGATCTGTTGGACATGTGTCGCTGTGCAAAACATCACCAACCCCAACCGATGCCGGAGAGAAAAAGTTGCGAGCTAAGTGCCCTTAGGGCACATTGACAAACCGAAGGCGACATTCCAAGGACTGGGGGGATAAGCTAGCGGCTGGTTTTATTGAGCCGCGATTGAAGCTCAGAAAGACGCGTGTTCATTTCCCGTAATTCCAGCGTAGCGGCGCGGAGCGCGTCTGGATTCGACATATGATCTTTCACATGCCTTTTGCACTCCTCCATCCGCTCCTTCAGGGTGCGTATTTCATCTTCAATTTTAGCCTTACTCGTCACGCGCCAAACTCCACGCGTATCGTTAGGGCGTAGCAGGAAAAACAAAGTCCGCGGCCGCTGACAGAAGGCTACGCCGATCTATTTTTCGCGAGGTACGTCACCCGCCTCAATGATGCGCGAGCACGGCAATAAGGATCAGCAGCGGGATCGGGATGCCGAGCAGCCACAATAGAATGAGACCCATGGTGTCCTCCTAATTATCGATACGAGCTTCGGTATAGGCGCGAGTGCCGATGACGCCGCGCCAGCGGCGGTCGCGGAGCTGGCCGCCTTCGATCGCGGCGGCGCTCGCCGCGAAGGCGCCGACCAGCATCGAGATCGCCAGCCACATTGAAAGCTGGGCGGCGGCCTTGCGGGCCTGGTCGGCGGCGGCCTTGGCCTGCGCCGTGACTTCATCGACGCGCTTCTCGGCATCTGCTTGGCTGGTGCCGGTTTGTGCTGCAATTAGCTGCGCCAGATAGGCGCGATCGTTCTGGTCGAGCGTGCCGCTATTCTCCGCGGCATGGGCAAAGATCACAGTCGCCTGACGGTTCGCTTGGAAACTGCCTTGGCCGCCGCCGGTTGCCGTCGCCGGTGGCGTGCCCGTTTGGACCGGCGCAACGGCCGCGGTACCGCCGCCGGAGGCCGGCCGGAACAGCTCGGCGACATAGTAGTCGGAGGTCGGGTTCGCGCGCTGCGGCGCCGCATTGGTGGCGCCTGCCGCAGCGCCAGTGGCGGCGCCGGCCGCAAAGAATGTCGCGGCGCCGCCAAGCACAGCCGCGCCAACGATGGTCGCAAGTCCCCAAGCTAAGAAACCATGCGCGGTGTTGCGGAACTGGACCTCGTAATTGTGGACGCCGCGCCATTTGGTGCGCAGCCGGCCGGCGACATAGCCGGCAATGCTAGAGGCGATCAACGCGACCACGACGAGATAAATGCCGGTGGCGATCTTGAAGGTTGTGGCCGAAACTCCGGCGTTCGGCCACGGAGAAACGGAAGAAAAGCCAAGTGCGCTACCGATCGAGAGCAGCACCAGCGTCAGCGCCATGGCCGCGACCGAGCCGGCGATCACGGCACCCCAGGAAATGGCTGATTCGGATTCGACGAGATCGGTGCGCGACAGCTCGGCCATGGCGTGTTCCTCACATCGGTTGGCTGCCGATAACATTGAGCCGGGTGAAATGTTCCGGAGGTGGCGTACGATTTCACCTTCGCCGTCTCATACTTTTATCACTGCGAAAATTTCTGGTAGTTATGACTCGCGGCTTGCGAGCGCTGTCCGACTTAAGATCACAAGCAGACATGCCGCTCTTGAACCGTGAAGTCCGCCACCTGCGCCTTTGAGCGCAAAATCTGTTCCTGTTGGCGCAGCATGCCGACAGCACTGTGCGCGATCTTTATCGGATCGGTCTCCCCGGCGTCGACCAAGAGACAAATGTGGTCGCGCAACTTATCGGGCCCACTCATCATCTCGTCAGGCGTCAGTCCCGGTATAACCGTGAACCACTCCCATGCCACTTCGTAGGCTGCCCTAACGATGCGATCCGGTCCAATTTCCTCAGCAGACATGGCACACCCATCCAGGTGGGAATAAAATATCCAACAAGGCGATTTGTTCCGCTGAAGGGGCCGCGGCGTCTTTTCACGGCTTACTTGCTGTAGTTGAACTGGGGCATATTTTTGAGCTGATCTTTATCAGCGTTCAAAACCGCGTGATCCGGATAGTTCTTCTTGCTAACGCCATCGCTGTTGGTGCCCGTAGTGGCGGGCCGATTTGCGTTCGAGCTGCCGGAGGAGGCCGTACGCACAGGCTCATCGGACCACTTCAGCTCTCCAAATTTCACAGCCACGTCGTGCTCGCCCATCCCAAGGAAGCCACCGACACTGATCACGACTATGTCGGCTTTCCCTTGTTTATCCAGCATAATCTCTTTGATGTCGCCGACCTTTTCATTGGAACCGTTGTAGACGTTCACGCCAATCAATTTTGAGCTCTGCCACAGACCCATGGCCGAAGCATTTTTCTCAGTCTGCGTTTGTTCCGATTTCGCGGGAGGTGCCTTAGAATCAGAGTTTTGAGCAAGCGCAGCACTAGCCGCCAATGCGAGAGCGAGTGATGTTGCGGATACAATCTTTAACATGTGAAGCCTCCAAGGTTGGTGGTTGGCAAAACGCTTTTTGACCGCAGATGTTCCAGTGCCCTCATTGGTCATTCAACGCGCAGCCGCACTAAGTGGACGTCCGCTAAGTGCCACTAGGCGACATTGCATAGTGATTGAAATGAAAGAGGCCGCCAACTTGGGCGGCATTCTCAAGATCGGCCTTAAGCAGTTTGATTACCAACACATTGGGAGAAAAGTTCAGCTCAGCTTTCTTCTTTCATAGCTGGGCCTGACCGCCTTAGGGTTTTGATATCAACGCGTCCGTTGTTTAGAGACTGCATTGTCGGCGGGAGTTATATGATGTTTGATTCTAACGTGTTCGGATGAGCGAAACAATCGAATCGCGACTTGCAAAACAAAGAAGCTGACGGTGATTAAGACCAATCCCGTCAGAAGCACCCTAACCGCGATCCTGCTCCAAGTGCTTCCTGACATAGCGTTACATGAACTAACGATATCGCGTAAGGTATCCTTCACGCTCTTACACGTCGTTGTGATGGTCATTGAAAAATGGCGAGCGGTGTGGCGCTTTTGGTCACTAGTGGACATGGGCATCGATCGCTAGAAATCTTCGCTTGACCCCAATAGCGGACATCGACCGGCCGATTAAACATCCGCTTGGCGCCAAAACTGTCCTCTCATCGCCGCAACCAATTGACTGCACGAACGGTGCTGATCGTATGACACTGTTCGCGAGCACCACCCCGCCCGTGCTGGTGAGGATACGATTAAGATCCAAAAATGATGCCGCCTAGCGTTTGCTATGGCGGCATCGAATTTATTCGCTAGTGGTTGTTAGTGGCCAGTCCCCGGCTTCGTTGTTTTGGGATTCTTTCCATCCTCAATGCGACCCTCGTTCCGCAAGTCGCGTCCTTCCTCTGCCTTCTTTTGGCTCTCAGGAGATTTGCCGTGTTCGTGAGCCTCTTCCTTCACAAAGCCGGCGGCCTCTTTAATCTTGCCCTTGATGCTCATTTTGCACTCCTATTCACCGTGTTGATAAAACCTGCACCGCGCATATTCGTTCCACGGCCTGAGTTCTGGCGTGGTCCCGTGAGGATTTGGGCCCGCCTTGATTTACATCTTCGGAAGATCAGAATTTGGCGGGACGGGATCGACCATCGGCCGATCGTTCGGTGCAGGCTGCGGCGGTTCTTCGACCGGATATGGCTTGGCGGGCTCCTCAAACGGAGCACGTGTAGGCTTGGGGTTATTGGACAGTGTCATGCTGCATCAATCGGTGAAAACAACTTCAGTTCCCTCGTGCGAGACGCCGATGATTTGCGCCGCTGATCCAGCCCATGCGATCCTATCGAGCTCGCTGGTCCCAATGGAACAGTGAGGGCCGCAGAGGCCTCTTGGCCGTATCGTTCCTGTAGCGGCGCATCTCCCGCTCGACGTCGTTGCCTGCACTCTTCGAGTATTTCCGCTTCCTCGCCATGCCACTTCGTCTCTCCTAACCCCCGGAATAACCGCCGATGATCGGCAAAATCTCGCCCGTGATATAGCTTGAGCAGCTCGGCGCCGCGAGAAATACGAAAGCCGGTGCAATTTCCTCTGGCTGCGCCGGCCGTTTCATTGGCGTGTCACTGCCGAATTTAGAGACACCTTCGGCATCGCGATCGGCGGGATTGAGCGGCGTCCACACTGGGCCAGGTGCGACGGCGTTCACGCGAATGCCCTTGTCGATGAGATGGGTCGCGAGCGAGCGGACGAAGGCGTGGATGCCACCCTTGGTCATCGAATAGTCGAGTAGGTTCTTGTTGCCGAGGAGTCCGGTGACCGATCCAGTCATGACGATGGCGCTGCCTGGTTTCATGTGCGGGACCGCAGCCTTGGCCATATGGAAATAGCCATAGAGGTTGGTCTTCAACGTGCGATCGAAATGATCTTCGGTCAGGTCTTCGAAAGCCTGCACGTGTTCCTGGAACGCTGCATTGTTGACCAACACGTCGAGACGACCGAATTGCTTCATCGTGCGCGCGACCGCGTCCCTGCAGAACGCAGGATCGGCAACGTCACCCGACAGAATGATGCAGCGGCGGCCTTCGTTCTCGACCGCGCCCTTGGTTTGCTTGGCATCGTCATGCTCGTTGAGATAGGCGACGGCGACGTTCGCCCCTTCGCGCGCGAACAAGACAGCCACGGCGCGGCCGATGCCGGAATTGGCGCCGGTGATCAGCGCGACTTTGCCTTTCAGCTTGTCCGAGCCTTTGTAATGCGGCGCGTCGTACATAGGCGCCAGTTTGAGGTCGACCTCCTTGCCCGGCTTGGCGATATGCTGCCTAGGCATCGGCGGTTCGGGATAACGACGCGCGCCCGCCTGCATTGCGCTCTTGTCCTCTTTTGGCTTCTTTGTGCGTTGCGCGTCCTTCTGGTCGATCTTCTTCTGAATCGAGCGCTCGATCCTGGCGGCCGCTTCGGCGGCCCTCATAAAACGGTCGTTCTTGACGTGGCTCACACGCGGCATGAGACGAAACCTCAAGTAAACATTCGCCGCGTTGCTAACCGGCCGGACGGAAACGGGTTCCATCGCGAGCAAACGCGCGTTCATTTCTTGATGACCGAGAGCTTGCCGCTTCGCTCAAGCCGCGCCTCCCTCACATCGTCCGGGCTGGCAACACCTTGCTGGCGCAAGTCTTCAGCTAGGTCATCGTCCGACATATGGGCGCGATGCAATGCTTGGCGGTCGACATGTCCGCCTTTGATGAGAATGGTATCGTGGCCTTTGGTCAGCCCGCTCAACATTGGCGACGTTCGGCGAGATAGGACAACAGCCAATGGATGGCGACGAGGGACAAGGCTGCCGCCAGCGACGCGAAGAAGGGAGCGGTGCCTGAAATCGCGCGGCTTGACACCGAACCGATAATGATGACCAGAATCGCGTTGAGGGCGGTGGCCTGTCCGAGGAACTGCTTTTTACCGAATTGGACATAACCGATGAGCACGAGATAGACAACAAGCGCCCGATCGCAGACTTGCACGATGCTGAGCTCTTCCGGTCGGGTGCCCGACAGGCCCAGAGCATATCGGCAATTGAGCCGACCATCTGCATGATGCGCACCTAGCGAAATAACCACCGCCGGGTGCACAGGTTCCGCGTCAAAGTCCGAGTACCAGCATGGTGCGTTAGCTCAATTGACTGCTCTGTCGTAATGAACTCGCCGTCGTTTCGTATTCCGATTGTCCGATTTGGAACGTTTTAGGGGCGCTACGTATTGCTAGGGGTGCTACCTGAGGATGGCGCAATGATCGGTGTCACGACGACCGCAGTCTTTGCAGTTCTTTCGGCTCGGCTTATTCATCTTTGTTGCGCTTTACGCAGTAGCATTTCCCGAATGACCATCAGGAGGCATCCATGAACACGAAGACTCTGCTAGCAGTGGCGATCGGAATTTCATTCGCGGCGCCCGCCCTTGCCGACGAATATTACGTTGTCCGCGGGCCAGACCACCACTGCACGGTGACGACGATAAGCCAACGGAGCAAACCACCATCACGCAAATCGGACCGCTTGCGTTTGAGTTGCGCGAAAAGGCGGAAGACAGCATCAAGACGACCAAGGTTTGCTCGGACAACACCACGAGCGGCACGTCGGTTCACATCGATAAAGACTAAGCTGTCGCTATGCCAACGAAGCCGAGGCGCCCTAAGTGCCTCGGCTTATTTCGGCTTTTTACGTCTCGGTCAGGGCTGCCAATTGTTCCGGCGACTTCGGGCTAGCCGTGAAAGCATCATAGGTGGTTTGGCATGAGGTCCTGACCCTGAGGCTTGGCATCCTTGCATTGGCGATCGAATCGAACCGCGTCATCGCGTTAAGACTTAGCAAACTTGCGGCCGGCGGGACCTCCGCGCGCTTAGAAGCCAACAAAATGATAAGCGAGAAATTCACCGAAGCGTGGAGTGCCGGCGTAATGCTCCTGACTGGTGGATCAAGTTCCAAAATAATCGCGCAGTACCGTAAACGCGTTGCCGCCAATTACAGGCGATTAAGCCGTGCCAAACCGAAGTGATGTATCTATTTTGAAATATTGCCAGCCTGCACTCTCGCACGAGGCTGTCCAAAAAAACACTCAGGCGGGCACTAAGGAAAACGTGCAATGAAAAAGCGATCAAAAAAACGCCCTAAGATGCACCGGGATGCTGTCTCGCCGTTTCGGGATAAGCTTTGGGATCTCTTCAAACACTTAGCCAAGGGCATGAACGGCCAAGACGTGGTGGTCGCGCTAAAACAAGCAGGGGAAGAAATTTGGTCGGTCGGCATAGACCACACTTACAGCCGAATGGAGAACCAGGACGACGAGCCGCTTGGCAATGCGTTCGATATTACCTGGCTAACCATTGTGTGCGTAAAGCTCAAAGAATTCAAGAAGGGAAAAAGGCCAAAGACAAGAGTTCAAAAACTAGCCGAGAACGGGACGGACACCGAGTTCATGGTTCGCTGCTTCTGAGCCGAACGCCGATGTCCGCTGTGGGTAGCGGAAAAATTCCGGAGCAATCGGGTTGTCGGGTAAGTGCCATGTGTAGACGGCTCCGAGTTGGCAAGAGCTTTTTCACGTTTGCAGCATTGGTCGGTGCAGCCATGTGTTCGGCCTTTAAGCGCGGCACACTGGGCCGCTGGCCATAATGCCCTCCGCGGATCAGGTCCCGGTCAAAAGCACGCATTCAAGAATGCGATGGCACTAGTGGGTTGTCCTGATCGCCGGATCGACCGGCTCTGCATTACGTGCTGTTGGCCCTCCCAACCTTCACATCACGCCGGATGTCCGACGCGATCTCGTTTACGCCGCAAGCGCGACGGGTTCCCTATAGCGTTCGCCTCTAGCCATCATGGCCCAGACCATCCGCGCGATCTTGTTGGCGAGAGCGATGGCAGCAACCTTAGCCGGCCTCCGCGCCAACAATGCCGTGAGCCAAGGCCGGTGCTTAGTGCCGTGGATCTTGGCATAGCGGATGACAGCGAGCGCGCCGGCTACGAACAGGCCGCGCAGATAGCGGTCACCTTGCTTGCTGATACTGCCGAGCCTGTTTTTGCCACCGCTCGAATGCTGCTTCGGCACCAGCCCGATCCAAGCTGAGAAGTTGCGCCCTGATCGGAAGGCCTTTGGGTCAGCAACGGTAGCTGCCAGTGCGGTGGCCAGTACTGGGCCAACACCGGGGGCCTTATCCAGCCGCATGCTCATCTCATCAGACCGATGCCAAGTCCTGATCATGCGATCAAACTCTAGAATCTGCTCCTTGAGCCTGCGTAATTGTGTCCCGAGGGCTGTAAGACACGCACGGGCTATCTCGGGAACTCGCTTGTCACTTGGATCGGCGACAACATCGAGCAGTTCCTCAACACCCTTGCGTCCTACCGGCGCGACGATCCCGAACTCAGCAAGATGAGCGCGGATCGCATTGATCAACGCAGTCTGCTGGCGGATGAACAGATGGCGCGTGCGATGAAGTACCATGCCGCTCTGTTGCTCGGGAGTCTTGGTCTCGACGAACCGCATGTTGGTCCTGGCGACCGCCTCACAGATCGCCTCGGCGTCAGTCGCGTCGTTCTTCTGCCGCTTGACGTATGGCTTCACGTAGGCAGGCGGCATTAGCCGCACGCTGTGGCCGAGCGCCTTGAGCTCGCGCGACCAATGGTGCGATGAAGCGCAAGCTTCGATGCCGACTAGGCAGGGTGGTAGCTTCTGGAAGAATGCCAGGACATAGCGTCGCTTCAACTGACGGCGGATGATCACTTGGCCCGCGGCATCAACGCCGTGCACCTGAAACACCGACTTGGCGATATCGAGACCGATTGTCGTGACCGATTGCATGCTTGGCTCCTCCAAATTGTGGGGGCCTTAACAGCACCCCCATTCATGGCACTCGCGTGCCGGTGGAGGAGCCGTCCACAGCATCAAAAACGGACATTGCCCGTTCTTATTATGTTTGTTCGGCAGCGTTGGAAATATAGCTTCCCGGCCTAATAGGGTTCTCAATCGCCTCATCTACGCACGGCAATAAAAAATGGGGCGGCGAACGTTAGATTAAGTGGAAATCGCTTCGTAGAACAAGAGTGCAAAAAAGACCCGTGTCGCGCCAATCGTACTTTACGGTCCCGTTCAATTTGTCTTGCACCATGCGTTCGATAATGTTCGTTCCAAAGCCTCGGCGGCTCGGAGCCGCAATGGTCGGGCCGCCGCTTTCAGCCCAATGAATTATCAATTCTCCGGCCGACTGTGACCACACTACTTTGATGGAGCCCCTCGCAGAGGACAACGCACCGTACTTCGCCGCATTTGTGGTTAGCTCATGTATTGTAATCGCGATGACCTGCGCAGCATCGGGTTCTAAGATTAAATCCGGCCCATCAATATGAACCTGTGTTTTGCCATCCTGTAAGAATGCGGCAAGCTCATGTTCGATTAAAGTTCGCAAGTCAGCGCCGGTCCAGCTGGACTGAACGAAAAGCGCATTCACGTTAGCGAGGGCTTGGATGCGCCCTCCGATCATTCTTTTGAACTCATCCACGCTTTCGGCGCGCGTAAGATGAACAGCGGCTTGCACAGTTGCTAGGATATTTTTAGCGCGATGTTCCGCCTCACGTCCGAGTAGCACCAATTGTTTTTCAAATCTCTTACGCTCGGTGATATCACGCGCGATCTTCGAAGCACCAATTATGTGACCGCTTGTATCTTTAATCGGGGAAATTGTTAGCGAAACATCGATAAGCTCGCCGTTCTTGCGTTGCCGCACAGTTTCGTAATGGTCAATCCGTTCTCCGCGTCGCAAGCGCTCAAGAATCATGTCCTCTTCGCTTTGGTATTCTGGGGGTATTAGCACCTTGATGGATTGGCCGATAATCTCTTCGGCTAGGTAGCCAAAAATCCGCTCTGCACCCTTGTTCCAGTTCGTGATGATGCCCTGAAGATTCTTTCCTATTATAGCGTCGTCCGACGACTCAACGATTGCGGCAAGCCGATACATCGCCTCTTCCGCGTGCTTGCGTTCAGATATGTCAACTAGCAAGTTCACGGCACCGGCGAATTGTCCGTCCGAATTGAACATCGGCGTCGGAAAGGGAATAAAAGGGACTCGAGTTCCGTCCGGACGCTCGGCGACGGCATCTAGCCCGCGAACTGAACGCCTTTCTCTTATAGCGACAGCCATCGGGCACTGGTCATGAGGCATGCTCCGGCCATCCGGCCAAAACAGTTTCCATGATCCACACCACTCGCTCCGGCCCAACTCTGGACGGCATCCCCAAAGTTCGACTGCTGTCTCGTTGTAGTAGGTAATCCTCCCCGCAGCATCGGTCGCATAGACCGCGGCAGGAAGAGAATCTACCAGTTGGTGGAAAAAATCGTCTCCGGCAACGCACACCGCGTTTGCGCGCGAGGCGATTATGTCGGCAAGCTGGGAGGCAGCAGCACGGGCGCGTTCTTTAACTTTTTCTGCCATGCGAACCACCCAAACGCTGCACAAGGTACTTGACGACCTGGAACGTAGGCCACAGTCAAAAAGGAGGCAACGAGACGTAAACGTTTCTCGAAAATAAAAAGTTGGGAACCTTATTGGCCATAAGGGAGTTTTCCGTTTTCGCACGAATTCAGCGCGTCGAGGCGATTCTACTCCAATGTCGGTATTTGAGAGAAACAACGTCTACGCTGCTGTGCGTGGTCATCGTCCTATGCGCTTTGCCGAGCCATATCGAGGACCAATGTCCGCTTCTCTAATCGGCCGTTCGGGGTCAAGCACTTTCAGACTATCCACCACTACAGTGTCGATGTCGCTCGCGGGCTCGCGCTTCTCTTCGGAATCGGCACCAAGGCCCTTCCAGTATGGGATTTGAGGACGAGGTGGAACAATCTTTGGGCCGGCCTTGCCGTCAGACGGACGGCAGGTCCAAGCGGACATGCGAACTCACCTCACCCATCGTCCCGCGAGGGACATCATTCCACCGCTCGGTGGAGCTCGAGTGTTCTCCTATCGTAATTGATCCTGAACGGTTCTCATGCCGCTGCGACTTCTTCCCTGGTCCAGCGGAACTCGGTGCCATCAACCCATAGACGGTGAAGCCGTCGCCGGGACCAACCTTTCGATTCACCAAGCAGAAATTAGCTGAACTCAAGCCGTTTAGATTCAAGGCGTTCCGAGATTTTTATCGAGTTTATCAAAGGCATTTTTCGGCTTTAGGCCCTGCCGTTTGATAACGTCCAGCTTTCTTCTCTGGTACCTCGATTTCTCGCCACTGCCTGCGCTTGAATGAAGAAGCCTATTTGTCCACGCTCTCCGCGATATATGCAATGCGCTGATCTGCGAGGGATTACTCTGTACTACAAGTAGAGAAATTAGTTTGCAATTACACTCCCTCCGCCATACGCCAGAGTACGTCTGATTGCGCGGGCGTACGAGGGGTTGCTCTGTACTACGAGCAGAGAATTTGTTTTGCAGTTGCACTCCCTCCGCCACCTTCCTAATGCGGATTGTTCTCCGACCCGGAATAATCTGTGCAAGAGTCGGCAGTCATTAGCGGACATTCTACATCAAGAAGCAGTTTTGAAATATTTGATGGCGGAAAATAAAACTAAGACTTATTACTTAGCACCTCGCATCCCTAACTTTTCCATTGCAATTTGTCGTATCCGATCGGGGTCGCGCTCACCTGTTTCGGCGACGGAAATGATTGTCCTCGCTACAAGCTCCGTGAGCGGATCGCTCCGGTCAACGAGCCGCAATTCACTGCGGGCCCGTTCGTAAGCGGTAGTTATGGCCTTGATTGTATCAGGATCAAAGGCGCTATTCTGAAGCAGACCGACAATTGACATGGCCCCCACCCAAAAGGAGGGTGCCATAGATGCTGCCGTGCCTCAAGGGTAACTGCCTCGGGAATCTGACGGCGCCTTGGTCGCGTCGAATTGAAGCGACGTTTCATTGGCAATGACGGCTCGCGCAATCTCTGGCGTCCCAAATAGTCGACTCAAGGTATCTTTTTCGATCGGCTTTTGTAAAACGGGGATATGCTCAAATCTTTGTTCAATGCTCTCAGCACCATAGCCGGTTGCGAACACAAATGGGATCTTTCGGGCAGCTAACATCTCAGCCAACGAATAGACCAATTCGCCATCTAGATTGATATCCAGAATAGCGGCGTCCACTTTGCTATCTTGCAAAGCTCGACTGGCGTCAGACACACGACTGAATGGTCCGACTACGGAAAAGCCAAGTTCAATCAGGGTGTCATTCACGGCCAGCGCAACGATCGCTTCGTCTTCTACAAGCATTACCGAATAGCCTGTCAGAGCGATGGTTGCGCTGGAGGCGGTGATTTCGAGTTTACCGCGCGCCTCGAGGGGCTCAACAAATTCCGTCGTATTGCCCAGGGGGACTGAAATTACGCACCGCAAACCTTCCGCTTGCCAATTAAAGGCGATATCCCCCCGTAGCTGACGCTCGATGCTGGCAAGGATAATTCTCGTGCCGAATCCGTTTACGGTTGGAGGCCTTGTCGTCGGTCCGCCGCTTTCGCTCCAGTCGAGCACGAGCTTGCCGTTATCAAACGACCACTTGAGTTGCAGCCGCCCGAGTACCGATGAAAGCGCACCATACTTCGCAGCGTTCGTAGCAAGTTCATGAAGGGCCAGCGCTAATGTTTGTGCCGTCGCAGGCTCCAGAAAGATCTCTGGACCGTCCGTCATGATCTTTTCGGCGCTGTCAATTCGATATGGCGCCAATTCTTCATCGATTAAACCGCGAAGATCGGCACCATGCCAGCGTGATTGAGACAAGACCGTGTGAGCGCGCGATAGGGCTTTAATTCGTCCTTCGACCGCCGTTATGTATGCATGCAAACTCTCTGCACGCGTGAGCTTCAAAATCGATTGCACGAGAGCTAGGGCATTTTTCGCGCGGTGATCGACTTCACGAGCCAAGAGTGTCTGTCGCTCCTCGGCCTCTTTACGATCCGTGATATCAAGGGTTACTCCACTCACGCGCACCACCCGATTATCTTTATTTCTAGTGGCGGCGGCACTTCCTAAACACCAACGGGTCTGCCCATCCGGACGCAGGACGCGAAATTCAAGCTGGTGTGCATGACCTTCCGCTGCCATGCGCTCAAATCCGATTTGAAGATTATGCCAATCGTCTGAATGGATTCGCGTGCGAATGTTTTCAGGCGTGACGGCGAATTCTTGCGGTTCAACACCAAAAATCCGGTAGTGTCCTTCATCCCACAAATAACTGTCGTTGATGGCGTCCCATTCCCACGACCCCATGTTTCCAGCGGCCATGGCCAGGCTTCTTCGTTGTTCGCTTTGCAACAACTGCCTTGTCGACGCTTCCAATTCTGCGGTCCTTTCCGCAACCCGAGCCTCCAGCTGCTGATTCAATTGCTCGAGCTCACGGGTCTTTCGGTAAAGTTCGGCGAATACCTTTACCTTAGCCTGCAAGACCTGCGGTACAACGGGAACAGGAACATAGTCCACCGCGCCCATCTCATACCCGCGCAAACTGTCCATCTCGCTAAGCAGGATGGCGGAAATAAATATTATCGCCGTTTTTTGAAATCGCGGATGGTCCCGAATCATGGCGGCTAACTGAAATCCGTCCAAATCCGGCATGCAGACGTCAACCAAGATCACGGCAACGTCGGATTTGAGCAGATGTTCCAGGGCTTCCCGGCCCGAACTTGCTTTGATCAAGTTTTCGTTCAGGCCATGCAGAATTGCTTCGTAACTTAAAAGCTTCGCGGGCTGGTCGTCCACCAGCAGAATATTGATCTTCTCATGCTCGGTCATTGGGCACTCGTCACTCAGCGATGTAGCCACATTCGAAGGGACGACAATAGTTGCTCGGTATTGACCGGCTTTGCCAGATAGTCCGAGGCGCCGGCCTCCAGACACTTTTCCCGATCCCCCTTCATCGCCTTTGCCGTTAGCGCGATGATTGGCAACCGCCGCAAATCAGGCCTCTGCCGAATGGCTCTGATAGTTTGATATCCGTCCATCTGCGGCATCATGATATCCATGAGCACGATCGCCAATTCCGGCGTCGACGTAACGAGGTCAATAGCCTCGGTGCCGGTGGTGGCCGTGAGAACACGCATTCCGCGCCGTTCCAGAACGCTGCTGAGCGCGAAAATGTTACGGGCGTCATCGTCGACCAAAAGCACGGTGCGATTCAGCAAGTCTTCGTCGGAACTGTTCAGACGTTCCAACATCCGTTGTTTTGCGGGCGGAAGATCGGTGACGACACGGTGAAGGAACAATGCCGTTTCGTCGAGCAGCCGTTCCGGCGACTCGACACCCTTGACAACAATGCTGCGCGCCATGGTGTGCAACTGAGCGTCTTCCTCCGG
Organism: uncultured Alphaproteobacteria bacterium; assembly: GCA_963709015.1. GTDB lineage: Bacteria > Pseudomonadota > Alphaproteobacteria > Rhizobiales > Xanthobacteraceae > Pseudolabrys. The sequence continues at coordinate 25,817 of CAVPUU010000017.1, read as the reverse complement.
CGACAATTCGCGACCGGTAAAAACGACAACCGGAACATCGGCGATCATTCCGTCGGCACGGATGGATTCCAGCACTTCAAAGCCGGACATGTCGGGGAGACGAAGATCAAGCACGACGCAATCGCACGGCTGCTCGCGAAGCGTCCGCAAAGCCTCCGTGCCAGTATCGGTCGTAATAATGTCAATATCGTCGTGCCCGAGCAATTCTCGGATGCTCGTTTGCTCGGATGGGTCGTCTTCGACTACGAGTAGACGCCGTCGGCGCGTTTGCGCGTATTCCTTGATACGCGACAGAGCTTCGTCAACGCCTTCCGGGGTTGTCGGCTTGGTAACGAAAGAAAACGCACCGCGCGCTAGGGCGTGCTGACGGTCCTCGTCCAGGGTAATAATTTGCACCGGAATGTGGCGCGTTAGCGGATTCTGCTTGAGCTGATTAAGGACGGTCCAGCCGAGCATGTCGGGCAAGAACACATCAAGCGACACCGCGCTCGGCTGGAACTGTTGCGCGAGGTTGAGTGCGTCCGCACCGCGCGCCGCGACCAACACCTTGAAACCCTTGTCGCGCGCCAAATCCATAATGACACGCGCGTAGTGAGGATCGTCTTCAACCACAAGCAGGATCGAATTGCCCGGATCGATTTCAAGTCGATCATCGGCCACGTGCTCGACGATGCGATCGGACGTTGCAGGCGGCAGCAGAGCCGGCGCGTTAATCGCGGATCTTGAGGCATCGCGGATAGCCGGTTTGCCGCCAGAAGCCGGCCCAACATATTTGATCGGCAAGTAAAGCGTGAAGGTGCTCCCTTGACCGGGCGTGCTGCGCAGCTGAATTTCGCCGCCCAGTAGATTTGACAATTCGCGGCTGATGGCGAGACCGAGTCCGGTGCCGCCGTATTTTCGGCTTGTACTCGCGTCGGCCTGCTGAAAAGCCTCGAAGATAAGTTTTTGCTTCTCCGTTGGAATGCCGATGCCGGTGTCCGACACTTCGAATGCGATGGCCGATGGCGCAAGGCTAAGGACACCGTGTTCCGGACTCCAGCCGCCGACCGCGGCCGATACGTTTAGTTGCACGCCGCCGTTTTGAGTGAATTTGAATGCATTTGAGAGCAAGTTTTTGAGCACCTGTTGGAGACGCTTGGAGTTGGTTGTGATGCTGCGGCCTAGATGGGCGTCGACTTCGGACGTCAAATGACAGTCGCCGATCTTCCGCCTCGTGGCGGAACGGCCGCGCAACGCTTTCAAGCAGACTGGAGAGGGACACTTCTTCCTCGTCGACGGTCACCGTTCCTGACTCGATTTTGGAGAGGTCGAGGATATCGCTGATGAGATTCAACAAGTCGGTGCCGGCGCCATGGATGGTGCGAGCGAACTCAACCTGTTTGGTGGACAAATTGCCGTCCGGATTCTCAGTAAGCTGTTGACCCAGAATCAGGATGCTGTTTAGCGGCGTCCGCAATTCGTGCGACATGTTTGCCAAGAACTCGGATTTGTACTTCGAGGTAAGCGCTAACTCGCTGGCTTTTTCTTCAAGTGCACGCCGGGCCTGTTCGATTTCCTGGTTTTTCCGTTCGACTTCGACGTTGCGCTCCGCAAGCTGCTGCGCCTTTTGTTCCAATTGATCGTTTGTCTGTTGGAGTTCCTTCTGCTGAGTTTGCAACTCGCCGGCAAGATTTTGCGATTGCTTGAGCAGGCCTTCGGTCTGCATCGTTGCTTCAATAGAGTTCAGCACGATGCCGATACTGCTCATCAATTGCTCAAGGAATGAAGTCTGCAAAGTAGTAAATGATGAAATCGAAGCCAGTTCGATCACGGCTTTCACCTGATCCTCGAACAGCACCGGCAGGACGATGATGTTCTGCGGCACCACCTTGAACAGCGCCGAGCCGATTGGAACGGCGTGTGTCGGTAATTCGGTGATCAGCATTCTGCGCTTCTCCGCCGCGCACTGGCCGATCATGCCTTCGCCCACGCGAAGCAGTTGCGGATGACCTGAACTTCCATCGTCTGCGTAGGCTGACAGCAATCGCAGGACGCCGCTTTCCTCGTTTTCAACCTGGTAGATCACGCCGAGCTGGGCGTTGACGAGCTGCGTCAGTTCCGAGAGCAGCAGTCGGCCGACCGTCGTGAGATCGCGCTGACCCTGCAGCATGCCGGTAAATTTTGCGAGATTGGTTTTAAGCCAGTCCTGTTCAGTGTTACGATCGGTCGTAAGCCGCAGATTGTCGATCATCGTATTAATGTTGTCTTTGAGCTCGGCCACTTCGCCGCGGGCATCGACCTGAATGGAACGGGTGAGATCGCCTTTCGTCACCGCTGTCGCGACCTCGGCAATTGCGCGAACCTGCGTCGTCAAGTTTGCGGCCAGAAGATTCACATTGCCGGTGAGGTCTTTCCAGGTGCCGGCGGCACCCGGCACCGCCGCTTGCCCGCCCAAGCGGCCTTCCACGCCAACCTCGCGCGCGACCGAGGTCACTTGGTCGGCGAAGATCGCCAACGTGTCCGTCATGTTGTTAATGGTTTCGGCCAGCGCCGCCACCTCGCCCTTCGACTTCACGGTCAGATTTTGCTTCAGATCGCCGTCCGCCACCGCGGTCACTACCTTCACGATGCCGCGCACCTGTTCGGTCAGATTGGCCGCCATGACGTTGACGGTGTCGGTCAGATCCTTCCAGGTGCCGGCGACGCCGGGCACTTGCGCCTGCCCGCCGAGCTTGCCTTCGGTGCCGACCTCGCGGGCCACGCGCGTCACTTCCGAGGCGAAACCATTGAGCTGGTCCACCATCGTGTTGATGGTGTTTTTCAGTTCGAGGATTTCGCCCTTCACATCCACCGTGATCTTGCGCGACAGGTCGCCGCGCGCCACGGCGGTGGTCACTTCGGCGATGTTGCGGACTTGTGTGGTCAGGTTGGCCGCCAGAAGATTGACGTTGTCGGTGAGATCTTTCCAGGTTCCGGCAGCGCCCGGCACCACCGCCTGGCCGCCGAGCCGCCCGTCGGTGCCGACTTCGCGCGCCACGCGCGTGACTTCGGCGGCGAACGATCGCAACTGTTCGGTGGTGGTATTGAGCGTGTCCTTTAACAGCAGCAATTCACCACGCACGTCGACGGTGATCTTCTTCGACAGGTCGCCGCCCGCGATCGCAGTTGCCACTTCGGCGATGTTACGGACCTGCGCGGTCAGGTTCGACGCCATGAAGTTGACGTTGTCAGTCAAATCCTTCCAGGTGCCGGCGACGTCCGGCACTTCGGCCTGGCCGCCGAGCTTTCCTTCGGTGCCGACCTCACGCGCCACGCGCGTCACTTCGCCCGCGAAACCATTGAGCTGGTCCACCATCGTGTTGATGGTGTCCTTTAGCTGGAGAATTTCGCCGCGCACGTCAACGGTGATCTTCTTCGACAAGTCGCCATTCGCGACTGCGGTGGTCACTTCGGCGATGTTGCGAACCTGCGAGGTCAGGTTGCCGGCCATCGAGTTCACCGAGTTGGTCAAATCCTTCCAGGTGCCGGCGACGCCGAGCACGTTGGCCTGACCGCCAAGCCGGCCTTCGGTGCCGACCTCGCGTGCCACGCGCGTCACTTCGCCGGCGAAGGCGTTGAGCTGGTCCACCATTGTGTTGACGGTTTCCTTGAGCTGCAAAATCTCGCCGCTGACATTCACTGTGATCTTCTTGGACAGATCGCCCCCGGCGATGGCGGTCGCGACTTCGGCGATGTTGCGGACCTGCGACGTCAAATTGCCGGCCATGAAATTCACGCTGTCGGTCAGGTCCTTCCAAGTGCCGGCAACGCCGGGCACCGCCGCCTGGCCGCCGAGTTTGCCTTCGGTGCCGACCTCACGCGCCACGCGCGTCACTTCTGAGGCGAAGGCGTTGAGCTGATCCACCATGGTATTGATGGTGTCTTTAAGCTCCAGAACTTCGCCCTTCACGTCCACGGTAATCTTGCGCGATAAATCTCCGCGCGCCACGGCGGTTGTCACCTGTGCGATGTTGCGGACCTGCCCCGTTAAGTTGCTCGCCATCGAGTTGACGTTGTCCGTTAGATCCTTCCACGTGCCGGCAACGCCAGGAACGATGGCTTGGCCGCCTAGCTTGCCGTCGGTCCCGACCTCGCGTGCCACGCGCGTCACTTCCGAGGCGAATGAGCGGAGCTGATCCACCATCGTGTTGATGGCTTCCTTCAGCTGCAGAATTTCTCCGCGCACGTCGACGGTAATTTTCTTCGAAAGGTCGCCGTTTGCGACCGCGATCGTCACCTCCGCAAGATTGCGGACCTGCGCGGTTAGGTTGCTAGCCATCGAATTTACGCTTTCGGTCAGATCTTTCCAGACACCGGTGACTTCCGGCACTTGTGCCTGACCGCCGAGCTTGCCCTCGGTGCCGACTTCGCGCGCGACGCGCGTCACCTCGGAGGTGAACACGCCGAGCTGCTTGATCATGGTGTTGACAATTGTCGCAGAACGGAGGAACTCGCCCTTGAGCTGGCGGCCGTCGACGTCGAGCGGGACGGTTTTGAGGAGATCGCCTTGTGCGACCGCGGTGATGGCACGCGTCACCTCGGTGGTAGGCCAAACCAGATCGTCGATGAGGGTGTTGATGGAGTTTTCCATCTCGCCCCAGGCGCCGCTCGAAACGCCAAATTTCACGCGTTGTTTGGTCTTTCCTTCCCGGCCAACGACCTCGCCGACGCGCTCAAGTTGCTTCGCCATGCGCTGGCTGGCGGTAATGATTTCATTGAACGTATCAGCAATCTTGCCTTCGATGCCGACGCTGTCACCGCGCATGCGAATGGAAAAATCCCCAGCCCGCATTGCCTGCAGGGCGGCGAGAAGTTCGGTCAAACCTGGTGATACGTCCTCGGTTGCGTTGGAGGCAGGTATGCCATTAACGACCGCCGGGGTTCTTGACCCCTTAGCGGCGGACCCGGTCGTACGTTGCATTGGTATCCTCCCCCCGAAAGCCCTCGCAACAAAGAATTCCGGAGGGCGTTATTGAGTTCCCGACGCCGGATAATAAATCACGGTCGCAAATATACCGACAATTGCGGTACAAATGTAAATAAAATCATATAGTTATAACGTCCTATTCGAAGACTTCACGCTGCAAGCGTGGTTTGGAGTGAAGGCGCGCAGAAAGTGGTTTGCTGCACGACGGGTGGCGAGGTCCGCTATTGGGTTTGAGTTGCTTAAGAGCGACATACGAAAACGATCAATGCGTTATTCGATCAGCTCCGGATAATTGCCGCAATGGAGAAGGCGAATCAGCGACGATTTGCGGCGCTGCGTGCATCCACATGGTACGTCCAATATACCGCTCGCCGTCGAACGCGTCGTAATCATCGTCCGACCATTCTCGGACGGGATTTGGTGACGCGCAGAAAAGTCTTGATTAATAAAGTCTTTTCGGCGCCGGCCTTCCTGTACCAGTTCAGCTTAAGACATTCCCTATTTTCGTCTTCTATTTTGCGCTCAGTTGATAGGAGTTTCACATGCAAGAACGCCGTAAGCGTCTGCGATTACGTGTGCTCAAAAGCGCAAAGCTTGTCCTCCGGAAGTCTTCAATGCTCGACTGCGTCGTGTGCGATTTAACCAATGTCGGCGCCGGAATTGAAATTCCAAACGCGATTGACCTGCCGGAGCTATTAGAAATGACTTTCGATGGCGGTCACTCAATCCGGCCCTGCCGTCTCGTATGGCGAACGTTCTCTAGAACCGGCGTGGAATTTCTCTGAAACCGGCTGCTCTGTTGGCTTAAATCGGAAAAGCACAATGCAGGTTCAGCAAGAAAGCGCCGTCCTGACGCCGTGTCCTAAATGTCATTCAGGCATGTTCCAAGTCGCTATTACTCCTCATCCGGTTGCTTCAAGAATGCTGAGACACACTTATGTTTGTCGTACCTGCAATCAGACTCGTGCCTACATGTTGCCAATGCTGCCAGTGGCGGAGGAGATTTATGCCGGCGGGATCACGCCGATTTGGCCCAATCTGCTTGATTTGTCCCAGGTGGTGAAGCTGGAGACTATCCTCCGATAAGATGGCTCGGAAGCAACTGAGGGCCGATCTTACTCCGCGCCGTCGGCAATACCCAGTTGGTCGGCGGCACGTTTGCGAAGCGTCGCCCAGTCTGACTCCAGGCAAAGTGCGGGGTCGAAACGCCCGTTTCTCTCCAGGCGATCGACGACGGCGCGTAATAGCTTGTTTCGCGCGGCAGGATTATCGGCTTCGTAAAACATGTGGCGACTTTGCTGCAAAAGCCACGCATTGACCGTGTCACTGTTCCGCAACCGATCAATAAATGCCAGAAGCAGGCGTGACACGTGGCCAAGATCGGTCTTGTACAGCGCGCGCGCTCGATTGCGGCCGCCGCTCAGCCAACCTTTTGAAAACAGAAATCGCTCCAGCACAGCGTGCAATAGACGCCGACGCTCCTCCGTCGACTCGCCGGCCGGCACGATGATCTCTGCCATCGAGGCCGCTAGCAAGACCCAGGCGTCCCGCTTGCGCTCGTCGGGCCAACTGTACCACTTCAGGTGCAGATTTCCGCCGTGAATGCGCTTGTAGTAGGTCGGACCTTCGACGAAGCGAAACTCCCCCGCCAAAGCCAGTTCGGCAAGGAACCGATTTTCGCTGCCATAGCCCTCGAACTCATTCATGATTAGGCCGGACGTGGCGGCAAGCGCCGAACCACGCATAAGACCGCGTAACATGATCGCATCGAGCCCCTCCATGTAGCGCAGCGCGCGCGTGACTGGATCGCCCAAGTACGAGCCAGCCCGATTAATGCGATTCTGCAATCCACTTATCTTTACTTTCGAGAAGCAGACCGACGCTTGCGGCCATTGCCTGGCCGCTGCGACGAGAGCGGCGACATAGTCCGCGGACACTTGATCGTCGTGCTGCTGGTAGATGTAGAACTCGCCGCGACGCGCGCGCATCGTCCAGTCGTGATTGCCGGCCCATCCTAGACGCGAAGGTTGGACGTGCAGCCGAAAACGGGAGTCGGTTAGGAATGGCCGGCACGCCTCAATAGTTGGATCGTCCCGGCCATCGACCGATATCAATACGTCGAGATTGGCATAGGTCTGGGTCCGCAGGCATTCGAGCGTGACCGGGAGCATGTCCTGGCCGCGGTAAACCGGGACGCCAACGGTGACGAGTGGCTCGCTCATCTAGACATGCGGAAAGATACGGTCGCCACAATCCTCCGCGAAATGCGGAGCCATTGTAAGCTTGCCAGGATTGACTGTGTGATACCGTCCAAAGGACGTCACGCCAATCTCGAACCGGCGGTGCAACTCGCTTTTTACGTCGTCTATGTCGGTCGCTCCCCACGCAACGATCACGCCGCCCTTCACGCGGACATCCGACATATTACTCAGGTCGAGTGCGCGGAGCGCGGGAACCAATTCAGCTAAAGTTGCCAAAGTGTCTTCGATCAGGCGCGAGCGTCGTGGCTCTTCCGGCTCCTCGGGGTGTACGCGCCAGGGCGGAGGAGTCAGCTCACCTGAAATCCCCTGCATGCAGACAGGATACCAAGTTAGATAGGTCAAGCCGTCTCGAAAGGTAACGACTTCGCCAAATGGTCCGAGCACAAACGTTACGCTCTTCGGGCGGATTGCTAGCGGCCTTCGAAAGCTCACGCCGTATTTCAATCGATGAAGCCAGGGGCGACTGGGACGATGACCACGCTTCTCATCAATCGCGAATTGCCCGTCCCAAAGCGCATTGACGACATGGTCGTAGCGTTGACGGCTTCCGCCAGCGCAGCTCTCGCTTACGACAGAAAGGCGTCCCGCGTCATCTTCAACTGAGAGGACGGTATGCGTCAGATGCAACCGAATGCGCGGATGCGCGGTGATATAGTCGCGCAGCCGATTTCCCAGCTCGACCGGATCGATGGCAACCTCCGGCGTATCGAAAGCGGCAAGGACTGCGGGGCCGAACTCCGATCGCCGTTCCTCATCAGACCATTGTCGCAATCCCGTGATGATCTCGGTGCCAAAATAATCTCCATTTCGTGCGGCCGTCTCTTCACGAATCACCGCGTGCACTTGTGAGAAATAATTGGCGACCTGTTCTACTGGCTGTTGGCTTTCGCGATGCACGACATATACCGCGGGATCCGAAACGGCGATGGTGTGAACGGACATGCCAAGATTGCGAGCAAAAAACGGAGCAAAGGCCAGAGCGCCCCGCATCATCATTCGGGCAGTGAAAAGGCTCGGGTCGCCGGCGTACATATACCCGAGATGAATTTTCCCTTCGTTGGCGACTGCGGTTCGGCTAAGCAAACTCGCGTTGCGATCGAAGAGATCGACGGTCGCCCCCCTTCGAGCCAGCACGAGAGCAATGCAGCAACCCTGTATTCCGCCCCCGAGAACAGCGATATGCATCACCACATCTTCTTTAGTGTCTAGTTCGCCAATCAGTTTTGCAATGCGCTTTCGACGGTGTCCACCTGCAGATGCCCAAAGAAGCGCCGCGCGATCTCAGCCGCTACTGCGCTTGAACCCTAAACGCAGAGTGAAAATTATTCAACTCAAGGGCTGGTTGTCTATCTCACCTTTGCGCCGTATGTACGCTACATCGTGCATTGTGTCGTTGTATTCTGATTGCGGCGAGCCCCCAATTGGTAACGACAAATTATGCGCCGAGGCCGAATAGCGCAGAGATCAAGACCGCGATGAGCATGCTCAGTGCTTTCGGCCATGAGCGCCCCTATGTCGAGGTCACCATCTCGGACGTATCCTCGCGCTAGGTTATTCCTTCACCGCACCGGTCATTGCCGCGACGTAGTGTTCGACGAAGAAGGCGTAGAGAATGACCAATGGCAATGAGCCCGCCAACGCGCCAGCCATCAACGAACCCCAACGGTAAATGTCGCCGTCAACGAATTCGTTGACGATCGCGACCGGCACCGTTTTGTGCGAGGTGGTAGAGAGAAACGTCAGGGCATAGATAAACTCGTTCCAACACAGTGTGAAGCAGAAAATGAAGGCCGAGATCAGCCCCGGCACCGCCAAAGGCAGTACGATCTTGGTCAGGATTTGCCAGCGGCTCGCGCCGTCAATCAACGCACATTCCTCCAACTCAAACGGGATGGTCTTGAAATAGCCCATCAGTAGCCAGGTCGAGAACGGAATCAGGATGGTCGGATAGGTGAGAATGAGGGCGAACGGAGTGTCGAATAGCCCGTACTGGAACACGACCGTCGACAGGGGAATGAACAGGATCGACGGCGGAATGAGATAAGCGAGGAAGATCGCGCCGCCGACCCAGCTAGCGCCGCGATAGCGCAATCGCACGATTGCATAAGCCGCAAGCACACTGGCGATGATCGACAGTATTGTCGCCGACACCGCGACAAACATCGTATTCCACAGCCATAAGGGATAGTTTGTCTCGAACAACAGATTGTAAAAGTGCTTAAGCGTCGGCGCAGTGGTCCAGAATGGGCTTACTTTGTCCATGTCCAGCAGCTGGTCATCCGGTTTAATCGACGTGAGCAGCATCCAATAGAATGGAAATAACAGCACAAGCATGATGATCGACAGCGGCAAATAGACCGTCACCAGCCGCCTTGGCAGCGTCTCCAGATAGCTCATGCCCTCGCTGTGGTCGGCGATCGAGCCGGTTAGCACGGAATGCGGATCGGAAGCTTTTGTAGCAAGCGCATCAGTCATTGTTTTCGCCTTGCTGCCATTTGCGGCGCTGCAAACCAAACCACGAGATGAGGATGGCCGCGAGCAAGAAAGGGATCATCGCGGTGGCGATCGCCGAGCCTTCGCCGAGATAACCGGACAGGATCGCGCGCTGATAGGACAGCGTCGCCATCAGATGCGTGGCATTGACTGGGCCGCCGCGGGTGAGCACCCAAATAAGCTGGAAGTCGGTGAACGTGAATAATACCGAAAATGTCATTACCACCGCGATGATTGGCGTCAGCAGCGGATAGGTGATGTAGCGGAAACGCTGCCATGCGCTGGCGCCGTCGATTGTGGCAGCCTCGTATAGCGACGGCGACACCGTCTGCAGGCCGGCGAGCAGGGTGATGGCGACGAAGGGAATGCCGCGCCAAATGTTGGCGAAAATCACCGACCAGCGGGCATTCCAGACGTCTCCGAGGAAGTTGATGTTTTCGTGGATCAGGCCGAGATGTCTGAGCGACCATGACACGATGGAGAACTGTGCGTCGTAAATCCACCAGAAGGCGATGGCCGAAAGCACCGTTGGAACGATGAATGGAATGAGCACGACTGCGCGCAAGATCGCCTTGAACGGCAGATTCTCGTTCAACAGCAATGCGAGATATAGCCCGATCGCGAATTTGATCGTGCTGGCGACGGTCGTGTAAAGCAACGTGTTGAACACGGAGAGCCAGAACACATTGTCGCCCCAGAGCCATTCGTAGTTTTCCAGGCCCACAAAAATGCCCGAACGGCCTATGCGTGCGTCGGTGAACGAGAGCCACACGCCGAGGCCGAGCGGATAGGCGAGAAACAGAATGAGGATCGCTGCGGCCGGCAGCATGAACCAGAAGCCGAGCCAATCGCGATTGACCTTAAGCTGGTCCCACGCGGTGGCGTCTCGGATTTGTTTCACCGGCGGCTGATCGATTGCGATTTGTGTCATATTCATTTTGCCTCATGCCCGGGCCCGTTGCAGGCCCGGGCACGAAGTCTGGCGGCTTACGAACGATAGATACGTTTGGCCTGGCGCTCGGCGTCAGACATTGCGCCCTTCACATCGGTGCGGCCGGTGCAGTGGCTCGCGAACATATCCACCACGATGAAGTCGGAAATCGCGGTCGCGGCTTTTTCGCCGACCGAGCCGAGGCCGCCCGCCGTAAGTGTGCGCTTGGCGACGTCGCGGAACGGCGTGGTCTTGGGGTCCGCCGTCCAGACCGGGTTTTTGTCATAGGAATTGAGCGTGTGGGTGAGATAGCCTTGCGAGGCTATCAGCCATGCGTTGAACTGATCCGCTTCCAGCATGAACGCCATCAACGCCTTACAGGCGTTCGGATACTTGGTGTATTTCATCGCCAGCAGCGGATACATCAGGTGGAATTCGGTTGGTTTACCGACCGGTCCAATCGGATAGTAGGCGTGGTTCATGTCGGCAGCGATCGCCTGCTTGGTCGGGTCCTTCTTTGCGGCGACGTAGATCGAGATGCCGTTATCGGTCCAGTGGATTTCGCCCGCCAGGAATGCCTTGTTGTTGGAGGCGTCGTTCCACGACACCACGCCGGGGATCATCTGCTCGTAGAGCTTCTTGCAATATTCGAGGGCCTTTGCCGTCTCCGGCGAATTGATGACGACTTTGTCGTTCTTGTCGACCAAATTGCCACCATGCGACCAGAGGCACCAATGCGCCCAGGCATTGGCGTCGCCCGAGGCGTGACCGAGCGCGAAGCCGCCGGGCGTGCCGTTCTTTTTGCAGGCGGTGGCATAAGCGAGGAATTCGTCGGTTGTTTTCGGGAATTCCTTGAAGCCCGCCTTTTGCATCGACGAGACGCGGTAGTTCATCAAGCTGCCGCTGTAGCAGACCGGAATGTCGAGCCAAGTCTTGCCGCCGGTGCCTTTGCCGTAGACTTCCGCGCTGGGCACCCAGCCGCCGTATTTTTTGCCGAGATAATCGGCGACGTCGGAAACGTCGAGCACTTTCTGGGGGAACAGGAAGGGCAGCGAATAGAGGCCCCAGAACATGTCTTGCCCGGCACCCGTGTTGGCGGCGACGGAGGCTTTCGGTTGAACATCTTCGTACGATTCACGCGCGATCGTGACTTTCACACCCGTCGCTGCGGTGAAGGCCTCCATGATCTTGACGAAAGCGTCGTCTTCCGATTGCACGAAGTATTTCCAGCGCAGCATCGAGAGCTGCGCGCCAGATTCGGGCTTGAAGGGCGATGCTTGCGCCCATGCCTTGGCCCAATCGAGTAAAGCGGGCCCGGTCAAAGCGCCGACCGCAGCAGCCGCTGTGCCACCCTTCACCAAAGTGCGGCGAGTAAAATCGCTCATGGTAGTCCCTCCCGTTTGAGTTCTTAGTTGCTAAGACGCTTTCCTGTATTTTCGTCGAAAAGATGGATAAGCCGCGGGTCCGCTCTAAGCCGGATCTTGTCGCCCGGCTTGAACGGGTGGCGTTCACGGAACACAGCTATGATTTCCTTGTCGCCGAGCTTGGCGACGACCTGAAGTTCGGAGCCGGTGGGTTCGATCACCTGCACAATAGCTTCGGCGCCGTCGTCCGCGAGAGAAAAATGCTCCGGCCGCACGCCATAGAAGGCCGGCTGTCCGTCGCTGCCGGCAGGCGCATTGTCGAGCTTGAACTTCGCGCCGGCAGGACCTTCGAATGTGGCGGCGCCGTTTGTGCGGATGTGGCCTTGTATCATGTTCATGGCCGGCGAACCAATGAAGCCGGCTACGAACAGATTGTTCGGCTTGTCGTAAAGATCGAGGGGTGCGCCGATTTGCTCGACTCGGCCTTCATGCATCACGACGATTTTGTCGGCCATCGTCATTGCTTCGATCTGATCGTGGGTGACGTAGACCGTTGTGGTCTTCAGCCGCTGATGCAGCTCTTTGATCTCCGTGCGCATCTGTACGCGCAGCTTGGCGTCGAGATTGGATAACGGCTCGTCGAACAGGAACACCTGCGGGTCGCGCACGATCGCGCGGCCCATTGCGACGCGCTGTCGCTGGCCGCCGGAAAGCTGGCGCGGGAAGCGCGCGAGCAAGTGCGACAGGCCGAGAATTTCAGCGGCGCGATTGACGCGCGTATCAATCTCGCTTTGCGGGGCGCCGCGCAGCTTCATGGAAAACGCCATGTTCGCGCCCACCGTCATGTGCGGGTAGAGGGCGTAATTTTGAAACACCATGGCCACGTCGCGCTCTTTCGGCGGCAAATTGTTGACGATGCGGTCGCCGATGCGGATTTCGCCGCCGGTGATGTTTTCAAGCCCGGCGATCATCCGCAACAAAGTCGTTTTGCCACAGCCGGATGGGCCGACCAGGACGACAAACTCGCCGTCGCAAATCGCGATATCGACCCCGTGCAGGACGCTTGTCGTGCCGAAGGCTTTCCGCACATCGCGGATCGCAACCGAAGCCATTCATTCCTCCCGGTCGGCGCGGTGGCCAGCCATGCTTTTCTTTGTTCCTGGAACTATGGCATGCGGGTGGCCATCTTGCCCAGCCGGCTTCGCGTAGGTGCGGATCATCCGGCGTTTGCACTCCGAAAATCAAGCCCGCCTTGCGGTGAACCCGAAGTGGGCGCCGTGGGTGGAAAAGACGCTAAACACCATAGCACCACCGACAAATATGCGGTTGGCCAGTGATGTTGTTCATTCATCGGAGGAGAGGCGCACCGCCAGGTCACGGCCTGCGCAGTGCCCAGGTGCGGATCAGTTTTGATCAGCGGCGATGTTGTCCGGCTCGCCAGTCGAGCGCGGCAAGAGAAAGCCCGCAGCCAAGACCACGACGACGAGCGCAGCGATTTGTTCTTAGCCCCAGCATTTTCGCAGCCCGACGAGGGTCCCATCGGTAACTGGCCGCCATTGCCAAATCCAGCGCGGCGCGTTCGGCGGCGTTGAACAGCGGGCTGTTGCGATAGTCGCGGATAGTGGCAGCCCAAGGCGGACGCGAGGTGGGGCGAAGACTGTATGCCGGTTTCCGCTTTCAGGTACCGCTACAAGCCGATAGGATAATGATGTGCGGTGAACATAAGTAGCAGCCATGAAAAGACGGGAGTTTATCGTTGCGCTGGGACTGGGCGCCGTGGCGTTCGTTCGTCCGTTCGCAGCGCGAGCGCAACAGGGCACGAAGATCGCGCGGATCGGCGTTCTTAGCGGCGGGACGGCCGCAGGCACCAGAGAAAGGGACAAGTGCTTCGAGGAGGGGCTGCATCAGCTCGGCTGGATCGAGGGTCAAAACATTGTCATCGAGCGCCGTTGGGCCGAAGGCAACACGGCGCGCACCCCTGCGCTGGCGGCGGAGATCGTTCGTCTCGCTCCCGATCTCATTGTGACTTCAGGCACGCCCTCCGCTCAAGCCGTCCAGCGAGCGACGAGCGACATTCCCGTCGTGTTCAACATGGTCAGCGATCCGGTGGCGAGCGGAATTGTCACCAGTCTCGCGCGTCCCAATGCGAATATTACCGGAGTGTCCAATTTCTTCCCTGCCATGATCAGCAAGCTCTTGGAGCTGATCGAGACCGCGTCGGGCGCGCGGCGTATCGCGGTTCTCCACGACCCGAGCAATCCGGGCAAGCAGCTCGATGTCCGCATGCTGCGAGAGAGCGGACGTGCCCTAGGGGTTGCGATTGATCCGGTCGGACTGCACAGCAGCACCGAGGATGTCGGTGCCGCGTTTGCCGCGATGGAGAAGGCGCCGCCAGGCGCGCTGATCGTATTGGTCGACAGCATCACGCTCAGCCATGTGCAACAGATTGTCACGAATGCCGCACGGCTGCGGTTACCCGCGATCTATCAAGAGAGGACTTTTGTAGAAGCCGGCGGGCTGATGTCCTATGCGTTGAACTATTGCCAGCATTTCCGGCGCGCGGCCGCCTATGTCGACAAAATTCTCAAGGGCGAGAAGCCATCCAATCTTCCGATCGAACAACCCGCCACGTTCCAGTTCGTGGTCAACCTCAAGGCGGCAAAGGTTCTCGGCCTGAACTTGCCGCCGACGATACTCACCTTCGCCGATGAGGTGATCGAGTAAGTCGCTCGATATCGGCTCGCGCAATGAGCGGACACTCGTATGATACCGAAATTTCCAGACGCTCATCGCGCATCGGCATTTCGAGGAAAATAGCCCGACAATTTGACATTATTTTGCTAAAGCGGCGGCTGGCTCCGGCTGAAGCAATGATTGCCCGGGCCGGACGCGTGTGAACGCCACGGCTTCACTCGTCACGAGCGGCCGGCCGCCGGTGAGGCGGGCGCTGGTGTAGCGCGATCCGGCGAGATCCGAGGCTTGCGGGAAGTCTTCGCGGAAATGCGCGCCGCGGCTGTCGCGGCGGAAATCGGCGGCGGCGCAGATGGCGCGGCTGACCAAAGTGAGATTTTCCAGATTGAGCCGGTCCATCCAGGTCAAATTGTAGCGGCGGCTTGAATCGTCCACGCCGCAATCGGCGATGTCGCGGTCGAGCGCGTCGAGCGCCGCTGCGCCGCGCTTAAGACTTTTCGCATCGCGCAAGATGCCGACGTCGTTCCACATGATGTTGTAAAGCCGCTCGCGCATTTCCGGCAGATTGCCGGCTTGCGGCCGAGCGGGGCGAAGGCGCGTTCGTATGCCGCGTCGATCGCATCGCGTCCGGCTCGGGCAGGGCGCCGTGCGCGTGGTGCGCTCGCCCATCACGTCGCCGGCGATGCCGCCGAACACCGTGGAATTGGCGACGCCGTTGCCGCCCAGGCGATTGGCTCCGTGCACGCCGCCGGTGTCCTCGCCGGCGGCGTAAAGGCGAGGAAGCTCGGTAGTGCAATCGGCCTTGAACACAACGCCGCCCATCATGTAATGCGCGGTCGGGATCACCTCGACGCGGCCGCCGGCCAGATCGAAGCCGCAATCCTCGCAGCGCTCGACCATGCCTTTGAATTCGCGCCGCACGCGCTCGGGACCAAGGTGGCCCATCTCGATATAGACGCCGCCGTGCGGGCTGGCGAAGCCCCGGCGGATGTGGTCCATGGTTGCGCGGCTGACGATGTCGCGGGTGGCGCGTTCGCCGCGCGCATCGTAGCCGAACATGAAGCGCTCGCCCTTGGCGTCGGTAAGATAGCCGCCGGAACCGCGTAGGCCTTCCTCCAGCACGGTGCCGGTCATGCGCGTGCCTTCGCCGGCCAGCAGGCCGGTCGGGTGGAACTGCACCATCTCGATATCGCGCAGTGGCAGCCCGGCGCGCAGCGCCATCGCCAGGCCGTCGCAGGATTTGTCGCCCGACGGCGTGTGATAGCGGTACATGGTCGGCCCGCCGCCGGTCGCCAGCAGCGTCGCGCGCGCCCGCACCAGTAGCGGCTCGCCCGAGCGCATATCCAGCATCAGCACGCCGGCGAGCTCGCCGCCGTCCGCGGTCGGAATGAGATCGAGCGCGCGGTGGTCCTCGATGCGGCGCACGTCGCGGCGCCAGACCTGCTCGGCGAGCCGATTGATGATCTCGATGCCGGTCAAATCGCCTTTGTGTACGGTGCGATCGAAGGTCTGCCCGGCGAAAGCCTTCTGGTGAACGGTGCCATCGGGATTGCGGTCGAAGAAGCAGCCGAGCTCGGTTTCCAATTCGCGAATACGGCGCGGCGCGGTCTCGACCAGCAGCCAGGCGAGATCCTGGTCGTTGAGCCAGCCGCCGCCTTCGATCGTGTCCATGAAATGACGTTCGATCGAATCTTCCGGCGACAGCGCGACGTTGTAGCCGCCTTGCACCATGCGCGTGCAGCCGCATTTGCCGAGCAGGCCTTTGACCGCGATGGTGACGTCGAGTTCGGGATTGGCCTTCTTGGCGTGTAGCGCGGCGAACAGACCCGCGCCGCCGGCGCCGAGAATGAGAATGTCAGTCGTCAGCGTCTGCACGTTCACGCGCTGCCGATGCCGGCCAGCACCGCCGCACGCCGCGCCGCCGCCTCGGCGTTGACGTTCGCATGCAGCGAAGCACCGTGCGAATCCATCGTCACCAGCAGCGGTCCGAAATCCTTGATGCGGAATTTCCAGAGCGATTCCGGATGCAAATCGTCCATATCGACTTCTTCGATGGTCTCGATCCAGGTGGTTTCCAGCGCGGCGGCGCCGCCGACCACCGCGAGGTACGCCCCGCCGAATTCGCGAAAGGCATCGAGCGAAGCCTGCCCCATGCCGCCTTTGCCGATGATCAGCCGCGCGCCGTCGCGCTGCATCAGGGGCTTGGTGAAACGCTCCATGCGCATGGACGTGGTGGTGCCGATGCAGAGCGGCTCGTAGCCTGACGAATTTTCCGGACGCGGATCGACCTTACGCACATTGGGCGCGGTGTGGAGCACCGCATGGCCCTTGAGATTGAAGCGCGTAGTGCGTCCGTGGTCGAACATCTCGATCAGCGTAGCATCGCGGATGCCGAACAGCGTCTTGTTGAGGGTGACGGTGTCGCCGGCGTGTAAGGCGCGCGCCTGCTCCTCGCTGACCGGCGTATCGAAAATGTGATGCGTCATGTCGGCCTCATTCGAACGCGATGCCGCCGGGCGTGATGACGGCGGAGGCGCGGCGGGCGGAGTGGCACTGGATGTTCACCGCCACCGGATTCATCGTGATGTGCGTGGCGGCCACCTCCACGTGCACGCGGAACGCGGTTGCGCGCCCGCCGAGGCCCTGCGGGCCGATACCGAGCTGGTTGACCGCCTCGCTCAGTTGCGCCTCGATCTTGGCGCCCTCCGGATCGGCGCAGATGGTGCCGAGCGGTCGCGTGGCGGCGATTTTGGCAAGATGCATGCAGAGATCGGAGGTGCCGCCGACGCCGACGCCCACAATGGTCGGGGGACAAACGCGGCCGCCGCATTCGATCACCTTGTCGATCACGAAGCGCTTGACCGCGGCGACGCCGTCCGCCGGGATCAGCATTTGCAGGAACGAGCCGTTCTCGGAGCCGGAGCCTTTCGGGATCATTTCGATCTCGACGGTCTCCTCGCGCTCGTCGAAGTCGATATTGATGACCGGCACGCCGATGCCGCACGAGGTCTGCTCGTTCTTGCGCGTCACCGGATGCACGACTGAGGAGCGCAAGGGGTGTTCCTTGGTGGCGCGCTCGCAGCCGCGGCGGATCGCTTGCTTCATTGCCGCGCCATCGACTTCGACGTGACGGCCGATGGTGATGTTGTAGATCGGAATGCCCGTATCCTGGCACAGCAGATTTTTGGTGCGCTCGGCAACTTGGATGTTCTCGACCATTGTGCCGAGGATGGTTTTGCCGGTGGCGTCGGTTTCCTCCATCAGCAGCCGCTCGAAGCCCTGCTTGATGTCGTTCGGCAGCAGCTTGAGGGCGCGGATATAGAGCGTCTTTGAGAGCTCCTCGACTTCCTTGAGATCGAGCTGCATGCTGGTTTCCTAAAGGACGAGCGTCAGGCCTGATCCTATCAGCAGCACGGCAAGGGCCTGGCGAAACCGCCGATCGTCGAGCCGGCCGTAAAGTTGCCAGCCGATCCAGGTTCCCAGTAGCAGCGGCGGCAGCACCACGATCAGCAGCATCAGTTCGTCCCTATCGAAGGCAACCCACATTATACCGGCTAACGTGACGATCTGCATGACGATTACGTATGGCTGATAGACGGCGCGTGCCATTTCCTTGGGCCAGCCGCGCAATTGCGTCCAGATCGTCGGCAAAACACCGGAATAGCCGCCGAGGCCGCCGAGAATGCCGCCGATGAATCCTATGCCGATATCGGCCGCGCGGCCGCCGCCGGTGATCGCGGGGAGTTTGGGCGCAACCAGCGCGTAGGTTCCAAATACCGCCAGGAAAATTCCGAGCGCGATCTTCAGGATACCGGAATCGGTATGGGCGAGGAAATGCACGCCGATCGGAACACCCGTCACGCCGCCGAGCACGAACGGCCAGACACGGCTGAGGTCCACGTGCTTGCGCTGCGGCCAGATCGTGCTCGTGTGCAGCAGAATGCCGCAGCTGGTGATCAGGATCGCGGAATGCAATGGGTCGATGCGATGCAGCCAGATCGCGGAGGCCGCGAGTCCGAAAGCAAAACCGCTGGCGCCGGCGGCGATACCGCCCAGCAACGCGCCGAGCCACAAGATGGCAAGCGTGTCGAGCGGAAGACCGAACAGCATCCGGTCAGCCCAGATGGAGCATAAAGATGAGCCCGATGGCGAATACCGCCGCGATACAAACCGACAGTGCTGCGAGCGTCTTTTCGCGGAAATCGAGGAATTCGATGGCGAGCACGCGCAGGCCCAGCGTCATGTGGATCGCCAGCGCGACGACGATGCCAAATTCAGAAAACATGACCAGCGGCTGGCGCGTCAACGCCAGGAAATTGTCGAGCGCATCGGCGCCGTTGAGCGCGATCGCCAGTGCCAGAAAGTGCAGCGGCAGAAAAATCGCCAGCGCGATTCCGGACAGGCGGTGCAGCGTCGCCGCGACGAAGCCGCGCTGCCGGTGCGAGGCGCGCATCATGATGTGTAGACTGCGAACACGGCGCGGAGGCCGAGGACGAGTAAGAAAATCGAAAACAGCGCCAAAGCGAGATCGAGCGAGTGTCCGCGCCACGGCGTCCATTCGCGCAGAACGTTGCGCAGTCCAATTGGCGCGTGGATCGCGACCGCGATCACGAACACGCCGTAGAACAGTGCAAACGCGACATTGCCGTGAGTCCGGGCGAGGATATCGGCCGCGGTCAACCCGCCGCGCGTCGCATAGAGGATCGTGCCAAGATGGATGGCGACCGCGGCCGCCAGCACGAAGGCGGTCGCTCGTTGCGCGAGGAACAGGATCGCGGTCATCTCTCGCCCCGAAGGCTTCGCGCGAGCATCGCCCGCTTGAGGCCCGCGATCGAATAGGTCGGCGCAATCGCCTTCGGGCAAAATTTCGTGCAGCTCATATGCGTGTGACAAGCTTGGCAGCCGTTGCTCGCGGATACCGCGGCAAGCCGCGCGTCGCGGCCCTCATCGCGCACGTCGTTGACCAGCGTCCAGGCGCGATTGAGCGCGGCCGGCCCGAGATAGTCCTTGTCCCAGGCCACCACGTCGCATGCCGAATAGCAGACGCCGCAGCCGATGCATTCGATGCCGGCATCGGCGGCCTGGCGTTCGGGGGCCGCCGGCGGCACTACGGCGAAATCGGCTTTCGGCTGCGCTCCCGGCTCGAAATAGCCCCGCGCGTCTTTCCATTTGTCGAAGAACTGCGTCATCTCGACCGC
The DNA here is from genome assembly GCA_963709015.1 of uncultured Alphaproteobacteria bacterium. Lineage (GTDB taxonomy): Bacteria > Pseudomonadota > Alphaproteobacteria > Rhizobiales > Xanthobacteraceae > Pseudolabrys. Next base: position 5,934 of record CAVPUU010000017.1, on the reverse strand, counting down.
CAGATCCTTGACCACGACGAAGTTGCGCAGCGGCTCAAGCCGCAGCCGTTCGCCATCGTCGATCACGTCGTTGACGCGCGTGCGGCAAGTCCAGCGCGGACGGCCGTTCACCACCATGGCGCAGGAGCCGCACATGCCGACGCGGCAGGCGAAGCGATAGGACAGCGTCGCGTCGTGCTCGCGTTGGATTTCGGTGACCACATCGAGCACGGTCTGGTGCTCGCGGCGCGGGATAGCGAAGAGCTGGAAGGTGCCGGTCTCGGTCCCGCGCCAAACGTCGACCCGCAGTGTCGCATCCGTCATCGCTGCATGCCCCACAGATTTACAGTGCGCGCTTCGATGGCGCGGAAGATCACCGATTCGACAAACAGGCCGATCAGAATGACGGTAAGCAATCCGGAGAATACGGTTGCGGTGTCGAGGTCATTGCGCGCCTCGAAAATGTACCAGCCGATGCCGCCCGAGCGCGACGAGACGCCGAACACCAGCTCCGCCGCGACCAGCGTGCGCCAGGCAAAAGCCCAACCGATCTTCAAGCCGGCGAGGATCGAGGGGAACGCGGCCGGGATCAGGATCAGGCCCACATAACGCGCGCCGGTCAGCCCGACATTGCGGCCACTCATGCGCAAGGTCTCCGGCACGCTGCGGAAGCCGCTGAGCGTATTGAGCGCCACCGCCCACAGCACCGAATGGACGATCACGAACACCAGCGACGGCGTGCCCAAGCCGAACCAGATCAACGCCAGCGGTAACAGTGCAATGGCCGGCAGCGGATTGAACATGGCGGTGAGGGTGGACAGGATGCGGGTGCCGACGCCGCTGGCGACGGCGAAGGTGGTGAACAGCCCCGCCAGCACGAGCCCGCAGGCGTAGCCGAGCGCCAGTGTACGCAGCGATGTTATGGTGCGGTCGATCAATACGCCGTCGCGGATATCGTGCCAGAACGTCGCCACCGTTTCGGTAAAGGTCGGGAACAGCAGGGAATTATTCAGCCAGAGCGCATAAAGCTCCCAGATCGCGATCAGCACGACCAGGATCGCCAGCCGTTGTAGGCTCTCGTTGTTGACGACGCGCTCGACGAAGGACAGCGGTCGCTCCACGTCGCCGATGACACCGGAGTCGACCAACTCGCTTTCGAATTCAGGACGCTTTTGCAAAGCCTCGCTCACGCGTGGATATCCCCGGTTGCCGCCACATGGCCGGCTTCATTACCGAACAGCAGCCCGTGAATACGCTTCGACATCGCGCCGAACTCCGGCTTGTCGATATTGGTGTAGTCGATATTGCCGGCGTCGAGCTCGGCGCGCACGCGCCCCGGGTGCGGCGACAGCACCAGAATGCGCGAGCCGACGATGATCGCCTCCTCAATGGAATGGGTGACGAACAGGACGGTGAAACGCAGTTGATCCCACAGCGCCAGCAATTCCTGCTGCATCGCGCGCCGGGTCAGTGCGTCGAGCGCGGCGAACGGTTCGTCCATCAGCAATATATCGGGCTCGAGCGCCATGGCGCGCGCGATGGCGACGCGCATCTTCATACCGCCAGACAGCATGTGCGGATAGACATCCTTGAATTCTGTGAGCTTGACCTTTTCGATCACTGCATCGGCGCGCGCCTTGGCCTCTTGCGATGAAAACTTCTTCGTGACCTTCATCGGGAACAGCACGTTCTGGAAAACAGTTTTCCACGGCATCAACTGCTCGAATTCCTGGAACACCATCATGCGGTCCGGGCCCGGCACATCGACCTCGCGTCCGCGGATGCGGATCGAGCCCTCGACCGGCGGCATGAAGCCGCCGACGGCCTTGAGCAGCGTCGACTTGCCGCAGCCGGAAGGCCCGAGGATCACGTAGCGGTCGCCTTGATGCACCGTGAAATCTACCTGGTACGTCGCCGTCACCAAATGGCGCGGCGTCTTGTACTGGAGGGTTACTCCCTTCACCTCGAGCAGAACGGCGGTCATGGCCGACGCTTCCATTCCACCATCAGCTACCCGGCAGGTTATGCACGGCGTCGATGAACATGTCTTTCCAACTCGCAGCCTTCACCGGCACCATGCCGACTCGCGCCATGTAGTCGGCGAATACCATCGTCTTCTGCGGCGTCATGGTCCAGGTGTTCTCCTTATCCTGGATGATCTTTTGGGCTTCGGCTGGGGTGAGCTTGGATTTATCGGCCTTGACCCACAGCGCCGCGGCCGCCGCCGGATCGTCGTAAATCTGTTTCATCGCCTCCGACAGCGCCGACAGAAAGGCTTGCACGATCTTGGGTTCGCCCTCGTAGAGCTTGGCGTTCGCCCACACGACGTTGAAGGTGTGCGGGCCGCCAAGAACCTCGAAGCTGTCGAGCACCTTATGCACGCGCTTGTCCTCGAGTTCCTGGTACTGGAAAGGCGCTGAGGTGAGGTGAGCGGTGATCTCCGACTTGCCGCTCATCATCTGCGCCAGCCCATCCGGATGGCTGAGCGACACGGTCCAGGCATCGAGTTTGTGCTCCTGTCCCTTGCCGAACGCTTTTTCCGCGGCCATCTGCAAAACGACGGCCTGGATCGACACCCGCACCGCGGGCAACGCGATGCGGTCTTTGTCGGTGAAGTCCTTGATCGTCTTTATTTCGGGTTTGATGGTGTTGAGATAGAGCGGCATCGAATTGAGCGCGGCGACGCCCTTGACCTTCAAGTTGTTCTGCGTGCGCGACCAAATGGTGACCAGCGGTCCGACGCCGCCGGACGCGAAATCGAGATTACCGGAGATCAGCGCTTCGTTCATCGGCGGCCCGCCGGTGAATTTTACCCACTCGGTGGACAGGTCGAGCCCGAGTTTCTTGCCCTCTGCCTCCAGCAGCTTTTTCTCCTCCATGATCGTCAAGGGGAGATAGGAAATCCCGTATTGCTTGGCGATGCGCACCAGGCGGGTTCCCGCGTCGGCATTGCCCGCTGACATCGCCAAAGTGGCGGCAGCCATAATCATGACGGGCCAGCGCCACGGCCTGCGTCGATTTTGTTTCATATTGTCCTCCCAGTTGACCTTGTCGTTTTCGTTCTTATGCGTGGCTCACTCAAGCCACGTTTCGCGTCGCGATCTGCACGCGGTGCCGGCGCACGCGGTCTTCGTCAACGTCGATGCCAAGGCCGGGGCGATCGATGCCGTTGACATGACCGCGGGCGGTCGCGATCGGCTGCGCGGTGACGTCCTCGGCGAGCGCAAGGTGGGTGAGCGTCAGCCCCCAGTCGATATTGGGAATGACGGTGGCGACGTGCAGCGCCGCCGCGCAGGCGACGCTGGATTCGCCGGTCTTGCAGGAAATGTTGACGTTCATACCGAGACTGTCGCACAGCCTTGCCGCGCTCACCAACGCCCTGGCGCCGCCGAGCTTGATCGCTTTCAGGCTGCCGCCGCGCGCGGCTTTGGCTTCGTGATGGCGGGCGATGTCGGCGAGCGAATGAAGGCCTTCGTCGGCGCCGATCGCGATCTCGCCCGCCGCCGCGGCCACCGCCGCCATGCCGGCGAGATCGCTGGCCTCTACCGGCTGCTCGAAGAAATCGAGACCGCAGCCTTTGACCGCGCGCACGTATTCAATCGCCTGCTCAGTCGCTTAGCCCTGATTGGCGTCGGCGGAAATCAACAGGCCGCGGCCCAGCAACTTGCAGATTGCGCGTGTGCGGGCGGCGTCGTTGTCGGCCGTGTCGGTGCCGACCTTGATCTTGTAAGCGGTGAAGCCCGATGCCTTCTTTTTTTCGGCGTCACTTAGATCGCCTTCAAGGTCGCCACCGCCGACCACGCCGAGCAGCGCCATCCGGCTGCGCTTCTTGTCGCCCAGCAATGCATGCACCGGCTTAACTGCGGCGCGGCCGGCGAGATCGTGCAGCGCGATCTCGATTGCCGCCTTGGCGCCGTGGTTGCCATACATGCGGCCATCCATGGCGGCGAGCGCGCCGGCGATATCGCTCGGATCGCGGCCGCGTAGCGCAGGCTCGAGATAATGCACCGCCGACACGAGGCTTTCGAGCGTATCGCCGGTCATGATGGGAGCCGAAGCCGCTTCGCCCCAGCCGATGAGGCCATTGTCGGCCGCGATCCGCACCAGCACGTTGTCGGCGCGCCGCACTTCCTCACCCGCCATGATGACGGGCTTGAGCATCGGCAAGCTGACCGCGATCGGCTTGAGCGTCTTAATGTGCACGGCGATTTCTTTCTTGCAGTTACGCCCGCCGTCAATGTTGCGTGACAGCGGGCGCATCCGGTCCAGTATCGGCGTTACATTTTCTTGATGTGCGCCTTCTCGATGATGTCCTTGAACAAGACGATTTCGTTGTGCACTCGTTTCCAGGCGGCGTCAGCGCCTTGCTGCCGCACCAGGAAGCCAGCTTTATGCAGTTTGTCCTGGATGTCCTTGTTCTGGAGAACCTTCAAAGTTTCCGCTTCCAGCCACTTGACCACCGCGGTCGGCGTCTTGGCCGGCGCCAGCAGCGCGCAATCGACCCCGAACACGAAGTTCTTGTAGCCGGCCTCCACCATGGTCGGTACATCGGGCATCTCGGGCCAGCGCTGATCGCCGGTGACGGCAAGGCAACGCAGCGTGCCAGCCTTGATGTGCGGCAGTGCCGGCGCCAGCGAGCCCGAGCTCAGCTGCACGTTGCCGCCGAGCAGCGCGGTGATGGCATCGCCACCGCCCTTGAACACGACGTCGCTCAACTTCGGCAGCTTTTCGATGTATTTCAAATACTCAAGCTGCAATTGCGACGAGGTGCCGATCGGCGGAGTTGAGCAGTTGTACTTGTCCGGATTGGCGTGGGCGAGCGCGACGAATTCCTTCATCGTTTTCGCCGGCAGATCGGATTTCACCGTAAATGTATTGGGCGAGCTCACCAATTCGCTCACGGGGACGAAGTCGTCGACCTTGTAGGGCCGCTCTTGATAGAGGTTGACGTTGACGGAAAAAGAGTTGGTGATCTCCAGGATCGTATAGCCGTCAGGTTCAGCCTTCGCGGCATAGCCGAATCCGATATTGCCACCGGCGCCGCCGCGGTTTTCGACGATGAAGGTTTTGCCGGTATTTTGCTCCAACGCGGCAGCAACGACGCGCGCGGCGATGTCGGACGGCCCGCCGGGCGAATTGGCCACCACGATCTTGACCGGGCGCTCCGGATACGCGGCATAAGCCGAGCGGACGCGCAAAAACGCCGGAGCGGCGATGCCGGCGGCCAGCATGCCGGCGGCCTTGATGATACGCCGCCGCGACGGCGTCGAATTTCCTTGTGCTTTCTTCATGATCCTCCCCTTATGGCAGACATGTTTTTTCTGGTTAGCGCCGGTCTCGATAATAGGGTAAGCTTTTGCGATCATTGGAGCAATGGCGTTGGTACGGTTGCGTAATTCATGAACGACATGCCAACGCGGGCGGCGTCTTTGCAGGGTAAGGCTTGGCACGAGATCGTGCTGGCGACGCTCAAGAACAACGATGTCAAACTCGTCACTTATGTCCCCGACCGGGTGTTCACGCCGCTGATCAAGGCGCTGCACGGGGATTCCTACTTCACCACCTTCGCCTGCACGCGCGAGGAAGAAGCCGTCGGCATCGTGACCGGCGCCTGGATGGGCGGCTTGCGCGGCGCGGTGCTGATGCAGACCTCGGGATTCGGCACCATTCCGAACGCGCTGGCGTCGCTGGTGGTACCGAGCCAGATTCCGGCACTCATATTCGTGTCGGAACGCGGCACGCTCGGTGAGTTCAATCTCGGCCAAGCCATGGTTTGCAAGACCATGCGTCCGGTGCTGGATTCGCTCGGTGTTGAGATGCACACGATCACGCGCCACGACGAACTCGCCTTCATCATCGACCGCTCGATCAAGCAGGCAGTGGCGACGCAGGCTCCGGTCGTCTTCATTCTCTCGCCGCTATTGACCGGCGGCAAAGTGTTCGAGGCTTGATCAC
>CAVPUU010000016.1:0-43303 GCA_963709015.1 uncultured Alphaproteobacteria bacterium | reverse complement strand
CCGCCGGCGTCTATCAACGCCTTGAGATTTTCCGGCCGGCCGTAACGCGAGTCCGCTGCGAACGGCAGCGCGCCGTCGTAGCCCCAGTTCCAGCGGCCGGGAAAATCCGACAGCGGCATCAGTTCGACCGCGGTAATGCCGGTCTCAACGAGATGATCGAGCTTGCCGGCGGCGGCGCAGAACGTGCCTTCGGCCGTGAAGGTCCCTACGTGTACTTCGGAGAACACCGTTTCTTCCCATGGGCGGCCTACCCAAGTTTTGCATTGCCAATTGTAGCGGTGATCAATCACCTCGGAGGGGCCATGCACGTCGTCGGGTTGGAAATGCGACGCTGGATCGGGGATTTCAATTTCGTCGTCAATATTGAAGCGATAGCGGGTACCGTCTCGAGCGCCGGGGACGTGCACGTCAAACCATCCGCCATATCGTTTGGACATGGCCAGGGACTTGTCGAGCAGCAGCGCGACGTTGCGGGCGGCCGGTGCCCATAGGCGGAAGGTCACGCCGTTATCTGAGAGCAGAGGTCCGAATTTTGGCGATGCGCTCACGGTGTGCCTGCAAAGGCTAGGATTGATCGCGCCCGGGCGCTCCAACTGCCTTTAGGCTTGGCCGCAGCGGTTTTTAGCGCGCTATTTGAGGTATCGAGCAGGCATTGCCACTCGCCGACTCCCGGCCACTCAGGAAATTCGAGGTCGACCGCCTCGGTAGCGGCGTTGAGCACGATGTATAGGGGCTCGCCGCCGTCCTGCGGGGCCGCGAGCACATACGAGAGGAAGCGGCCGTCGGGAAAATTCCAGTCGGTCTCCGACATCTCGATGCCGCCCGGCGTGAGCCATTGCACGTCGTACGTGCCGTCGGCGCGCTTACCTTCTACCCAGCGATGCGGCTTGAGCTGGGGAAACCGTTCCCTCAATCTCCCCAATAGTCCGACAAAATCGGTGAGGTCGTCTTCACTGCCGAGTTTCGACCAATCGATCCAACCGATTTCATTGTCTTGGCAATAGGCGTTGTTGTTGCCGTTCTGGCTGTTGGCTGCTTCGTCGCCGGCGAGTATGAGAGGCACGCCCTGGGCGAGAAACAGACTGGCAATCTGATTGCGCCTTAGTCGCAGTCGCATCGCGACGATATTTGGGTCTTCGGTCGGTCCTTCCGCACCGCAATTCGTGCTAGCGTTATCGTCGGAACCATCGCGATTGTCTTCGCCATTGGCTTCGTTGTGCTTGTTCTCGTAACTGACGAGATCGGCGAGCGTGAAGCCGTCGTGGACGGTAACGTGGTTGATGCTGCTGCGCTGCCCGCGGCCGTCATGCTGGAACTGCGCAGCTGATCCAGTCACGGCATGGGCGACGTCGCCGATTAAATTGCCCTCGCCGCGCCAATATCGCCGCATGGTCTTGCGATAGATGTCGTTCCACTCCGACCAGCCGGTCCGAAAGCCGCCGACCTGGTAGCCGCCGGCGCCAATGTCCCAGGGTTCAGCGATTAGTTTGACATTCGCGAGTACAGGGTCCTGCTGAACCGCGGCAAAAAAAGGCGCATTGCGGTCAAAGGCCGGCGTGCGCCCAAGCGTACTCGCGAGATCGAATTGGAAGCCGTCGACGTGAAAGGTCTCTACCCAAAACCGCAGCGAATCCATGACCATTTGCAGAACGCGCGGATGTGCCAGTTTGAGTGAGTTGCCGGTGCCGGTGAAGTCGTCGTAGTAGCGCGGCTTATCCGGCAGCAACCAATAGTAAGACGTGTTATCGATGCCGCGATAGCACAGCGTCGGGCCCAACTGATTCCCCTCAGCGGTGTGGTTGTAGACCACGTCAAGAATCACCTCGATGCCCGCGTCGTGCAACGCGGCAACGGTGACGCGGAAATCGTTTATGGCATCGCCAATCGAATAACGTGCTTCCGGCGCAAAAAAGCTGAGAGTGTTGTAACCCCAATAATTTCGCAGCCCGCGCTCGAGCAATGTCCGGTCGTCGAGAAACGCATGAATTGGCAGCAACTCGAGCGAGGTGAACTCCGAGCCGACACAGATGCGTAATCATTGTCGGCGCCGATAGTGCGCGGAACGTGCCCCGCAGTTCTTGTGGAATATCCTCGCGCTTTTGGGTTAGGCCTTTTACGTGAGCCTCGTAGATGACGGTGTCTTCCCACGCGACCGCCGGGCCCTGGCTGTGCGTCCAACTGTGCGCCGTCTCCACCACCACCGACTTGTACATAACGCGCGAGTTATCACGCTTATCGAATGACAAGTCGGCCTGCTTGGCCCCGGTGCGATAACCAAAATGGGTGTCGCTCCAGACGAAGTTGCCACCCAAGCGCTTGCTGTACGGATCGATCAGCAACTTGTTCGGATTGAATCTGTGGCCGGCATCCGGCTCATAAGGGCCGTGAACGCGATAACCGTAAAGCTGGCCGGGGGTCACATGGGATAAATAGATGTGCCAAACATCGTCGGTTCGTTCCGGCATCGTGATGCGTTGCTTCTCGCGTCGGCCGTCACGGTCGAACAGACACAGTTCCACTTTGGTGGCATTGGCGGAGAATAGGGCGAAGTTGGTGCCCCGGCCGTCCCAGATCGCGCCGAGCGGGTGCGGCGAGCCGGCTGTAGCCCGCCCGCTATTCGGCTTCAGGGACGAAATAGAGCGCAGCAAGGGGCGGGACAACAATGTGAAGCTCCGGGGTGTTACGGGTGTCGACGGCGGAAACCACGCCGGAATTTCCGACATTGCTTCCGCCGTAAATCGCCGCGTCGGAATTCAAGATTTCCCGCCACGTCCCGGCGAATGGTACGCGCAGGCGATAGTCACGCAGAACCTGAGGGGTGAAATTGACAACGATTGCGCATCGCTCGCGCGGACTCTTGCCTTTTCGCAGCCAGGCGAAGCTACTGTTGTTGGCGTCATCGGCGACCAGCCATTCGAAGCCTTCCTCCGCGCAATCGAACGCGTACAGCGCTGGCGTTGTGCGGTACAGATGATTGAGATCACGCACCAAACGCTGGATGCCGGCGTGTTGCGGTTGATCAAGCAGGTACCAAGGCAGGCTAACGTCGTGGTCCCACTCGCGGTCTTGGCCAAACTCTGAGCCCATGAACATCAGTTTTTTGCCGGGATGTCCGAACATAAAACTGTAATAGGCGCGCAGGTTGGCGAAGCGTTGCCATGGATCGCCCGGCATGCGCCCGAGAATCGAGCGTTTGCCGTGTACGACTTCATCATGCGACAGCGGCAAAATAAAATTTTCCGAAAAGGCGTAGTGCAGCCCAAACAGGATATTGCCGTGGTGATGACGTCGGTAGATGGGATCCTTGGAGATGTAATCCAACGTGTCGTGCATCCACCCCATGTTCCATTTGTAACCGAAGCCGAGGCCACCCCAGTCTGTCGGGCGTGACACCATGGGCCACGCCGTCGATTCTTCGGCGGCGGTGGTGGCATTCGGGAATTCGCGGAAGACCTCGGTATTGGCCCGGCGCAGGAATGAAATGGCATCGATGTTCTCGCGACCGCCGTATTTGTTCGGTACCCACGCGCCGGATGGCCGGCTGTAGTCAAGATAGAGCATCGATGCGACCGCATCGACGCGCAAGCCGTCGACGCCGTAGCGGTCAAGCCAGAACAATGCGTTCGCAATAAGGAAATTTGTCACCTCGACGCGGCCGTAGTTGTAGATCAAGGTATCCCAATCGCGGTGGCGGCCCTGGCGCGGGTCGTCGTGCTCGTAGAGACCGGTACCGTCGAATTGCGCGAGCCCGTGCGGATCATCGGGAAAATGTCCAGGCACCCAATCGAGGAACAACCCAATACCCGCCGCATGCAGTGCATCGACCAAACGGAGGAAATCTTCTGGCGTGCCGAAGCGGCTGGTCGGGGCGAATAGTCCGGTTGGCTGGTAGCCCCAGGACCCGTCGAAGGGGTGCTCAGTGATGGGCAGTAATTCGACATGAGTGAAGCCCATATCGGCGGCGTAGGCCGGAAGCTGCTCGGCCAGCTCGCGATAGTTCAGCCAAAATTGTCCGTGCTCGCCTTTGCGACGCCATGAGCCAAGATGTACTTCGTAAATGGACATTGGCTGGTCGAGCGCATTGATCGAGCCGCGCACGGGCGCGGGGCGGGGCAGGACCGCGGCCTCGACCACGACTGACGCGGTCGAGGGGCGCATCTCCGCGCCAAAGCCGACTGGGTCTGATTTGAGCGGCAATAGCGCGCCGGTGCGGCTGACGATCTCGTATTTGTACTTGTTGCCAGCGCGCGCGCCCGGGACGAAAATCTCCCAATAGCCGTTGCCGCGCACGCGCATAGCGTGCCGCCGCCCATCCCAAAAATTGAAGTCGCCAACCACGCTGACGCGCCGCGCATTCGGCGCCCACACAACAAAGGCGACGCCGGCGATCCCTTCTAGCGCCATCGGATGTGCGCCGAGCTTGTCGTACAGCCGCAGGTGGTTGCCTTCGCCAAGCAGATATAGATCGAAATCCGTCAGCACCGGCGGAAAGCGATACGGATCTTCCAGTTCAACCTCGTCGTCGCCAAAGCGTGCGCGCAGCCGATAGTGCTTCGGATCAACCACCGGGCCGGCAAAAAGGCCGGCCGGGTCAAGCCGCCGCAATTCACTTTCATGGCCGTCGCTGATCGCCACCACGCGATTGGCGTCGGGCAGGAATACGCGCACGACGGTTGCATCGTTCTCACTGTGCGGCCCGAGGTAGCCGAACGGATCGGAATGTCGACCGGCGACGATATCGCGGGCGATGGGGGAGAGATCGCTCATGATCCGATTACCCCACGTTGTTCGAGGATGCGCAGTGTCGCGTCCAGTGGGATATGCGACCATCCCGGTCTGTTGCTGAGTTCGTACTCGATTTCGTACAGGACCTTCTCAAGCTGGAACAGCGCGAGTAGGCGGGTCGTCTGGCCTCCGTCGGTAGGCCATAGTCGCACGTCGATCGTCTTTCGATAGCTTTCCCAATAGGCGGAGGCTAGACGGTCGCCAAAAGTCCGGACTTGCGGCGCGATTTTGTCGCGATCCTCCGGGCTGAGATTGGGCGCGCGATCGATTGCAGCGCTCACCGCATAGTCGATGGAGCGCATCAGCCCGGCCACATCGCGCGCCGGCGGCTCTTTACACCGGCGCTCGTCCACGCTGCGACGCGGCTCGCCTTCGAAGTCGAGAATATAGGCATCGTCCTTGGCGATCAGTAGTTGGCCGAGATGGAAATCGCCGTGATGGCGAATCTTGACGCCGTCGAAACTCGCGTGACGCTCGGTTTCAATATGGCGCACGATAGCATCGCGATAATCAAGCAAACGTCGCGCCAAAGCGAGTGCGGACTCGGGCAGATCGCGGCTGCGTTCGAGCATGGAAAACAGGTTGCGTGCGCTGTTAATCAAGCTGTCCGTCCAGCGCGCGACGTCACAGGCATCGATCGATTCAGGGGCGAAGTCCGGAATATCGTTGCGGCTTGCGAAAGCCACATGCATCTCCGCAGTGCGGCGACCGATCTGCCGCATTCGCTGCACCAGGAAAGGTGCTTCTGACATTTCGCTTGCCTGTTCGGCCGGCAGCAGCCGTTGTTCGTCGACTAAGCGATCGAGCGCACTGCTGGCGACGCTCCAAGCGTCGCCTTGATTCTCGATGAAGGCGTGCACCACAGCGAGCGCACTGCGGTTTGCGCCCTCAACCAGCTCAAGCGTGCCGAGCAGGGCGGGCGCGTTCTGGAAATGAGCCACGTCAGAGAGAAAGCGGCCTACTTCTATTTCCGGATGAACTCCGGCGCTGATACGCCGCAGGAACTTGATCACGTATTTATTGTCGACGATCACGGTGCTGTTCGACTGTTCGCGCTCGATTGCATTGATTGTCTTGACTTCGGGAGCGGCGGATTGGTCGAAGGACGTGGTCGGCCGGAATTCGAGTTTTTGCGTATCGGATCCTATGTCGGCCGCGGCTTGTATCTTCGCCAGCAGCGCAGCTATGAACTCCGGCTCGGCCGTCGCATCGAGGAGAGTGCCTTCACGCGGCCCTCGTCGCACGGCGGCAAGCACGCTTGCGGGGTCTTTGTCGACTGCGGTATACCGGATCCAACGAATGGTGAGCGGCAGGAAATAGCGGCTGCTAACGTGCGCTGCCGTCACGTTGGCAATCGTGGCGACAAAGCGGTCGCCGCCGTGCTCGATGGGAACGGCGGCCGATATCGCGGTCGAAATCGGCCGGTAGGCTTTGTCGGCGAACCAGCGGCGATCTGGCATGAAGTTCGGCAGCACGTCGACTTCGAAGGTGCGCCGGCTCCAGCTTGAGATCGAGTCTTCCCAGGTTTGGCCGAGCACCAGCGTTGTTATCTCGCGCGGCAGCACTTTTTCCGGTGTGCTCTCGGCGTCTTGTCGCAGCAGGAACCAAAAGAAGCCGTAGGGTGGCAAAGTCACCAGGTAAGGAAGTTCGCCTATGCGCGGAAACCGCGTACGGCCCAGCATTTCCTGCGGAATGCGGCCTTTCCATGAACTCATGTCGAGTTCGACCGCCTGCGCCGAACGCGACAGATTGGCAACACAAAGGATCGCCTCGTCGCCGAGCTGACGTACGTAGGCGAGCACGGCGCGGTTACTTGGGCGGATGAACATCAAGGTACCGCGGCCGAATACCTTGGTGGCCTTGCGTACCCCGATGATCCGCTTCATCCAGTTCAGTAACGAGGAGAGGGAACGCGTCTGTGCTTCAACATTAACCGAGGCAAAGCCGTACACGGAGTCCATGATGCAGGGCAGGTAGATCTGCGCCGGGTCGCAGCGCGAAAAGCCGCCGTTGCGGTCGGGCGTCCACTGCATTGGCGTGCGCACGCTATTGCGATCGCCGAGATAGATGTTGTCGCCCATGCCGATCTCGTCGCCGTAGTAGATGATCGGCGTGCCGGGCATCGACAACAGGACGGAGTTCATCAACTCGATCTTCCGGCGGTCATTCTCCATGAGTGGTGCCAAGCGTCGGCGAATGCCGAGATTGATACGCGCGCGCGGGTCGGCGGCATAGGTCGACCACAGATAGTCCCGCTCGGAGTCGGTCACCATTTCTAGTGTCAACTCGTCGTGGTTGCGCAGGAACATCGCCCATTGGCAATTGACCGGGATTTCGGGCGTTTGCCGCATGATATCGGTAATCGGAAATCGGTCTTCCTGCGCTATCGCCATGTAAATGCGCGGCATCAACGGGAAGTGATACGCCATATGGCATTCATCGCCGTTTCCAAAATACTGCTGCACGTCTTCCGGCCATTGATTGGCCTCCGCCAGTAGAACCTTGTTGGGCGCGTAAGCGTCGAGCTCGGCGCGTAGGCGCTTCAGCACGGCATGAGTCTCCGGCAGATTCTCGCTGCTGGTTCCTTCGCGCTCGCAAAGATAGGGCACGGCATCTAGCCGGAAACCGTCGACCCCGCTGTCGAGCCAGCGTTTCATCACCTGCAGCACAGCGCGCACCACGCGCGAATTTTCGTAGTTGAGATCCGGTTGGTGTGAGAAGAACCGGTGCCAGTAATACGCGCCGGCTTCAGGTTCCCAGGTCCAATTCGATTTCTCGGTGTCGGTGAAGATAATACGCGTGTCCTTGTACTTCTGGTCGGTGTCACTCCAGACGTACCAATTACGTGCGCTCGAACCCTTGGGACTGCGTTTGGCACGTTTGAACCAGTCATGCTGGTCCGATGTGTGGTTGATGACGAGCTCGGTTATGACCCGCAGATCGCGCCGTTTGGCTTCCTGCATGAAACGGCGGAAGTCCTTCATGTTACCGAAGGCGGGATTGATGTCGCCGTAATCTGAAATGTCGTAACCGTCATCCCGCCCGGGGCTCGGATAGAACGGCAATAGCCATAAGGTGTTTATGCCGAGATCGCGTAGATAATCGAGGCGTTCGGTCAGTCCGACGAAATCGCCGACACCGTCGCCGTTGCTATCGTTGAAAGCCTTGACGTGCAGTTGATAGATGACGGCGTCCTTGAACCACAGCCCGTCGTTCGCGGTATCGGTCGCAACGTTGATGGCGGGCCTGATGTTCATGCGGCCCTCACGTAAAACAGCGAAACAGCAATGCGGGATCGCGGGCCGGTTCGATGCGCAGGTGGACGCCACCCCATTCGAGCAGATGGCGCTCGCCCGTCACGAGATTGGCGACCGAGCGTACCGGGCGTTTGGCGTCGTCGGGGCCGATCCGCTCGGCGCCGAAATGCAGCCAGAAATCCTGCGGCGCGGCTGTCAAAGAAATCGCGCAGGCTACTGCGTTATCGCCGGCAATCGATTGTTTGAGAAAGCCCATGACATTGTCGTTGTCGACTTGCAAAAAGCGCAGATTGGCAGTCTGCAGCAATGCGTCGTTCTCGCGCCGGATGGTATTAAGCAGCTTCAGATAGTCTTTGATATTGCCGGGCTTGTTCCAGTCGCGCGTCTTAATCTCGTATTTTTCCGAGCGGAGATATTCTTCGCGACCCGGGATCGGCTCGTGCTCAAGCAGTTCGTATCCGTTGTAGATGCCGTAATTGGACGAGAGCGTGGCTGCGAGTGCGGCGCGTGATTTGAATATCCACGGCTCGCCGGCCTGCAGCTGCACGGGCAGGATGTCTGGCGTGGTGACAAAAAAATTCGGCCGGAAGTAATCACGCTCTGGGTATCCCGTGATCTCGCTGAGATAGGCTTGCAGTTCCTGTTTGCCGGTGCGCCAAGTGAAATACGTATAGGATTGTGAGAAGCCGAGTTTTGCCAGTGCTTTCATCACCTTCGGTCTGGTAAATGCTTCTGACAGGAAGATCACGTCCGGATGGCGAGTTCGCACTTCGTCGATCAACCATTCCCAAAACGGAAATGGCTTAGTGTGGGGATTGTCGACGCGAAAGATCCGTACGCCCTGTTCGATCCAGAACAGCACCACCGCTCGCAACGCCTCCCATATCGCGATGCTGTCGACGCAAGTGAAGTCCGGGTTGACGATATCTTCGTATTTCTTCGGCGGGTTCTCGGCGTAGCGTATCGAGCCGTCTGGCCGGAAGCTGAACCACTCCGGATGTTGTTTTAGCCAAGGATGATCGAGCGAGCATTGTACCGCGAAATCAAGTGCGATTTCCATGCAGTGCTTGTGGCAGGTTTCCGCAAGCCGCCGGAAATCGTCTAGCGTTCCCAGTTGCGGGTTCACGGCGTCGTGGCCGCCATGCTCGTTGCCAATCGCATAGAAGCTGCCAGGATCGTCGGGCCCGGCGTTTAATGAATTGTTCTTGCCTTTGCGGCTGGTGTGGCCGACGGGATGGATCGGGGTAAGATAAAGGACGTCGAAGCCAAGTGCGGCGATTTCGGGTACGCGGTCGATGCAGTCATTGAAGGTACCGTGCTTGCCCGAAATACTGCCCTGACTGCGCGGGATCATTTCATACCAGGCGCCAGCCCGCGCACGTTCACGCTCGGCCAATAGCGGAAAGACATTGCTGCGCGTAAGGTCGGGCCTTGTTTCGCCTTTTTCCATCGCCTCTGCCAGCGCGTCGTCTAGAAGTATTGCTGCGTCGCCCTCCGTCGAAAATTTCTTTGCATAGGCCTGGACCACAAGGCGCGGCTTCGCCGCCTGCGGAATGTATTCCGCGAGCAGGTTGTGACCTTCTCGTGCGGCCAGCACGAGATCCTGACCAGCTTCCTGCCTAATCCTGAACTCATTGCGCCAGGTCGCAAAGTGGTCAGTCCAAGCTTCAATCGCGAATAGATACGATCCCACTTCCAGTGGTGTGAAACGGCCGTGCCAGCGGTCGTTGTTGTAAAGGCGCAGGGGCTCGCGCCGCCAATTGGCGCTGCGCTCCGGTCGCCACAATAAGGCGGCGGCGATGACATCGTGGCCTTCGCGAAAAATGTCGGCCCAGACCTCAACGGTTTCGCCGGCAATGCGTTTTACTGGATAACGGCCGCCGTCGATGCAGGGGAAGATCTCTTCGATGACAAAACGGGGACCAGTCGGATCTGCTGGTGACTGTTCCCAAACTTCACCAGGAAAAGGTCTGCGCGCGCGCACCATAGTACGCTCTACTCCGGACTGCTTCATTGTATTGGTCTCGGGCTCGAACCCTGAGGGGAAACCGCAACAAAAGCTGAAGGTTCCCACTTGAAATGGATGATTTGGCGGAAACGACACGGCTTTGGGGGGTGGAAAGCGGCTATTTTGACGTTTTCGGCCGCTGGCACACCGCCCCCCCAGAAACGCGCGCGCGACTCGTCGCCGCCCTATCGCGAGGACGCGAGCGGCCTCCGGAAATGATGGCTAAGGGCGCGCCAGTGCGCGCTTTTCAAGGTGACGGCCGGCCCCACTGGGCGCTCGCGGTGCAACTCTATGCGTTGCGGAGTCGCCGAAATTGGGGACATGGCGATTTTGGCGATCTGTTGTGGCTTATTAAACTAGCAGCTTCGCGCGGCGCGGCGGCCATCGGCCTGAACCCGTTACACGCTTTATTTGCCGAGCGGGCGGAAGAGGCGAGTCCCTACGCGCCGAACAGCCGCATCTATCTCAACCCGCTTTATATCGATATTGCGGCGATTCCCGAATTTCCCGGCATCGAGGTGACGGGCTTGGCGGAGAAAATCGCGACACTGCGCGCTGGGGATATGATCGACTACCGGCGGGTCGCGGAAACCAAAATGGCCGGCTTAAAATTTTCCTACGAAAGCTTCCGCGACGCCCCGCGTTCCGAACGTCGCGCGGATTTCGATGCTTATGTCCGAGAACAGGGTGAATCGCTGTTGCGATTCGCCTGTTTCGAAACACTGCGCTCGCGCCATTTCCCAAAGGGTTGGCCTGAATGGCCGTCGCCATGGAATTCTCCCGACAGCGCAAGTCTGCAAGCCTTTAAAAAAGAACATCGCCATGAGTGTGAATTTCATGAGTTTGTGCAGTGGATCGCAGATCGCCAATTGCAAACATGCAGGGACACTGCACAGCAGTGTGGCATGACCATCGGCCTCTATATCGATCTCGCCGTCGGTATGCATCCGCGCGGCGCCGACGCCTGGGGTCAGCAAGACATCGTGCCCGCCGATGTCTCGGTGGGCTCGCCGCCGGACGAATTCAATCCGGCGGGGCAGGATTGGGGGCTGTCGCCGTTCAATCCAGGTGCGCTCGCAGCCGACGATTTTGCAGCGATACGCCGGTTGATGAAGGCTGCGATGCGTCATGCCGGCGCCATCAGGTTGGACCACGTGATGGGCCTGCAACGTGTGTTCATGATTCCAAAGGGCTGTGGCGCTGCCGAAGGCACCTACGTGCGGTTTCCATTCGAAGCGTTGCTGCGTGTCATCGCAGAGGAAAGCCTACGCTCGCACTGCATCGTGATCGGGGAAGATCTCGGGACTGTGCCGGAAGACTTCCGCGACGTGCTGGCGCGTTGGGGGCTGTGGAGTTATCGCGTGATGCTGTTCGAGCGGAAAAGTGACGGCCGCTTCCTAATGCCCGAAACCTATCCCGCCGAGGCATTGGCAACGTTCAATACCCACGATTTGCCTACCGTGCGCGGTTGGCTCGACGGGCACGATTTGAAGATAAAGCGAGCGATCGGTCTCGATCCGGGCGAAACAGATGAGGCACGCAGTGACGCCAAGCAAAAGCTGCTCGCAATCCTCACTGAGCGCAGTTACGGCGATTGCGACATCTCGGGGGTAGTAGCCTTTCTTTCAGCCACCCCCTCTCTACTGGTTGTGATTGCGCTAGACGACGTGCTAAACGCGCGCGATCAGACCAACATCCCGGGCACGATTGATCAATATCCGAATTGGCGGCGGAAGCTGCCGGTCATGCTCGATGAACTTGAGAATTATGAAACGTTCCAAAACGTCGCCGAGGTTTTCGCTCGGTCCGGCCGTAATCATTGACCTTGTGCGACCGGAACCTGCCAGATTTCGCCCGCATATTCGCGAATCGCACGGTCCGACGAAAACCAACTCATGCGAGCGGTGTTGAGGATGCAGGCGCGCCACCAGGCGGCCGGCGAACGCCATAGCCGATCAACGGCGCGCTGGGCCTCCCAATAGGCGTCGAAGTCGGCGGCTACCATGAAGCGGTCGTAATCCATGAGAGACCGCACGAGGGGCGCGAAGCGATCGGGGTCATCCGGCGAAAATTGCCCAGAGCTGATGCTTTCGATTGCCGCGGCCAGCCGCGGCGATAGTTCGATCGCCGCCGCGCCGATAAAGCGGTCCAGCTGTCTTTCCGCGACTTCTTCGGCGATCATACCGAAAATTATCAAGTTATCGGCACCGACGTGTTCGCAAATTTCGATATTGGCGCCGTCCATCGTTCCGATGGTGATGGCGCCATTGAGCGCAAGCTTCATATTGCCGGTGCCTGAAGCTTCCATGCCGGCGGTAGATATCTGCTCCGACAGGTCAGCCGCCGGGATGATCTCCTCAGCCAGGCTCGCATTATAGTTGGGCACAAATACCACCTTCAGACGGTCACCTATCACGGGATCATAATTTACTATGCGAGCGACGTCGTTCGCCAACTTAATAATCAGCTTGGCGCGCTCGTAACCCACCGCAGCCTTGCCGGCGAAAATCTTCACGCGAGGCACGAAATCATCGTCAGGCCGCATATGAATTTCCTGATAGATCGCAATCGTCTCCAGAATATTGAGCAGTTGCCGCTTATATTCGTGGATGCGCTTGATGTGCACGTCGAACAATGCAAGGGGGTCAACTTTGACGCCGGTCGTTTCATGTAGGAGGTTCGCTAGTTTCGATTTGTTGGCCACGCGCGCCTGCCAATAGCGTTCGACGAATGCCTTTTCTTCTGCCGCCTGCTCAAGCTCCTGCATGCATCTTGGATCGTCAAAAAACTGCGGTCCGAGCCTGTCGGCCAACAATTTTGTCAGCGGGCGGTTGGCTTCATAGAGCCAGCGCCGGAAGGTAATGCCATTGGTCTTGTTTACAATCCTCGTCGGCGTGGTGCGAGCGAGTTCGCGGAAAACCGTCCTGCGCAAAAGCTCGGTGTGCAGACGGGAAACGCCGTTGATACAATGGCAACCAAGGAACGCTAGATGCGCCATGCGCACGCGCTTTTCGACGTCTTCGTGTACCAGCGACACTGCCGACAAGAATTCGGGCGTGTGTAACCCGCGCCGCTCGGTTTCCTGTATGTGAAACCAATTGATAAGATAGATGATCTGTAGATGCCGCGGCAGTAGCCGCCCGAATAGATCGACGGGCCAGCTCTCCAGCGCTTCGGGCAGCAAGGTATGATTTGTATAGCTCAAGGTCGCGCGGGTAATGGTCCAAGCATGCTCCCACGTAAAATCGTGCTCATCGACGAGGATACGCATCAGTTCGGCGACTGCGATAGCAGGATGCGTGTCATTGAGCTGAACCGCAGCTTGCGTTGCTAGATTGTCGAGCGTGGGAAATTCACCAAGGTGACGGTGGATCAAGTCCTGTAGCGAGGCCGACGTGAAAAAATATTCCTGCTTGAGCCGCAGTTCCTGGCCGGCGGGCGTTTCGTCGTTCGGATAGAGCAGGCGCGAGATTGCTTCTGCGCTCGTGCGCGCCGCGGTCGCGCCGACGAAGTCGCCGCGATTGAAAACAGCGAGCTGAATTGGCGTCGTC
The DNA here is from genome assembly GCA_963709015.1 of uncultured Alphaproteobacteria bacterium. Classification (GTDB taxonomy): domain Bacteria; phylum Pseudomonadota; class Alphaproteobacteria; order Rhizobiales; family Xanthobacteraceae; genus Pseudolabrys. The sequence continues at coordinate 29,702 of CAVPUU010000016.1, read as the reverse complement.
GCTCGCGCTGACCACAGGCGCAACATGTTGACATGGTTACCGCTGCAACCTGCAACTGGTGTGTCGTAAGGCACAGCGAGCACACGTTCGGCCGGATACCAAAGTGCGCGTGCAGTCGTCTCGTCGCCGCCGAGATATTCGACCGCGCCACCGAAGCCGATAGAATAGGGCGTGTCACGTTGAGCGAATTCCCATGGATTGCCACGAGACAGCCATTCCTCGGGAAATTCCTGCTGCCAGCCGTCGTGGATGCGTTGCTCAAACAGGCCGTTTTCGTAGCGGATGCCATAGCCATAGGCCGGGATCTCGAGTGTCGACATGCTATCCAAGTAGCAAGCCGCCAAGCGGCCCAGCCCGCCATTGCCGAGCGCGGCGTCTGGCTCAATTTTACGGAGACTATCGAAATCAACGCCGAGACTCGCCAGAGCGGCGCGGGCCGGCTCGACAAGCTGCAAATTGCTGAGGGCGTCGAGCAAAAGGCGGCCCATCAAAAATTCGATCGATAAATAGTAGACCCATTTCTTCTTTTCAGTTCGGCGTTCGGTGTGTTCGCGGAACCAGATGTTCATAACGCGGTCGCGCACCGCCAGTGCAGTGGCTTGGTACCAGTCATAGTCAGTTGCCGTTTCGCGATCCTTGCCCAAAGAAAACGCGAGTTTCGACTGAATCAAATCGCGCAGCTGGGCTTCATCGTCGTGGGGGCTCGTATTCGGAAATTGCTCGCGCTGCAGTTGCGGCATTGTGGCCCTTCGCAACGACCGAAAACCACAAACATCCATCCCCCCACCGCGAACTCCTTACGTCAAACTTTGGTTCCAACGCGGGTCAAAATTTGCCGTGCGTTAGATATTGACCGACCATATGCTGGTACCGGCGCAAAATGATCAAAAAAACAATGGCTGTGTAGGGGAGGGGCAGACGGCATCCCCGCTGCGGCCACGGCGGCAATCTTCTATCTGGCTGAGGCCCCATTCTTCTCGCCACCGCCTATGCGGAAATGATGCAAAACGCCTGCTCTTGGTCGTTATAGCTTGGTGGCTACGATTTGCGCCGCATGGTACCGCGGGCACTCGTGGGCTGCTGGCCGTTTCATGCAAACCATCGACAACTCCTATATCGGCAGCGACGTTACAACAGTGTTGCCGGGCGCACGAATTCCCTGATCGGCTTCTGAAATTTCCAGTTTTTTACGAGAAATTCCCTGCTCCGACGAGTAGGGAAATTTGGCTCTAAAGGCCCAAAATCACCGGACTAATGAGGACGCGAAATCCGGAAACGACCCCCGAATCAAAAAATCCCTATTCTTTCCCTGTTAGCGGCGGATTTCGGGGTGGAGACAGGTTCGCGGTATTAGTGACAGCAGGAGTAAGCGTCCATTTTTTACACGCTTGTTTCGCGGGCCCCGGACGCGATCTGTTCTCACCGGCAACTTTGCAGGTGAGGAGGACAAGATGTCGGACGAGTTGCTGTCGCGCGCGCGTTACGGCGAGCCGTTCTGGCGATCGCACCACGAGGCCTGGCGTCGGAGTGAATTAAATCAACGAGAATATTGCGAGGCTCAGGGGATTCCGCTCAAGGCGTTCGGCAACTGGCGGGCGAAGTTCAAAGCCGAGCCGCAACCGCTGGAACGCAAGCTGCTCTACCGGCGCGGCAGGCTAAGTCACACCCTTAGTCACAGTCTAAGTCATAGGCTTAGTCATATGACTGACGGCTCGGCGCAATCGGGGCCCATCGTTCCGCCGGCACGTGAGGGTCATCGGCGAAGGTTCAGCGAGGCGGACAAATGCCAGATCGTTGAGGAGGCGATGCGGCCCGGCGCAAGCCTCTCCAAGGTGGCACGACGCTATGGAATAGCGGCGCGTATTCTGTTCCGTTGGAAGCAGGAGTTGACGGCAGCGCCGGTGTTCGTGGCGGTGCAGATCACCGATGTGGATGCACCGTCTGGTGCGGCGGCTACCGATGAGGAGCACGCGCCATGACATTGCTTCCGCCGGGCGTGAAGGTGCACCTGGCCTTCGGCTACACCGACATGCGCAAGGGTATCGACGGGCTCGCCATGCTGGTCCAGGGCGTGCTGCATCAGGATCCCTTCACGGGCCACCTCTTCGTGTTCCGCGGCCGCAAGGCCAACCTCATCAAGATTGTGTTCTGGGATGGGACCGGTCTCTGCCTCTTCACCAAGCGGCTCGAGCAAGGGGTCTTCCTCTGGCCGTCGAACGTCGAGCCGGGTGGGACACTGGCGCTGAACTCGGCGCAGTTGTCGATGCTGATTGATGGCGTCGACTGGCGCGCGCCGGAGCGCCGATGGCGACCTGCTGTCGCTGGCTGAGCGCAAGCCCTGCGACTGATTAACTCATGATGATAATCGCTGTGGGTGCCGCTGCCGACCAGTATTAGGCTCTCGTGCGTGAATCTCGATCTCACCGCGCTGCCTGTCGATGTCGGTGCACTGCATCGGTTGGTGCGCGAGCTTGCTGCGCAAGTAGACGACGATGATGCGAAGCTTGCTGCGGCGCATGCCGAGGTGGAGCGGCTTCGGCTCATTATCCAGCGCCTGCAACGCTCGCAGTTTGGGCGGCGGTCGGAACGGCTCGATGGTGACCAGCTCGCCCTCGGCCTGGAAGACCTTGACGCCGATATCGCGCGGACAGAGACCCGCCATCCAGCGCTGACAGTCGCCGCTGCCGGGCCAGCGTCGCGGCATCACGCCCTCCCCGACCATCTGCCGCGCGAGGATGTGGCGATCGACCTCGAAGAGCGCGTCTGTCCCTGCTGCGGCGGTGCGCTGCATACCATCGGCGAGACGGTCAGCGAGATGCTCGACTTCGTGCCTGCCCGGCTGCGGGTGCTGCGCATTCGCCGTCCCAAATATGGCTGCCGCGTCTGCGGTACGATCCATCAGGCTCCGGCCCCCGAACGTCCGATCGCCAAGGGAATGGCGAGCCCCAGCCTCTTGGCACATGTGCTGGTGAGCAAATATTGCGACCACACGCCGCTCTATCGCCAGGCTCAGATCTTCGCCCGGCACGGCGTCGAGATCGAACGTTCGACCTTAGCGAACTGGGTCGGTGGCGCTTGCTGGTGGCTGGAGCCGCTGCAGGCGCGCCTGGCCGCGCATGTGTTTGGATCAGGCAAAGTCTTTGCCGACGACACCCCGATCCCGGTGCTCGATCCTGGCCGCGGCCGTACCAAGACGGGCCGCTTGTGGGTCTACACGCGCGACGATCGGCCTTGGAGCGGACCAGAACCGCCGGCAGCCGTCTACTTCTACAGCCCCGATCGTAAGGCGGAGCGACCCGCCTCTCACCTCAAAGGATTCCAGGGCATTCTGCAGGTCGATGGTTACGCCGGATTCGAACGGCTGACCGCGGGCGGCGACATCGTGCTGGCAGCATGTTGGGCACACACGCGCAGGAAGTTCTACGACCTGCATGAGGCGATAGGTTCGCCGATCGCTGCCGAAGCGCTGCGCCGGATCGCAGAGCTTTATGCAATCGAGACGACCATCCGGGGACGTACCGCCGAAGAGCGTCGGATCGTGCGCAATGCCCAGTCACGGCCGCTCATCGGAGCGATGAAGCCCTGGCTCGAGACGGAGCTTGGTCGCATCCCTGGCCGCGGTGGCCTCGCCGAGGCGATCCGCTACGCCCTCGCCCGCTGGTCGGCCCTTTGCCGGTTCCTGGACGATGGCCGGATCGACCTCGACAACAATCCGGTCGAACGCGCGATCCGGCCCATCGCGCTCGGACGCAAGAACCACCTATTCGCGGGCTCCGACGGCGGCGGTGCCCGTTGGGCCACCGTCTGTTCTCTCATCGCCACAGCAAAGCTCAACGACGTCGAGCCGTTCGCCTATCTCAAGGACATCCTCGAGCGCATGACGGACAGCCACCCCATGAGCCGGCTCGACGACCTGCTGCCCTGGAATTGGCCGAAAATACCTGTCAATCACTAAGGACGTGCAACGGCGCGACGCTTACCAGCAGGAGGCTGGGCGCGTGCGGCGATGATCAACACCAGCCACGCTACCAGACCTGAGACAATCGAAGCTGCGAGAACACCAATTCGGACTTGGGTCATCAAATTCTCATCTTCGAATGCAAGCGTTCCGATGAATAAACTCAGGGTAAATCCCACTCCAGTGAGGATTGCAATGCCGTAGAGTTGAGCACTCGACGCGCCTTCCGGAAACTTGGCAATTCGAAGCTTGATTGCGGCCAGCGCGGCTCCGAAGACCCCGAGTTGCTTGCCGACGAATAGGCCGGCAATTATTCCGAGCGGGATTGGCGCGGTGACGGTTGAAAGTGAAATTCCAACGAGTGGCACTCCAGCATTGGCGAACGCAAAAATTGGCACGATGGCGTAGCTGACCCAAGGTTTAAGTGCGTGTTCGACATGTTCAAGCGGACTCTACCGATCCCGCCTAACAACAGTGCGGGAGCGGACAGATCATCTGTATAAAATATGGCGATGGCGATGATCGCCATCAAATCATCGATGATAGCCAACGCCAGCAGGAACATTTTCAAGGATGCGGGAACGGTGCGACCGAGCAGGGTGCAAATCCCAATTGCGAAGGCAATATCGGTGGCCGCCGGAACCGCCCAGCCGCGCAATGCCTCGGCGTCGCTCCAGTTCAGCGCAGTATAGGATACTGTCGGGACAACGAAGCCGCCGATTGCGCCTATAATCGGGAGCGCCGCCTTCTGCACGCCGGCGAGTGACCCCTCGATCACCTCGCGTTTGATTTCTAGGCCGACCAGAAGAAAGAAGATCGCCATCAGGCCATCATTGATCCAATGTTCCAAGCTCTTTGATAGTCCGATCGATCCGATCCGGATTTCGGCCGTCGCATGGATCAAGGCATTGTATTGGGGACTGAGTGGCGAGTTCGCGATCAAAAGTGCAGCGAGCGTGGCCGTGCCAAGCGCGATACCACCGAAGAGGTCGGCTTTGTCGGTGTTTTGAGCCATTGGCGAAATGGACTGGCAATCGGTTATCTGACGCTCCTCATTGGGAGTTGAGTGCAACTTACACTTGCGTACGTTGGGATACCAGCGACAAAAACGAGCCGCAATGACGTCCGATATCGGGCTAGTCGCCTAGCGAACACTGGCGGCTATTGACCAACTTCAAGTTGTGAGTACACGCCTTGGTGCGGTTTGACAGCACCGAAAAATGCCTTTAGCGCCCCTAATCGCGGTTAGAATGGTTTGACACTGTAATCTATTGAAATTGCTATCTTGTGGAACAACTCCCGGGGCCGACCATTTTCGTGGATTTTTGTGACGTGCAATTGCAAACGTCCGCGTTTGATTCACGCCAATCATTGGCCAATCGTTGGTCAAACACGATGACTTTGTTCGTGCGGTATTCTGTGTAAAAATTCGGGCGCTTGGGTAACTGCCGCTGAGGCCATAACTCGCGTCGCGGAAAATCATCCCGAGTTCAATAAGGGCGAAGGACACGGCAATGCTAAGGGACGATAGCAATGATGAACCCGGCCGGCGGCGTACACCCCGCAACGTACTCGGTGAGCCGCTTGGAGCCTGCTCAATCAAGCCCATGACAGGGTTTTATCGCGACGGCTGCTGCAACACTGACCGAGATGATATTGGAAGCCACACGGTTTGCGTCGTGATGACTTCCGCATTTCTCGATTTTTCCAAATCGCGCGGCAACGATCTTTCGACACCAGTACCACAATTCGGCTTTCCAGGACTGAAACCCGGGGACCGTTGGTGCTTGTGTGCACCCCGCTGGCAAGAAGCATTCGAGGCAAGCCAAGCCCCACGCGTGGTCTTGCGTGCCACTCACGAGGGTGCTCTTGCCCACTGCTCACTCGCCGATCTCAAACGCTTCGCAGTGGACCTGTCGTAACTCGCGCAAAATGAGGTATTCCAGCGCTTCATTGGCTGCGGAGTCGATCAGGCTTTAATCTAACTTTTTCGCCGTAGCGCCGGATAAGCCTGTGGCCAAGCATCCGGCCGATCAAATAGCCAATGTTGTCGCCGACGACGACGCCACCCCATGCCGAAAGCAGCAAAACTGGAAACGAAATCTCGCTCCGGCCGGCCAGGATCGCTGCCACAACCAGCAGCAATTCGCCCGGCAGCGGCAACCCAAACAATTCAAACGTCAAAATAACGAAGATCGCCGCCGACCCGTAGCGGTAAATCCATGGCTCGAGACTGCCAAGGAAGTGACCGATTTCGTGCATGCGAACGCTAATCAAGCACGGTTGCGGATCGGTTTGATCCTAACGTGGGCCGTTTGTGGCGCATATAGCCTCAAGCCTACAAATTGTTTGCGCGCGTCGGGTACAAGGCGCGTCGTGGCCGGGATTTTAAATTCTCGGCCCGATGGGCCAACCGAGCACGTTGAACCTTAACCGGCGCCGCATGTTCCGTAATCTGCTGTTCTGCGAATTCGATGAGGCGATTTCCAGTTTTAATATCTACACGCGCCGGTGTTCGCAGGAAGGAGGAGGAGGCCTCGTGGAGAGCATTTGCTTGCTCTCATTCGGCATTCGAACGTGGTGCGAGAGACCGTCCTCCAGTTGGCCGGTCGCGAGCAGATCACTGCTGGAAAAGTTCTCTTCGATACGCACGACGCGCTCGCGGACATGCTTGCGCAAATTGATTCATGGATGAATGGCGCGGGGCGCCCGCGATGATCACGACGCAGCGGAGATTCCCTGATAGGCTCCTGAAATTGCCCGTTCTTCCGGTATATGGCCAGTCGAACTCATTAAGAAATGGGACATTTCTACCCAGTCGCCGACCGGTATAAAATCGGTGATGGTCCCCGCTTTATTGCTCGTGATTATCATGAAGTGATCCGCGAAGCATGGCTGAATAAATCCACTCCAAGAGCCCCTTAGGCCGTGCCAATCTCATTCGGTCGAGGCAGTCCTGTGAAATCCGCCGAGAAACCATGAGAGCCGAGTCCTCGCAGCAAAAAACCCGCAAGGGCTATTGGCGTCGCTGACGCGAGGCGCATGAGTGCCGGCATCAGACGCTGCTCGGTTTTGGTGAAGTCGGTTCCAAACGGAAACGGCTCGATCAATCCGGCGGTACGAGCAGCCTTGAGCGCGTGCTCGATCCGTTCGGGCGAATTGTCCTGCGCCACCGCTGGAATCTCGAAACCATTTTCGATTTTTCCGGCATCCTTTGCTTGTTTAAGCAACTCATTCTGAAAACGCAAATCTGCAACGCTCAACATTGCGGCGATGACATCACGGTCGCTCTTGCCGCGCAAATCGGCGATGCCATATTCAGTCACCACGATATCGCGCAGATGGCGCGGAATGGTGGTGTGACCATAATTCCAAAGAATGTTGGAGGTCACGCATCCTTTGGCATTTCGGGTTGCGCGCACCATGATGATCGAGCGGGCATCTTCGAGAGCAAAACTTTGTGCCACGAAATTGTATTGGCCGCCGACACCGCTGACAACTTTCCCGTTGTCAAGCGCATCGGACACGATGTCACCAAGCAGCGTGGCCATCATCGCGTTATTGATGAAGCGGCTTTTGACACGTGCGGCCCGCTTGGCCGCCTCCTCGCCGTAAAGTTCGTTGACGAAGGATACCGCGGTCATGTTGAATTTTGCGCGTTCGCCCTCCGGCATATCGCGCAAGCCTTTATAGAACGCCTTTGACCCGACAAAGAATGCAGCGTGTAATAAAACACCGCCGACTTCGCGCTTGAGGATGCCGGCGCGATAGAGATCGAGAAAACACTCCACAAACATTTCACTCGCGCCATAAAGGCCCTGCTCGAAAGGTGTGTCCTCAAGTGCTGCGGTCGATGAAATAAACGGCGCCAAGCGCGCTGCCATTTCGCGGAACGCGCCGTTATTCCGGTGCCGCAGGACCAATGCTTGCGCGACTGCGTCGCCCAGAGACCCAATGCCGATCTGAATCGTTCCGCCGTCGTCAATCATGCGCGCAACATGAAGGCCCGCGGCATATTCGGTGAAGTCGACCGGCTCGCGCGGTGGGGCGAACAGCGGGAAGTCGGTTTGCGGGCTTTCCAGAATGTAGTCGAATTCATTCGCCGGCAGCTCGGCATCACCGGCCATATAGGGCAATTCGCTGTTGACCTGACCGACGAAAATAAACTCGGCATAGCCGGCGCGGCGCGCGGTCAGCAGGTCGAGAGTGATGTCAGGATTGCAGCTCAAACTGTAATAGGTCTTGCCATTGCGCACGCGCTTGGCGACGAGTTGACCGACGACATTGACTTTGCGATCGAGAATATAATGAATTGCGTGGGTATAGTTGGCCGAGATGTAGTTACGCTGCGACGCCGTTACGTTTAGCCGACTGCCGGCGAGGAAGAAAAATTCATCGACCTCGACGTTTGGCGGCATGCGGTTATCGCGCAGCGCGTCGCCGTAGGCGAGCGCCGGATACCCGTCAAAAAGCCTCGCCGAAACGGGATCGAGAAAGCGTCGCTCAAGCTCCTGCTTGGCGCGCGGTTTCTCCAGCGTCAAAGCGGTGAAAATGCGTAATGTGATTGAAGCATCGCCGGCCGCGCGATTGAATACGGAATTGGCGACGTGGTTGGCCTTGCCGAGTCCGAGTGGCAGCGCGAGTACGATATTCTTGCCGACGCGGCCGAGGATCGTGTCGGTGAGCCGATCTGCGTCGGCGAAATGCTCCAGAGCGTTTCCGCTGCGCATTTAGTTTATTTGGTCCCAGCCCGGATCCGGTTGGAATCGCTCGCCATATTTCGCGGCCAGTTGCGTCAGAGCGAGCGCAACATCGGCGACCCCGCGGGAACGCGCATATTGCATCGGCCCGCCGCGGAACGGAGCAAATCCGGTCGCAAAAATCATCGAGCCGTCAATCGTGTCTGCGTCGGCGACCACTCCATCACGCAGACAGGCCACGCAAACATCGAGCATCGGCAAGATGAGCCGGTCGGCCATGTCTGGGCTTGGCGTCGGCGCGCCGCGATTCTTGACGGCCTTTCCGTCTTTCCAATCATACATGCCCTTGCCGGTCTTGCGCCCCAGCTCGCCCTTTTTCACTTTATCCGACAACCATTTCGGTGTGGCCGGCATGGGGCGTTTAAGCGAACTGCGAAGCACGTCGGCAACATGCAGGCAAATATCGAGACCTACTTGATCGGCGAGTTCGATCGGCCCCATCGGCATGCCAAAATCTTCCGCTGCACGGTCGATGGTTTCGCGTTGGAAGCCTTCGTCAGACATGACGAAGGCTTCCATCAAATAAGGCGTGAGGGCGCGATTGACCAAGAAGCCGGGCGCACTTTTAACCGGAGCCGGCAGACGATCAATATGGCCAAGGAACGCATGTGCCGCGTCCAGCACGTCGGCGGTCACGCCGTCATGGCTGACGACTTCCACGAGCTGCATGCGCGATACCGGATTGAAAAAATGTAGGCCAAGAAATCGCTCGGGCCGCTTTAAGCCTTTGCGCAATTCCTCCAGCGGAATACTGGATGTATTGGTCGCCAGGATCGCGTCGGGCTGCATTCCAGCTTCGACACCGGCATAGACCTTTTGCTTGAGTTTGAGGGTTTCCGGCACCGCTTCGATGATGAGGTCAGCCGTTCTGACGCCTTCGCCCTTGAGGTCGGGAATAAGACGATCGAGTGCATCGCGGATGTCGGTGCTTTTGTGACCGATTTTCTTGAATAGATCGGCGGCACGCCTGACGGCATCGGCCAGAGGTTCGGCTTTCATGTCGGCAAGGCTGACCGTAAATCCGTGCCAGACACACCATGCGGCAATGTCGCCACCCATGGCGCCGGCGCCAATGACGTGAATGCGGCGGCCATTCCAGTTGCCGTCCGATAAATTTCTGAGCTTCTCGCGAAGGAAAAACACGCGGATGAGATTTTGCGCCGTTGTCGTGACGAGTAGGCGCGCAAACGAAGCGACCTCCGCCTTTTGCATCGCCGCCCGTCTCCCGCCGTTTGCCTCCCACAAATCGATCAGTGCACTCGGGGCAGGGTAGTTTTTTGCTGGGGCTTTCTTTTCTGCTTCGCTTTTCATGCGCCGCGCCAGCAATTTGCGAATCGGCAGTAAATTAAAAGCTGTAACGGAAAGACCAGCGCGCGTGGTTTTGAGTTGGCCAGCCACCGCCGATTTCACGGCGGCGTGGACGTGGCGCTCTTGCGTCACGGCATCGACCAGACCAAGCGCTTTCGCCTTTCGGGCATAGATCGATTTACCCGTCAGCATACTGGTCATGGCTTGCAGCGGATTGATCAGCCGGGTCAGCCTCACCGTGCCGCCAAGCCCAGGATGCAAGCCCAGCAGGATTTCGGGAAAGCCGAGCGATGCATCGTCGACAGCGATCCGGTAATCGCAGGCGAGCGCGACCTCCAGGCCGCCGCCGAGGCAGTAGCCGTGGATGACGGCGATGGTGGGCAGCTTAAGCCGATCGAGCCGGTCGATGATGGTGTGGGCGCGGCCGAGCCGCGCTTCTATATCGGCGGCTTTTGTCGGATCGCGGAATTCACCGATGTCGGCGCCGGCGATGAAGCCGCCCGGCTTGCCGGAGCGGATCACCAGACCCTTCGGCGCTTCACGCTCGATGGTGGAGAGAACGTCGTCGAGCTCGGAAATCACGTCTTCCGAGAGTGTATTGGCGCCGGCGCCCTGCTTATCGATGATGAGCCATGCGATGCCGTCTGCATCGGTCGCAAGCTTCCAGTGCCGCCACGGGGAGGGGATTTTGCCGCCTTGCGGCGCGGTGAGTGGACCAAGCGCCAGATTGCGCGGTGCGAGCGTGTCCCAAACTTTGTGTGTCATGGGGCGCTCCTACACCGTCTCGATCAACATGGCGCCGCCTTGGCCGCCACCGATACATTCCGTGGCGATGCCGCGCTTGCGGCCGAGCCGTCGCATTGCGTTGACGAGATGCAGCACGATTCGATTGCCGCTTGCTCCGACCGGGTGGCCAAGTCCGATTGCGCCGCCGTCGATATTGAGCTTGGCGTGGTCGAGGACGCCGGCGGGCCCGTCAAGATGCAACACCTCGCGGCAGAATTTGTCATCCTGCCAGGCGGCAACACAGCCGAGCACCTGGGCCGCGAAGGCTTCGTTTAGCTCCCACAGGTCGATGTCGCTGAGGGCAAGTTTTTGTCGGCGTAGAATTGCGGTCGAGCACAGCACTGGCCCCAAACCCATGATCGAGGGGTCGAGCGCCGACCATTCACTGTCCGCGATGACCGCGCGCGGGGTGAGGCCATGCTTTTTGACGGCGTCTTCGGACGCCAGGATCACCCACGAAGCGCCGTCAGTAATCTGCGAGCTGTTGCCGGCCGTCACCTGCCCCCATGGCCGTTCGAACACAGGTTTGAGCTTGGCCAAGGAGTCAGCGGTGCTGTCGGGCCGCACGCCGTCGTCATAGTCGTAGACCTTGCCGTCATGGCCGAACGCTATTTCAATTTCACCGGCGAAGACCTTGTCTCTTTGTGCGCGCGCCAGCCGCTGCTGGCTCTCGGCGGCGTATTGGTCGGCATCGCGCCGCGTAACATTAAAAAGATGCGCCACGACTTCGGCGGTCTGACCCATATTGAGCTCAACAATCGGGTCGGTGAGGCCGCGTTCCAGGCCGATGATGGGCTCGAAGAAGCTCGGGCGAATACTGGCGAAGGCCTTCAGGCGCGACCAGACATTGCGCGCCGCAAACAGCTGCATATACCACTCGACCGCACTGCGTCGAAAAACCAGCGGTGCGTAGCTCAAGGCCTCGGCGCCGCCGGCAAGGATCAGGTCTGATACGCCGTCCTGAATGTCGCGATAGCCGGTCTCGATCGACTGCATGCCCGAACCGCAATTGATCTGCACGGTGAACGCGGTCATGGCTTCGCCCATGCCAAGCCGAAGCGCAGCGACACGCGCCGGGTTCATCTCGTCGGCGATCACGTTGACGCAGCCGAGAATGACCTTGTCGAACGCGTCAGGCGCGAACGGCTGGCGCAACAGCAAAGGCCGGCCGCACTGGACGGCGAGATCGACAGGCGTGAAGGGGCCGACGCCGCGCGCCTTAAGAAATGGCGTGCGGCTGCCGTCGACAATGTAGACGGGGCGATCGTTCACTCGGCGGCTGCCGGGCGTGGCCGCTTCTGGACTGGCGATGGCAAGTCTCCTTGCGCGTGGTTAGCGTCGTGATGCGTCAATTCTTCGGCGGTAAAATCATCGACTGCAATGGCGGCAGCGACAGCCTTGGCGGTTTCTCTAAGCTGCGCTGCTTCGCCGTCGTTGATCAGGCCCTGTTTCTGCGCCTGGTCGATATCGCGAACATGGGCTTTGTTCATACGGTCGCGTAGCGGTTGCGCTGCAGCTGTGAGCTTGAAAGCGATCTCCAGCCGCGCCAAGCCGCCGTCATCCTTGGGGTGGAACAGATCGACTGTTAGCCGATCCCGCGTCGCTGATGGTTCAAGAAGCAGACCGGCGCAGGTGCGCGTCAGGGTATCGGAAGGGCCGCGGCGGCGCGGCCCTAGCGGTTGAACAATAAAGCGCAACAATCCGGCCACGAGGCGGTTAGGGAAGTTTGCAAAAATCTCATCGAAACGCGTGGCGATAGTGACCATGCCATTGTCCATGCACCACTCGACTAGCGGCAAGTCGGCGTCCTGCCGCCCTTCGTCGTGCCAGCGTTTGAGCACGGCCGACAATAGGTAAAGCTCGGACAAGAGATCGCCGAAGCGTGCCGAAATCATTTCCTTACGTTTGAGGTCTCCGCCTAGCGTTAGCAGTGTCATGTCTACGGACAAAGCAAAAGTCGCGGCATAACGGCTGAGTTGGCGATAGAAGTGGGAGGCCTTGCCGGCGTCGGGCGCGGGCGCGAACAGTCCGCCGGTCCAACTCCGGCCCCAGGCGCGGAACGTGTTGCCGATAGCGTGGCCGACATGCCCCCAGAACGCGCGGTCGAAGGCCTCGAGGCCGCGAGCATGATCGTCGTCTTCCAGCGCCAGCATTTCCTTGAGGATATAGGGGTGGCTGCGGATCGCGCCCTGGCCAAACTGGATCAGGCTGCGCGTGACGATATTGGCGCCTTCGACCGTGATACCGATCGGCACAGCGCGGTACAGGCTGCCCAGATAATTCTGCGGCCCTTCCATGATGGCTTTGCCACCGTGCACATCCATCGCGTCATTGACAGAGATACGCAGCCGTTCGGTCGCTTGCGATTTCATGATGGCCGTGACAACGGCCGGCTTATGACCGGCATCGAGCGCCGCGCAGGTCATGCGCCGCGCGCCATCGACGAGATATGCGGTGGCGGCTAGCCGTCCGAGTCGCTCCTGGATAGCCTCGAATTTTCCAATTGAAATATGAAATTGTTCGCGGACGCGCGCGTAGGCACCGGTGGTGTGGGCGGTGTAGGCGGCACCTGCGGCCGACAACGAGGGCAAGGAAATTCCGCGCCCGGCGGCGAGCGCGCTCATCAGCATCTTCCACCCTTTACCAACCTGCTCGACGCCGCCGATGACGTGATCCATCGGCAGGAAAACATCGCGGCCCCGGTTTGGGCCATTCTGAAAGACGTTGAGCGCGGGGAAATGCCGACGGCCGATTTCGACGCCAGGAAGATTAGTCGGCACCAATGCAACGGTAATGCCGATATCTTCATTCGTGCCAAGCAAATGGTCCGGATCGCGCAGTTTGAAGGCGAGGCCGAGAACCGTCGCTACCGGCCCGAGCGTGATATAGCGCTTGTGCCAATTGAGACGAATTCCCAGGATGTCGCGGCCATCGAACGTGCCCCGGCAAACGATTCCTGAATCAATCATGGACGCGGCGTCCGAGCCGGCTTCCGGGCTGGTCAGGCCGAAGCAGGGAATTTCCGAGCCATTGGCCAGCCGGGGCAGCCAATAGTCCTGTTGCGGTTTGGTACCGAACTGCAAAAGCAATTCGCCGGGGCCAAGCGAATTCGGCACCATCGCCGTTACCGCTGCGGTGATCGAGTGGCTTGAAAGCTTGCGCACGACCTCAGAATGCGCGTAAGCGGAAAAACCCAAGCCGCCATATTGCTTGGGAATGATCATCGCAAAAAACTTATGCGCTTTCAGAAAATCCCAGGCCTCGGGCGGCAGATCGCGCAGCTCCCAATTGACCTTCCAATCATCAAGCATGGCGCAAAGCTGCTCGACCGGCCCGTCGAGAAAGGCTTGTTCTTCGGACGAGAGTTTGGCGGGAGCTTCGGCGAGCAGCTTTGCCCAGTCTGGATTGCCAGTGAACAGATCGGCGTCCCACCACACGTCGCCGGCTTCAATGGCTTCGCGTTCGGTATTGGACAAACCGGGCAATACGCCTTTCGCCCATTGGAAAATGAAGCTCGAAATGTACTTGCTACGAAATGTCATCGGCGACCGTAATCCAATCTGCGGCGACAAAGGCCTCGGAGCCACAAAAGTTCCGGCGGCGATAATATCGTTAGTGCCCGACGTCGTCCAAAGAGTACAGGCCCGCGTATCGGTGTCTTCGACTATTGCACAAAGCTGAGCGTTGGCGCTGCCGAAATGGCCGATCTCACGCAAAGATGACAAAGTTTTAATCTGGGTCCAATCGCGTACAAGCTAAGGGTATTATGCGGTCGAGGCGGTTTATTTAGGCCGAATCCAACGAACGTGAAATTCCCGCAGGTCATGTATCAGCGACTGAAAGAATGGATTGGCAGGCGAATTCTTCGCTATCTCAATACGCCGTCTCGCCGCTACGCGCCGTTCTTTGCGCCGCCCCTTGATATATTGCGCCAGAGCCTGCAACCGGGCGACATCCTGCTGATTGAAGGAAATACCAGGCTTAGTACGGTCATAAAATTTCTCACACAATCAACGTGGTCTCACGCCGCCCTCTATGTTGGCGGCGGAGGCAAGGGTAAGGCACCCAACGAGGACCCAAATGTTTTGTTGGAAGCCTATAGTGAAGTTGGTGTCGTCCTCTCGCCGCTCTCCAAATACAGGGAATTCAACTCACGAATTTGCCGGCCAATCGGTCTGACGGACCAGGAGTGTAAAACGATCATCGATTACGCGTTAGCTCGCGTAGGCATGCAATACGACAACAAGCAGATCCTCGATCTGGCGCGCTATCTCTTTCCGTATCCGCCGGTCCCCGTGTTCTTGCGACGGCGTCTGCTGGCGATTGGGAGTGGCGATCCGACCAGAGCGATTTGCTCAACTCTTATTGCCGAGGCGTTCGAATCAGTTCACTATCCGATCTTGCCAGAAAATGTCGACAGTGCGGGTTACGGGATAGCGCCCTTCGTTCAGAGCGAGACGGACCATATTCGCAAACACGGCCTCTATACGCCGCGAGATTTCGATATCTCGCCGTATTTCGCCGTGATCAAGCCGGTCATCGTCAATAAGTTCAATTATCACGTTCTCGAGTGGTTGCCGAAAAAACCATCGTCGATGAAGAAGGTTGGGACGCGCCGCTCAAAGATCGCCAGAAAACAGGCACGAGCAAAGTCAGCGCGCGCGTAATTTAATTTCAGCTTTGTGGGTCGACCGGCCGCGGCATTCCATCGTTGCCGACCGCGACGTAGGTAAACGTACCATCAGTAACCGCGATATTTTCGTCGCCGATCCCGCGGCACGCCCAACTCTGAATTCTCACCGTCAGTGATGTATGTCCAACCCGCGTCACTTCAGCGTAGCATGACACTTCATCGCCTACGTAGACAGGCCGGTGGAATGTCATTCCCGTGATAGCGACGGTCACCACGCGGCCTTTCGCGCGCCGAGTGGCCGCCGCGCTTCCCGCAAGGTCCATTTGCGATACCAGCCAGCCGCCAAAAATGTCGCCATGCGGATTTGTGTCCATCGGCATCGCGATGGCACAAAGTATCGGCTTGGATTTGGGCGGTCCTTCGGATTGGATCTCAGGGTCCTTTGGCAAATCTGAATTCCTATGTATGCGACGCGCCCCAGCCGCCTTCTGAGTATAGGGCCAGTCTCGCTGGTTCTGAAAGGTGATAAGCCACCAAGCCCGTATCGTGGCGGCAGCCGAGACCAATATTTCAAAGGTTTGGGTACATTCCTATCCAGTCGCGAGTGATTACAAAATGCGAGGTTGGCGCGGCGCCGACAACGCCGCCGCGTCGCACGTCGATTGCCTTCATCGCCTCGACGATGGCCCGCGTACCCTGCGCAACGATTCCGACCTCGGCCGAGAACCACGCCCCCAAGCCTGAGAGCGCGGCATCGGTTAATGAGTGCCGACTGCCGCTTCGGCCGGTTGCGGCCGCCGCATGATAATGCCAAACGCGGCCAATCCGACAAACAGAGCTGTCATGATCAGAAAGACGTCGGCAAAACTCATCACCGTTGCTTGCTGGCGCACCATGCCCATCATTTGCTTAAGCGCCATCAGTTTCGCGTCCGAGCCCTGAAAATGCGATGTGAGCCGCGACAGAGTCTCGGTCGCCGACGGTCGCGACCAACCGACCAACTCGTGCAGACGCGCGAGATGCAAATCCATGCGGTCGTTGAGCACCGTATTGATGGCGGCAAGGCCGATGGCGCCGCCGAGATTGCGCATCAGATTGAACAGTCCGGAGGCGTTCTTCATGCGTTCGGGCGCGAGCGTGCCCAGTGCGGTGTTGGTCACCGGCACGATCGCGAACATCAGACCGACGCCGCGGAAAATCTGCGGCCACAACAGCTCCCAGAAATCCCAATCCTTGGTGACGTAAGTCATCTGCCAGGTGCCGACCGCAAACAGCACGAAGCCGGTCATCAGCAACAAGCGCGGATCGAGTTTCTGGCTTAGCTGGCCAGCGACCGGCGCGGTCAGGAACATAGCGAGTCCCGACACGAACATGGTGTTGCCGATCATCATGGCATCGTAGCCGCGGATCTGCGCCAGATAGACCGGATAGAGATAGGTCAGGCCGTAGAGGCCGATACCGAGCACGAAGGAAAACAGGCTGCCGACTGCGAAATTGCGATTCATGAAAGCGCGCAAATCGACGATTGGCGCCCGCGCCGACAAGACGCGCGCAAAGAAGGCAACCGCCGAAACCGCCGAGACGATGGCCAACACCGTGATCGTGCCGTCGTCGAACCAATCCTTGCGTGGGCCCTCTTCCAGCACGTATTCGAGAGCGCCGAGAAAACCCGCCATGCTGAAAAGCCCCCACCAGTCGAAATTTTCCAGTAACGAATAATTCGCGCGGTCGAAATCGACCAATACGTAGGTCGCCACCGTAACGATGATGCCGGGCAAGATGTTGATAAAAAAAAGCCAGTGCCATGACAAGGCATCGGTGACGTAGCCGCCGATGGTCGGCCCGATGGTGGGCGCCAGCGTCGCGATCAGTCCGACCACCGGGGCGACATATTTTTGCCGCGGCCCGGGGAAGATCAGATAGGCCGAGGCGAAGACGGTCGGCACCATGCCGCCGCCGATGAAGCCCTGCAGCGCGCGCCACACGATCATGCTGTCGATCGACGAGCTCAGGCCGCACATGACGCTGGCCAAAGTGAAGCCCGCCGCCGACGCCGTGAACAGCACCCGCGTGCCGAGCGCGCGCGACAGGAATCCAGAGAGCGGGATCGCGATCACTTCGGCGATCAGATACGAAGTCTGCACCCAGGGAATTTCGTCGCCGGAGGCCGATAGGCCGGCCTGGATCTCGGCCAGCGACGAAGAGACGATCTGGATGTCCAGGAATGCCATGAACATGCCGAAGCACATCGTGACGAACGCGAGCAGCCGGCGCGGCGTCAATTGATCCGCGCTTCCGGCGCCGCCCATCGGGGACTGGGCGACGACCGGAAGCGCGGCTGAAGTGGTGGGCGAAGTCATGGCGATTCGCCTCACCACTTTGCAGCTTGCCAGTGCGGTACGTCGCCGGCAGTGGACCAACTGCCGTTCTCGGCGACCGCAGACTGTGGCTTGGTGTTGATGTCGACTACCACCGACATGCCGGGCCGCAGCAGGCGCTGGTCGGTCACCGCAGCGGGCAGGCGGATGCGCACGGCCAGTCGTTGCACGATCTTAGTGAAGTTGCCGGTCGCATTGTCGGGCGGCAGCAGCGAGAACACTGAACCGGAGGCTGGCGACACGCTCGCCACGGTTCCGGTGATGTCGCGGTTCGACAGCGCGTCGACGCTGATGGAGACCGGCTGGCCGGGCTTGAGCCGCGCGAGCTGCGTTTCCTTAAAATTGGCATCGATATAGACGTCCGTGAGCGGCACCAGGCTGGCCAGTCGCTGGCCGGTCTGTGCGAAGTCGCCGACTTGCATGGCGCGATTGCCGATCATGCCATCGATCGGCGCGCGGATGATGGCGAACGACAGATCGCGCTCGGCCTTGGCCAGCGCGGTCTTGAACTCCTGCTGCTGCCGCGCGGCTTCCTGTTGTTGAGCTGCGAGCACATCGACATTGGCGCTGGCGGCATCGAGCGCGGCCCGCGCGCTTTGCACCGCGGCGATCGCCTGGTCGCGATTGGACTGCGCTTGTTCGAGCGTCTGCCGGCTGGCGAACTGCTTAGCGGCCAATTCCTGCTGGCGCTTCAATTCGGATTCGGTGCGGGTCGAGACGGCCTGCGCGGAGGCGAGTTGCGCTTTGGTCTGTTCGACCGACGCGTGCTGCGCCTCGATCTGCTTGCCGATCCGCGCGACCATGGCCTGCTGGGTGGCAAGCTTGTCGCGCGCCGTGTCGACCGCAAGCCGATAGTCGCCGTCGTCGATGCGGGCAATCACATCGCCGGCATGAACATAAGTGTTGTCGGCGACGTCGATTGTCGAGACGTAGCCGGAAACCTTGGTGGCCAATGTGGTTGCGTCGGCGTGGACATAGGCGTCGTCGGTGGAGACGATGAACCGGCCGACGGCAAGCCAGTGGTAGCCATACCAGCCGCCGGCACCGAGAACGATTGCCGTCGCGAGGCCGATCAAAACCTTCTTCGACAGCCTGCGGCGGGCGGGCGCTTCGGCGGGCCTGGCGACCGGCGTTTGGTCATTGGCCGGGGCATCCGGGCGGCGCGCGGCCGGCAATTCGACGCTCTGCCCAAGCTTGCCGTCGGGATCATCGGCTTCCAAGACCGATGCAAGGTGGAAGGCTCGGGCAACGCGTTGGGCGGCATTCGCCCCGCGAGCGCCTACCAACCGGTCTGAATAGGGGAAAACTTCTTTGTTATGGGGACGTTGTGACTGCATCTTTAGCTCCGTAGAAAGGCAGCAAGGCTATTGACCGAACGGTTCGGTCAAACTATGTTTGGCTAAATGATCTGTCAACATTTTTTTGACCGAACGGTTCGGTCACTAGCCTAAGGTATGATAGAAACGAACGACGACGAGTTCGATTCGGCCTAGAATTGGAGTTTGAGGGTGCCTGGAATGTCCGATACCGCTGAATTGACCCAAGTCCGGCCGGTAGAGGCTGAGGAAGACAACGCCAAGCGGCGCCAAATTGTGGAGGGCGCCCGCCTGGTGTTCCTGGCGCGCGGATTCGATGCAGCCAGCATGGGCGATATCGCCAAGGCGGCCGGGGTCTCCAAGGGCACGCTCTACGTCTATTTCAAGAACAAGGAAGAGTTGTTCGCCGCGATCGTGCAGCAGGAATGCGGCACGCATGCCGAAGGCGCCTTTCCGCTGAACAACAACGACAACGATGTCGAGGGCGTTCTCACCCGGATCGGCACCCAATTGGTGCGCTTCATGTGCCAGCCGGAGAAAGCATCCTCGCTGCGGATTGTGATCGCGATTGCCGACCGCATGCCGGAAATCGGCAAGGCCTTCTACGAGACTGGCCCCGCCTACGGTATCAAGCGGCTCGCCGATTATCTTGAGGTGCAAGTGCGTGCCGGCAGCCTGGCGATCGACGATTGCGAGGTGGCCGCGGCCCAATTCATCGACGCGTGCCAGTCGACGCTGTTCAAGCCCGTGCTGTTCAATTTCGCGCCGCCACCGTCGCCCGAGCGCATTCGCCACGTTGTCTGCATTGCGGTTCGCGCGTTTCTCATGGCCTATCGGCCCCACTGAGGGGCTACCGATTTAGCTGCATTTTCGATTCGATCTCCACATCAGCCGATTAGGGTGTTCGAACGAGTCGGCACGTTGGGCGGCTGGAGTGCACGGACTGTAGTTCATGCTTGAAAGCTACGCGTTCCCGTCGGTAATTCTCTATTACTTGAAACGACGATAACGAACGGTCGTGCGCTTTCATCAGCGTCCTGAAACCGACTGCATCGGCCCACGGCATAGACGACGATGGTTGTGAAGTCAGCCGATCCGCTTTGGATGTCGGCGATCACATTTCTGAGCGCATCATGCCCATCAATACTTAGGCCGCCCTTGTCTTGATCAGCACAGATGCGAACGATCACAAGCCCGCATCCTGAGCGATATTAAAGCAAATCGCCTATTTTTTAATCAGTCGACGTTGCCTAGCAAATGAGCGGCTTCAGAGACTCTATAAAATCCTGTTCCCTGTCCGTGGCTTACAAAACCTGCCGAAGCTTGGCACAGACCTTGCGCTTTTACCCGTGCGCGGACGAGTCGCCCGGCTCGGCGCGCGCGTCAAACGCAGGGGACTTCGCTCATGCTCAACTTAATCCAGACGATCGCGATGCGATCGAACGCCCGTCGGTGGCTTTCCGCCGCTGCCGGATTGGCTTTTGCTGCTGCGGCCACGGTGCAGACCGCCAAGGCCGAGGACACCATCAAGGTCGGCATCCTTCACTCGCTCTCGGGCACCATGGCGATCAGCGAGACGACGCTGAAAGACGTGATGCTGATGCTCATCGACGAGCAGAACAAGAAGGGCGGCCTGCTCGGCAAGAAACTCGAAGCTGTCATCGTCGATCCGGCCTCGAACTGGCCGCTGTTCGCCGAGAAAGCGCGCGAGTTGATATCCAAGGACAAGGTCGCCGTCGTGTTCGGCTGCTGGACCTCGGTGTCGCGTAAGTCGGTGCTGCCGGTATTCAAAGAACTCAACTCGATCCTGTTCTATCCGGTGCAGTACGAAGGCGAGGAAAGCGAACGCAACGTGTTCTACACGGGCGCCGCGCCGAACCAGCAGGCTATCCCGGCCGTCGACTATCTGATGAGCAAGGACGGCGGCTCGGTGAAGCGTTGGGTGCTCGCCGGCACCGACTACGTCTATCCGCGCACCACCAACAAGATCCTTGAGGCGTACCTGAAGTCGAAGGGCGTCGCGCAGGAAGACATCATGATCAACTATACGCCGTTCGGTCACTCCGACTGGCAGACGATCGTGTCGGACATCAAGAAGTTCGGCTCGGCCGGCAAGAAGACCGCGGTGGTCTCCACCATCAACGGCGATGCCAACGTGCCGTTCTACAAGGAACTCGGCAACCAGGGCATCAAGGCGACCGACATCCCGGTCGTCGCGTTCTCGGTCGGCGAAGAAGAACTCGCCGGTCTCGACACTAAGCCGCTGCTCGGCCATCTCGCCGCCTGGAACTACTTCGAGTCGATCAAGACGCCGGTGAATGCGGCCTTCATCAAGGAATGGCACGAGTTCACCAAGAACCCGAAGCGCACCACCAATGACCCGATGGAAGCTCATTACATCGGTTTCAACATGTGGGTGAAAGCGGTCGAGAAAGTGAAGTCGACCGATGCAGACAAGGTCATCGCCGCGTTGCCCGGCACAAAGGCACCGAACCTGACGGGTGGCGTCTCTACGCTACTGCCCAACCACCACATCACCAAGCCGGTCTATATCGGCGAAATCCGCCCTGATGGCCAGTTTGACGTTGTGTGGAAGACCAAAGGTCTTGTGCCTGGCGCTGCCTGGTCGGCCTATCTGCCCGGTTCGAAGGATCTTGAAGCTGACTGGGTGACACTGAAGTGCGGCAACTACAATAAGGTCACAAAGAAGTGCGGCGGCGCGTCCTGACGCAACCGTAATACGTTCGACGTGACTAAATCGAGCGGAGGCGGCGGCGCAAGCCGCCGTCTCCAAACCAAAACTTCCCTGCCGGGAACGAATACAATGCGTGCTCTCTACGTTCGCATCTTAGCGTTGGTATTCGTCCTCGGTTTGCTCGGCACGGGCCTTGCCCATGCCGGTCCCTACCAGGACGCACTGGCGGGCTTCACCACCGACGATTTCAGCGACACCATCGATTCAGTCAACGCTGCGGTCGCGAGTGGCAACCCGCTGGCGGCGCCGCTGATCGAGGCGCTGCAAAACTCGCGATTGATGTACAGCGCGAAGGAAAAAAAGGTCTACATCAAAACCAAGGACGACAAGTTGCTCGATGCGGCGACTGGCAAGCCAGCAGAAGCCGCAGCTCCCAACGATATCGATGCCGTTCGCCTCAACAATCGCCTGCGTGGCGTTCTGAACGCAGCAGTCGGCGGACTGACGTTGATGGCATCCGATCCCAACCGCCGTTACTATGCGGCGCAAGCCGTGTTCAAGTCGCACGCGGCCAGCGTTCTGCCGGCGCTCGAAAAGGCGCTCGCGGCGGAAGCCAATCCGCGCGTGAAGAAAGTCATGACCGAAGCGCGCGCCGCCATCATCTTGACGGCGGACGACACCAATGCGTCGGACAAAATCGCCGCCATCGCGGTGATCCGCGACCGCGGCGACCAGGACGCGCTCAGCCTGATCGACGGACTGCCGGGTGACGAGCCGGCCGATGTGCACAAGGCGGCGCTCGCCGCCAGCGGCAAGATCCAGAGCACTTTGGCGATCTGGAGCACGGTGCAGAACGCCTGGTATGGGCTTTCGCTCGGCTCGGTGCTGCTACTGGCGGCGATCGGGCTCGCCATCACCTTTGGGGTGATGGGCGTCATCAACATGGCGCATGGCGAGATGGTGATGCTCGGCGCCTATACGACATTCGTCGTGCAGGAATTCATCCGCACCAAAAATCCGGCGCTGTTCGATTATTCGCTCGCCATCGCGCTGCCGCTTGCTTTCATCGTGTCTGGCGCGGTCGGCATTTTCATCGAGCGCACGGTGATCCGGTTTCTCTACGGTCGCCCATTGGAAACATTGCTCGCCACCTGGGGCCTGTCGCTGGTGCTGCAACAGGCGGTGCGCGCAGTGTTCGGGCCGACCAACAAGGAAGTCGGCAATCCATCCTGGATGTCGGGCGCCTTCGACCTCGGCGGCATCACCATCACCTATAACCGTATGTGGATAATCTGCTTCACGGCGATCGTGTTCGTGACTTTGCTCGGCATGCTCCGCTTCACGCGGCTCGGGCTGGAAATGCGGGCGGTGACGCAAAACCGCGCCATGGCGGCGGCGATGGGCATTCGCACCGCGCGCGTCGACGCGCTCACTTTCGGGCTCGGTTCCGGCATCGCCGGCATTGCCGGCGTGGCGCTGTCGCAGATCGACAATGTCAGCCCGAACCTGGGGCAGGGCTACATCATCGACAGCTTCATGGTGGTGGTGTTCGGCGGGGTGGGAAACCTGTGGGGCACGCTGGTCGGCGCGCTCACGCTCGGCATCGCCAATAAATTCCTCGAGCCGTTCGCCGGCGCGGTGCTCGGCAAGATCGCCATTTTGGTGTTCATCATCCTGTTCATTCAGAAGCGCCCGCGCGGCATGTTCGCGCTCAAAGGCAGGGCGATCGAGGCATGATGTCGGCGCATTCCCTCATCCGCCTGCTCGATCGCGGTGCCGTACTGTTCCTGGTGCTACTCGGCGCTTTCGCCATCGCCATTCCGGTGTTGAATTTGCTGGTACCGGCCGGCTCGACGCTGCACGTCTCGACTTATTTCGTCGCGCTGTTCGGCAAATACATCTGCTACGGGCTGCTGGCGCTCTCGGTCGATCTGATCTGGGGCTATGTCGGCATCCTGTCGCTCGGCCACGGCGCTTTCTTCGCGCTCGGCGGCTACGCCATGGGGATGTACCTGATGCGGCAGATCGGCAGCCGCGGCGTCTATGCCAATCCGATCTTGCCCGACTTCATGGTGTTCCTGAATTGGCCGGAGCTGCCGATCTACTGGTACGGTTTCAATCATTTCGCTTATGCGGCGCTGATGGTGGTGCTGGTGCCGGGTCTGCTCGCCTTCGTGTTCGGCTGGTTCGCATTCCGCAGCCGCGTCACCGGCGTCTATCTCTCGATCATCACTCAAGCGCTGACCTTCGCGCTGTTGCTTGGTTTTTTCCGCAACAATTTTGGATTTGGCGGCAATAACGGCCTGACCGACTTCAAGGATATCCTCGGCTTCAACGTGCAGGCGGAATCGACGCGCAACGCGCTGCTCGTGGTTTCGTGCCTGGCCTTGGCGATCTGTTTTCTGGTGTGCCGCGCTATCGTCGCCTCCAAATTCGGCAAGGTGCTGGTCGCCATCCGCGATGCCGAGTCGCGGACACGCTTCCTCGGCTATCGCGTTGAGGCCTACAAGCTGTTCGTGTTTACGCTGTCGGCTTGCATGGCGGGCGTCGCCGGTGCGCTCTATGTGCCGCAGGTCGGCATCATCAATCCGAGTGAATTCGCGCCCGGCAATTCGATCGAGGCCGTGATCTGGGTCGCCGTCGGCGGCCGCGGCACCCTCACCGGTGCCGTGCTCGGCGCCTTCGTGGTGAATTACACCAAGACGTATTTCACCTCCGGCGTGCTGGCGTCTTATTGGCTGTTCGTGCTGGGCGGACTGTTCATAGGGACCACCTTGCTGATGCCGCGCGGCATTATCGGGACCTACAACAATTGGCGCGCCAACCGCGCCGAGAAAAAACACGCTGCGGTGGGCGCTGTCGCGCCGCATGCGGCGGAGTCGCGCGCATGATCGAAAAACAAACCACATCCGCCTTGCTCTACCTCGACGGCATTTCCGTCTCGTTCGACGGCTTCAAGGCGCTCAACGAGTTGTCCTTCATCGTCGAGCCGGGCGAGATGCGCGCGATCATCGGCCCGAATGGCGCCGGCAAGACTACTATGATGGACGTGATCACCGGCAAGACCCGGCCCGATTCCGGCGACGTCTTCTTCCAGGAAGGCGCCTATGACCTGTCAAAGCTGGACGAGACCGAGATCGCCGAACTCGGGATTGGCCGCAAATTCCAGAAGCCAACCGTATTCGAGATGCATACGGTCGAGGACAATCTGCTGCTGGCGCTGAAAAACGACCAACGCGTGCGCGCGACGCTTATGTGGCAGTCCTCGCCCGAGCAAGAAAGGCGTATTGACGAAGTACTTGACACGATCCGGCTGAAGAATGTGCGCTCGCGCGTGGCCAGCAGCCTGTCGCACGGTCAGAAGCAGTGGCTGGAAATCGGCATGCTGCTGGCGCAGGAGCCAAAATTGCTGCTGGTGGACGAGCCGGTCGCCGGCATGACCGACGTGGAGACGCGGCAAACCGCTGAGCTACTTAGGCAAATTAATCGCGACAAGACTGTGGTGGTTGTCGAGCACGACATGGCCTTTGTGCGCGATCTCGGCGTCAAGGTGACGTGCCTGCACGAAGGATCAGTGCTGGCGGAAGGTAGTATCGACCAGGTCTCGCAAAACGAGCGCGTGGTCGAAGTGTATCTGGGGCGATGAAATCTGTGTCCCGGGCGCACTGCGGCACGAAGCGCTGCTGTGCAGACCCGGGACCCCGATTGGGAAGTGAAGAAAACCGAGGACCCGCATCTGCGATGCACCGCTGACGCGCTGCATCGCGCGCGGGACAGGAAAGGGAGGAAGACGATGCTCGAAGTAAACGCCATCGATCTCTATTACGGCGCGGCGCAGGCGCTGCGCGGGATTTCGCTCAAGGCCGAGGTCGGCAAGGTGACC
The DNA here is from genome assembly GCA_963709015.1 of uncultured Alphaproteobacteria bacterium. Classification (GTDB taxonomy): domain Bacteria; phylum Pseudomonadota; class Alphaproteobacteria; order Rhizobiales; family Xanthobacteraceae; genus Pseudolabrys. Next base: position 3,985 of record CAVPUU010000016.1, on the reverse strand, counting down.
TGCGTGCTCGGCCGCAACGGCGTCGGAAAAAGCAGCCTGCTGCGTGCGCTGGTTGGCCAGCGTCCAGTGAGCGCGGGCTCGGTCATGTTCGACGGCAACGATATCACTAAACTGTCTACCGTCGAGCGCGCGCGGCGCGGCATCGCCTACGTGCCGCAGGGCCGCGAGATTTTCCCGCTGCTCACTGTCGAGGAAAATCTGGAAACGGGGTTCGCGCCGCTCAAGCACGGGCAGCGCAGCGTCCCCGACGATGTTTTCTCGCTGTTTCCGGTGCTGCGCAGCATGCTCGGCCGGCGCGGCGGCGACCTGTCCGGCGGCCAGCAGCAGCAACTGGCGATCGGCCGCGCGCTGGTGATGCGGCCGCGGCTATTGCTGCTCGACGAGCCGACTGAGGGGATTCAGCCCTCCATCATCAAGGACATCGGCCGCGCTATCGATTATCTGCGCTCGCTCAAGGAAATGGCGATCGTGCTGGTCGAACAATATCTCGATTTTGCACAGGAACTGGGCGACCGGTTGGCCGTCATGGATCGTGGCGCGATCGTCTATTCCTGCGACAAGGCCAACATGGACGAAGGCGCGCTCGAGCGGGCGCTGGCGATTTGAGATCGGCGTGCACAAGTGCGACAGTAGGTGAGAACGGGCGTGAGCATGACCGTAGCCTTGCATAGCAGCGCCGAAATCTTCGCCGCGAACCGCGCGACCGGGCACATCGCCTTACGCGTCGCCGTTGAGAGTGCCCGTACCCGGCGCTCACGCGTACACGAAGACGGCTCGTTGCGCGCGCGCTTTCCGAATGCCGCCGGTGAGGCGCTGGAAGCCGTGATCGTCAACACCGGCGGCGGCATGACCGGTGGCGATCGTTTCGCCATCGACATCGCATTGGGCGCAGGCGCGAGCCTGGTCGTCGGCACGGCCGCGGCGGAAAAGGTCTATCGCTCCACCGGCCCAAACGCCGAAATGGACGTTGCGCTTGTGGCGGGTGAGGGTGCGCGGCTCGCGTGGCTGCCGCAGGAAACTATCTTGTTCAACCGCGCCCGCCTGTCGCGTCGCATCGATGTTGATCTTGCCGAGACATCGTCGTTGCTGATGGCGGAGGCGCTGGTGTTCGGACGTGCCGCGATGGGCGAGGCAATGGAGGAAGGCTTCTTTGCCGACCGCTGGCGCGTGCGCCGGGCGGGCAGACTGATATTCGCCGACACTGCGCGGCTCGACGGCGCTGTTGCCGAGAAGCTCAGCCAGCCCGCTGCCACGGCGGGTGGCGTCGCTATCGCGACCGTCTTAATTGCGCCGGCGGACGACGGCGCGCTTTCCGTTGTGCGCGCACTCGACGGACAATTTGCCGGAGAAGTTGGTATCTCGGCTTGGAACGGCATCGCAGTAGTGCGGCTTTGTGCGAAGGACGGCGCGGCATTGCGCCACGATCTGACCGCCATATTGGCGGCACTGGGCGCGCCGGTGCCGCGGCTGTGGCTGAATTGAGGTCACGATGAACTTGACGCCGCGGGAAAAAGACAAATTGCTGATCGCTATGGCCGCGATGGTGGCGCGCCGCCGTCTTGAGCGGGGCGTCAAGCTCAACCATCCGGAGGCGGTGGCGCTGATCAGCGATTTCATCCTGGAGGGCGCGCGCGATGGCAAAACCGTCGCCGACCTGATGCGCGACGGCGCCCACGTGCTCACGCGCTCTCAAGTGATGACCGGCATCCCCGAGATGATCCACGATATCCAGGTTGAGGCTACTTTTCCCGATGGCACCAAGCTCGTCACCGTTCACAATCCGATCCGTTGAAAGGAAACTCCCATGAAACGTCTTGTTCTTGCGCTCCTTGCACTGGTGCTCGGTTCGAGCGCCGCTTTCGCTCATGTCGGCGTCGGATCGACGGCGTCATTCGCCGCCGGTGTCTCGCATCCGTTCAGTGGGCTCGACCACATGGCGGTAATGATCGCAGTCGGCCTCTGGGCCGCGCTCAAAGGCGGGCGCGCCTTGTGGGTGTGGCCATGCGCCTTTGTCGGCGTGATGCTGATCGGCGGTGCGCTCGGCATGATGCACGTGCCGGTGCCGTTCGTGGAGCCGGGCATTCTTGCCTCGGTGCTCGCATTGGGCCTGTTGGTGGCGCTCCCCGGGGGTGAGCCGGTCGTCAGCCGACAGCAGTACCGTGTAGTCGCCTTCAGCCCACTCGAGAATGCCCTCGTTGTAGGTCGCGATCGGCCCCTCGTTAGTCGCGTGGAAGTGGACCTCGACGCGGGGGTCAGCGGCAGCGACCTCCTTGGCCACCTCGGCGCTGCCATCCGGGGAGGCGTCATCGATGACCAGGACCCGCACGTCGACCCCTGGCTGGTCGTCCAGCGCGCTGCCTACGGCCTCACGCAGGAAGCGACCGTAGTTGTAGCACGGAATGACGACGCTGACCGAACTCATCGCACGCTCTCCGATTCCTCCAGCGCTGAGTATGGCCGAACGGCCTCAGGCGCTGGCTGCCACGCTGGCACGTCATGGCCGGACGATCTCCGAGAACCGATCACTCGTGACCCCGCGCCCGAAATATACGTGTAGCTAACTGTAGCCACTTATGCATGGATGTGACCGTATACACGCGACCGAACGCACGGTGGCAATACTCTAGACTTCGTGGCTGCGCCCAGAGTCATGGGAACCACTCAAGGCGCATTCCCAGTCGTCGGCCGAGCACCGCGCGACCTGCTCAGCCTGCTGATGTTGGCCGAGATCACCGACCGGCAGCGGGAGCGCGTGGCGGACATGCTCAGTCTGCGCCGCGAAAAGAGAGGCCCCGGGGAATGATGCAACGGCGAAGGGTACAGCCACCCGGATGGAGGACCCGACGGATCGTCGTAGCGGGGGCAGCAGTCGCAGCGGTGCTGCTTGTGGCGCTGGGCACTGGACTGGTGCTGACGCACTGGAACCGGCCCGCCGGGCCGACAAGCGCGGCTGGCCGGCCGGGGCAGTCGCCGGCCTCAGAAGGCGCGGCGTCACCGTCAATGACACGGGGAGTACCGGCCTACGATCCTGCGCTCCACAATTGCGGCGCTGACCCGCACGTGTGCGGGTACCCGGACGCTACGAATACAGGGGTGCCATCCGGCATGAGCCTGCGGTCGGTTCCCGGTCAGGTCTCGGGCGGCCCCGGTTGGCACTACGACTCACGCGGCTGGGTCGAGGTTGACGGCAATGGAGCGGTGCTACAAGGACTCTCCATTCCGTACAACGTCGACGTGTCCGCATCGAACGTGACCATCAAGGACGTGCGGATCACCGCTACCGGAGACGAATTCGGGATCAGCCTGCGGAACACCCGCAACGTGACGGTCGAGGACTCGACCATCTTCAGCGCCTCTGCGGGCGCCGAGCGGCTCCTGGTCGGGATCAAGGACATCTATGGCACCTGCACCGGTACCAAGGTCCTGCGCAACAACATCTGGCATACCTCCACCGGCGTGCAGGTATACGCGGGGCTTATCGAGGACAACTATATCCACGATATGGGATACAGCGCAGGGGATCATCTCAATGGCATCACCTCGAACGGGGGGACCGCGCCCCTGGCCATCCAGCACAACACGGTCTTGAACAAGTACGGCCAGACCGACGCGATCAGCTTGTTCGAGGACTTTGGCGTCGAGGCCAACGTGCTTATCACTGGAAACCTAATGGCCGGCGGCGGTTACACCGTCTACGGCGGCCGAATCCGGGCGGCCGGCAAGCGTACAACATCCGGATAGTCGATAACCGGTTCAGCACCATTTACTATCCACAGGCCGGTTACTACGGTCACGTATCAGACTTCAACTCGACTGCACCCGGCAACGCCTGGTCGGGCAACATCTGGGACAGCTCCGGCGCGTCGGTCGGTCCCTGACCGGGCTGGGGCTGGTGTCTGCACGGCCCTGGCAACCCGGCGCACAACACGCGCCAGCGCCGCTCTCGCCACAACTGCGGCCGGACTAACGGCTCAGGACCCTAACC
>CAVPUU010000015.1:0-162913 GCA_963709015.1 uncultured Alphaproteobacteria bacterium | reverse complement strand
TTCGATCGCGCGCGTCTTGGTGCGGTAGAATAGCTCGCGTCCGCTCGTGGTCAGCCGCCAGCCGATGCCTTTGCGGTAAAGCCAGCGCAGGAAATAGATTTCATCCATATAGTTTTTCAGCTTGGCAGTCGCGGCGTCGGGCCACACGAAGGATTTTTCCTGCTCTTCTTCCTCGCGAACGCGCGCGAGCTGCGCGTCGGTCAGGCTGCGTTTGACGGCACCATAGGCCGAGGTCCAGGCAAAGGATTCCAAATCCATGGTGACGAACGGCTTGCAGAGCTTGGTCTTGGTGCCGGACCAATATTGGCTCAAGTCCTCGTAGGTCACCTTGTGGTCGTTGGCCCATTTGGAATCTTCGCGATTGAAAAAGGCCTGCGAGGCAAAGGGTACGAAATAATTCGCCCCGAGCGCGTTTGAGATATCGATCGCGACTTGGACGAAATCCTTCTTGGACTTGAGCGGGCTGCGCATTCCGTCCTTGAATGTCAGCGCGCCGGCTGAAGCCGGCGAATAGCTCTTCAGCGCGACCGACGGCTTGCCGGCTGGATTGAAGGTCTGCCTGATCCGCTCAAGCAGCGCCCGGCGCGGTACGGCGTCGTTGATGTTGAAGATCATCGCATTGGGCGTGTCGACGATCATAATGGAATTGTCGAACGGCACGGGCACGCTGCAAACGCGCACATTGTCGCCGAGCGAATACCAGGTGAGTGGCGCGAGCGTCCGGTTGCGATAGCCGTTCGATTTCGAGAAAGCCGGGCACGGCGTAGCTCGGAAAAGCGGGATGCAGGACCCGATGCGACCCCAGCCGCCGCAGCGACGGCCAGTGAAAATGATCAAGGTGCGAATGCGTGACGTAGAGGTAGCGGCTGCGCCGCACCAGATCGATATCCTCGTCGCTCGGGTATTTCTCCAGCCACCAGCTGCGCCAATAAACCGATCCGATCAGCCAGGGGTCGGTCGCGACGATCGGCTCACCGTCCTCCAGGATCAGCAGGCAGGCATGACCGATCGTGCGCAGTTGTATTGTGCTGCCCGGTTCCATAAACAAACGCTATTTACACCGTGCCGGGGCGTCAATGCCGCAGCGCTCGGCGCGCTACGTGCGATGTTTTTGCACTCCGGTCAATCGTCCGCCTCCAGACTTCCTGGCGACGCATCGGACGTGGCCGGACGACGCGGCGGTGAATTGGTTCCAATCGTGTTGAGCGGGCCCCTCGCCCAAGGTCGCTCGTAGCGGGGCGGACGCGCGGCGCTTGCCTCGAAGCGCTCGCCGGTCCAACGCAACGCTATCGCGCCATTGGCGCGCCATGCATAGCGATCAACGAGAGTTGCTGCGCAATCGCCCGGCGCCTGACGCGGCGAAATCACCACGACGGCGCGCGCGCAATCCTCGGCGAAGGCCTCGACCGAGAGGACGAACGACGCCAGCCGCCCGTCGGCCAAACGCCCGATACAGCCGGCCACGTCGCACTGCACGCCGCGATCCAAGCCACCATCCTTGACCGTGCGTGCGTCGGCGTCGGCGGCGAGCCATTCCTTGATCGCAAAACTATCGCGACTGCTGTGCAGCACCGCAAGACGACCGTCGCCGCCGCGAATAGCCGCAGCTTGGCCATCGCCGGAGATCAACACATCGGGACGCGGCGTCGTCACCGCCCAAAGGCTGGCGGCGGCCGCGAGCACGACGCCGCTCCAGCGCAGCGGCGTGCGCAGCAGACACAGCAGCAGGATCGCCGCCGTCCCGAGCAACAGCGGCCCGGTACCGAAAGCCTGAATACGCCCTACCGCGCCCGGCAAGGCTGCCACCCACAGCACCACGGTGATCATCCAGTCAATCCCGACGCCCATCATCCGCCAGCAGATCGCGTCGAAGCCGAACGGTATGGCGACCACGCCAAGAATCCCTATTGGCATGACCTCGGCCGATACCACCGGCATGGCAAGCAGATTGGCGATAACGCCGTATGGCGCCGTGCGGTGGAAGTGATACGCGGCATAAGGTGTCGTCGCGAGTCCGGCGACGAACGAGGCCAAAATCAGGCCGAGGATCTCCCGCCCGCCCCACAAGGCCATACGCGCACCCAGCGAAGTGTCGGCCTTGGCGCGCCACGGCAAGCCGTGCTGATAACCCGCGATCAGCGCCAGCGTCGCCGCGAACGACATCTGGAAGCTTGGATTGGCGATCGCCTGCGGTGAAAACACCAGCACGCAGAGCGCGGCGACCGTGAGCGTGCGAAACGTCAGTGTCGGCCGGTCCACCATTATCCCGAGCAGGACGATAGCTATCATGATGAAGGAGCGCTGGGTGGCAACCTCGGATCCCGACAGCAACAGGTAGAAAGCAGCGGCAACCAGCGCGCCGGCGGCGGCCCATTTCTTGATCGGATGCCGGCTGGCGAGCGAGGGCGCCAGCGCCAGGCTCGCGCGGATAAAAAAGAACACGATGCCGGCCACCACCGCCATGTGATAGCCGGAGATCGACAGCACATGGGCGAGGCTCGAAATGTACATCGCGTCGTTGACCGGCGTCGAAATCGCGTCGCGCGTGCCAGTGATCAGTGCCGACGCGATCGCGCCGCGGTCGCCCGGGAGCTCGGCACGGATGCGTTTGTCGATCGACGCGCGCATCGAATCGAGGAACGCTGCGTACCGCAGCCACGGCGTGGGCTGAACCGGTGCCGCCACAACGTTGATCTTGCCGAGCGCGTAGCCGGAAGCTCCGATGCGCTGGAAATACATGTCGCGCGCGAAGTCATAACCGCCCGGGCGCAGCGGCGCGAGCGGCGGCGACAGATGCGCCTTTAGTTCGACGAAGCTGCCGACCGGCGGCGCCGTGCCCTTGCGTATGGCGAGCCGGACCCGTTCGAGCGCTTCCGCCGTGCGGCGGCCTTCGAGATGCTGTACGCGGATGACAACGCGGTCGCTGCGCTCGCGCGCCTCTCGCACTTCGATGAAGCCGCCAAGCGAAACGCTGGCGACTGGATATTGCAGCACTGGATGGGCAACGCGGGCGGCCTGAAAAGTTGCGATCGCAAAGCCGGCGGTGACCGCGGCAGTACCGAGCGCAAGCGGAAAGCCGACGGCGCTGCGACGCGCCAGGAATGCGGCGACGCTACCAGCCAGCGCAGCGCTTGCCGCCGCCCACAATGCGGGTTCGCGGTCAGCGGTGAAATAAAGGACAATGCCGAAGCCGAAGGCGACGGGCAGCCAGGGCAATAACCGCCCCGGCGCGACTTCGGCGACCGCCCATTGCGAGATCAGACGGCCAAGCCCGGCGGCGCCGGCGACAAGGCCCGCCGGCAGCATGACCCCGCCGCGCCTGCGAGCGGCATCGATTTCGTCTGCCCAGACCTTTGCGCGCGTCCGCCGTTGCTCGGTGTCGGCCATGGCGCGGCGCCCCCGATGCTCACGCAATTACGACAGGAAGCCCACACTATATCATCCTCAGGTTGCGAATAGAGGAACGGTTGTGAACGCTCACACCTTCATCCTCGGGTAGCCACCCGCCGAGGAAGAGCTAGCCGGCGGCCTTTTCCTTGGCCTGGTCTTTCGCCCAGGTGTCGCGCAGGCCGATGGTGCGGATAAAGACCAGCCGGCCGGCCTTCGACGCCGGATCGAGGCAGAAATAGCCATTACGTTCGAACTGCACCGGCACTTCGGGTTTGGCGTCGGCGAGCGCCGGCTCGAGGCGGGCGCCAGTGAGCACTTCCAACGAATTCGGGTTGAGATCAGCGGTGAAGCGCTCCCCGCCGGTCGGATCGGGTTTGCTGAACAACGGATTGTACAGTCGCACCTCGGCGGTAATCGAATCCGCCGCCGAGACCCAGTGCATGGTGGCTTTGACCTTGCGGCCGTCCGGCGCGTTGCCACCTTTGGTCGCGGGGTCGTAGGTACAACGCAATTCGACCACTTCGCCTTTGTCGTTCTTCACCACCTCGCGGCAGGTAATGAAATAGGCGTAGCGCAGCCGCACTTCGTTGCCGGGCGACAACCGGAAGAACTTCTTCGGCGGGTTCTCCATGAAGTCGTCCTGCTCGATAAAGAGTTCGCGGCCGAATTTGATCTTGCGCGTGCCGGCCGCCGGATCGTCGGGATGATTGACCGCGTCCAGCTCTTCGGTCTGCCCTTCCGGGTAATTCCCGATTGTCACCTTGAGCGGCTTGAGCACCGCCATGCGCCGCAGCGCGGTTTTGTTGAGGGCCTCACGCACCGAAAATTCGAACATGCCGACATCCACCAGGCTGTTGGCCTTGGCGACGCCAATACGCTTGATGAAATCGCGGATCGCTTCCGCCGGCACGCCGCGCCGGCGTAATCCGGCGATCGTCGGCATGCGCGGATCGTCCCAGCCGGTCACGTGACCGTCGCGCACCAGCAGCGTGAGCACGCGCTTGGACAGCACGGTGTAAGTGAGGTTGAGCCGCGCGAACTCGTACTGATGTGGCTTTGACGGCACGTCGATATTGGCGATGAACCAGTCGTAAAGCGGCCGATGGTCCTCGAATTCGAGCGTACAGACCGAATGGGTGATGCCTTCGATGGCGTCGGACTGGCCGTGCGCGAAGTCGTAACTCGGATAGATTTTCCACTTGGTTCCGGTGCGCGGATGTGGCGCATGCAGGATACGGTAGAGCACCGGATCGCGCAGATTGATGTTGCCGCTCGCCATATCGATCTTGGCGCGCAGCACGCGCGCGCCGTTGGGGAATTCCCCAGCGCGCATGCGGCGGAACAGGTCGAGGTTTTCGTCCACCCCGCGATCGCGGAATGGGCTATTTTTGCCGGGCTCGGTCAGCGTGCCGCGGTTAACCCGGATCTGCTCGTGCGTCTGGTCGTCCACATAGGCCAAGCCTGCGCGGATCAAGTCTTCCGCCCAGCCGTAGAGACGATCGAAATAGTCGGAGGCATGGTAGAGATGCTTGCCCCAATCGAAGCCGAGCCAGCGCACGTCGCGCTCGATGGCGTCGATATATTCCTGCTCTTCTTTGGTTGGATTGGTGTCGTCGAAACGCAGATTGCAGTGGCCGCCGAATTCCTCGGCGAGGCCGAAATTAAGACAGATCGACTTGGCATGGCCGATATGCAGATAGCCGTTCGGCTCAGGCGGAAAGCGGGTGACGACCTCGCGCACACGCCCGGCGGCGAGATCGGTCCTGACAGTTTGACGAATGAAGTCTTCCGAAAACGCGTCCGCTGCTAGGTTGCCAGCCCCTTTTAGGTCAGCAGAAATCTCGCTTGCCTTATCGTCGGTCGCCATGCTTCCTCGCGATCAAGTCAACCCCTCTGACGCGGCCTATCCCATGACGTGCCGTGCCGTTCAATGTCAATTGCACTGACATTTTCCGCTCAAATTATGGTACAGGGCGCGCGATGAGCGAGCCCGTCGTCACCCGTTTTGCGCCGTCGCCCACCGGATTCCTGCATATCGGCGGCGGCCGCACCGCACTGTTCAACTGGCTCTATGCGCGCCGGCATGGCGGCAAGATGCTGCTACGGGTCGAGGACACCGATCGCGAACGCTCGACCGCGACTGCCATCGCCGCGATCATCGACGGGCTGACCTGGCTGGGGCTCGCCTGGGACGGCGAGATCGTGTTTCAGTTCTCGCGCGCGGCGCGCCACCGCCAGATCGCCGAGCAGCTGCTGACCGCCGGCAAGGCCTATCGCTGCTACGCCAGCCCCGAAGAGCTTGCCGAAATGCGCGAGGCCGCCCGCCGCGACGGCCGCTCCAAGCTCTATGACGGGCGCTGGCGCGACCGCGACCCGTCCGAAGCACCTCCCGGCGTCAAGCCCGTCATCCGGCTGCGCGCCCCGCTCACCGGGGAGACCGTGATCGAGGATCAGGTGCAGGGCCGCGTGGTCTGGCAGAATTCCGATCTCGACGACTTGGTGCTGCTGCGCTCGGATGGAACACCGACCTACATGCTGGCCGTGGTGGTCGACGACCACGACATGAACGTCACCCACATCATCCGCGGCGACGACCATCTCACCAACGGCGCAAGGCAGAAGCACATCTACGAGGCGCTGGGCTGGACCGTGCCGATCATGGCGCATATCCCGCTGATCCATGGGCCGGACGGCTCCAAGCTATCCAAGCGTCATGGCGCGCTCGGCGTCGATGCCTACCGGGCCATGGGCTATCTGCCGGCAGCCATGCGCAACTATCTGGTCCGTCTTGGCTGGGCACATGGCGACCAGGAGATCTTTTCCACCGATGAGATGGTCGCTGCTTTCGATCTCAGCCACGTCGGGCGCTCGCCGGCGCGATTCGATTTCGCCAAGCTGGAAAGCCTTAACGGCCACTACATTCGCGCCAGCGCCGACGCCGACTTGATTGCCGCGCTGCAAGGGCTGCTGCCGCACATCGCCGGCGGGCAGGAACTTGCCAGCAAGATGACCCCGGTCCTGCGCGACAAGCTTCTCACGGCTATGCCGGCATTGAAGGAGCGCGCGAAGACTTTAGTTGAACTATTTGATTCAACACGCTTTCTCTGGGCAAATCGTCCGCTCGATTTGAACGACCAAGCCAAGGCCTTACTTACCCCGGAGGCGAAGTCCGTGACCGCCGCGCTATTGCTGGAATTGAGGGCGGTCAACGAATGGACGCCGGAGGCCATCGAAGCGGTCGTGCGCGGCCACGCCGAGCGTGCGGGCCTCAAGCTCGGCGCGGTGGCGCAACCGCTGCGCGCCGCGCTTACCGGGCGGACGACCTCGCCGCCGATCTTCGACGTGCTGGCCGTGCTCGGGAAGGACGAAAGCCTGGCCCGCCTCCAGGACCAGGCGGGTTAGCGCTTTCTTGTCGGTATCTCGCACCTGCGCCTTGTCGTTTGACTTATGTCTATATCGCGGGCCGCAGCGTGCATGAGGCTATCTTGCAGCGCACACAGGGATGGGCTACCCAAAAAGCCGGCCGGAACCACGCTCGCCCCGCCCGGCGTCTCGGCTCCCGGCCTGAACGTTTCCTCACGCACCGCGCGTCGCCAAATCGAGGGCTCGACCATGGACGCCAAGACGGACGCCAAGAAGAAAACCGGCACCATCACCGTCGGCAATAAGAACTGGGACTTTCCGGTCTACGACGGCACCATCGGCCCGGAGGTGATCGACATCGCCAAGCTCTACAACGAGAGCGGCATGTTCACCTACGACCCCGGCTTCACCTCGACGGCGAGTTGCGAGTCCAAGATCACCTATATCGACGGCGATCAGGGCGTCCTGCTCTACCGCGGCTATCCGATCGAGCAGCTCGCCGAACACGGCGACTTCCTGGAAACCTGCTACCTGCTGCTCTACGGCGAATTGCCGACGCCCGCGCAAAAGGCCGATTTCGACTACCGCGTGACCCGGCACACGATGGTTCACGAACAGATGAGTCGGTTCTTCCAGGGATTCCGGCGCGATGCCCATCCGATGGCGGTGATGACCGGTTGCGTCGGTGCCCTGTCGGCGTTCTATCACGACTCCACCGACATCTCGGATCCGCACCAGCGCATGATCGCGTCGATCCGCATGATCGCGAAAATGCCGACGCTCGCCGCCATGGCCTACAAATATTCGGTCGGCCAGCCGTTCGTTTATCCGAAGAACGAACTCGACTATTCGACCAATTTCCTGCGCATGTGCTACGCCGTGCCGGCTGAGGATTACAAGGCGAACAAGGTTCTGGCGCGCGCCATGGATCGCATCTTCATCCTGCACGCCGATCACGAACAGAACGCCTCGACATCGACCGTGCGGCTCGCCGGCTCATCGGGCGCCAATCCGTTCGCCTGTATTGCCGCCGGCTGCGCCTGCCTATGGGGCCCGGCGCATGGGGGCGCCAACGAAGCCGCGCTCAATATGCTGCGCGAGATCGGCTCGGTCGACCGCATTCCGGAATTTGTCAAACGCGCCAAGGACAAGAACGATTCATACCGGCTGATGGGCTTCGGGCACCGCGTCTACAAGAACTACGATCCGCGCGCCAAGATCATGCAGAAAACCTGTCACGAGGTGCTCAACGAACTCGGCATCAAGGACGATCCGCTGCTCGACGTCGCCATGGAGCTGGAAAAGATCGCACTGCACGACGATTATTTCGTCGAGAAGAAGCTCTATCCCAATATCGACTTCTATTCGGGCATCACGCTCAAGGCGATGGGTTTCCCCACCACCATGTTCACCGTGCTGTTCGCGGTGGCGCGAACCGTCGGCTGGATCGCGCAGTGGAAGGAAATGATCGAAGACCCGCACCAGAAGATCGGCCGGCCGCGCCAGCTCTATAGCGGCGCGCCGCAACGCGATTACGTGCCGATTTCGAGACGGAAGTAATCAATCCGTCATTCCGGGGCACGCGCGGAGCGCGTGAACCCGGAATTCAGAAATACACACTGAATTTGTATCTCGATTCGAAGTGAAGGGCGGCTTTTCAGCCGCCTTTTCCGTTCTTGCCCTTGCCGTTGAGCTTCGGCACCAATTTTGGGGCATTGGCGCCGTCATACGACCATTGCACGTAGATGCCGGCCCAGGTGAAACCGCCGCCGAATGCAGCCAACACCATGCGGTCGCCGCGTTTCAATTTCGGCTCGTAGTCCCACAGGCACAGCGGAATGGTGGCGTTGGTGGTGTTGCCGTATTTGTGGATGGTCACCATCACCCGGTCCATCGGCAGGCCCATGCGCTCGGCCGTCGAACTCGATGATGCGCTTGTTGGCCTGGTGCGGCACCAGCCAGTCGATCATGTCGGCGCGCAAATTGTTGCGCTTCATGATTTCGCCCGACACTTCCGCCATTTTGGCGATGGCGAATTTGTAAACCGCGGCGCCTTCCTGATGGATGTAATGCAATCGCTTGGCGACGGTGTCGGCGGACGGCGGCATGCGGCTGCCGCCGGCCTTCTGATGCAGATGAATCGTGCCCGCCCCGTCCGAGCGGATCAGCGAGTCCAGAATGCCGGTGCCGTCGCCGCTCGGCTCGAGCAGCACGGCGCCGGCGGCATCGCCGAACAGCACGCAAGTGGCGCGATCGGTGTAATCGACGATCGACGACATCTTGTCGGCGCCCACCACCACGATCTTACGCGCGGTCCCGTTGGCGATGAACTGCGAGGCGATGGTGAGCGAATAGAGAAAGCCCGAACAGGCCGCCTGGACGTCGAAAGAGCCGATATTTTTCACCCCGACCATGTCGCAGATGAGGTTCGCGGTCGACGGAAACTGCATGTCCGGCGTGGTGGTCGCGCAAATCAGCAAGTCGATCTCATCCGGCTTGGTGCCGGTCTTTTGCAACAGCCCGCGCACGGCTTCAGCGGCCATATGCGAGGTGCCGAGCCCCTCGCCCTTCTGGATATGGCGCTCCTTGATGCCGGTGCGTTCGGTGATCCAGGCGTCGCTGGTGTCCACCATGCGCGCCAGTTCGGCATTGGTCAGCAGGTCCGGCGGCAGGTAGCCATGGACTGCGGTAATCGAGGCACGGGGGGGAATGGTCAAAGGCAGTAATTCCAGTTAACGGCCACGGCATAAGCCCATCTGGCGGAGCCAGGCAAACTACGCCGTTGGCGGCCCGGATGCCACTGTTTCACGCCCAAGTTGGCCACTGACCCCAATGCAATCCAGGACTATTGCGGCAGCACGGTCGCTGGGGACCGTCCGGCCGGTCTCCATGATCGTATCGAGCCGCCCGAAAGCTTGGACCTGGGCGCGTCGCTCGGGCGTATCGGACAATAGCGGCGCCAGGGCGGCGGCCACCCGCTCGGGCGTGCAGTCCCTCTGAAGCAGTTGCGGCACCACGTTCTCACCCATCACCAGGTTGGCCAATATGATGTTCTGTATGGTGATCAGCCGGCGGGCGATCACCTCTTCCAGCAGCGGCACTTTGTAGGCGGCGACCATCGGCACGCCGGCAACCGCGAGTTCAAGCGTCGACGTGCCGGACTTGGTCAGCGCGGCGCGCGCCGCGCGGAAGGCCGCGTCTTTTTCGTCCGGATCGGTCACCACCCGCGCCGGAATGGGCCAGGACGCCACCGCCGCCTTTACCGTATCGGCAAGCCGCGGTACCGCAGGCACCACCACGTCCAGCGCGCCGGCGCGTTTTGCCGCAAGCGCCACCGCCTCGCCGAAGATGCCGGCCAGGCGGCGGATTTCGCCGGCGCGGCTGCCCGGCAGCACGAGGAGCAGCGGCGGATCGGCAAGCCGCCGGCGCGCCTCCTCGGGATTCGGACGCAGGTGCCCGGCCCGTTCACCGAGTGGATGCCCGACGAAGGTGCAGGCGGGGCCGCCCAGCCGCCGCATCGCTGCCGGTTCGAACGGCAACAGCGCCAGCACGTGATCGACATATGAGCGCATCGCGCGCGCGCGACCCGGCCGCCATGCCCACACCGAGGGGCACACATAGTCGACGATCGGGATCGCCGGTGAGTGCGCGCGCACGCGCCGCGCCACCCGGTGGGTGAATTCGGGGCTGTCGATGATGACCAGCACATCCGGCTTTCCGGCGATGGCCGCGTCGGCGGTTTGCCGGATGCGTTTGACGATTTTCGGCAGGCCGGCGGGAATCGCGGCAAAGCCGATGATCGCAAGATCGCCGAGCGGAAACAGGCTTGCCACGCCTTGCGCGGCCATCTGCGTGCCGCCGACGCCGGAAAATCGCGCGGCCGGGCTGCGCCGCTTGATGGCGGCGATCAGCGCGGCGCCCAGCCGGTCGCCGGATTCCTCGCCAGCCACCAGAAAGACGTGGGGGGCCGCCGCGCCGCTCATTTGCCGGTCCCGGCCGGCGTCCCGAGCACGAAAATATTGGCGTAGTCGGCCGCAGCGATAAGGCGTTCCGGTTCCGCGACGATGGTCGAGCCCGCCACCACGGCAATACCGGCAAGCCCGGCACGCGCGACGCCTTCAATCGTCTGCGGGCCGATCGACGGCAAATCGAAGCGCCGGTCCTGGCCGGGCTTGGGCGCCTTCACCAGCACGCCCCTGCCGGCCGGGGCACGCACACGGCCGTTGGCGCGCATCTCCGCAACGCGCCCGAGCATCGCATCGGTGCCTTCGGCCGCTTCGACCGCCAACACGTGCTTTCCCGCCGCCACCACCGCCTGTCCGATATCGAACGGCCCGGCGGCGCGCAAATAGCTGAGACCGAGCGCGATGTCGGCGCGGTCGCTCTCGTTCGGCTGCGCGCGGCCGAGCGCGCCCTCCGGCACCAGAATTTCCGGCGCTACCTCGTGCGCGCCGAGCAAGCGGAAACCCTCCTGCTCGAACAGCCGCGCAATGCCCGATAGGAGATGATCGTCGCCGCCGCGAAAAGCCGCGGCGATGCGCGGCATCAGCAACAGCACCCTGAAATCGGGTCTGATCTGCCAGAAAGACGGGCGCACCAGCGACCCGATGAACACGACGTCGCGGCACCCGGCAGTGCGGGCAAGCCGGGCGAATTTCCCGCCCTGCCCGAAATACAGCCAGTGGTGCGGCCGGCGCTGGAAGCCGGCGGGGCTGGCAGCACCGCGCAGCGGAAACAGCAGCACCTTGCGCCCGCGCGCGGCAACGAAATCCGCCACCGCCAAGGGCAAAGTTCCGCCGCCGCAAATCAGCGCAAGCGGCGCTTCCTGGCTTGCGGTCGGCGCGGCGCTCATCCGTTGCCTTCAGATACGCCCGCTTCGCCGCGTTTGCCGCCCATGGTCAGCGGCCGCTTACTGGCGCGGATGAAGTCGATCATATTCTTGACCTGCGCATCGCCGCCGTGCTCCGCAACGACCCGTTCCAGTCGCGCACGAAATTCGCCGTCGCCGAAAAACAGCGCGCGGAACGCCTCGCGATAGCGATGGATCTCGTCCTTGGCGAAGCCGCGCCGGCGCATGCCGATCACGTTCAGCCCGATCAGGTTCGCCAGCGGCCCCTGCACCGTTCCCCAGGGAATCACGTCGGCGCGCACGCCGCTTAGTCCGACGATCATGGCGCCCTCGCCGATGCGCACGAACTGGCGCACCGCCACGCCGCCGCCGAACACGACGTTGTCGCCGACGGTGACGTGACCGGCCAGCAGGATATTGTTGGCAAATACGACATCGTTGCCGACTTTGCAGTCGTGCCCGACATGCGCGCCGACCATGACAAAACAGCGGTCGCCGACCTGCGTCACGCCGCCGCCATCCTCGGTGCCGGTGCTCATGGTCACGTTTTCGCGGATGTCGCATTCGGCGCCGACCACGAGCCGTGTCGCCCCGCCGCGATAGTGCACCGACTGCGGCGGCGAGCCGAGCGACGCGAAAGGGTGGATCACGGTGCGCGCGCCGATCGTGGTATGGCCGGTGAGATTGACGTGGCCGATGAGCCGGCAGCCATCGCCGACGGTGACATGCGGGCCGATGGTGCAATAAGGGCCGACGGTAACGTCAATTCCGATCGCCGTCGTCGCCTCGATCCGCGCCGAGGGATCGATCATCGTCTCGCTCATTCGTCGACAATCATGGCGCCGACTTCCGCTTCGGCAACGATGCGGCCGGCGACCTTGGCAAGGCCGGCATACCACCACATGGTTCTGCGCTGCGCGATCTTGCGCATGTGGTATTCGATGGTGTCGCCCGGCAACACCGGCTTGCGGAATTTCGCCTTGTCGACGGTAAGGAAATACACCGATTTCGGGCGCGTCTTGTAGTAGGCCGCGACGCAGAGCACGCCCGCGGTCTGCGCCATGCCTTCGATCATCAGGACGCCGGGAAACACCGGGTTATCGGGAAAATGTCCCATGAACTGCGGCTCGTTGATGGTGACATTTTTGATGCCGACGGCGCGCTCGTCGCCGTGCATATCGATCACGCGGTCGATCATCAGAAACGGATAGCGGTGCGGCAGCATTTTAAGCACCGTGGCGATATCGGCCGCCTCCATCTTGGTTACGGCTTTGTCCATGACCGTCGTCTCACTCATCCGCCGCTTTTCCGGCCCCGCCCTTCGCCCGCGCCATTTGCGCGAGCAGCGTCATTTCGCGGAACCACTGCTTGATCGGCTTGGCCGGCGTGCCTCCCCACCGGGCGCCGGCAGGAACTTCGCCGCGTACGATACTGGTTGCCGCAATATGCGCGCCCTCGCCGATCGTGACATTGTTGTCCAGGCCGACACGCGCTCCCAACACCACGAAATCTTCCAGTACCGACGAGCCCGAGATACCCGTTTGGGCCACCAAAATGCAATGCCTGCCGATCCTGACATTGTGGCCCACCTGGACCAGGTTGTCGATCTTGGTGCCCTCGCCGATGACTGTGTCGCGAATGGCGCCGCGGTCGATCGTGGTGCCGGCGCCGATCTCGACGTCGTCCTGCACGATGACGCGGCCGAGCTGCGGCACTTTGAGGCGGCTTGCCCCCTCCATCACGAAGCCGAAGCCGTCCTGGCCGATCTTGCAGCCGGGATGAATGATGACCCGGTCGCCGATCAGCGCGTCGGTGACGACCGTCCCGGCGCCGATCGAACAGTCGCGCCCGATGCGCACCGCGGATCCGATGACCGCGGTCGCGCCGATGATGCTGCCGGAGCCGATTTCGGCGCGCGGTCCGATCACCGCGCCGGGCTCGATGGTAACGCCGTCTTCCAGCCGCGCGGCGGGGTGAACATGCGCCCCGGCGACGCTTCCCGCCTCGGCGAGCGAGGACGGCCGCAATGCGTCCGGAAATAATTTTTGCACCGTCACGATGAAATCGCGATACGGCGCGGACGTGACCAAGGCAGGAACATGCGCCGGCAGGTGGCTGGCGAGCGCCGCCGAGGTCAAACAGGCGCCGGCATGGGTCGCGCCCGCGGCCGCCGAATAATTTTTATTATCGAAGAAGGTCAGATCGCCGGGCGAGGCGAGATCGAGCGGCGCGACGTTGGCGATGCGTCGCGCGAGCAGCGCGGCCTTGGGCGGCGCGGCGCCGGTCAAGGCGGCGATCTCGGCCAGCGTGAGACCGCGCGCGTGTCGTTGGAATACCGGCTCGCTCATGCCGCCAGTTCCATGCCGCCAATCGCGGTCAAGCTCAGAACTTCGTGCCGCCGCTGAAACGGAAGAACTGCGTACGGTCGTAGCTCTGCTTGGTGACGGCGTAGGCAAAATCGAACCGCAGCGGCCCGAGCGGCGAATTCCAGATCAAGCCCATGCCGACCGACGAGCGCACCGCATTGTCATCGGCGACTTGCAGCGTTTCGCCGGTCACCGCCCAGCTTGTCGGGCCCTCATAATGCCAGAGCGAGCCGGCGTCGGCGAAGGCGGCAACCTTGATGCCGATCTCCTTGGGCAGGAAGTAGAGCGGCGTCTGCGCCTCGACGCTCGCGCCCCAGTACATGGTGCCGCCGAGCGCGTCGTTGGTGGTCCCCGGCGTTATGTCGCGCGGACCGATGCCGGCCGGCGCGAAGCCGCGCACCAGATTGGGGCCGAGCTGGAAGTGATCGAGCATGCGCAGGTCCCGCCCGCCCCAGCCGGTCATATGGCCGCCTTGCAGGTGCAGCACACCGATAACGTCCGGGAGCAGTTCGTAGTAGGTGCGCGTCTCCGCCGTGGTGCGGATGAAGTTCACGTCGCCGCCGACGCCTGCGACGTCCTGGGTGATCGCTGCATAAAGGCCGCTGGTCGGTGACTTGTTGTTGTCGAGCGTATTGTACGACATCGTATAGCCGACCAGGGAGGTCAGGACGGCGCCATGGGAGAGCTCTATGCGCACCGGCAACGAGGCTTCGCCGTCGGCGTAGCAGCCGCCTGAGACGCCGGGATTGACGACCGTATCAGTGCCGCTGCCTGACGTGCCTACACCTTCGCTGGTTGGGTTTACGCCCGTGCCACCATTGATCGTCGCGTTGTTCGAGAACTGGCAGTTATTCAACGCATCCGGCAGCGTGATCTCCTGCCGATAAATCGAGTAATGCGGCTGGAACGTGAGCTCTTCCGAGAGCGCAAAGCCGAGGCGCAGATTGGTCCCGATCGTGGTCGTGTTGTAGGACACGTAGGACGTGGCCAGGCTCTGCCGCGCGAACAGGTCGATGCCGCCGGCCATGCGGTAGCCGAGCAGATAAGGCTCGACGAACGACAGGTTGAAGCCGCGGGTATACTGGCCGAAGCTCACCGACGCCTTGGCGAACTGGCCCTTGCCCATGAGATTGCGATCGGCGACGCTGACTTCGCCGATGAATCCGTCGGCGGTGGAATAGCCGCCGGCGACGGAGAATTCGCCGGTCGACATTTCCTCGACATTGACGTTGACGACGACGCGGTCGGGAGCCGAGCCCGGCTCGTTGGTGATCTTGACCGTCTTGAAGTAGTTCAGGTTCTTCAGCCGGCGCTCGGCGCGGTCGATCAGCGCGCGGTTATAGGCGTCGCCTTCGCCGATATCGAATTCGCGGCGGATCACGTAGTCGCGCGTACGGGTATTGCCGCGGATATTGATGCGCTCGATATAGGCGCGCGTGCCTTCCTCGACCACGAAAGTGATGTTGATGATCTTCTTCTGAAAGTCGCGGTCGCCGCGCGGACGCACATTGGCAAAGGCATAGCCGTGCTTGGCCGCCTCGATCGTCATCGCCTCGACGCTCTTCTCGACCAGGTCGGCGTTATAGACGCTGCCGGCGCCGACCTTGAGGCTGCCGCGCAGCGATGCCGGGTTGAGCGCGTGCACGTTCGAGACCACATCGACGCTGCCGATGCGATACTGGGCGCCTTCATCGATCGTAAAGGTGACGACGAAGCCTTTCTTGGCCGGATCGTATTCGCCGACCGCCGACACGATGCGCACGTCGGCGTAGCCGTGCTTGAGATAGAAGCGGCGCAGCAGATCGCGGTCGGCTTCGACCCGGTCGGGATCGTAGATGTCGGTGGTTTGCAGGAAGCTCAGCCAATTGCTCTCGGAGGTCTTGATCACGTCCTTCAATCGGCCGTTCGAGAATGCTTTCATGCCGACGAACCGGATGAGCTTGACGCCGGTTTTCTCGCCTTCCTTGATCTCGAACACCAGATTGACGCGGTTGTTCGGCAACTCGATGATTTTCGGATCGACGTTGACGTCGAAGCGTCCGCTGCGGTGATAGATTTCGATGATCCGCTGCACGTCGGCCTGCACGGTCGGCCGCGACAGCGTCCCGCGCGGCTTCGACTGCACTTCCGCCTTGAGCTGTTCGTCCTTGGCCTTCTTGTTGCCTTCGAAGGCGACCTCATTGATCACCGGATTCTCGACCACGGTGACCACCAGCCGGCCGCCGGCGTGGTCGATGCGCACGTCCTCGAACAGGCCGGTGGCGATGAGCGCCTTGAGGGCCTCGTTTTCCTGTTCGGGGCCGACCCGGCCGCCCGGGCCGGGCTTGAAATACGATTGGACGGTCGAGGTCTCGACCCGGCGGTTGCCGCGCACTTCGATGGAACTAGCGGATTGCGCGGCCGCAACGCCCGAAGACGCCACGCCCACGATCCCGGTCCCGACAAGGATCCCCACGAGGACCAGACAGCTAAGGCTCAGTCCCCGTAAAACCCGCACACCAAGTCCCATGCGCTACGCGCCTTTTATTTCACCCGTGCGGCCGTCCCCGACCCGGAGTTCACAGCTTTGGGCAAGCTTTTGCCAGCGTTGTACAGCGTTTTAGTGGCACTGCAAACGAAACTCCCGGCCCAAGTTTCTCTTTCCCCTCATAAAGTTGCCCATAGGCAACGCTTTTAGGAGGTCGCCAAGTGGAGTATGTCGTTAAACGTCGCAAATATCATCAACATGACCACGATCGCCAAGCCGATCCGGAACCCGACCTCCTGGGCCCGCTCGGATAGCGGCCGGCCGCGAATCGTCTCGATCGCATAGAACAAAAGGTGACCGCCGTCGAGCAATGGTATCGGGAACAGGTTCAGAAGGCCGATCGAGACGGACAGCACGGCGGTCAGGTGGATGAGCGCGACAAAGCCGACCGACGCCACCTGCCCTGCAGATCTGGGCAATGCGAATTGGACCGCCGAGCTGGTCGGCCGTCTCGCGGCCGGCAAACACGCCGCCGATGTATGACAGCGTGCGGTCGACAACGAACCAGGTCTCCTGCGCGCCGGCAACGACCGCCTGAAGCGGTCCCATCTTCTGCGTCTTGATATCGCCGGCCGCCATGGAACGGCTAATGCCGAGCACGCCGAGCCGATGCATGTTGCCGAAATTGTCCTTGAGCTCCTTGAGCTGCGGCGTCGCCTTGAGCGTCACATGCACGCCGCCGCGCTCGACCTCGACATTCAGCGTTTCGCCGGCGCTGACGCTGACGATGCGCTGCATATCGCCAAAACTGTCGATTTTCTCGCCATCGATGGCGACCACGAGATCGCCCGGCTGGAAGCCGGCGGCCTGCGCGGCGCTTGCCGGCTGCACAGCATCGACGCGCGCGCTCGTGGTCTGCCTGCCGACCGTCATGAAGACGGCGGCGAAAATGACGATCGCCAGGATGAAATTAGCAACCGGACCGGCCACCACCACCGCGGCGCGCGGGGCGACCGGCTTGTGGACAAAGCTGACCTCTTTCTCGGCCTCGCTCATGGCCGCGGCGGCCTCATGGTCGGGCACGCTCGCCGCGTTGTCGTCGCCGAAGAATTTCACATAACCGCCGAGTGGAACGGCTGAGATTTTCCAGCGCGTTCCGTAGCGGTCATAGAAGCCGGCGATTTCGGGACCGAAGCCGATGGAAAACGTCAGCACCTTGATGCCGCACCAGCGGGCCACCAGAAAATGGCCAAGCTCATGAAAAAACACGACAATTGTCAGAACAAAGAGGAAGGGAACCACGTAACCCACGACGTGGCCGCCGAAGGCGCCGAGGCTCCCCATAATGTCCATACTCATCACACCCTCGTCCCGCCGGGATGGCGCCCACGCCGCTCGCAAGAGCTTGCTACGATCACTTTACGGCAATTTCGGGCAAGAGGGCCAAGGCTAAACTTCTCGAATTATGGTCAACGGCGAGGGCTGCATCGATATCGGGTGGCTCCGCCAGCAATCCGCGTCCGGAAGCCGCATCCAGCGTCGCATCGACCAGCGCCGTGATCGCCGGGAAACCGATGCGGCCGGCGAGGAATTCGGCGACCGCAACCTCATTGGCCGCATTGAAAACCGTCGGCGCCGCCCCGCCCGCCTGCAACGCCCGCCGCGCCAGCGCCAGCGCCGGAAAGCGAACGTGGTCGGGCGCCTCGAAGGTCAGTTCGCGCACGGCCGCCAGATCGAGCCGCGCCGCCGGGCCGTCGATCCGTTGCGGCCAGGCCAGGCAGTGCGCGATCGGAATCCGCATGTCGGGCGAGCCGAGCTGCGCCACCACCGAACCATCGCGAAATTCGACCAGACCGTGCACGACCGACTGCGGATGCACCAGCACATCGATCTCTTCCGGCTTGAGCGCGAACAGGTGGAACGCCTCGATCACTTCGAGACCCTTGTTCATCAGGCTCGCCGAATCGACGGTGATCTTGGGGCCCATCGACCAGTTCGGATGCCGCGACGCCTGTTCCGGCGTCGCCGCCTTGATCGCTTCCAGCGACCAGGTGCGGAACGGACCGCCCGACGCGGTCAGGATAATCCGTTTGACGTCCTCGCGCGGGCCGGCGGCGAGCGCCTGGAAGATCGCATTGTGCTCGCTATCGACCGGCAGCACGGTGGCGCCGGTCGCCGCCGCGCGCCGCATGAACAGGGCGCCGGCGCACACCAGACACTCCTTGTTGGCGAGCGCGACGGTCGCGCCACGCTCGACGGCCGCGAGCGTGGGCTTCAGCCCGACGGCGCCGCTGATCGCCGCCATCAGCCAATCGGCCGGCCGCTGCGCGGCTTCGAGCAGCGCGCCCTCGCCCGCCGCCGCCGCGATGCCGCTGCCGCTCAATGCATCTTTCAGCTCGTCATATGCCGCCGGATCGGCGACCACGGCAAAGCGGGCGCCGACCTCACAAGCGATTTTTGCCAGCGCCGCCGCGTTGCGTCGCGCGCTGACCGCCTCGACGCGATAGCGGTTTGGCTCGCGCTTGATCAGATCGACCGTGCTCAGCCCGACCGAGCCGGTAGCGCCCAGAATAGTGATGCTGCGCGCGGCCGCCGCCGACGGCGGCGCCGGTCGGGCAGGCTTGCGCGACGAATGGCCGGGCACGGTCATGCCGTCACCAGACCAGCAGGCCACGCGCGGGCGCATCGAAGCCGCCGCGCGCGAGCCCGATCAGGCAGCCGATGAGCGCCGCCGCCCAGAAACCGTCGAGCCGGTCCATCACCCCACCGTGGCCGGGAATGAGTTGGCTCGCATCTTTGGCGCCGAACTGCCGCTTGACCCAGGATTTCGAGCAGATCGCCAAGCTGCGCCACCACCGACAGCAACAGGGCGACGATCGCAATCGTCGCGCGGTTGAACGCGCCGAACTGGCTTGCCACCAGAACGGCCACGAACATGGCGCCGATCGTTCCGGCAACCGCGCCCGACCATGTCTTCTTGGGGCTCACCGCCGGCAGCAGCTTTGGTCCGCCGAAGGCGCGGCCGGCGAAATAACCCAGCACGTCGGTCGTCCACACGATGGCGAACAACAGCACCAGCGCGAGAAAGCCATCGGCGTCATCGGCGCGCAGCAGCATCGGCGCGAGCAGCATCGCCCCGGCATAGCCGATCCCGGCGGTGATCCACAGGCGCCGTTCGCGCGGCGCGAAAATCAAAGCGGCGAGCACGCCCAAGCCGACCAGCAGGATCGCCGCGATCGGACGGCCGCGCCAGGCGACCAAAGCGGCCACCGCGATCGCGCTGCCGCAGGACGACAACATGAGCCGGTAGCTCGGGCCGACGACCAGCGTGGTCCATTCCCACAGCACGGCGACGGCGGCGAGCCCCCAGAACAAGGCGAAAGGCCAGTCGCCGAGATAGGCGGTGAGCAGCGCGAGCGGCGCCAGCACAAGCGCCGAGACGACGCGCAGCGCGAGATTGCTCGCCGGCGCGGCTGCGCCGGTGCCGCCCGGTCCGGAAGCTGGGTCGGCTCCGACCACGGCGTCAGGATCCGGTCTTCGCGACCAGGCCGCCGAACCGGCGCTCGCGCTGCTGGTACTCGTGGATCGCCGCCTCGAGCGCGGCGCGGTCGAAATCGGGCCAATAGGTCGGCACGAACACAAGTTCGCTATAGGCCGATTGCCAGAGCAGGAAATTCGACAGCCGCTGCTCGCCGCTGGTGCGGATGATGAGATCGGGCTCAGGAATCTCCGGCGCGTCGAGAAATGCGCCGAACATCTCCATGGTGACGTCGGAAGGCGTGATGCGGCCTTCGGCCACTTCCGCCGCGATGCGCTGCACCGCGCGCGTGATCTCCTGGCGCGCGCCGTAATTGAACGCCACCACCAGCGTGAGCCCGTCGTTGTTCTTGGTCAGTTCCTCGGCTTCCACCAGCAGCCGGGCGATATCCGGATCGAGGCCGACGCGCTCGCCGATCACCCGCACGCGCACCCCGCTGCGGTGCAGCTCGGCGAGATCGTTGCGGATGAAGCGGCGCAGCAGCCCCATCAGCTCGCCGATTTCGTTGGCCGGCCGCGACCAGTTTTCCGCGCTGAACGAAAAGATGGTGATGAACTTGATCCCGATCTCGCCCGCCGCGCGGATCGTGCGTCGCAACGCTTCGACGCCGCGCCGATGCCCCTCCCCGCGCGGAAGTCCGCGCGCCGCCGCCCAGCGGCCGTTGCCATCCATGATGATGGCGACGTGGCGCGGCGCCCGCTCGAACGGCGGCGCGGCACTATGCGGGACATCGGCTTCGGGCATGGGGTTGAGCCGTATCGCTTTCAGTTGGATCAAGACCTAACACTATCCTTGCGCACGATCTTGTCCGAAAACCGGTCGGCCCGCCCCGGACAGGGTGTTTCGGGACTACGGGCGCCATCTCAGATAGTCAGTATCTCCTTTTCCTTCGCCGCCAGCGTATGGTCGATGTCGGCAATCCCGGGTCGGTCGCCTTCTGGATGTCGCCGGAAAAGCGGTCGTGATCGTCCTTGCTGATCTTGTGATCCTTTTCCAGCTTCTTGATCACGTCCATGGCGTCGCGGCGCACGTGGCGCACCGCCACGCGCGCGGTCTCGGCGTATTTATGCGCGATCTTAACCAATTCCTTGCGCCGCTCCTCGTTGAGCTCGGGGATGCGCAGCCGCAGCATCTGGCCTTCGGTCGCCGGCGACAGTCCGAGATTTGAATTGATGATCGCCTTTTCCACCGCGTGCACCAGCGAGCGGTCCCAGACATTGACCGCGATCAGGCGCGGCTCCGGCACGCTTACGCTGGCGACCTGGTTGAGCGGCATCTGCGCGCCATAGGCGTCGACCATGACCGGGTCGAGCATATGGGCGGAGGCTCGCCCGGTGCGCAGGCCGGATAATTCCGTTTTGAGCACGGCACTGGCGCCCTGCATGCGGCGTTTGATTTCGTTGATGTCGTGCGTTGCGTTTGTCATGGCGGTCCCCGAACATGGCGCGGCTATCTCGAAGCGCGGGCCAGCCTAGCCGATTACGGTCGAGCGGCCCTTGCCACGCAGAACGGCCTCGATGGCGCCCTTCCCGGCGATCGAGAAGACGATGATAGGCATGTGGTTTTCCCGGGCAAGCGCGAAGGCGGTAGAATCCATGACCCGCAAGTGCTTCTCGATCGCCTCCTGGTGGCTGAGCTTCTCGTAACGCTTGGCTTTCGGGTCTTTCTTGGGGTCCGCGCTATAGACCCCGTCCACACTGGTGGCCTTGAGCACCGCCTGGCACTCGAGCTCGGCGGCGCGCAGCACGGCCGTGGTGTCGGTGGTGAAGAACGGGTTGCCGGTGCCGGCGGCCAATAGGACGACGCGGCCCTTGCCGAGGTTTTTCATCGCGCGCTTGCGGTTATAGGTCTCGCATACCGCGGTCATGGCGAGCGCCGAGAGCGTGCGCGCCTCGCGCCCGGCGCGCTCGATCGCGGCCTCAAGCACCAGGCAATTCATCACTGTCGCCAGCATGCCCATGGTGTCGCCCACGGGGCGCGGCACGCCGCGCTCCGAGACTTCGACACCGCGAAAGATATTGCCGCCGCCGACCACCACGCCGAGTTCGACGCCCATTTTGGCGGTGGCGACCAGATCTTTGGCGATGTGCTCGACCGTGGCCCGATCGAAGCCGGAGCCGTGCGGACCGCCAAATGCTTCGCCCGACAATTTGACGATGACGCGTTTATACGTCGGGCCACTCATTTATGCGCGATCCGTAACGCTGCGCGTTCAACTCTGACCGGCAGCGGCCGCAACCTCGGCGGCGAAATCGGTTTCCTGCTTCTCAATCCCTTCGCCGAGCGCGTAACGCACGAACCCGGCGATCTTGATCGGCCCGCCCACTTTGCCTTCGGCTTCCTTCAAAGCCTGCGCGACATTCTTCTTGTCGTCGTGCACGTAAACCTGCTCGAGCAGACAGACTTCCTTATAGAAGGTCTTCAAGCCGAACTCGACGATCTTCTCGATCACATTGGCCGGTTTCCCCTGCGCCTTGAACTTGTCGGCCAGCACGTCCCTCTCTCGCGCCACCACCGCCGGATCCAGGCCGGAGGCCTCGATCGCCTGCGGATTGGAGGCGGCGACGTGCATCGCGACCATGCGGCCAAGGCTTACCAACTCGTCCGTCTTGCCGGACGATTCGAGCGCCACCAGCACGCCGATCTTGCCGAGCCCGTCGACCACCGAACTGTGCACATAGGAGCCGACCGCGCCCTGTTTCACGGACAGCGAAGCGGCACGCCGCAGCGTCATGTTCTCGCCGATCTTCGCGATGGTATCGGCGATGGCGTCGGCCACGGTGATGCTGCCAACTTTGGCCGCCTTGATCTTTTCGACGTCGGTGCCGGCGCTGAGCGCGACATCGGCGATCATCTTCACCAGGCCCTGGAACAGGTCGTTGCGGGCGACGAAGTCGGTCTCCGAATTGACCTCGACCACGACGCCCTTGGTGCCCACGACCTGCACGCCGATCAGGCCTTCGGCCGCGACGCGGCCGGCCTTCTTGGCGGCCTTCGCGAGCCCCTTCTTACGCAGCCAATCCTGCGCGGCCTGCATCTCGCCGTTGCTCTCGGTGAGCGCGGCCTTGCAATCCATCATGCCGGCGCCGGTCGACTCGCGCAGTTCCTTGACCATCTGGGCCGTGATATTCGCCATTGTCGTTCTTACTCCGCCGTCAGTTCCTTGGCCTTGGCGATCCAGCCGTCGACGCGGCCGGGCAATCCCACCTCCTCGCCGACATTATGCGCGGCTTTCTCGTTGAGCTCGGCGATCTGCGAAAAGTGAAAGATCCCGAGATCGTTGAGCTGCTTTTCGATCGCCGGTGAAATGCCGGGCAATTTCTTGAGATCGTCGGCGACGCCGCGCGGTCCCGGCAGCTGCTCGAAGCCAAGATCGCCGAGCGCTGGCGCCGTCGGCACCGGCTCTTCGACGAGCGGCTTTTCCGCCGCGCCGACATCGACGCCCGCCTCGCCTTGCGCGCGTGAAATTCCGTCGAGCGCGGCCTTCGCCACCAGTTCGCAATAGAGCGAAACCGCGCGGCTGGCGTCGTCGTTGCCGGGCACTACGTAGGTGATGCCGACCGGATCGGAATTGGTGTCAACGATGGCTGCGACCGGAATGTTGAGCCGGCGCGCTTCCTTGATCGCGATGTCTTCCTTGTTGGTGTCGATCACGAACAAGAGGTCGGGCACGCCGCCCATGTCCTTGATGCCGCCGAGCGAGCGGTCGAGCTTGTCGCGCTCGCGCTGCATGGTGAGGCGCTCTTTCTTGGTGTAGCCGCCGGACTCGCCGGAATTGAGCATCTCGTCGAGCTTGCGCAGGCGCGAGATCGAGCCGGAAATGGTCTTCCAGTTGGTCAGCGTGCCGCCGAGCCAGCGCGAATTGACATAATACTGCGCCGACTGCTTGGCGGCGGCGGAGATGGCGTCCTGCGCCTGCCGCTTGGTGCCGACGAACAGGATGCGGCCGCCTTTGGCCGCGGTGTCGCTCACCGCCTGCAACGCGCGGTGGAGCATCGGCACGCTCTGGGCGAGATCGATGATGTGAATATTGTTGCGGGTGCCGAAGATGTAACTCCCCATCTTCGGGTTCCAACGGTGGGCCTGATGGCCGAAATGCACGCCAGCTTCCAAAAGCTGGCGCATGCTGAAGTCGGGAAGCGCCATAATCTTCTCCGGTTGATCCGCCGCGGACTTGTGTGAGCCCCTTAAGGGACCACCGGACGGCCTTTTGACCCATTGTCGGGGCCTAAGCCACGGTCCGCGTGAGTGATGATGGGCTTATATAGACGCAATTTTGGGGATGCAAGGCGGCGCGGAACTATGGCGGTTCCGGCCGATTTTTCGGCGAACCAGAAGCGGCGCTTGCGCGTTATCGCATCGTAAGCATTCAAGCGACCGATTGAGCCGCTCTTCCTTGGGCGACGATACCACGGAGGACGCCATGACCCCTTATAATCACATGCACAGACAGGACGATCATGCAACCCATGACGGTCTGCACCCCCTGATCTATCGCAGCATGATCGGGCTGACGATCTGGCTCGTGTTGTCGGTCTGGGTTTTCTTCAATACCGGCGCTTATGGTGGACTGACTCTGGCGGTGATCACGCTGTTCTTTTTGATCATCGTGGCGATCCCGGTCGTCATCTGGAAGTCCTGGCAGCACAACGCCCCGCCGAAGGAAACGCGCACGACCGCGGAATCCTTCCCTGCTTGGGCGTCGCAGGAATTTTCGACCTGGACCGGCAAACTCAGCGGCCGCGAGGCAGCGGCGCAGATATTGTTGCCGATAGCGGCGGTGTCGATCGGCATGACCGTGTTCGGCCTGGTGTATTATTTCGACATCCCGCACGCCGGCTACTAGCCGGCGCTATTACAGCGCCTCGACCTGCACAACGCCCGGCACCGCCTTGATGGCGCCGGCGATCTGCGGCGAAACTCTGAAGCGGCCGGGCAGCTTCACTTCGACTTCAGTACCGCGCTCAAGCATCAGCACCATGCTCACTTCGCCGTCACCGTTGGCAGGCGGCCGCGCCGTCGGTTCCAGGCGCTTGGCCACCGCTTCGATCGGCGCTTCGTCGCGCAAGAACACGCGCAGGCCTTTGGCGAGATTGGCGGCGGCTTCATCGAGCGGCTCGACCGACTGGATGCGCGCGCGCACCTCGTCGCCCTGCACTTCGGCCGACAGGAACAGCAAGACCGCCGTCCCCGGTTCGAGCAGGTCGCGATGCTCGGCCAGCCCTTCCGAGAAGATCACCGCCTCGTAATGGCCGGTCGGATCCGAGAAACCGATGATGCCCATCTTGCTCCCGGTGCGGGTGCGCCGCTCCTGGCGCGACACCACGGTGCCGGCGACGCGTCCGGCGGTCGCGCCTGCCTTCACCGCGCGTGAGAAATCGGTCCAGGATTGTACGCGCAGTTTCTTGAGCACGGCGGCGTAATCGTCGAGCGGATGGCCGGAGAGGAAAAAGCCGACGGCCTCGTATTCGCGGCGCAGCCGCTCGGCCGGCAGCCAGGGCTCGACATTGGACAGAACGATCGGCTCGCGCCTCCCGCCCCCGCCCCCGCCGAACAATTCGTTCTGCCCTATGATGGCGCTGTCGTGCGCGCGCTGCGCGCGTGCGAGCACGGCATCCATCGCCGGCAAGACGCGCGCGCGGTTTGGCTCGAACGCGTCGAAGGCACCGGCCTGCGCAAGACTTTCCAGCACGCGCTTGTTGACGGCGCGCGGGTTGATGCGATCGGCGAAATCGGCGAGATCGGCGAACTTGGCTGTTTCGCGCGCCGCGATGATCGCCTCGACCGCCTGCTTGCCGACGCCCTTGAGCGCGGCGAGCGCGTAGATGATTGTGTTGCCGTCCACCTCGAACGCCACGTGCGAACGGTTGATCGAAGGCGGATCGACCTTGATGCCGAGCCGCTCGGCCTCGGCGCGGAACTCGGCGAGCTTGTCGGTGTTGCCCATGTCGAGCGTCATCGACGCGGCGAGGAACTCGACCGGGAAGTTCGCCTTCATATAGGCGGTTTGGTAGGCGACCAGCGCGTAAGCCGCCGCGTGGCTCTTGTTGAAACCGTATTCCGCGAAGCGCTCGAGCAGATCGAAGATCGCGTCGGCCTGGTAGCGCTCGATGCCGTTTTTGATCGCGCCCTGGACGAAATCGGCGCGCTGGGCGCGCATCTCGCTGCGGATTTTCTTGCCCATAGCGCGGCGCAGCAAATCCGCCTGGCCGAGCGTGAAACCCGCCAGGATCTGGGCCGCCTGCATCACCTGTTCCTGATAGACGATGACGCCGAAGGTTTCCTTCAGGACCAATTCGAGCTTGGGGTGGATGTAGTCCGGCTGCTCCATGCCGTGCTTGCGCGCGCAATAAGTCGGAATATTCGCCATCGGGCCAGGACGGTAGAGCGCGACCAGCGCGATGACGTCCTCGAAGCGGTCAGGCCGCATGTCGAGCAGCGCGCGCCGCATGCCCGCGCTTTCCAGTTGGAACACGCCGACCGCTTCCGCGCGCGCCAGCAAATCATAAGTCTTCTTGTCGTCGAGCGGAATGGCGGTGAGATCGATCTCGATGCCGCGCCGCTTTACCAGCGCTACTGCGGTCTGCAACACGGTCAATGTCTTCAGGCCGAGGAAGTCGAATTTCACCAGCCCCGCCTGCTCCACCCATTTCATGTTGAACTGGGTGACCGGCATGTCGGATTTCGGGTCGCGATAGAGCGGCACCAATTCCGACAGCGCGCGGTCGCCGATCACGATGCCGGCGGCATGCGTCGAGGCGTGGCGGGTGAGGCCTTCGAGCTTTGAGCGCAATATTGAAGGCGCGCTTGACCACCGGATCGCCGTCGCGCTCGGCTTGCAGTTTCGGCTCATCCTCGATGGCGCGCGCCAGCGTCACCGGATTGGCCGGATTCTGCGGCACCAGTTTGCACAGTTTATCGACCTGCCCGTACGGCATTTGCAGCACGCGGCCGACGTCACGCAGGACGCCGCGCGCCTGCAGCGTGCCGAAGGTGATGATCTGCGCGACCTGGTCGCGGCCATAGCGCTCTTGCACGTAGCGAATCACCTCGTCGCGACGGTCCTGGCAGAAGTCGATGTCGAAGTCCGGCATCGACACGCGCTCGGGATTGAGAAACCGCTCGAATAACAGCCCGAAACGGATCGGGTCGAGGTCGGTGATGGTGAGCGCATAGGAAACAAGGGAGCCTGCGCCCGAGCCGCGGCCGGGGCCGACCGGGATCTCTTTCGCTTTCGCCCACTGGATGAAATCGGCGACGATCAGGAAGTAGCCGGGATATTTCATCCCGGCGATGACCCCCAGTTCGAACGCGAGCCGCTCGCGGTATTCGTCTTCGGTATGCCCCGGCGCAAGCCCCACGCCGGCGAGCCGGTGTGTGAGACCTGCTTCGGCACGCTTGCGCAGCTCGCTCACCTCGTCGACCACGACGTCGCCAACCGAGAAACGCGGCAAAATCGGCTGATGAGTCTGCGGGCGGAAGGCGCAGCGCTCGGCAATTTCCACCGTATTGGCGAGCGCCTCCGGCAGATCGGCGAACAACGTCGCGCATTTCGGCGCGGCTCTTGAAGCGGTGCTCGGCGTTGAGCTGGCGACGGTCGGTTTCGGCGAGCAGCCGGCCTTCCGCGATACAGATCAGCGCGTCATGCGCTTCGTGGTCGGCGGCGGCGGCAAAATAAGGCTCGTTGGTGGCCACCAGCGGAAGGCCCTTGCTGTAGGCGAGATCGATCAGCATCCGCTCGGTCGTGCGCTCGCTGGCCATGCCGTGGCGCTGGATTTCCACATAGAGCCGGTCGTCGAACAGCCGGTGCAGCGCGTCGAGCCGCGTGGCGGCGAGATGGCTCTGCCCCGCCGCGATCGCGCGATCGAGCGGCCCGCCCGGCCCGCCGGTGAGCGCGACGATGCCGTTGGTTTCGCCCTCCAGCCATTCGAGCTTGAGCCGCGGCGGCTCGTTCGGCGGCGTGTCGAGGAAGGCGCGCGAGGACAGGCGCATCAGGCTGCGATAGCCGCCCTCGCGCGCGGCCAGCAGCACGACGCGCTCGCGCGGAACGGCGCGTTCGCGTTGCGCGCGCCGTGGTCGGTGTCGCCGAAGTCGATCGCCAGCGCGCAGCCGACGATCGGCTGGATGCCGGCGCCGGCCAGTTTCTCGGAGAATTCCAGCGCCCCGAACATGTTGTCGGTGTCGGTCAGCGCGAGCGCGGCCTGCTTGTCGGCCCTGGCGAGCTCGGCGAGCCGCGCGAGAGGAATCGCGCCTTCCAGTAGCGAATAGTTCGAGTGCACGTGCAAGTGCACGAAGTCGAGACCGGCCATGTCTTCTCGGAGGTTGGGTGATTCCCTTATCGCCTCAGAGTGGGGATGGTCGGACCGCAAGTCCACCGGCAAGGCACGCGTCCCTGCCCGCTATGCCGGTTTTCAACAGGCCTCGTCATGGCCGGGCGTTCGGCGCAAAGCACCGCTCGCGCCTGAAGCCCTGGCCACCCACGTCATTCAGCCGGGGACGCTGTTAAGACGTGGATGCCCGGCACAGGGCCGGGCATGACAAGAGCACCGCTACGGCACTCGGCCTCAGAGGTTGCTGAACACCTGTGACCAGATCGCAATCATGCCGACGAACATCGCGAGCGATGCCAGCGCGGCGGCTTCCTGGATGACGGCTTTGAACATGGCTCTCTCCGTAGAACATGAAGAGAACCTAGTTCATGTTCTGTTCACGTGTCAAGGGCAATGAATTCACCGGCCGCTGATGAATATTATCTAATTTACACAATGCCTTAGTAAGCCAAGTGAGTGAGCGTGACCTTAGGAAACACAGCGGGTCACCGCGCCGGCCAACCCCAATTGAATTTGTAGTTCACGCCCAGCCGCACGATGTCGGTTGTTGCCGTCGCGTCGATCCGCTGTCCGGCGAGCGGGAACGTGAGGGACTTCGAGCCGAGGTCCAGGTGCAAATATTCGAGCCGCGCCGTCCAGTTCGGCGCAAAGCCCCACTCCAAACCGCCGCCGGCGACCCACCCTGTGCCGATCCCCGAGGCCGACTCCACCGTGCCCGGCGCCGCAAGGTTGACCGTGCCGATCTGCTGCGTGCGCACGAGCTTTTCGTCCGCCCAGGCAAAGCCGCCGGTGCCGTAGAGCCAGAGATTGTTCCAGGCATAGCCGAACCGACCGCGCAGGGTGCCGAAGGCGTCGATTTTATTGTCGCGCTCGCCGAAGGCGGCGGCGCCGACGGTCGAGCTGTGCAGGTCCGCGGCCGAAATATCGGCTTCGAGGCCCGCGATCCAATGCGGATCGAACGCGTAATTGAAACCGATCTGGCCGCCGCCGATCAGGCCGCCAGCGTGCGTCGACGCGGAAGTCAGAAACGCGCCGCTCGCCGCGTCGAAAATCGAGCTGTCGCGCTGATCCCAGGCGCCGCCGATATTGCCGCCCAGATAAAAGCCGTTCCAGTTGTAGGGCGCCGCCGCGGGCGGGGCTTTGTAAACGGGCGTAAGCGACAAGTCGGCAGCGGCGGCAAAATTGCCGCTCATCGCCGCAATGCAGGCACTCGCTGCAAAAAGCGCGACCGGCCAATGACGCATGCTGCTACCTCGACCGCCGTTACACTTTTGCCCCAGGCGATCTAAACGGCAGATTAAGGCGCCCAAAGGCCGGTTTTGGGGCACGCAACCGGCGCTTACTCCATCTCCACTACCTGTCCCTCGCGTAACGTCACCCGCCGGTCCATGCGGGCGGCGAGTTCCATGTTGTGAGTGGCGATAATGGTGGCGAGCCCGGAGGCGCGCACCAACTGCATCAAAGCCGCGAACACATGGTCGGCGGTGTGGATGTCGAGGTTTCCGGTCGGTTCGTCGGCCAGCAGAATGCGCGGCGCGTTGGCGACCGCGCGCGCGATGGCGACGCGCTGCTGCTCGCCGCCGGAGAGTTCCGCCGGCCGGTGCGTGAGACGGTTGCTCAGACCCAGATACGACAACAACTCGACCGCGCGCTTTGTCGCCTCGCCGCGCGTCAGGCCGCGGATCATCTGCGGCAGCAGCACATTTTCCAACGCGGTGAATTCCGGCAGCAGATGATGCGACTGATAGACGAAACCGATCTCGTTGCGGCGGATGTGGGTGCGCTCGTGATCGGGCAGCACCGCGGTGGTCTGCCCGTCGATATAGACGTCGCCGTGATCGGGGTGCTCGAGCAGGCCGGCAATGTGCAAGAGCGTTGACTTGCCCGCGCCGGACGGCGCCACCAGCGCCACCGATTGCCCGGGCCAGATCGCAAGCTTTGCGCCATTGAGGATGTGCAACGTGGCGTCGCCCTGCCGGTAATGGCGCTCGATTTCGTGCAGCAGCAGGACCGGAATGTCCTGGGCCTTTTCTGGCGCGTCTGCCCCGGCGATGGCGGTGTCACTCATAACGCAGCGCCTCAACCGGATCGAGGCGCGCGGCGCGCCAGGACGGATAGAGCGTGGCGAGCAGCGACAGCATGAGCGCCATCACCACCACTGCCGTGGTCTCGCCAGTATCCATGTCGGCCGGCAGATGCGAGAGGAAATAAAGCTCGGGCGAGAACAATTCGGTGCTGGTGAGCCAGGACAGGAACTGCCGGATGCTTTCGATATTGAGGCAAACCACAACGCCAAGCAGGAAACCGACAATCGTGCCGACCACGCCGATCGACGCGCCGGTGATCAGGAACACGCGCATGATCGAACCTTGCGTCGCGCCCATGGTGCGCAAAATGGCGATGTCCTGGCCTTTGTCTTTGACCAGCATGATCAGGCCGGAAACGATATTGAGCGCCGCCACCAAAACGATCAGCGTCAGGATCAGGAACATCACGTTGCGCTCGACCTGCAAGCGCGTTGAAGAAAGTGGCATTGCGCTGGCGCCAGTCGATCATGAAGATCGGCCGCTGCGCGGCGGCGCTGCACCGCCTTGCGGTAACTGTCGACGCGGTCGGGATTGTCGGTATAGATCTCGATGGCGGTGACGTCGCCGGCGCGGTTGAAATAGGCCTGCGCTTCCTTCAGCGGCATGAAAACAAACGCGCTGTCGTATTCCGACATGCCGATCTCGAACACGGCGGCGATCTTGTAGACCTTGATGCGCGGCGTGGTGCCCATCGGCGTCACCGCGCCGCGCGGCGCCACCAACGTGATGTTGTCGCCCGCGCGCAGCGAAAGCTGGTCGGCGAGCCGGCGCCCGATCGCCACGCCTTGCCCTTCGTCGAAGCCGGCGAGCGTACCCTGCTTGATGTTCTTGGCGACCGAGGGAAGTTTTTCCAGGTCGCTCAAGCGAATGCCGCGGACCAGCACGCCGCCGGCGTTGAACGGCGAGGACGCCAGCGCCTGGCCTTCGACGATCGGCGCGGCCAGCCGGATGCCCTTGACGCCGGCGATGCGCGCGGCGACTTCCTGCCAGTCGGTGAGCGGTTTTTCCAGCGGCTGGATCAGCAGATGGCCGTTGAGGCCGAGGATCTTGTCGAGCAATTCCTTGCGGAAGCCGTTCATCACCGCCATCACGATGATGAGGGTGGCGACGCCCAGCATGATGCCCAGGAAGGAAAACCCGGCGATCACCGAGATGAATCCTTCTTTGCGCCGCGCCCGCAAGTAGCGCAGCGACAGCATCCACTCGAACGGGGAGAAGGGCCGCGTCCCGTTGGGCTCGGTCATTGAGTATGGGTTCCCGCGCGCGACTGTTGACATGAATTCTGGCGGATTCGTGCCCACCATGACAGCCAAAGCCCTTGGCAGCACACAGGTATTTTCCCGCCGCGGTCACGCGCGCGCGCACCAGCGGTCGCAGGCCGCCGCGCGGCCGAGCAGGAACGCCTTCTCGCGCGCATTGCGGCTGAGCGCGGCCGCCAGCTCGAATTGCACTTTCGCTTCGGCCGACCTGCCGGCGCGCAACAGGAAATCCCCTTTCGCCGCCGGCAGGGGCGCGTAGTTGCGTAAAATTGCCGCCCGCTCGATCTCGTCAATAAGCTTGAGGCCGGCTTCATGACCGAAGGCCATACTGTAGGCGACCGCGCGGTTGAGATCGACTACCGGCGACGGCATGACGTCGCGAAGGCGGTCATAGAGCGCCGAAATCTTGTGCCAATCCGTCTCCTCGACCTTCCCCGCCCGCGCGTGGCAGGCGGCAAGCGCGGCCTGAAGCGCATAAGGCCCGTCGGCGCCGCCGAGCGTTTCGGCGCGCTCCAGCGCGGCGAGCCCACGCCGGATCAGGAGACGATCCCAGCGGGCGTGGTTCTGCTCCGTCAAGGAATGGCCGAGCCGTCCGAGCCAACGCGCGCTGCTAGACGCGAGGCCTGGATTTCCATCAGCGCCAGTAGGCCGAAGACCTCGGGCTCGCCGGGCGCGACGCCCGCGAGAATGCGGCCGAGACGCTGCGCCTCGGCGCAGAGTTCGACGCGGATCAGGTCGTCGCCGGCGGTGGCGGCATATCCCTCGTTGAAGATGAGGTAGATGACCTCTAGCGCACCGAATCGAGGCGCCGCTCTCGTTCCTTGCCGCGTGGGACCTCATAGGCGATACCGGCGTCATGCAGCGTCTTCTTTGCGCGGACGATGCGCTGAGCAATCGTCGCCTCGTTCGAAAGAAACGCGCGGGCGATCTCGTCGTTCGAAAACCCGCCGATCAGCCGGAGCGTCAGCGCGGCACGCGCCTCGGGCGACAAGACCGGATGGCAAGCGGTGAAGATCAGGCTCAACAGCTCGTCGCCGACATCGTCGTCCAGCGCCGCCTCGATCGCCTCGGCGGGATTCTCGCTTTCCTCGTCCAGATCGCGGCCGATTTCGGCGTGCTTGCGCGCCAGCATCTTGTCGCGGCGCAATCCGTCGATGGCGCGCCTTTTGGCGGCGGCCATCAGCCAGGCGCCCGGATTGTCCGGAACGCCGCTCTTCGGCCATTCGGCAAGGGCTGTGACAAGGGCGTCCTGCGCCAGTTCCTCGGCGAGGCCGACGTCGCGCAGCATTCGCGTCAGGCCGGCAATGAGCCGGGCCTGTTCGATGCGGAAGACGGTTTCGATCGTCCGGTGTATATCGGGTGCCGCCACGCGCCCGGATTATGAAAAAGCCGGGTACGTGGCAAGTCACCGGATCGAGCCGGATTTAGCGCTGCTTCAGTTTCTCGCGGCTGCGCTCGTGCAGTTCGAGCAGTTCGGGCGTCATGATCTCGCCGAAGTCGGTCATTTCGTAGACCGGCCGGATTTCGATTTCGCTCGGCCCCGGCATCGGATTGGGGCAGCGCTTCACCCACTCGACCGCCTCGGCCATGTCTTTGACGTCCCAGAGCCAATAGCCGGCGCCGGATCACCGCGACAGCAGATCGAGCGCGGCCGCGGGCGTCATCAATTCCTTGGCGCCATCGGCGCGCTTTTTCACTTCGACCTTGCCTTCTGTCAGCCCGCGCGGGCCGACCATCACCTGCCAGGGTAGCCCGATCAGATCGGAATTGGCGAATTTGGCGCCGGCGCGCTCATCGAGATCGTTGTAGAGTACCTCGACGCCCTTGGCGGTGAGATCCTTGTAAAGTTGCTCGCAGGCCGCGTCGGTGGCGGCATCGCCCTGCTTGAGATTGAGGATCGACACCTTGAACGGCGCCACCGGCTCCGGCCAGATGATTCCGGCCTCGTCGTGCGAAGCCTCAATGATAGCGGCAACCAGCCGGCTCGGCCCGATGCCGTAGGAGCCCATGTGCACCGGCTTGTCGCCGCCCTCGCCGGTCGCGACCACCGCCTTCATCGGTTCGGAATATTTGGTGCCGAAATAGAAAATATGCCCGACCTCGATGCCGCGCGCCGAGACTTGGGCATCGGGCGGAATTTTTCCGAACGCCGCAGCATCATGCATGTCGGAGGTCGCGGCGTATTGCGCGGTCCACTTGTCCACGATCGCCTGCAAGCCGGCGATGTCGTCGAAATTCACGTCCGCCGGCGGCACGGCAAGATCGAGATAGTCCTTGTGGCAGAACACTTCCGACTCGCCGGTCGAGGCCAGGATGATGAATTCGTGGCTGAGATCGCCGCCGATTGGGCCGGACTCCGCCCGCATCGGGATCGATTTCAGTCCGAGCCGGTCGAAGGTTCGGAGGTAGGCGACGAACATTTTGTTGTATGAGTGACGTGCGCTGTTCCGGTCGAGATCGAACGAGTACGCGTCCTTCATCAGGAATTCTCGGCAGCGCATCAACCCGAAACGCGGGCGCACCTCGTCGCGGAACTTCCACTGAATATGGTAGAGGTTAAGCGGAAGATCCTTGTACGACCGGACGTAGGCGCGGAAGATTTCGGTGATCATTTCTTCGTTGGTCGGCCCGTAGAGCATGTCGCGCTCGTGCCGGTCCTTGATGCGCAGCATTTCCTTGCCGTAGGCCTCGTAACGCCCGCTTTCGCGCCACAAATCGGCGGATTGGATGGTGGGCATCAGCAGTTCGATGGCGCCGGAGCGGTTCTGCTCTTCGCGCACGATCTGGCTGATCTTCTGCAGCACCCGAAACCCGAGCGGCAAGAACGCATAAATCCCCGCCGCTTCCTGCCGCATCATGCCGGCGCGCAGCATCAGCCGGTGCGAGACGATCTCCGCCTCTTTCGGTGTTTCACGTGAAATCGGCAGGAAGAAGCGTGACAGGCGCATGGAATCGCTGAAGATTCGCTGTTGATTAGGCTTGAGTGAAAGCGGATCGCCCGCCAAAAAACAAGGCCTGTGGCGTTATTTCGGGAATTATTCGCCGCTTGGAACGTCTATAGTGTGAGACGAGCCGACGCTGCGGCTCCTAAGAGGCCTATTTTTTAGATGCGTTTGGGCAGGCAAATTCTGATCTGGGTGGCGATCTATGCGGTCGCCATGCATACGCTACTGACCGGCGTGGCGCCTGCTTTCGCTGCCGCCCAGGACAATGTCGATCCCTTCTCCGTCATCTGCCTGCACGATGGCGGTTCGGGCTCGCCCGCCGGCAAGCAGCCGTCCGGCCTGATGCCGGGCCACGCCTGCGAACACTGCAACCTGTGCAGCGCCGCAGGGGCGCCGCCGGCGCCCGATCTTGTCGTGTTCGGCAATCTGTTGCCGGCGCGCCTGCTGCAGGTGCTGCGCCCAGTATCCACGGCGCCGAACTCCGGCGCCGCCTTCCTCCCCAACCTCGCGCGAGGGCCCCCGCTTTTCGTCTGACATTCGAATCTTTCATGTCTGAACGAAAACGGAGTGACCCATGTCCCCTCAATTGTTGCGCGCGGCGCTATGCGCCGGCCCGCTTGCGTTCGCTACCATAGCGGCGGCGACCGCCCACGAGATCGTCGGCAACCGGATGTTTCCGGCAACGCTCGCGATCGATGACCCCGGTGTCGCCGACGAATTGTCGCTGCCGACCATCGCTTTCTCCAAGACCGGCGACGTCCCGTCGGTGAAACAACTCGACATCTCCGGCGAATATTCCAAACGGATCACCGAGGATTTCGCGGTGTCGTTCTCGCCGACCTGGACGCATATCTACGCGCCGGGTGGACCCTTGGCAGTAGGCGGCAGCGGCTTCCAGAACATCGACACCACGTTCAAGTACCGCATGTACAAGAATGCCGAGCATGAATTCGTCGCCTCGATCGGTCTCAGTATAGAATGGGGCGGCAGCGGCGCGCAGGATGTCGGCGCCGACCGCTTCACCACCTACACGCCGAACGTTCTATTTCGGCAAAGGCTTTGGCGACCTGCCGGCCAGTATGGGCTGGGCGCGGCCCTTCGCGATCACTGGACAGTTCGGCTACGCGATCCCGGGCTCGAACGCGACGGTCACCGTCGATCCGACCAGCGGCGATGTCGACACCGAGTTCCACCCGCGTGTTTTGGTGTGGGGCGCCTCGCTGCAATACAGCCTGCCCTACCTGAAAGCCTCGGTGGTCGATCTGGGGCTGCCGGATTTCGTCAACCATCTGATACCGCTGGTGGAGGTAGCGTTGCAGACGCCGGTTTCCAACATAGCAAGTTCCGGCACCGTGACGACGGGCACCGTCAATCCGGGATTGATCTATGTCGGCGACACCTATCAGCTCGCGCTCGAGGCGATGATCCCGGTCAACCGGGACAGCGGTACCAGCGTCGGCGTCATCGGGCAGGTGCACTTTTTCCTCGACGATATCTTCCCCAAGTCCATCGGGCGGCCGATTTTCGGCAACAGCATCGCGTCAGGGAGGCCGGCGTACGGCAACAAGCCATGAAAAATCTATCCATGATTGTCGTTGTCCTCGCCGCTATCCTGCTTCCCGACGCCGCGCATGCGCATGCCATGCTCGATCACGCCAGCCCGCGGGTCGGCAGCACGGTCGCCACCGCGCCACGCGAATTGCAGCTGTGGTTCACCGAAAAGCTGGAGCCGGCATTTTCCACCGTCGAGGTGCGCAACGCACAAGGCGTTGCGGTGCAGAGCGGCAAGGCGCAAGTCGACCGCAGCAATGGCGCCGAGCTGCGCGTGCCGCTCAAGACGCTGCCGCCAGGGACTTATTCAGTGACCTGGCATGTTCTTTCGGTAGACACGCATCGCACGCAGGGCAGCTTTACCTTCCACGTCGGCCCCTAGGGAATAGCGCGCGTGATCGATCCGCTTATCCTGTTCCGCACCGTCCACATCGCGGCAACGGTGCTCGCATCGGGCACGGTCGCTTTCACGGTCCTGGTTGCTGAACCGGTTACACGCACAGCGTCGGTGAATTTCTCCGCGCTGCGCCGTCGCCTCAACTGGATTGTATGGATTGCACTCGCGGTCGCGGTCCTGGCCGCGGCCGGCTGGCTGGTGTGGCTCGCCGCCGACATCTATGGCGCGCCGATCATCGCGGTGTGCCTGCACGGCGGCGTCTGGACGGTGCTCACCGATACCCGGTTCGGCTTGGTATCCACGTTACGGCTTGCGCTCGGGCTCTTGTTGGCCGTGCTCATTGTGTGGCCGGCCACGCGGCTGCTGCAATTAGCCGCAGGGGCCGGCCTGATCGCCCTCATTGCCTTGATCGGCCATGCCGGGGCAACGCCCGGCACCGCCGGCGACATCCATCTCGTCTCCGATATGGTGCATCTGCTCGCAGCCGGTGCCTGGCTGGGCGGCCTGCCGGCGCTGGCTATGTTGCTGGCGCGCGCGCGCCGCACCGACGACGCGACTTGGCGCAGCTTTGCCGTTGGCGCGACACGGCGCTTTTCATGGCTCGGGGTCGTCTGCGTGGCTGCCCTGCTTGTCACCGGCATCGTCAATAGCTGGAACCTGCTGGGGGGTGTGCGGGAGCTTGTAACGACCGACTACGGCCGGTTGCTGCTGCTGAAAATCGGCCTATTCGTCGCCATGGTTGGGGTTGCCGCCGCCAATAGGTTTCATTTGACACCGCAATTGCCCTCGGCTGGCGCGCTGCGCGCCCTGCAACGGAACAGCGCGGCTGAAACAGGGCTGGGACTGTGCGTGTTGTTCTTCGTTGGCGTGCTCGGGACCCTGTCGCCGAGCGGTCATGCCCACAGTACGAACGCGGATGTCCCTGCCGAAGCCGCGTTCACGCACATTCACACCAGCGACGCCATGGCCGACGTGACCATCGAGCCCGGCCGCACCGGCAAGTCCAATGCGCTTATTCGCCTTTTGCGCGATGACTTCTCTGAATTCCCGGCCAAGTCTGTCGAACTCACCCTCGACCCGCCGGCCGCCGGCCCCAAGATTGTGCGTGCAGCGGCCCATTTGCCGGACGGAACCTGGCAGGTGAACGCTCTGGATTTGTCCCAGCCCGGGATATGGACCGTGCGGGTGATCGTCCCGACCGGCCGCGGCGCACCAATCGTGCTCGACGCCCCGATCGTGATCGACCGTTGACGAAATCGTGGTGACAGCGCGACGGCAATCGGCTAGCGTTGTGGGTCCGTGAAACGGGAGAGTCCGGCGCTTTAAGCCGGAACCAAGTTGCGGTCCAAGTCTCGGGAGGAAAGCAAGTCCTCGGCGCGAAAACGCCGCCGCCTCGATTATGGCGCGAACAAAAAGCGACGATGAGGACTTCATTTGCGACGAGCAGGGCACCTTGCCCTGCTTTTTTTTGCCGCGCGCTTTGCGTTTAGATTGCTGCGTCAGGAATGGGGCGGTTGGGAAATCTGCTTGAGGAATTCGAGCGGGACCAGACCGGACACATAGATCCCGTAGCAAATGCCGAACACCACGCTCGCGGTCACCGTCGTCCATATCAGTTTCATCCAGATACGATGCACCGCCGGCGCGCCCGGGTCGGTGCCGGGCGTCACCTCGCCCGTTTCCTGCTGGCTGTGCACGCCCCAGGGCAGCACCGCGAACAGCACCACCCACCAGATGATGAAATAGATCGCGATGACGGTGCTGATGGCCATAACTTATTCCTGACGCATGATCGTGTCCGAAAACCGGTTTACACTTTTCGGGATCATGCGTTTACGCTTCTTCGAGCTCGACCAGCGTGCCGCAGAAATCCTTCGGGTGCAGGAACAGCACCGGCTTGCCGTGCGCGCCGATCTTCGGCTCGCCATCTCCGAGCACGCGCGCGCCCTGCGCCTTCAAGGTGTCGCGGGCGACGCGGATGTCGGGCACCTCGTAGCAGAGGTGGTGGACGCCGCCGTCGGGATTCTTCTCCAGGAATTTATCTATCGGCGAGCCGTCGCCGAGCGGCTCCAGCAATTCGATCTTGGTGTTGGGCAGCGTGATGAACACACTAGAGACGCCGTGATCCGGCTGCGCCACCTTGGCGGAAACTTCAGCGCCCAGCGTATCGCGATAGACCGCCGCTGCTTTGGCGATGTCTTTGACCGCGACGGCGATATGGTTGAGGCGACCGATCATGAACTTCCTCGTATAACTCCGGCGACAAAAGTCGGCTTTAACCACCGGGTAAACCCGACGGCTGTCCATCATACCGTCAAGACGTGTACATGGCACATCGGCTTTTTGCCCCAGCGCTCGGCCACTGCGGCGCGGACCGCGCGGCGAACGGCCTCCGCCACCGCGTCGGGATCGCGGCGGCGGCCGCGCGGCAGCGACCGGAGCGTTTCAATCACCGCGTCATTTACCGCCTCATCCATCAAGGCGCCGTCGCGGTCGCGCTCAGGGATTCCGATCAAATCGAGCGACGGGTCGTCGACCAGTTCTCCTTTGTCGGTAATGGCGAGCGCAACCGATATCGCGCCGGAGAAACTCAAACGTCTGCGATCGGCGACCGTGCGCGCGTCGGCCTCGACCAGAAGCGATCCGTCCTTGTAAAGCCGCCCGCTTGGCACCTCGTCGATGATCCCGGCGGCCGGCGCCAGCCGCACCAGGTCGCCATTGCGGCATTGCACGACCTCTTTCACGCCGCAACGGCGCGCGAGCGCTGCGTGTTCGGACAGATGCAGCGCCTCGCCGTGCACGGGGATGAGCACCTGCGGTCTGACCCAGCCGATCAGTTCCTCGAGCTCTGCACGCCGCGGGTGCCCCGACACGTGCACCAGATGCGTGCGATCGGTAATCACCGTGATGCCCTGATTGATCAGCCCGTTGATGATGCGGCCGACCGCCTTTTCGTTGCCGGGAATGGTGCGGGCCGAAAAAATCACGGTATCGCCGCGCGACAGCGTGACGTCGGGGTGCTGGTCCTCGGCGATGCGCGACAGCGCCGCGCGCGGTTCGCCCTGGCTGCCGGTGCACAGCGCCACCACCTTGTTGGGCGGCAGATATCCGTAGGCGTCGACCGCCCGTAGATCCTGCACGCCCTCCAGGTATCCGGTCTCGCGCGCGACCTGGATGATGCGCTCCATGGCACGGCCGACCACCACCACCTCGCGCTCGGCGGCGCGGGCGGCGTCGATCACAGTGCGCAGGCGCGCGACGTTGGAGGCGAAAGTCGTCACCGCAACGCGCCCGCGTGCGTTCTTGACCAGCTCTGCGATGGTCTTCGCCACGTCCTTTTCCGAAGGCGAGCGGCCGTCGCGCACCGCATTGGTGGAAATCCCCGACGATGGCGAGGCAACCCTCGTCGCCGAGCGCGCGCAGTTTCTTTTCGTCGGTGACGTCGCCCAGGATCGGAGTCGGATCGATTTTCCAATCGCCAGTGTGCAAGACCGTGCCGGCCGGCGTGCGGATGATGAGCGCATTCGATTCCGGGATCGAATGCGCCATCGACACCAGTTCGACGTCGAATGGCCCAGCCTTGAAGCGCCCGCCGAGCGGCACGACGGTGACCGGGATGTCAGACGCGCCCGGCTCGCTCGCGCGCTTGGCTGCCAGCAACGCGGCGGTGAATGGCGTGGCAAAGATCGGAATCTTCAGCTTCGGCCACAGATCGAGCACCGCGCCGAAATGGTCTTCATGCGCGTGGGTGAGCACCAGGCCGGTGAGGTTTTTCCGTTCCTCGACCAGATAGCGGATGTCGGGAAAAATCAGATCGATGCCCGGCAGATGCTCTTCCGAGGCAAACGACACGCCGAGATCGACCGCCAGCCACTGGCGGCGGCCCTCGTCGCCCAGCCCGTAGATTGACAAGTTCATGCCGATCTCGCCGACGCCACCGAGCGGCGCGAACACAAGTTCCTGCCGCGTGCCCGGCATCAAATCCGAGCCCCTTCATCCGCTCGTACCCGCGACCCGTCTACGCGAAGGCGCTTCGACGGGCCGAAGCACGAGTCCGCCGAAGCGCAGAGCGCGAAGGCGGGAGGCGCGGACTCAGATGAGCGAACCACACCGACCGCGTGTGCAACCCTGGATTCCCGCTTGCGCCGGCATGAGCGGAATATATGGCAATGCCGTTCGTTCATCGCGAGCCAAGTCCAAAAACTTCACCAGCCATCACGACTTTCGTGCCATTTGCGCCCGCCACCAGCAGCCGCCCGTCGGGGTCGAGGCC
The DNA here is from genome assembly GCA_963709015.1 of uncultured Alphaproteobacteria bacterium. Classification (GTDB taxonomy): domain Bacteria; phylum Pseudomonadota; class Alphaproteobacteria; order Rhizobiales; family Xanthobacteraceae; genus Pseudolabrys. The sequence goes on along the minus strand of CAVPUU010000015.1, from coordinate 122,098 downwards.
TTCGAAGCGGCCGGCGACCTCGCGCTCAGGCAATCGTACGCGGATGTCCTCGCCGAGGCCGGCGGCGCGCGCCAGCCAGTCGGCACGGATGGCGGTAAAGCCGGCGCCGCTTTGCCACTGCGCAAGCCGGCGGATCGTCGCGGCCGACAGCGCAATAAATAGAGCTTCGGGAGCGACCGGCGCGCCGGCCAGGAGCAAATCGGTCGCCGGAAAAGCCGTGTCGGGTGGATGGCTGGCACAATTCACGCCGAAGCCGGCGACGATCGCGAACGCAGGCGCGCTCTCGCCTTCGATCAAAATGCCGGCGAGCTTGTCCGAGCCCAGCAGCAGATCGTTCGGCCATTTGACCTTGAGCAGCGGTCCCAGCCGCGCCGCGCAATCGCACAGGGCGTCGTGCAGCGCCAGCGCCGCCACGAACGACAATTGCGGCGCCAAAGGCGGCGGGGACGGCTCGCTCAACAGCAAACTTGCGTAGAGATTGCCCGGCGGGGAGACCCATTGGCTGCCGCGACGACCGCGGCCGGCCGTTTGGCTGCGCGCCGTGATCCACAGCGGCCCGTGTTCGCCGGTGCGCGCACGCGCCAGCGCCTCGGCGTTGGTCGAGCCGAGCGTTTCAAAACTGATGTGCCGGACCCCCGCCAGGCCCGTTGCTTCGCGGTTCATTTCGTTGGCGCGTGATCTTGCCCGAAAACCGGTTTCCACCGGCAGGTCAAGCCCGAGGGAAGGCTTTTCGGGATCGCGCGTCAGAACAAGGATTTCGCCGCCGCGGTCGCAGCGCCAAGCAGCGGCGCGGGGTAGGCGAAAAACAGTATATTGATCAAACCGGCAACGCAGAGCACAAGCCGCACCAGCCCCGGCATGCTCTGGAAGCCTTTCACCGGCTCATCGAAGTACATGATCTTCACGATGGTCAAATAGTAGAAGGCGCCCACCACGCTGGTCAGCACGCCGATCACCGCGAGCGTATAGAGCCCGGCTTTTATAGCGGCGAGGAACACGTAGAATTTCGCGAAGAAGCCGGCGAGCGGCGGGATGCCGGCAAGCGAGAACAGCAGCATCGCCATGAAGAAGGCCATGGCCGGATGGGTGCGGGCAAGCCCGGCAAGATCCCCGATTGTTTCGACGAATTTTCCCTCGCGGCGCATGCTCAGGATCACCGCGAAGACGCCGAGCGTCATCGCCACATAGATTGCCATGTAGACGAGCACGCCCTGCACACCCTCCGCCGTTCCGGCGGCGAGGCCGACCAGCGCGAAGCCCATGTGGCCGATCGAGGAATAGGCCATCAGCCGCTTGATGTTGCGCTGGCCGATGGCCGCGAAGGCGCCGAGCGCCATGGAGGCGATCGAGACGAACACCACGATCTGCTGCCACTCGTGCGTGATACCGGGGAATGCGACCATGGTCGCGCGTACGAAAATGGCGATGCCGGCGACCTTGGGCGCGGCAGCGAAAAACGCGGTCACCGGCGTCGGCGCGCCCTCATAGACGTCGGGCGTCCACATGTGGAACGGCACCGCGGATATCTTGAAGCAGAAGCCGACGAACATGAACACCAGGCCGAAGATCAGGCCGATATTGGCGCCCGGTGCGGTGGCCTTGGCGATACCCGCGAAACCCACGGTGCCGGTGAAACCGTAAATCAACGACGCGCCGTAAAGCAGCATGCCGGACGACAGCGCGCCCAGCACGAAATATTTCAAGCCCGCTTCGGTCGAGCGCACGTTGTCGCGGTTCGAGGCCGCGACCACGTAGAGCGGCAGGCTCATCATCTCGAGCCCGAGATAGAGCGCGATCAGGTCGGCGGCGGAAATCAGCAGCAGCATGCCGAGCGTCGAGAGCAGGAACAGCACGCCGTATTCGAATTTCTGCTGCTTCTCCACGGTGAGCCAGTCGAGCGACAGCAGCAGCGCGCCGGCCGTGCCGGCAAGCGCCAACAACTTAAGAAACCGCGCATAATCGTCGACAACCAGACTGCCGTCGAACAGTACAAAACGTCCCGCCGGCACCATCGCGACGGCAAAGCCGGCAAGCATCAGCACGGCGATACAAAAGCCGTTCACGATCAGCGCGCTGCGATCGCTCTGGTGCGCGCCGACGCCGACCATCAGCATCAACATGGCGCCCACCGCCAGCACGGCCTCCGGCAAAATCAGCATGAGCCCTTGAATGTGCATCAATTGGTTCATCGGGCTGCGCCCGCGGGAATTATCTGGGCGCGATCCAATTTGATCGCGGCTGAAGTCGTCGCTCCGTTTCTTTTCGGTACCTGCGCCGCGACGGCGTGCTTGTAATTGTCGAGCAGCTGCGCGACCGAGGCGGCCGATATGTCGAGCACCGGCTTTGGCGCCACCCCGAGCAAAATGGTGAGCACAACCAGCGGCGTGAAGATCAGAATTTCCCGCCAGCCCATGTCCTTGATGCCTACGAGCGCCGGCTTCAGGGTGCCGAAAATCATCTTGCGATAGAGCCACAAGCGCATAAGCGCCGACAGGATGACGCCGAGCGTGGCAATCGTCGCCACTGCGGTATTGACCTTGAAGGTGCCGATCAGCGACAGGAATTCGCCGATGAAGCCGGAAGTGCCCGGCAGCCCGACATTGGCGAGAGTGAACACCATGAACACCGCCGCATAAAGCGGCATCCGGTTCACCAACCCGCCATAGAAAGCGATCTCGCGCGTATGCATGCGGTCGTAGACGACGCCGACGCAAAGGAATAGCGCGCCCGAGACGATGCCGTGCGAGATCATCTGGAAGATGCCGCCGGCGATGCCCTGCGCGGTCAACGCAAAAATCCCCATGGTTACGAAGCCCATATGCGCGACCGACGAATAGGCGATCAGCTTCTTCACGTCCTCCTGCATCAGCGCTACCAACGAGGTGTAGATGATGGCGACGACCGACAGCGTGAAGATCAACGGCGCGAAGTCGTGGCTGGCCGAGGGGAACATCGGCAGTGAAAATCGCAGGAAGCCGTAGCCACCCATCTTCAAGAGAATGGCGGCGAGGATGACCGAGCCGGCCGTCGGCGCCTCGACATGCGCGTCCGGCAGCCAGGTATGCACCGGCCACATCGGCAGCTTGACCGCGAACGAGGCAAAGAACGCGAGCCAAGCCCATTTCTGCAGGCCGAGCGGAAAGTCGTGGCGCAGCAGCACGATAATGTCGGTGGTGCCGCTATCCAAATACATCGCCATGATGGCCAGCAGCATCAGCACCGAGCCGAGCAGCGTATAGAGGAAGAACTTGAAGCTGGCGTAGACCCGGCGCGGACCGCCCCAGACGCCGATGATCAGAAACATCGGAATGAGGCCACCCTCGAAGAACAGATAGAACAGCACCAAATCGAGCGCCGAGAAGGTGCCGATCATCAGCGTTTCCAGCACCAGGAACGCAATCATGTATTCCTTCACGCGCTTTTGGATCGAGGTCCAACTCGCCAGGATGCAGATCGGCATCAGCGCGGTGGTGAGAATCACGAACGGCAGTGAAATGCCGTCCACGCCCATGTGATAGGAGGCGATGCCGAGCCAGGGATGCTTTTCGACGAACTGGAATTCCGCCGAGCTCGGATCGAAGCGCCACACCATCACCAGCGAGATCGCGAACGTAACGAGCGTGGTCCACATCGCCACCCAGCGCGCGGTGCCGCGCGCGAGCCTGTCGTTGCCGCGCACCAGCATGATGAAGGCCGCGCCCAGCAGCGGCAGGAAGGTGACGACCGAGAGGATGGGCCAATTGAGGTTCATGTCACTTCACCGCCAGCATGAACCAGGTGATGAAGGCGGCAGCTCCGATCAGCATCGCGAAGGCGTAGTGATAGAGATAGCCGGTCTGCAACCGCACCACATTGCGCGTTACGTCAAGCACACGCGCGGAGATGCCATCGGGCCCGAAGCCGTCGATCAGCCAGCCGTCGCCGCCCTTCCAGAGCAGCCAGCCGAGCGCCTTGGTCGGACGCACGAAGATCGCATCGTAGATTTCGTCGAAATACCACTTGTTGAGCAGGAATTTGTAGAGCAGCTCGTGCGTGCGCGCGAGTTCGACCGGTATATCCGGCCGGCGGACATAAAAGTGCCAGGCGATGACGAAGCCGACCGCCATCATCACGGTCGGCAGGATCCCGATCTGGAACGGCACATGATGCATGTCTTCGAGAACGGTGTTGCCCTTGGCGAACGTGAGCGAGGAGCCGAAGAAGCCTTCGACGCCGTGGCCGGCGAAGATTTCCTTGAACGGCAACCCGGCCATGATCGAGCCGAAGGCCAGGAAGCCGAGCGGGATCAGCATCACCATCGGGCTCTCATGGGCCTCGCGCCAGTGCATGCGGTCGTGCGGCTCGCCGTGAAAGGTCTTGAAAATAAGCCGCCAAGAATAAAACGAGGTGAGCAGCGCGGCGGCCGACCGTGCAGATAAAGGCATAAAGCGCCATCGGATTTTTTCCGACAAAGGCCGCCTCGATGATGGCGTCCTTGGAGAAATAACCGGCGGTGAGCGGGAATCCGGTGAGCGCCAGTGTGCCGATGATCATCACGATATAGGTGTAGGGAATGCGCTCCTTTAAGCCCCCCATGTGGCGGATGTCCTGCTCGTGATGCATCGCGGTGATTACCGAGCCGGAGCCGAGGAACAGCAGCGCCTTGAAAAAGGCGTGCGTGAAAAGATGAAACATGCCGACCGAATAGGCGCCGACCCCCATCGCCACGAACATGTAGCCGAGCTGCGAACACGTTGAGTAAGCGACAATACGTTTGATGTCGTTCTGCACCAGCGCGACGGTGGCGGCGAAAATGCAGGTGGTGGCGCCAATGAAGGTGACAAAAGTCTGCGCATCCGGCGCCAGTTCGAACAAGGGCGACAGCCGCGCCACCATGAATACGCCGGCGGTCACCATGGTGGCGGCGTGGATCAGCGCCGAAACCGGCGTCGGGCCTTCCATGGCGTCGGGCAGCCAGGTGTGCAGTAGGAATTGCGCCGACTTGCCCATGGCGCCCATGAACAGCATCAAACAGGTGATGGTGAGTGCGTCCGGATGCCAGCCGAAAAACGGCAGGGTCTTGCCCACAAGCGCCGGTGCCTGCGCGAACACGGTGTCAAATTCAATGGAGCCGGTCAGCATATAGACGGCGAAGATGCCGAGCGCGAAGCCGAAATCGCCGATGCGGTTGACCACGAAGGCTTTGATCGCGGCCGCGTTGGCTTCCGGCTTGTGAAACCAAAAGCCGATCAGCAGGTAACTCGCCAGCCCCACGCCCTCCCAACCGAAGAACAGCTGCACCAAATTGTCCGCCGTCACCAGCATCAACATGGCGAAGGTGAACATCGACAGATAGGCAAAGAAGCGCGGCCGATACGGGTCTTCGCGCATGTAACCGATGGAATAAAGGTGCACGAAGGCCGACACGGTGTTGACCACGACCAACATGACCGCCGTGAGCGTGTCGATGCGCAGCGACCACTCCACCTTCAAATCGCCCGACAGCATCCACGTAAACACCGGCACCCGCTCGTCGTGGTGCGCAAAGCCGACCTGCACGAAGGAGATCCACGACAGGATCATCGCTATCAGCAGCAGCGTCGTGGTGATCAGCTCGGCCGTGCGCGATCCGATGGCGGCCGGCTCGTGCGCTTCCTCTTCATGATGTGAGCTGTGAATGACACAGGCATCGCCGTGCACGGACGGCGCGGCATGATGCGAACCGTGATCGACCGCATCGTCGTCAGCGCCTGGCGGCGGTCCCTCACCCGGCCAACGCGCGCGCGCGCCAAACAGCGCGATGAGGCCGGCGAGAACCGCGCCGAGCAGCGGAAGAAAAACGATGGCCTGATACATGCTTATATTTCCTGGCGCATGATCTTGCCCGAAAACCGGTCCCCACTTTTCGGGATCATGCGCATCAGCCCTTCATCAAATTGATGTCTTCGACCGCGATCGAGCCGCGGTTGCGGTAGAACACGACCAGGATCGCAAGTCCGATAGCGGCCTCCGCCGCCGCCACCGTGAGCACGATCAACGCGTAGATTTGCCCGACGATGTCGCCGAGATGAGCCGAGAACGCGACGAGGTTAATGTTGACCGCCAGCAGGATCAGCTCGATCGACATCAGAATGATGATCACGTTCTTGCGGTTGAGGAAGATGCCGAAAATCCCGAGCGTGAACAGGATGGCGGCGACTGCAAGATAATGTCCAAGCCCGATGGTCATGGATTGCCCCCCAGACCCTGCCCCGGCCGCACCTGGCGGATTTCAATCGACATCGCCGGCGTGCGCGCGTTCTGCGCGGCGATGTTCTGCCGGCGCACGCGCACGCGATGTTGCAGCGTGAGTACGATCGCGCCGACCATGGCGACCAGCAGGATCAAGCCGGCGGCTTCGAAGAAATAGACGTAGCGGGTGTAGAGCACGAGGCCGATCGCCTCGATATTCGGCATTTTGGCCGGGATCGGCGAGGTAATCGCCTGCGGAACGCCGGGTCCGATCACCCAGGCCGCGACCACCAGCAGAAGCTCGGCAAGGAAAATGCCTCCGATCAGCACGCCGACCGGCAGGTATTGCAACGCGCTCTGCTTGAGTTCCGCGAAATCGACATCGAGCATCATCACGACGAACAGGAACAGCACCGCGACGGCGCCGACATAGACCACAACCAGGATCATCGCCAGGAATTCGGCGCCCAACATCACGAACAGCCCGGCCGCGTTGACGAAGGCGAGAATGAGGAACAACACCGAATGCACCGGGTTGCGCGCCAAAATGACCATTACCGCGCTGGCGACGCAGATGCCGGCGAACAGATAAAAGAACAACGCGGCGACAATCATCGTCTCACCTATAAGGCGCGTCGAGCGAAAGATTCTTGGCGATCTCGCGCTCCCAGCGGTCGCCATTGGCGAGCAAGCGCTCCTTGTCGTAGTAGAGCTCCTCGCGCGTCTCGGTGGCGAATTCGAAATTCGGTCCCTCGACGATGGCGTCGACCGGACAGGCTTCCTGGCACAGCCCGCAATAGATGCATTTCACCATGTCGATGTCGTAGCGCGTCGTGCGCCGGGTGCCGTCATTGCGGCGCGGGCCGGCTTCGATAGTGATCGCCTGCGCCGGGCAGATCGCCTCACACAGTTTGCAGGCGATGCAGCGCTCTTCTCCATTGGGTATCGGCGCTGCGCATGTTCGCCGCGAAAACGCGGCGAGATCGGCCCCTTCTCGAATGGGTAATTGAGCGTCGACTTCGGCCTAAAGAAATATCGCATGCCCAGCATCGTGCCGGCCATGAACTCCATCAGGAACAGCCCCTTGGCGGCGCGGTCGAGCCTCATCGCATCCTCACTTTAGCGCCGGCATGCCGTACTCGATCACGACGGCGACGATCGCCACCATGGCCAGCGACATCGGCAGGAATACCTTCCAGCCGAGCCGCATCAGCTGGTCGTAGCGGTAGCGCGGCACGATCGCCTTGACCATGGCGAACATAAAAAACATGAACAGCGACTTGAGCGTGAACCAGATCACGCCCGGCACCCACGTAAACGGCGGATAGGGCACCGGCGACAGCCAGCCGCCGAGGAACAAAATGGTTCCCATGGCGCACATGGTGGCGACCGCCACGTATTCGCCGAGCATGAACATCATGTAGGGCGAGGAACCGTACTCCACCATGAAGCCGGCCACCAGTTCCAATTCCGCTTCCACCAGATCGAAAGGCGGCCGGTTGGTTTCCGCCAGCGCCGAGACGAAGAATATGATGAACATCGGGAACAGCGGCAGCCAGTACCAGCCGAACAGCCCGTAACGCCCGTTCTGCGCTTCCACGATGGCCGTAAGATTGAGCGAACCGGCGCACAGCAGCACGGTGATGAAGACGAAGCCGATGGAGACTTCATAGGACACCATCTGCGCGGCCGAGCGCAGCGCGGCGAGGAACGGATATTTCGAATTCGACGCCCAGCCCGCCATGATCACGCCGTAGACCATCAGCGACGAGATCGCGAAAATGTAGAGTACCCCCACGTTGATGTCGGCGATCACCCATTTCCCGGCGACCGGGATCACGGCCCAGGCGGCGAGCGCCAGCACGCAGGTCACCAGGGGTGCCAGCAGGAACACGCCTTTGTTGGCGCCGGCCGGAATCACCGGCTCCTTGAGGATAAATTTCAGCAAATCGGCAAACGACTGGAACAGCCCCCAGGGTCCAACCACGTTGGGGCCGCGCCGCATCTGAACCGCCGCCCAGATCTTGCGGTCGGCGAGCAGCACATAGGCAACGGCGATCAGCAGGATCACCAGCAGCAGAACCGACTCCGCCACCATAATGATGAGCGGCCAGAGATAAGCGAAGAAGAACTCTTCCATCGCCTTACTCCGCCGCCGACTTGGCAGCCGCGTTCGCCAGGGCAGAACACTCGGCCATGATGGCGGACGCGCGCGCGATCGGATTGGTGAGGTAGAACTCCGGCACCGCCGAGCGCAGCGGCGCCTTGTCGGCCTTGCCGCCGAGCTTGGCCAAATTGTCGATATCGGCGGCATTGCCGGCCGCGATCTGGTCGAGACGCATGAAATGTGGGTGCGCCGTAAACAGCGCTTGGCGCAATTGCCGCAACGAGTCATAAGGCAGCGTGTGGCCGAGGGCGGCCGATAGCGCCCGCAGGATCGCCCAATCCTCGCGCGCGTCGCCGGGCGGGAACGCGGCACGCGCCGTCATCTGCACGCGGCCTTCGGTGTTGACATAAATCGCGGATTTTTCCGGATAGGCGGCGCCCGGCAGGATCACATCAGCGCGGTGCGCGCCGCGGTCGCCATGGGTGCCGATGTAAATAACGAAAGCGCCGGCCGACACTTCTACTTCGTCAACGCCCAGCAAGAACAGCACGTCCAGACCGCCGGCTTTCAACATGCCGCCGGTATCCAGCCCGCCCTCGCCCGGCACAAAACCGAGATCGAGCGCGCCGGGAAGCGAAGCTTCCGTGTGAAGAATGTTGAATCCGTTCCAGCCGTCCTTGATCACGCCGAGCGAGCGCGCGGCCTTCGCCGCCATCGCAAGTACCGCCGCGCCGCCGGGACGGTTGAGCGCGCCCTGGCCGATGATGAACATCGGCCTTTCTTTGTCGGCCGGCGCATGATCGACGAATTGCGCGAGGCTTTCCGGGCCGGCGCCGAGATAGTTGTACGGATAAGTGAGGTCGGCCTTTTCGCCGACGAGCCCGAGCGGCACGCTACCCTTGAGATAGCGCTTGCGGATGCGCGCGTTGAGCACCGCCGCTTCCCGGCGCGGATTGGTGCCGATCAGCATGATCGCATCGGCTTGATCGATGCCGGCGATGGTCGAATTGAACAGATAGCTGCCGCGGCCGTGTTTCGGATGCAGTGGCGAGCCGGGATAGCGCGCGTCGATGTTGGAACTGCCGAGCGCGGCTATCAAAGCCTTCAGGGCGAACATCTCCTCGACGCCGGCAAGCTGACCCGCCAGCGCGCCGATGCGCGCCGGCTGGCTCGCATTCACCCCGGCGGCGATGGCGGCAAAGGCTTCCTTCCAGGTGGCCTGCCGCAGGCGGCCGTTGCTGCGGATATACGGCTGATCGAGACGCTGGGTGCGCAACCCGTCCACGATGTGACGGGTCTTGTCCGAAATCCATTCCTCGTTCACCGCGTCATTGGTGCGCGGCAAAATGCGCATCACCTCGCGTCCGCGCGTGTCGATTCGGATTGCGGAGCCGAGCGCGTCCATCACGTCGATCGATTGCGTCTTGTCGAGTTCCCACGACCGCGCCGCGAAGGCATAAGGCTTCGACGTCAGCGCGCCCACGGGACAGAGATCCACCACATTGCTTTGCAGCTCGGAGGTCATCGCCTGCTCGAGATAGGTCGTGATCTCCATGTCCTCGCCGCGGCCGATCGCGCCGAGCTCCGGCACGCCGGCGATCTCGCTGGCAAAGCGGATGCAGCGCGTGCACTGGATGCAGCGCGTCATGATGGTCTTGACCAGCGGGCCGATATATTTGTCCTCGACCGCGCGCTTGTTTTCCTTGTAACGGCTGGAGTCCACGCCATAGGCCATGGCCTGGTCCTGTAGATCGCATTCGCCGCCTTGATCGCAGATCGGGCAATCGAGCGGATGATTGATTAGCAAGAATTCCATCACGCCTTCGCGCGCCTTTTTCACCATCGGCGTCTTGGTGTTGAGCACTTTCGGCGTGCCGTCTTTGTTGGGCGCCAGATCCTTGACGCCCATCGCGCAGGAGGCCTGCGGCTTTGGAATTCCGGCAACTTCAATGAGACACATGCGGCAATTGCCCGCGATCGACAGCCGCTCGTGGAAGCAGAAGCGCGGGATTTCCGCGCCCGCGGCTTCGCAAGCCTGGAGCAGCGTGTACTCCGGCGGAACATCAATCTCTTTGCCGTCAACGATGAGCTTGGTCATGCGTTATTCCGCTGCCTCGCGCACCGCGCCCTGGGCGTCGGCATTGCGCGTGTATTCGTCGATGCGCCGCTCGATCTCGGGACGGAAATGCCGCAGCAGGCCCTGCACCGGCCAGGCGGCGCCGTCGCCGAAGGCGCAAATGGTGTGGCCTTCGATCTGCTGGGTCACCTGCATCAACATGTCGATCTCGCGCTTCTGGGCGCGGCCTTCGCACATGCGGGTAAGCACGCGCCACATCCAGCCCATGCCCTCGCGGCATGGCGTGCATTGGCCGCAGCTTTCGTGTTTGTAGAAATAGGAGATGCGCGTCATCGCCCGCACGATGTCGGTGGACTTGTCCATCACGATCACCGCGGCAGTGCCAAGCGCCGACTTCTTGTCGCGGCAACCGTCGAAATCCATCAGCAGCGTGTCGGTCTGGTCGGCGCCTGCCGGCACCAACGGCATCGACGAGCCGCCGGGAATAACCGCAAGTAGGTTATCCCAGCCGCCGCGCACGCCGCCGGCGTGCTTCTCCACAAGTTCGCGCAGCGGAATGCCCATGGCTTCTTCGACATTGCAGGGCTTTTCGACGTGGCCGGAAATGCAGAACAGCTTGGTGCCGGTATTGTTCGGCCGCCCGATGGCGGCAAACCACGCCGGGCCGCGGCGCATGATGTCGGGCACCGCCGCGATCGACTCGACGTTCTGCACGGTGGTCGGACAGCCATAGAGCCCGACATTGGCCGGGAACGGCGGCTTCAGGCGCGGCTGACCCTTCTTGCCTTCCAGGCTCTCCAAGAGCGCGGTTTCCTCGCCGCAGATGTAGGCGCCGGCGCCGTGGTGCAGGACGAGATCGAAATCCCAGCCGTGCACATTATTCTTGCCGATCAACTTGGCCTCGTATGCCTCCTCGATCGCCGCCTGCAGGCGCTCACGCTCGCGCATGAATTCGCCGCGGATATAAATGTAGCCGGTATTGGCGGCCATGGCGCAGCCGGCGATCAGGCAGCCCTCGATCAGGAGATGCGGGTCGTGCCGCATGATCTCGCGGTCTTTGCAGGTGCCGGGCTCTAACTCGTCGGCGTTGACCACCAGATAATGCGGCCTGCCGTCCGACTTCTTCGGCATGAACGACCACTTCAACCCGGTCGGGAAGCCGGCGCCGCCGCGGCCGCGCAAACCCGACGCCTTGACGTCGTTGACGATCGCATCGCGGCCCTTTTCCAGGATCGCCTTGGTGCCGTCCCAAGCGCCGCGTGCGCGCGCGCCTTTGAGACGCCAGTCGTGCTGGCCGTAGAGATTGGTGAAGATGCGGTCCTTGTCAGCGAGCATTCGTTATTTCCGTGCCGCATAAATCGATTTGTCGGTGAGCGTGGTCAGCCCGCCGATGGGGGCCGACAACTGCCGGTCGGTCTGCGGACCTGGCTTGGGTGTCTTGCCGGCGGCGAATTGGTCGAGAATCTTGCCAAAGCTCTCCGCCGTCAGATCCTCGTAATAGTCAACGTTGATCTGCACCATCGGCGCATTGACGCAGGCGCCCAGGCACTCGACCTCGACCCAGGAGAACTTGCCGTCAGCGGTGACGTGGTTCTGGTCCCCGATGCGATTGCGGCAGACCTTTTCGATCTCGCCGGCGCCGCGCAGCCGACACGGCGTCGTGCCGCAGAGCTGCACGTGGAATTTTCCGACCGGTTCCAGATTGAACATCGTATAGAAAGTCGCGATCTCCAGCCCGCGGATATGCGCCATGCCGAGGAATTCGGCGACGTAACGGATCGCGGCTTCCGGCAGCCAGCCGCCGGATTGCTCCTGTGCGCGCCAAAGCAACGGAATGATCGCCGATTGCTGGCGGCCTTCCGGATATTTGGTGAGCTGATCCTTGGCCCAGGCAAGGTTGCTCTTGCTGAAGGAAAAATCCTTCGGCTGGATTTCGGGCGGGGCGAGACGGCGTATGGACATCAGATCGTATGGCCTTTCGGCTTCACTCCACGAGTTTGCAGTGTTTAGTCATGATCACCGCCGACTTGGCTCACTCGACGAGGGTGCTTGTGGCGAAAATCGCGGATTCAATCGATCTCATCATCCCGCCTCCCCCACAGAGTCCTTTCGCAGCCTCAGGCGAGGGAAATTTTGCAGCCATTTGGACCGCGACCGGGTTGCCGAGCAGTCGGCTCGCCGCCGCTGCGGCGAAGATGAGCATGAACGGTTCCAACGGGAGCCGATACCGAATCGTGCCGGCGAGCACCATATTGATCGCGGTATAGCCGAGCGCGAACAGCAGGATTGGCGAAAGCATCAGCAGCGCTCTTCTTACATAATACAGTTCGAGGACGTTCAAGAGCAGGACCGGAAGAAATGCGACGATCGATACCAATATCGTCGGCCAGTTGGCATAGCCCGCATTGACCGGCCACACTCGCCACATGCGGAGGAATTTAAGCGCCGCCATCTCCGCGAAGCGGCCGGGGTGCTCGGCGATAAATCTTATGGCGGCTTTGCGCATCGCAACATCGCGTTCATACACATTCGAGAAACCGGCAAAATCATCGCGCTTGTAATCCTGCCCTTCGATAGCTCCGCCGGATTTATTCATCGGATTATTACCGGCATAGAGCTGATAGCCAAAACCGGCGGTAAGAGGCACGAAATGCCCGTATACCGCATAGTTGTTTAACCACCACGGCGTTAACAGCGCACAAAAGATGACGGCATAGACCGCCAGGTGTCGCGCAGTTTCTACTAGCGATAGGCGAATGGATGATGAGCGCGAAGTAGGCGAGCAGAAATGGCGCGACCTCAAAAACTGGCCGTGTAAGGATCGCGAGGACCGCAAAGATCGACGCAATTGTAAAGCGGCCGCGATACCAGAACAAAAAAGCGGACAGCATCATCGCGATGAACAAAGTCTCCGACAAACCCACTACTGAGAAAAAGATCAAGGGCGGGTAGCAGGCGGCTGCGAGTGCAGCGAGAATCGCCGTTAAGCGGTCGTTGAACAGCTCACGCGCCAGCGCATAAACGATCCAAATCGTAGCTACCGAGAGCACGATATCGGCGGCCACCTGCCCGCGGCCGAAAATAGCTATCAGCAATGGATAAAGCGGCATTTCGAACGGATTGGAAATCCGTCCTTCGGCCAAAAACTTGGCCGCATTGTCACGGAAGCTTACGGAATCCGGAAGCAGCGCAGTCTGGTCGGGGAGGATAATCGCCGCAATCACACGCGCGACAAGCCCGACAAGAAAAATGCCGAGAAGCCAATCACGCTCGCGAAGTTTTATCAGCGCGGAGATCATGGTTGGGACACCTTCACCCAAACCAAATTACCTTTGCTGAAGGAAAATTCCCTCGGCTGGATTTCCGGCGGGGCAAGACGGCGTGGATGGCATCGGAAGTCGGCCTTGCCGACTTCCGCATTTAGATCAGCCGCAAGTCGGGTAAACCCGACTTGCGGTGACAAGCCAGGCCATGACAGGAGAGATCGATACGTCATCATCGGTCCACCTCGCCGAACACGATGTCGATGGAACCGAGAATGGCCGAGACGTCCGCCAGCATGTGGCCGCGGCACAGGAAATCCATCGCGCTCAAATGCGCGAAACCGGGCGCGCGGATTTTGCACTTGTATGGCTTGTTGGTGCCGTCCGCCACGAGATAGACCCCGAACTCCCCCTTGGGCGCCTCGACCGCGGCATAAACTTCGCCGGCCGGCACGTGGTAGCCCTCGGTATAAAGCTTGAAGTGGTGGATCAGCGCTTCCATCGAGCGCTTCATCTCGGCGCGCTTGGGCGGCACGATCTTATGGTCGTCGACCGTGACCGGCCCCTGTCCGTCCGCGCCGCGCAGTTTTTCAACGCACTGCTTCATGATGCGGACTGACTGGCGCATCTCTTCCATGCGGATCAGATAGCGGTCGAAACAGTCGCCGTTCTTGCCGATCGGAATATCGAAATCCATTTCGGAATAGCATTCATAGGGCTGCGCCTTGCGCAGATCCCACGCCGCGCCCGAGCCGCGCACCATCACGCCGGAGAAGCCCCAATTCCAGGCGTCCTCAAGCTTCACGACGGCGATATCGACGTTGCGTTGCTTGAAGATGCGGTTGCCGGTGAGTAGCGTATCGAGGTCGTCGACCACTTTCAGGAACGGATCGCAGAACGCGCCGATGTCGTCGATCAGCTTCCCCGGCAGATCCTGGTGCACGCCGCCGGGACGAAAATAGGTGGCGTGCATACGCGCGCCTGAAGCGCGCTCGTAGAACACCATCAGCTTTTCGCGCTCTTCGAAGCCCCACAGCGGCGGGGTCAACGCACCCACGTCCATTGCCTGCGTGGTGACGTTGAGCAGATGCGACAACAGCCGTCCGATTTCGGCATAGAGCACGCGGATCAATTGCGCGCGCCGCGGCACGGCGATGCCGAGCAACTTCTCCACCGCCAGGCAGAAGGCATGTTCCTGGTTCATCGGCGCGACATAGTCGAGTCGATCGAAATAACCGATGGCCTGAAGGTAGGTCTTGTACTCGATCAGTTTCTCGGTGCCACGATGCAGCAGACCGATATGCGGGTCCACGCGCTCCACGATCTCGCCGTCGAGCTCCAGCACCAGGCGCAGCACGCCGTGCGCCGCCGGGTGTTGCGGCCCAAAGTTGATGGTGAAATTGCGCAGCGCGTTTTCGGCCATGTCAGCTCACCAACTCCGCACCAGCTTTGGCCTTCTCAGCCACCTTGGCGTTGAAGCGGTCCCAGGCAACCACCACGCGTTCGTGACGGCCCTCGCCGATCAAGTCGACGCCATCATGCGCCTTCACCTTGAACGCTATCTTGCGGCCGGAAACCTCGACGCATTCGGCCTCGACCGTCACTTTGAAACCGGGCGGCGTCGCGGCGAGATGCGAAACGTCAACATGCGTGCCGAGACTGCCCTCGCCGGCGTCGAGATGCGGCTCCAGCAGTTGCGCGCAGGTCCATTCCATCAGCACGATCATGAAGCCGGTGGCGAAGACCTTCGGCATGCCGGCGATGATTGGCGACTCCGGATAGGTGAACGGCACCGTTTTGTTCTCCGGCACCACGTAGGAGAACGAATACTTTAACCCGGGCTTGAGCGTCGGCTTCATGACAGCTTGCCCTCTTTCGCCTTCTCGTCGCCCGGCAGCACGTAATCGGTGCCTTCCCAGGGCGACAGGAAATCGAAGGTGCGGAATTCCTGCGCCAGCCGGACCTTGTCGTAGACCACGCGCTTCTGCTCGTCGTCGTAGCGCACCTCGACAAACCCGGTGAGCGGGAAATCCTTGCGCAGCGGATGGCCCTCGAAACCGTAGTCGGTGAGGATGCGCCGCATGTCCGGGTGGCCGGTAAACAGCACGCCGTACAGATCGAAGGCCTCGCGCTCGAACCAGTCGGCGCCCCGGAAGACATCGACCAGCGAAGGCACAGGCGTCGTCTCGTCGGCCGGCACTTTGACGCGGACGCGCTGGTTCAGCCGCGGCGACAGAAAATGATAAACCACGTCGAAGCGCTGTTCGCGGCCCGGCCAATCGACGGCGGTGATATCGATGATGCAGATGAACTGACAGGCGGCATCGGTGCGCAGGAACGTCGCGACCTTGACGATGTCGGCGGCCTTTGCGGTGATGGTCAACTCGCCGCGCACGACTTCATAGCCGGCAACCGAGGCGCCCAACGCGCCCTCGATCGTTGCTCCCAGCCTGTCGAGCATGTCGTCCATTCGCGCGGCTCCGCTCAACGCTCGATCGTGCCGGTGCGGCGGATCTTCTTTTGCAGTAGCATGACGCCGTACAGCAACGCCTCGGCAGTCGGCGGGCAGCCAGGAACGTAGATGTCGACGGGCACGATGCGGTCGCAGCCGCGCACCACCGAGTAGGAATAGTGGTAATAGCCGCCGCCATTGGCGCACGAGCCCATCGAGATCACGTAGCGCGGCTCCGGCATCTGGTCGTAAACTTTACGCAGCGCCGGCGCCATCTTGTTGGTAAGCGTGCCGGCAACAATCATCACGTCGGATTGGCGGGGCGAGGCGCGCGGCGCGAAGCCGAAGCGCTCGGCGTCGTAGCGCGGCATCGACATCTGCATCATTTCAATCGCGCAACAGGCCAGCCCGAACGTCATCCACATCAGCGAGCCGGTACGCGCCCAGGTAATCAGATCGTCGGCGGCGGTGATGATGAAGCCCTTGTCGGCGAGCTCGTTGTTGACCCCGGAGAAAAAATCATCGTCGGCGCCGACCGGCTTGCCGGTGCGCGGATCGAGTATTCCTTGCGGCGCGGGCGCGACGAGGGTCATGGAATCAATCCCATTCCAGCGCCCCCTTCTTCCACTCATATATGAAGCCGATGGTGAGGACGCCAAGGAAAATCATCATCGTCGAAAAGCCGTAAAAGCCGATCTGGCGGAACACCACGGCCCAGGGGAACAGGAACGTCACCTCGAGATCGAAAATGATGAACAGGATGGCAACCAGGTAGAAGCGCACGTCGAATTTCATGCGCGCGTCGTCGAAGGCGTTGAATCCGCACTCGTAGGCGGACAGTTTTTCCGGATCCGGCCGCTTGTAGGCGACGATGAACGGCGCGATCAGCAACACCAGCCCGATCACCAGTGCGACCGCGACAAAAACGACCAGCGGAAGATAATCCAGCAGCAATGCGCTCATGGCGACCTCTGCGTACAGCCCCGCGCCCTACCCGGAATACACCCGCCCCCGAGTGCCCAGCGGCTCAAACGGCGCCGTAGCCCCGCACAAAAAAGCCCTTGCCGTGTTTGGTATATAGCCTCAAGGACGGGAGCGGCTGAGGCTTAGCGCAGCGCACAAAGAGTGGCAAGAAGACATTGCCGAAACATCCACGAACACACGCACTTTTGTGGCGGTATCCGCGTTTCGATGCGATTGACAGGGCCGCAAGCGGCCCTCGATAGTCGCTGCGGGCGGCGCAAGGATTGGAAGACGGAAAACCCGCATGACACTGACGCGACATTTCGCAGCCCTTCTCGCTTTGGCAGCCATCAGCGCTGTCGAAACACCGCCGGCGAAGGCCGACGATTATCCGTCGCGGCCGGTGCAAATCATCGTGCCTTTCGGCGCCGGCGGGCCGACCGACGTCTATACCCGCGCGATCGCCGACGAGCTGCGCAAGTCGCTGCACCAGACTTTCGTCATGGAGAACAAGCCGGGCGCCGGCACCACCATCGGCACCGATTACGTGGCCAAGGCCGCGCCCGACGGCTACACCCTGCTGATGGTGTCGGGCACGCAGACCGTCAACGAAACGCTTTACGCGAAGAAGCCCTATCATCTGATGCACGATCTGGTGCCGATCGCGCCGCTGATCGACAGCGACCTGGTGCTGGTGGTGCATCCGTCGGTGCCGGCAAAGAACCTGGGCGAACTGATCGCGCTCGCGCGCGCGAAACCGGGTACGCTGAATTTCGGCTCGTCCGGTCCAGGCTCGAACTATCACATGGCCGCCGAGTTGCTGAAGCATCTCACCGGCATCGATATCGTGCACGTGCCCTACAAGGGCTCGACCGGCATGCGCACCGACATCCTCAGCGGCGAGATCCAGATGCTGTTCGACAGCGTCCCCACCATGGCGGCGATGATCAAGGCGGGCAAAGTGCGCGCGCTCGGCACCACCGGCGACAAGCGGTCGCCGATTTTGCCGGATGTGCCGACGATCGCGGAAGCCGGCGTGCCGGGATTCCAGGCGACGCTGTGGGTCGGCTTCATGGCGCCGGCCGGCACGCCGCCGCCGATCGTCGAGAAGCTCAACCGCGAGATCACCAAGATTTTGTCTCGCCCCGATATCAAAGCCGCGTGGGAAAAGACCGGCGTCACGCCGGTCGTGATGACGCAGCCGGAGTTCAAGGCGTTCATGGAAGCGCAAGTCGCGAAATGGGCCGACGTCATCAAGGCCAACCACATTCCGACGATCAACTAGGCAAGCTCACAGCGCAACCTTCGTCAAGCATCCAAACTTAATTGGCGGCCGATGTTTGGCTGCCTCAAGGCCCCACTGCCGCCAGCCCATTTCCGCTTTTGGGGGTAAAGCAGATTTGACGCCGACTTTTAGCGATGTCCGCGAATGATCCGACGGCATCGCGCTGCAGGTATGGCGCGCCTCCGAAGCATCGAGTAACTTTTCTGCATAGAGAAGATGACACAAATCGAAGTTCACCAATTTCAGTTTGTCGAGATCGCTCTTTCCGGAGGCCACACACGGCGTTTCTTCTATAGGGGGACTAGCCGCACGGACGTGAGCGTCATTAAACAGATATTTGAGGCGCAGCATTATAATCTATCTCGCTTCCCGCTCAGCTCGACTTTAAGGGAATACGCCAATCGGATTTCCACTAACGGTGCTTCGCTTTTGGTCATTGATGCGGGTGCGAATATTGGCGCGAGCGCCGTCTACCTCACACAACTAGACTCTAGAATTCATGTTTGCGCGGTCGAGCCAGAACCCGGAAATTTTTCTGTTCTCAAGGCCAATTGCATTGACCTGCCAATCACTCCAATCGAGGCAGCCGTTGCAAGCGAACCTGGAAAATTATGGCTTACTGACCCAGGGCTCGGGGAGTGGGGATTCCGTGTGTCAGACTCCGCAGGAGCATGCCAAGTCGCGGCTATAACAATGGCCGATATTCTCGGTAGATTTGATGCTTCCCGGTATCACCCGTTGATTTGCAAGATAGATATTGAAGGCGGCGAGAGGGACTTGTTTCGCACTAACGACGCGTGGATCGATCAATTTCCTCTGATCATTATCGAACTTCACGATTGGCTGCTACCCGGAATTGGCAATTCGAGAAATTTCCTGAGCACGATTTCCAAACGAAATTTCGACCTCATCTACCGTGGGGAAAACATATTTTGCTTCAATAACGACCTCCTATCAAAATTTTCTGTCTCCCAGCGGTGATGCGTGGAATGTCTGCTATGGCACAAGGCGGACATGCCGTACTGACGAGTGTCTGCTTTTGCGGGGGGAACCGCAGACATTGACTAACCGCTGCTCGCGGGACCATGGCAAAGTCAGCGACGCGAAAACCATACGGTGCGCAATGAACGAAATGACCAAACTGCCGATCAAGGGCGAAGAGCATTGGACAACCAAGGACGGCGGCGTGAAGCTGTTCCTGTGGGAAAAATGCACCGGCGATCCGACCAAGAGCATCGGTACGATCATGTTCGTGCACGGCTCATCGATGGCTTCGCAACCGACCTTCGATCTGCAAGTGCCGGGACGGCCCGACTCCTCCGCCATGGATCACTTCGCCCGTCGCGGCTACGATTGCTGGACCCTCGACATGGAGGGCTATGGCCGCTCGACCAAGGACCGCGACAACAACGCCCCGATTTCGCAGGGCGCCGACGATTGCCATGCCGCTGCGCTTTATATCCAGAAGCTGCGTGGCAAACGGCCCTTCCTGATCTATGGCATTTCATCAGGCGCGCTGCGCGCCGCGATGTTCGCCGAGCGGCATCCGGAAATGGTGGCGCGGCTCGCGCTCGACGCCATGGTATGGACCGGCGAAGGCTCGCCTACCCTCGAACAGCGGCGCAAGAAGCTGCCCGAGTTCATGGCCAAGAACCGCCGGCCGATCGACAAGGCCTTCATCCATTCGATCTTCGACCGCGACCATCCCGGCACGGCGGAAGAGAAAGTGATCAATTCCTTCGCCGACGCGGTGGTGGCGCTCGACGATTTGGTGCCGACCGGCACTTATGTCGACATGTGCTCGCGGCTGCCGGTGGTCAACCCGGAAAAGATTACCGTGCCGACGCTGATCATGCGCGGACAATGGGACGGCATCGCATCGATGGAGGATTTGCTAAAATTCTTCGAGAGGCTGCCCAACCCGGACAAGCAGTTCACGGTGATGTCCGGCATTTCGCACGCCAGCTTCCAGCAGAAGAACTACATGATGGTCTATCATATCCTGGCGAGCTTCTTCGCGCAGCCGGGGCCGGTGTACAAAGGCTAAGGCGACTGCCACGGCGACCCCTGTTGCTAACATGATGAGAAAATCGAATGCCGAAAAATCCGTTTACCGACGTTTGGCAATTTATTACGGCGGCGACGCCTGACCATCTCCAACTGGGCAATTGGCGCTACCTGTTCGCCCTGTTATTTGTTGCGCTGCTGATCGGCAGCATCGTCATTGGACTGCGTAACTGGTCGCGCGATCCGGAGCAGCGCA
Organism: uncultured Alphaproteobacteria bacterium; assembly: GCA_963709015.1. Taxonomy (GTDB): domain Bacteria; phylum Pseudomonadota; class Alphaproteobacteria; order Rhizobiales; family Xanthobacteraceae; genus Pseudolabrys. The sequence goes on along the minus strand of CAVPUU010000015.1, from coordinate 101,478 downwards.
CCGGTCGCCACTTTGGCACCTGGTTGGTGCGCACGCTGATAGGCTGCATGTGGTTCGAAGGCATGCTGTGGAAGCTGCCGCTGCCGGCCTCGCCCGGTCTGCAATATTGGACCGAGCAAATGGCCGCGCGCGCCGCCTTCGACATCCACCGCGAATTGGTGCGCGACGTACTGTTGCCGCATCTTGCTCTGTTCGGGCCGTTCGTGTTCCTGGCCGAACTTACCTTTGCGGTGTCGATGATGCTGGGCCTTGGCGTTCGGCTTGTGGGGGCGGTCGCCTTGCTGTTCGTGACCAACCTGTGGCTCGGCATTTACCGGCCGGGCGATCCGGCGGAATGGCCGTGGTCCTACATGTTTCTAATGATGCTGATGTTCCTGTTCGCACTTTACGGCGCCGGCCGCAGTCTCGGCCTCGATGCCACGCTACGGCGCGAATGTGGCATGGTGCGCGAGCACAAGGGGCTAATCGGGCGGCTGCTGAATTTCGCGGGTTGATTGGGCGACTATGGGCGCGGCCCGCGCCGCAAGGTCAGCGCGAGCCGGATGAACGTCGTCGTGATCGACCATGCCGCCTCGATCCCGGCGAGCGTTTTGCCGGACACTTTCGACACACCGCCGGCGCGCCGCCGCTGCCCGACAGGAACTTCCAGCGATGGCAAGCCTGCGGCGGCCGTTCGCATCAGCATTTCGAGATTCCAGCCATAACGTGTCTCACGCATGCCGAGGCGCGCCAAGGTGTCGCGGCGGATGGCACGGAACGGCGACATGTCTGAAAAGCGCGCGCCATAAACGAGCCATAGAAGCAGCCCAGCCAGACGGCCGGCGATGAGTTGCTGCGGCGACAGGCTACCCGGGTCGCGCTCGCCTCGCACACGCGTGCCGTGGACGAATACCGCTTTGCCGCTCACAATCGGTTCGATCAATTCCCGGAATCATCTCCGGCCGGTCACTGCCGTCGCCGTCGAGAAACAGAAGGATATCGGCGTCGGCCCGCGCGACCGCGATGCCAGCCTGGATCGCGCTGCCATAGCCACGCTGCGGTTGCGCGGCGACCTTTGCGCCGGCCATGCGGGCGCGTTCGGCGGTGTGATCCGACGAACCGCCATCAACCACGATCACTTCTTGTACGCCCTGTGCGAGAACTGCGCTCACCACAGCGGCAATGGTGGTTTCTTCGTCGAGGCAAGGAATGATCGCGCTAACGGTCGCCCGTGTCATAAGAGCCGCGCTCACAGGCTCCAGCGCAGCCCGCAATTGGCGCAAGCCGCCGGCGGCCCATCAGACAGGAGCGCCGCGCGGAAGTCGCGATAGCCCGGCCCATTCCAAATCTCGCGCAGGGTCTCCTGGGTGGCGTCGCCGAGCGTATAGTGTTCGTAACCGCGCTGGGAAAACGGCGCAATGCAGCAGGGCAGCGCGCGGCCATTGGCGGTAAAATACATCAGCGACCACGGACGACGGCATAGCGACCAGGCAGCGTCGCCTTCGGTGTTTTGCAAACTCATGCCCGGCTCCGACGCCGCGCCGGAGGCGCTGAAGGTTACGCCAAGGGAACGCGCTAGCGCTTCGGCCTCCTTCAGATAATGCGATTCTTCTCGGGTCATCCGCTCGAATAAGGTCTGGTCGGGCCGCGCCATGCCGATGGCGTCGCGGTCGAAATAAACGAGACGCTGCAGGTAAACTTCCTTCACTCCGATCTCCGCCGCAACCCGCACGAAAGCAGGAAGCTCCTGCACCGTTTCTTTCAGTCCCGTGAGCCAGGCGGACACCCGCGGCTTGGCGTGGCCCTCGCGTTCCTGCAAATCGCGGAAGGCGCGAACGTTTTTCAAAATTCGGTTAAAGTAGTTTTTGCCGCGGATGTCCCTGAAGCTCTTAGCATTGGAAGCATCGAGCGAGACGCGCAATTCGTCGAGCCCGGCGTCGATCAGCGCGCGCCCGCTGCGCTCACCAAGCACGGTGCCGTTGGTATTGAAGAGAGTGTAAACGCCGCGGTCAGTGAGATAGCGCACCATGCGCGGCAGTGATTTGACCAGCATCGGCTCGCCGACCCCGTGCAGCACCGCGCGCACAAGGTCCGGCACCTGATTGACGATGGACGTGAACAGTTCCCAGCTCATATCGGCCGGCGGCTCAAGCTCCTCATATGTCCGCGGGCAGGTCGTGCAGAGCAAATTACAGCGGTTGGTCACTTCCAAATAAAGGCAAACCGGAGGCGTCGACGTGACAATATCGCGTTCCTCAACCGATTCATGATAGCGGCGCGGATCTACTTGCTTAGGCGCCTTGTCGGCGGCTGCGGTTTTCGTCATCGCTCGCAACCTGCTGGCTCCGCCACGTCGAATAACCAAACGCGGTAATCACCGCACAATAGAGTACCGTCTTGCGGGCAATCAGCGGAATGGCGATGTCCCAATCGACCTCATCCTGCAGCAGAAGCGCGCCAATCGTCGCCGCCCACACGGTTGCGCCGCCGCGCAGTGCGACGAACGGCGTAAGGGCGAGAAAGTACCAAGGATAGTGCGGTGACAATAGCAGAAGAAATGCCAGTAACAGTCTGTTGATGTCGGTGAGCGTCGTTTCCGGCGATCGCTGGCGGCGGAACGCGGCGGTCAACGCCAGCGTTGCGAGAATGAGCGCCGCCAATGCAAGGTAAACGATAAAATCGCCGTGGTGTGTGCCGAACACGAGCCGCCAGATTTCGAGCGGCCAGATTTCGTCGCCGGAACGGAGATTTTCTTCAGAGAGATAGCCGGTCGTCAGGAACCCCAACACGCCGGGGCCGACCGCCAGATAGGGAAGGTAACAAAGTAGTACGGCTGCGACGACGGCAACCGGCATACGCCAATCCCACGGGCGCCATAGCGCCGGCAGCGCGAAAACAGCGAACGGCTTGGCAAGGGCGCCGAGCGTGACCGCGATAGCGCCACGCAAAGGTCGCGCGCTCAGCGCCGAGCCAGATCCCCGCCATCATCAGCGCCACCATCAGCGAAGTCAACATGCCCGCTATTGGCGATTTTCCACATCAGGCAGGGGGTGCCAGAGGTAGGCGGTCAGCCGCGTCGTCAGACCAGACCCAGGCGGCGCAGCAGCAACGCAATCATCGTCACCGTTACAGCCTCGCAGACGAGAAAGCCGAGCCGCATCACCGTGACATTTTCACCGAGGCGCGTGACTGCCAGAAAGAACAGCTGCGCCACCGGCGGATAGATTGTGACGGCGTAGTCAGCGCGGTTTATGTTTGGATAAATCGCGGCGTCACGCAGTGCGGCGAGCGCCGGGTCGGCGGGAATGTAGCGATAGGGATTGATGCCGGCGGCCTGCACCCGGCCGTCCCAGACGTAACGATAAATATCGGTAGAGAGCAGCGGGTCGAGCAACAACAACACGAGCCGCAGCACCACGGCCACGGTGAAGATCACCCACAGCGCGCGGGCCGGCGGTACGTGATCAGCTATAAGCGTCGCCGCGAACGCGGTGATGCCGGCCAAAACAGTAAGCGCGATGTACGCGTTGTCGCCCCACGCCTTGAACACTACCGGCGTCAGCAAAGTCAGAATTGCAAGCACGGCGCCGAGGGCGCACAGCTTGTAAAAAGCCGAGGTTTCGGCAGCCGTCGTCAACGTGAGGCTCCGCCGAGCGTTGCGAGATAGGCCCGCGTTGCCAACGCCGGTCCGCCATTGCGGAAGCGCTCCGAGCGTCCGGCGAGTTCCGCCGTCAGCCAGTCGAAGGATTCTGCATCGTCGATGTCGTACCAATCCGGCAGTTCGGTTATCGGCAGCCCTATTTCGGACGCGCGCTCGCGCGTACGCTGCGCCACCGAGCCGGTTCCCCAGACAATATCCGCGAACAGGCGCTGGTGCGCCTGTTTCAGCCCGATCAGATAGTAGCCGCCGTCTGTCGCAGGCCCTAACACCATGCAGTCGGCAGGCCGGCGCAGCAGCTCGATCGCCTCACCGAGAAAACTAGGCGGCAATGTCGGGCTGTCGCCGTTGACCAGCAGCACGCAATCGTGACCGGCCGCCAACAGGCCGCGCGCCGCGTCGAAAAGGACTTGCCCAAAATCGTCGCCAGCCTGCAGCAATAGTCCGAACGTCGGCGGGAACAGGGCGCGCATGACTTGCTCGGCGCCGGCCGGCGCATAGACCGCGTAGCCCCGCCGTCCAATCTGTTCAGGTACCGCCTCGATGGTCGCCGCAACGTCGCGCAGGAAACAGGCCGAAAGTTCGGCGGCCGCGTAAGCGCCAAGTGTCGCCGCTAAACGTGTCTTGGTTTGCCCCGGCTTCGGCGCTTTGCACATAATGCCGATGGCGGCGCTTATGACGGTCACAGATGTAATTCGCTTTCCGGACGCGTCTTTTTGTTTATTTTTCAAGATGGCATTGTACGGGCCATCCGAGACCCTTGGAAGGGGCCGGCCGCAACCTTGACCCACCGCCTCATTAAAAAGCCGGCGAATGTCGGAGATAGGGCATTTGCGACCGAGCCAGCAAGTGCCAACTCTTGTCCGCTGTCCCTTAAGAGCAGACATTAAGCGGCTCTTCCTGAAATAAGAAAGGCGCGGATGCCCGGCATAACGCCGGCATAACGAAGAACTAAACTCCCAGCGTCTCCGCCAGATCGGCTAAATCATTCGCCGCGTAATCGACCGACACCTTCGGCGCCGGTTCGCCGGTGTTCGGCCCGTACTCGTTCGGCCGCGCGGTGTGGGCGGTGCGCAATCCAGATGCCGCCGCCGCGGCGAGATCGCCCGATGTGCGCGGCCACCATCATGCATTGCTCGGGCGCAAGATCGAACGCCGCGCAGGCGGCGAGATAGACGCCGGGCTTCGGCTTGAAGTCGCCGCGCGATTTCGGCGCCGAGGATCGCGTCCCAGGGAAAATTATTGCGGCGCGCCAGATCGACCATCAGCGAAATATTGCCGTTCGACACCGGCGCCAGCCAAAATTTCTTCTTGAGCCGCGCCATCGCCGCCGGCACATCCGGCCATGCGTCGAGCCGGTGCCAGACCAGCGTCATATCGTCGAGCACTTCGTCGGACAGGTTCTGCAAGCCGAAGCGCGGCAGGAGGCGTCCGATGTTGCGCCGGTGCAGCACGTCGAGCTTGGCGAAGGTCTGCCGGCCGGAGCGCACCTCCTCCATCCCCGGCTGATATTCAGCCCGCCAGGCGTCGGCGAAAGCGGTCCAGTCGAGACCATACCCGAGAGGCTCGAGGATTTTTTCGGCTTCCCGGGCAACCGACGAGCGCCAGTCAACCATGGTTCCAAATACGTCGAAGAACAGGGCTCGGACACCGAGGGTGGGGGCTTCTACGAGCATTAAACCATGCCCCAAAACGCCGAACCAGCCGGCGGCAACCTTAGCTAAGTCATTGATAAAATGGCGGGAGCGACGGGACTTGAACCCGCGGCCTCTGCCGTGACAGGGCAGCGCTCTAACCAACTGAGCTACGCCCCCGCGGGCGTTGGTTCGAGTTATAGGCGCCCCACCCCAAGTCAAGGTAAACGATCCCAGCCGACGGAAATTGCGAAAAAGCCTTATTTACCGCTAAGAATCGATGGTCAGACCGCCCCCGAATCGTCTATGCGGGCGAGGTGTTTGGCGCTCCGCCAAGCTCACGGATTCACGAGGAGGGTCCTAACGATGGCACTGGTTCCTGGAAAAGCTCCGACGCCGCCAACCGTCACATTGAAGCATCTCTCAGCCGCGCTCGCGGAAACGCACGAGATGTCGAAGAAGCAGGCGGAAGCTGTGCTCGCCGATTTCGTCGGCAATATCGTCAAGCATTTGAAGAAGGGCGAGCGCATCCGCATCGGCGGCCTCGGCATCCTTCAGGTGCGCAAGCGCGCCGCGCGCATGGGCCGCAATCCGGCCACCGGCGAAGCGATCCAGATCAAGGCGAGCAAGAAGGTCGCCTTCCGCGCTTCCAAGGAATTGAAAGAGTTGGTCTGACGTAAGTCACAGGTCGGACCCTCCGGGGAAATCGGCAGGCTGGGAGCGATAAGCTCCCGGCCTGTGTTTTGTGTTTGCATGGAAAAGCTTGATCGACCGCCCGCCGCCGTCGCTTCGCGACTTCGGCGCGGCAGCCTTCGCGCGATGGGGTGGCTTGCCAACCGAAGCTGCGCGAGCAGCGTCAGTCCGCCTTCGCCAAGGCTTCGGCGGACAACCTCCGCTGCTCCGCAGCGAAGGTTGGTGGGCGGTGACGGACTTGAACCGCCGACATCCTGCGTGTAAAGCAGGCGCTCTACCAACTGAGCTAACCGCCCTTCCCGTCCAATACCGCCTGATCGGCAGGCGATGCAAGCAGACAGACCGGGCCCATAAATGAAAACGGCGCCTTGCGGCGCCGTTTCCAATTTCGTGTAGGCGGCCCTGCTTAGTGCGCGGTCAGACCGGAGCCGTCATCTTCCACCACGGGCTCGGCGGCGGCAGCCGCAGCGGCGAGCTTGGCGCTCTCCTCATCCCAAACGATCGGCCCGGGCTGGCGCACCAGTGCACGTGCGCCAGCACCTCGTCCATGCGCGTCACCGGGACGATCTCCAGCCCTTTCTTGATCGAGTCGGAGATTTCCACCAGGTCCTTGGCATTCTCCTCCGGGATCAGCACCGTCTTCATGCCGCCGCGCGAGGCCGCCAGCAGCTTCTCCTTCAAGCCGCCGATCGGCAACACGCGGCCGCGCAGCGTGATCTCGCCGGTCATGGCGACGTCGCGGCGCACCGGGATGCCGGTCATCACCGAGACGATCGCCGTCACCATGGCGACGCCGGCCGACGGTCCATCCTTGGGCGTCGCGCCTTCCGGCACGTGCACGTGGATGTCGCGCTTGTCGAACAACGGCGGCTCGATGCCGAAGGCGACCGCGCGCGAGCGCACGTAAGATGCCGCCGCCGAAATCGACTCCTTCATCACGTCACGCAGGTTGCCGGTGACGGTCATCTTGCCCTTGCCGGGCATCATGACGCCTTCGATGGTGAGCAATTCGCCGCCCACATCGGTCCAGGCCAGCCCGGTGACCATGCCGACCAGATCCTCGGCCTCGATCTCGCCGTAGCGGTATTTCGGCACGCCGAGATAATCGCCGATGTTCGCCGCGGTGACGGCGATCGACTTCTTCTTCGACGTCATCAACTCCTTCACCGCCTTGCGGATCAAAGTCGACAGCTCGCGCTCGAGGTTGCGCACGCCCGCTTCCCGCGTGTAACGGCGGATCATGAGCAGCAGCGCCTCGTCGTCGATCGACCATTCCTTCGCGCTCGAGGCCGTGCTTCTGCGATCGCGTGCGGGATCAGATGCTCGCGCGCGATCTCGACCTTCTCGTCCTCGGTGTAGCCGGCGATGCGGATGATCTCCATGCGGTCCATCAGCGGCGGCGGAATATTGAGCGTGTTCGCCGTGGTGATGAACATCACGCTGGACAGATCGTAGTCGACCTCGAGGTAGTGGTCGTTGAAGGTATGGTTCTGCTCGGGGTCGAGAACCTCGAGCAGAGCCGAGGACGGATCGCCGCGGAAATCGGCGCCCATCTTGTCCACCTCGTCCAGCAGGAACAGCGGGTTCGAGGTTTTGGCCTTGCGCATCGACTGGATGATCTTGCCGGGCATCGAGCCGATATAGGTGCGCCGGTGGCCGCGGATCTCGGCCTCGTCGCGCACGCCGCCGAGCGACACGCGCACGAATTCGCGGCCGGTCGCTTTGCGCGATCGACTTGCCGAGCGAGGTTTTGCCGACGCCCGGAGGACCGACCAGGCAGAGAATCGGCCCGGTCAGCTTGTTGGCGCGCTGCTGCACGGCGAGATACTCGACGATGCGTTCCTTGACCTTCTCCAGGCCATAGTGGTCGTCGTTGAGAATCTTCTCGCGCGCGCGATGAGATCCTTCTTGACCTTGCTCTTCTTGTTCCACGGGATCGAGAGCAGCCAGTCGAGATAGTTGCGCACGACGGTCGCTTCCGCCGACATCGGCGACATCTGGCGCAGCTTCTTGAGCTCGTGCGTCGCCTTTTCGCGGGCCTCCTTCGACAGCTTGGTCTTCTTGATCTTCTCTTCCAGTTCGGCGAGCTCGTCCTTGCCTTCTTCGTCGCCGAGTTCCTTCTGGATCGCCTTCATCTGCTCGTTGAGGTAGTACTCGCGCTGGGTCTTCTCCATCTGCCGCTTGACGCGGGTCCGGATGCGCTTTTCCACCTGCAACACGGAAATCTCGCTCTCCATCAACCCGAGCACCTTTTCCAGGCGCTGAGTGACGACCGGCGTTTCCAGGATTTCCTGCTTGTCAGGAATCTTGACGGCGAGGTGCGAAGCCACGGTATCGGCGAGCTTGGCGTAATCCTCGATCTGTTGGACCACGCCGACCACTTCGGGTGACACCTTTTTGTTGAGCTTCACATAGTTCTCGAATTCGGTGACCACCGAACGCGCCATGGCTTCCGCCTCCACGCGCTCGCCCATGTCGTCGGCAAGCACGGTGGCGTCGGCCTCGTAGTAGTCGCTGCGGTCGGTGTATTTGAGCACCTTGGCGCGCTCGGCGCCCTCGACCAGCACCTTGACGGTGCCGTCAGGCAGCTTGAGCAACTGCAGCACGCTCGCCAGCGTGCCGACCTCGAAGATCGAGTCGGTCGCCGGATCGTCGTCGGAGGCGTTCTTCTGCGTCGCCAGCAGAATAAAGGTGTCGGAGCGCATCACCTCTTCCAGCGCCTTGATCGACTTTTCGCGGCCGACGAAGAGCGGGACGATCATGTGCGGGAAACACCACGATGTCGCGCAGCGGCAATACGGGATAGGCCCGGGTTTCGCCGGGTTGCAGCTGAGGTCGTGGCTTGGTGGTCATTGCGGCGGTCCTTTTTGTTGTGCCCCTGTGCGTCGACCCGCTGATGCGGCATCGCGAACAGTGCCAGGAGGATGGGCAAGGAGGCATCGGCGATAGGAGCGCCCGGTGCGCCTTCAGGAAGGGTACGAACCCTTACCCACTCGGGAAACTACGATGTTTCGTACGCGACTTCGCTTCGAACGCTATACGTAGGACGCACCGCAGCGTCCGCAAGTAAGGCCCGTTTTTGGTAAAAGCGGACCCGGACATCCTCAGCACGCCATTAACGAGCGCGATTCTACAAGCGGTTCCACGCCAGGGACGGGCGGATCAGGCGCTGGCGCTGCCGGATTCGGCGGTCCGGTCGCTGCGGTCGGCGTAGATGTAGAGCGGCCGGGCGGTTCCCTCGACGACTTCCTTGGAGATCACCACCTCCTCGACCCCTTCCAGGCTCGGCAGGTCGAACATGGTGTCGAGCAGGATGCCCTCCATGATGGAGCGCAGGCCGCGCGCGCCGGTCTTGCGTTCGATCGCCTTGCGGGCGATGGCGCCGAGCGCCTCCTCGGCCAGCGTGAGTCGATCGATTCCATCTCAAACAGCCTCTGATACTGTTTGACCAAAGCGTTCTTCGGCTGGGTGAGGATGAGCTTGAGCGAAGGCTCGTCCAGATCCTCAAGCGTGGCGACCACCGGCAAGCGGCCGACGAATTCCGGGATCAGACCATACTTCAGCAGATCCTCCGGCTCGACCTGGCGGAAGATTTCGCCGGTCTTGCGGTCTTCAGGAGCCAGCACTTTGGCGCCGAAGCCGATCGAGGTCGAGCGGCCGCGCGCCGAGATGATCTTCTCGAGGCCCGAGAACGCGCCGCCGCAGACGAACAGGATGTTGGTGGTGTCGACCTGCAGGAATTCCTGCTGCGGATGCTTGCGGCCCCCCTGCGGAGGCACCGAGGCGATGGTGCCTTCCATGATCTTCAGCAGAGCCTGCTGCACGCCCTCGCCCGACACGTCGCGGGTGATCGAGGGGTTGTCCGACTTGCGGCGAAATCTTGTCGATTTCGTCGATATAGACGATGCCGCGCTGCGCGCGCTCGACGTTGTAGTCGGCCGACTGCAGCAGCTTGAGGATGATGTTCTCCACGTCCTCGCCGACATAGCCGGCTTCGGTCAACGTGGTGGCGTCCGCCATCGTGAACGGCACGTCGAGGATGCGCGCCAGCGTCTGCGCCAGCAGCGTCTTGCCCGAGCCGGTCGGCCCGATCAGCAGGATGTTCGACTTCGCCAGTTCGACGTCGTTGTGCTTGGTCTGGTGATTGAGCCGCTTGTAGTGATTGTGGACGGCGACCGAGAGCACCTTCTTGGCGTGATCCTGGCCGATGACGTAGTCGTCGAGAACCTTGCGGATTTCCTTCGGCGTCGGAATGCCGTCGCGCGACTTGACCAGCGAGGACTTGTTCTCCTCGCGGATGATGTCCATGCAGAGTTCGACGCATTCATCGCAGATGAACACGGTCGGGCCGGCGATGAGCTTGCGCACCTCGTGCTGGCTCTTGCCGCAGAACGAGCAGTAGAGGGTATTCTTGGAATCGCTGCCGCCGACTTTGCTCATTCCATTCTCCGTCACGCTCGTTCGTACTTTCCGTGGCCGACGAAGCCCCCGATCATACCCGCCTATACGCCACGCGCCGAACGAAGCAAGTTTCGCGCCGGGATTCCGGCTCGGCGGGCCTTGTACCGGGGCGCCCGCTTTCCCGGCTACTCTCCCACAGCCTAAGCGAAGCATGCTAACGGCGTGATAATCAAGAATCCATTAACGATAATGCCTGTTCAAGACCCGCCTTGAAAGCCGAGCATTCGGGACAATCCCGTCAATTGTGACCGAGCGGCTGGGTTCCATTGCAGGAAAAATCAGGCGGGTTTGGGGAGCATTTCCTCCGGCCGGCGCTCGATCACCTTGTCGACCAGACCGAAATCCCTGGCCGCTTCGGCGGTAAGAAAATAGTCACGCTCGAGCGCGTCTTCGATCTTCTTGAGCGACTGGCCGGTGTGTTTGACGTAAATCTCGTTGAGCCGCTTCTTCAGGTTCAGGATTTCCTGGGCATGCACCATGATGTCGGTGGCCTGGCCCTGGAACCCACCGGACGGTTGATGCACCATGATGCGGGCGTTCGGCAGCGCGAACCGCATGTCCTTGGCGCCGGCGGCGAGCAGCAGCGAACCCATGGAGGCGGCCTGCCCGACGCAGAGCGTCGACACCGGCGGGCGCACGAACTGCATGGTGTCATAGATCGCCATGCCCGATGTCACCACCCCGCCAGGCGAGTTGATGTACATCGAGACTTCCTTCTTCGGGTTCTCCGCTTCCAGAAACAAGAGTTGCGCAACCACCAAGGTGGCCACCGCGTCCTCGATCGGGCCGGTGATGAAGATGATCCGTTCCTTGAGCAGCCGCGAATAGATATCGTAGGCCCGCTCGCCCCGGTTGGTCTGTTCGACCACCATGGGCACCAGAGTGTTGCATATAGGTATCGGCGGGATCTTTCATTTCGGCTCCTTCACGCGAATTCATATCGGCTAGACTAGCCTTCCAGCCGCGTCCGGATGATCTATTTTCGAATTGCGCCCGCCGCAAGGTCGCGAGCCCCCGCTCAGGCCACCGTCGCGTCGTCTTCCTTATAGAGCTCCTCGCGCGGCACCTTTTTCTCGGTCACGCTGGCGAGTTCGAGTAGAAAGTCGACCACCTTTTCCTCGTAGATCGGCGCGCGCAACCCGGCGACCGCCTGCGGGTTCTTCCGGTAGTAGTCCCACACCCGCTGCTCCTGGCCGGGGAATTGCCGCACGTGCTCCATCGACCGCGCGATTCAATTCCTCTTCGGTAACCGTAATCTTGTTTTTCTCCCCGATCTCGGCCAGCACCAGTCCGAGCCGCACCCGACGCTCGGCGATGGCGCGGTATTCGGCCTTGGCTTTTTCCTCGGTGGTGCCCTCGTCGGCGAAGGTCTTCTTCTCGTTTTCCATCTCGCTCTGAACCGACTTCCACACCCGGTCGAATTCCTCCTCGACCAGCGATGGCGGCGGTTCGAATTTGTGCCTGGCATCGAGCTCGTCAAGCAGCGCGCGCTTGATTTTCTGCCGCGACATGGCGACGTGGTCACGCGCGATGCGGTCCTTGACCGCCTCGCGCAATTTGGCGAGCGACTCCATGCCGAGCGATTTGGCGAATTCATCATCAACCGTCACCGTGCCCGGGGTCTCGATCGACTTGGCGGTGACAACGAATTCGGCATCCTTGCCGGCCAGCGCTTCGTTCATGTAATGCGCCGGGAAGGTTATCTTCAACGTGCGGGTTTCGCCGATGGCGATGCCGATCAATTGGTCCTCGAAGCCGGGGATGAAGGTGTTTGATCCAATCAACACGACGGAATTGTCGGCGAGCCGCCTTCGAACGGTTTGCCGTCTATCGTGCCGGCAAAGGAGATCACGATGCGGTCGTCCTTGGCCGCCTTCTCGCCCTCGCCCTTTTGGCTATAGGGCTTGTTCTGCTCGGTGATGCGCGCGACGGCCTCGTCCACCTCGGCGTCGGTCACCTCGCTGGTGAGCTTGGCGAGCTTGATGGTCTTGAAATCGGTGAGCTCGATCGGCGGTACGATTTCGACCGCCATGGTGTAGTCAAGATCGCTCTCACCCGAGATCAATTTCTCGACCGCATCCTGCTCTGTGGGCAGCGTCACCTTAGGATCGGCGGCGAGCTTGTAGCCGCGTTCGCTGACGATCTGGTTGTTGGCGTCGCGCACCGTCGCCTCGATCACTTCCGCCATGGCCGAGCGCCCGTAGACGCGCTTGAGATGAGCGACCGGCACTTTGCCGGGGCGGAAGCCATTGATGCGGACGCGATCTTTCAACTCGTCCAGACGCACATTGACCTTGGCGTCGAGCTCGGCGGCCGGAACGACCACCTTGAATTCACGCTTGAGACCTTCGGACAGCGTTTCGGTAACTTGCATCGATTACATACTTCTCTGCTTGGCAGCGCGTTGCGCCGGGACCTGTTTGAATTAAGAGCGTTCGTGCGTGCGCGCCCTGAATTTATTTCATCCCCATGCGTGGTGCGGGCGGAGGGACTTGAACCCCCACGACTTTCGTCACGGGAACCTAAATCCCGCGCGTCTACCAATTCCGCCACGCCCGCAAAGGGCAGTCTTAAGGACGATCCTGGCGCCGCAATCCGGCAGGGCTTAACGCACCGCGGCCCGCCAGGGCAAGCCGTTACATCTGTCTTCCGGGTGGCGGCTTATATCACGGTAAAACCCCGCGGCAGCACACAAATAGGCCGCTTTTTCGCGCGCTCAAGGACGTATAGCAGGGGCGCGGCCAAACTCGACGAATAGGGGGCGATAAACCGCCGGCAGCGCTTCGGGAAGGTCTTCTGCGATCAAGCCGGGTCCGAATACATTGGCCGCCTCACCATGCAGCCATACCGCAGCGCTCGCCGCCTCAAAAGCCGGCATGCCCTGCGCCAAGAGGCCGCCAATCATCCCTGCCAGCACGTCACCCGCCCCGGCGGTGGCGAGCGTCGGCGGCGCGTTGTCGGCAATCGAGGCACGGCCGTCTGGCGACGCCACCACGGTATCGGCGCCCTTGAGAAGCAGCGTGGCCCCGCTCTGACGGGCAGCTAGACGGGCCTTCTCAAGTTTTGCATTAACATTTGGATCCTCACGTATCACTTTAAATAATCTGGAAAATTCGCCCTCGTGCGGCGTCAACACCACATCCCGCTTGGCTCGAGCGATCATGCCGGCAAGGGCTTTTGGTTCGTCCGCCAGGCTGGTCAACGCATCGGCGTCCAACACCACCGCCGTACCGCTTGCCAGCGCCACGGCCGCCTGCTCGCACATGGCCGGCCCGACCCCGCCGCCCGGCCCCAGCACAGCCGCATTGCGTCGCTTGTCGGCGAGGAAGGTTGCCAGTTCGGCCGCGCCATCCACCGGTCGCACCATCACCGCCAGGCTCGCCGCGGCATTGACGGTAAGCGCTTCGCGCGGACTGGCGATTGTCACCAGCCCAGCGCCAGCCCGCAAGGCGCCGCGCGCGGCCAGACGCGCCGCACCGGTCGTCGAGGCACCTCCCGACACCACCACCGCGTGGCCGCGCGAATATTTGTGGCCGCCAGCTCGCGGCAGCGGAAAAGTACGGCCCCAGAGCGTCGGCCGGTTGGCAAAAGCCGTGGGTTTGATTTTTTCCAGAGTGCTTTCCGGAATCCCGATATCGGCCACATGGATCGTGCCGCAGCGCAACCGGCCCGGCAGCAACAGATGGCCGATCTTGCGCCGAAAAAAAGTCACCGTTTGGGTCGCGTTGACCGCGACCCCCATCACGATGCCGGTCGTGCCGTTCACCCCGCTCGGCAGATCGACGGCGATCACCGGCGCAGCGTTGGCGTTCATCGCCTGGATCATGGCGCGCGGCAGTCCTTCGACCTCACGATCGAGCCCGGCACCGAACAACGCATCGATGACCAAGTCGCGGTCGGTGAGCGAAGCCGGCGCCGCCTGCTCGACCGGCCCTGTCCAACGTCCGGCGGCAAGCGCAGCGTCGCCCTTCAGCCGTTTGGCATCGCCGACAAAACTGACGCAGACCTCATAACCACTTTCGGCCAGATAGCGCGCCGCAACGAAACCATCACCGCCGTTGTTGCCGGGTCCAGCCACAACGACGACGCGCCGGCCGCCGGACATAGCCGCTGCCGAGTTGGCCACAGCCCGGCCCGCATTCTCCATCAACTCGATACCGGCTTTGCCGCTGGCGATGGTCAGCCGGTCCGCTTCCGCCATCTCGGCATTGGTGAGAAGTTCGATCATCGCGGGCGACACTAACGACGGTGCGGAAGGCCGACAAATCGACCTAATCGGCCGCGCCGCAACATATCTCCGCCCGCTGGCAAAAGTTTTTGCAGGGTGCTTAATTGCTGGGCAGCGGGCGCGGCCAAGGCTGGGTACCAGCCGGTAATCTACGCCTTAACCCATTGCAGGGACACACTTGTTTATATGTCACCGGCTTGGCACGGGTTCTGCTAACCGGTAGCGCGGCGCTCCGTATGTTTGCGGGGAGTTGGGGGGAAGGAAAAGGCAATGAAAAAAATTGAAGCCATCATCAAACCCTTCAAACTCGACGAGGTGAAGGAAGCGCTCCAGGAGGTCGGGCTACAAGGCATCACGGTCACCGAGGCCAAGGGCTTCGGCCGGCAGAAAGGGCACACCGAGCTTTATCGCGGCGCCGAATACGTCGTCGATTTTCTCCCCAAAGTGAAAATCGAGATCGTGCTCGGCGACGATATGGTGGACAAAGCGATTGAAGCGATCCGGCGCGCCGCCCAGACGGGCCGGATCGGAGACGGAAAAATATTCTTGTCCAATATCGAGGAAGCCATCCGGATCAGAACGGGCGAATCCGGTATCGACGCCATCTAAAAACGCGGGCAATGTCCCTGCGGGCAAATCCATCATAACGGGGGAATGCAGTCCATGACGACAGCCAAGAATGTCATGAAGATGATCAAGGATAACGACGTGAAGTACGTCGACTTCCGGTTTACCGATCCGCGCGGCAAGTGGCAGCACGTCACCTTCGACGTTTCCATGATCGAAGAAGACACGTTCGCCGAAGGTCAGATGTTCGATGGCTCCTCGATCGCCGGCTGGAAGGCGATCCACGAGTTCGACATGAACTTGATGCCGGATCCGGCTTCGGCCTGCATCGACCCGTTCTTCGCCGAAACCACGATGTCGCTGATCTGTGACGTGCTCGAGCCGACTACCGGCGAGCCCTATAACCGTGATCCGCGCAGCATCGCCAAGAAGGCCGAGGGTTTGGTCAAGTCGATGGGCGTCGGCGATACGATCTCTTTCGGCCCCGAGGCTGAGTTCTTCGTGTTCGACGACGTCAAATACGCCGCCGATCCCTACAACACCGGTTACAAGATCGATTCCATCGAGTTCCCGTCAAATTCCGACACTGAATACGAAGGCGGCAATCTCGGCCATCGCATCGGCACCAAAAAAGGCTATTTCCCGGTGCCACCGCAGGATTCGGCGCAGGACATGCGCTCGGAAATGCTCGGCGCCATGGCGCGCATGGGCGTCAAGGTCGAGAAGCACCATCACGAAGTCGCCAGTGCGCAGCATGAGCTCGGCATGAAGTTCTCGCCGCTCACGCAGATGGCCGACCAGATGATGATCTACAAGTACTGCATCCAGCAGGTCGCCCAGATCTACGGCAAGACCGCGACCTTCATGCCGAAGCCGATCTATGGCGACAACGGTTCCGGCATGCACTGCCACCAATCGATCTGGAAAGCCGGCAAGCCGGTATTCGCGGGCAACAAATATTCCGACCTGTCGGAAACCTGCCTGTCCTACATTGCCGGCATCATCAAGCACGCCAAGGCGATCAACGCCTTCACCAACCCGACCACCAATTCCTACAAGCGTCTGGTGCCTGGCTTCGAGGCGCCGGTCCTGCTCGCCTATTCGGCGCGCAACCGCTCGGCGTCATGCCGCATCCCCTACACGACCAATCCGAAAGCCAAGCGCGTCGAGGTGCGTTTCCCCGACCCGCTCGCCAATCCCTACCTCGCCTTCTCCGCGATGCGATGGCGGGGCTCGACGGCATCAAGAACAAGCTCGATCCGGGTTCGGCGGTGGACAAGGACCTCTACGACCTGCCGCCGGCGGAATTGAAGAAGATCCCGACCGTATGCGGCTCGCTCCGCCAGGCGTTGGGCGAACTCGACAAGGACCGCGCATTCCTCAAGGCCGGCGGCGTATTCGATGACGACTTCATCGACAGCTATATCGACCTCAAGATGGGGGAAGTAATCCGCTTCGAGCACACCCCACATCCGGTCGAATTTGAGATGTATTACTCGGCGTAAAGCGTTCCTCCCAAACATCGCGCAAGTTACGCAACTTTGCGATGCAACTTATCGGGCGCTCCTGGCAGAGCGCCCTTTTTATCCGAGGGGAACAGATCAGGCGATCAGGAAAATAATGACCGCGAGGCCTGCGGCCACGCCCGCAGCGGTCGCCAACATGCGCTTGCGGTGCCGCTTTGGCCCATAGACGCCGGCGGCGCGGCGCTCCGCGATCAGCGCGGCGTCGAATTCGGCGGATGACGAATAGGCGCAGGCCAAGGCCGCGCCAGCCGCATAGGCTTCGAGCGTCAGCGCGGCTGTACCAGAGTGCTCGCTATTGGCTGTGCCCACCATGCGCGCATGCTAGCCAGAATAAGGTAAACGAGACGTTGCGGTCTCACCCGTCAGTGCACGGCCCTGGCCGATTTGACGCGGCGGGCACGGCCGCCCGCCAGCACCGGCACCGGCACCGGTTCGGTCGCGGGGACGCCGCGGCCGACGGCGCTGGGGCGGGCGCCGTGGCGCGGCGCCGGCCGGTCGTCGTCGACACGGAGGCGATTACGGCCGTCGTGTTTGGCGCGGTAGAGCGCGGCATCCGCACGCGCCAACAACTTGCCGATATCCGATACCGGCTCGTACGACGTAGCGGCGCCGATGCTGACCGTTGCACCGATTGCATGCCCGCCGACGGTGACGCCGGCCTCCGCAAATGCGGCGCGTAGGCGCTCGGCGATCCGCGCGGCAAATTCCATGGGCTCCGGCACGATCACAGCGAATTCCTCGCCGCCAAGCCGGCCAATAATATCGCTTCCGCGCATGCTGGAGCGCGCGACTTCCGCAAATGTGCGCAGCACCTCGTCGCCGATAGCGTGACCGAAGCGATCATTGATCGATTTGAAATGATCGAGATCGAGCATCATCATCGTCACCGGCTGACCGCGTTTACCCCGCCTGGCGCAAAGGCCGAGCGCACTATCCAGGAAGGCGCGCCGGTTGAGCAGGCCGGTCAAATGGTCGGTGGAGGCCGCGTTGCGGTAGAGGTTCACGTCATTGTCCTTGACCATCAGCAGCACGATGAACGCGGTACCGACCGCGTAAAGCATCGTCTCCAGCGTGAACACCGCCAGCCACTCCGCGGCATAGGAACTCCGGGCAGCAACGTCTGCATGCCGATCGGCATCAGGAACATCGCCGCATGCACGCCCGGCACGGCGATGGCGGCGGTGCGCGAATAAAGCGATTTTCGCCGCTCGCGCCGCAATTCGTAAGCGATGAAGAAAGTGTAGGTCGCAACCACCACGGCGCCGAGCATGATGCGCTCGTTACCGCCGGGCGCGAATACCGGGAATTGGCACAGAATCACCCAGACGATGGCGCCGGCGAAGGCGGCGACCGGCAACAGCCGCCGTCCATGGAACAACCGCACGCCGTTCCAGACCATGCCGCAGGCCAGGAACGTCAACGCTTCCGGTAATTCCAGCGGCAGTTGGAACAGAGGAGCCGGCGCACCCAAAAGCGCGATCGATGAGGCGCCGATCAAATAGGCCGAACCCCACCAAGCAAGCGCGCGCACGTTGCGCTGCTGGACCCAGGCGACCAGCAGCAGAATGCCCAGCAACGCGGCGATGCAGACCGCCACGAAGGCTAAAGTTGGAACATCCAACGCCGACAAATGCGGTCTGCCTATGGCGAACATCGAACCCCCGAAGGCCGCCCGGCTGACACGAGCCGGTGACGGTGGCAGCATACGCCCTGCCTTATGGGGAAAGGCTTGCGCGCTTGCGCGCGCTTCGATGCAAGATTTGCGAAAATTAGAATTAAATCCATGCCAAAAGCGGCGCGCGCACGGACGTGCCGCAAGAAAAGGCGCGCATTCCTGCGCGCCCCTTTTCAGATTGGTAACCGTTTCGATAAATCAGCGTTTTGAGAACTGGAACGATCGCCGAGCCTTGGCCCTGCCATATTTCTTGCGCTCGACCACGCGGGAATCGCGGGTCAAGAAGCCGCCGCGCTTGAGCGCACCGCGTAGGTCCGGCTCGTAATAGGTCAGCGCCTTGGAAAGCCCGTGGCGCACCGCGCCGGCCTGGCCTGACAGCCCGCCGCCGGAAACTGTGCAGGTCACGTCGTATTGCCCGGTCCGATTGGCGGCGACCAGCGGCTGCTGGATCAGCATGCGCAGCACCGGCCGCGCGAAGAACACTTCCACCGTCTTGGTGTTGACCAGGATCTTGCCGGAGCCGGGCTTGATCCAGACGCGCGCGACTGCGTTCTTGCGTTTGCCCGTGGCATAAGCGCGGCCCTGCGCGTCCAGCTTCTGAACGTATTTCGGGGATTCCGGCGCGGCCGGTTTGAGGCTCGCCAATCCCTCCAGCGACTGTACGGTTTCGGCCACGGTCAGGTACTCCTCACGTTCTTGCGGTTCATGGCGGCGACGTCGAGCTTTTCCGGCTTCTGCGCCTCGTGCGGATGTTCGGGGCCGGGATAAACGCGCAGGTTTCCGAACTGTACGCGACCGAGCGGTCCGCGCGGCAGCATGCGCTCGACCGCCTTCTCGACGATACGTTCGGGAAAGCGGCCTTCGAAGATCGACTTGGCTGTGCGCTCTTTGATCCCGCCGATGAAGCCGGTGTGATAGTGGTAGACTTTCTTTTCGCGCTTGCGGCCGGTGAACACCGCCTTGGCGGCGTTGATGATGATAACGTTATCGCCGTCGTCGACGTGCGGTGTGTAGGTCGCCTTGTGCTTGCCGCGCAGCCGCAACGCCACGATCGTGGCGAGCCGGCCGACCACCAGCCCGCTGGCGTCGATGGTCACCCATTTCTTTTCGATGTCGGCGGCTTTGGCCGAATAGGTCGTCATGGCTAATCCTTGGGGTTGGCGCGTTATCGCGCGCCGGCGGTAGCGCTATCTAGCCAAGCAGGCTCCGCGGGTCAACGCCCAGCTATGAAAAATTCATATTCAATGTCAAGGTATTAGGATAATGGTATATAGACACCATCGGCTAAGGCCTATGGGATCGAATACGTCGCCGTGACATGGGCGACCGGTTCGTCTGCCCCCTCCGAATAGATCGTGACTTCGCCCACCGCCAGCCGTTTGCCGACTTTCATCAGACGGGCGTCGGCAAGCAGGTCGGCGCTTGCCGGCTTGCGCAGGAAATTGATGTTGAGGTTGGTGGTGACCGCCAACGGCTGCGGCCCGATCGCGGAGAACACCGCGACGTACATGGCGAAGTCGGCGAGCTCCATCATGGTCGGCCCGGATACGGTGCCGCCCGGTCGCAAGCTCGATTTATCGAAGGTCCAACGCACCCGGACATCGCCGTACCCGACACGTACGATGCTGTGGCCACAGCCCGGATAAAACGCCTGCGGGAATTCCGCCGCGAGCAACTTCGCGATTTCCTCGGCCGACATGGCTGGCGATTTGCCTGACGATTTGGCTGGCGCGGGCATCGGTCCCCCATTGCCGGTGTGCCCGGCGTCCTCGTCTTAGAGCGGCCAGCAATAGGGTCAAACGGTCTTTTCAGGCGTTGCCATAAAGTTCGCGCAACTCGTCCTTGGCCCGTTCCAGCTTCGTCTTCCGGGTAGCTGAGAGCCCCTTGCCGCCGCGGTTGATGTAAAACGTGAGCATCGACATGGCCGAGCGATAGGCGCCGGATTTGCGCCGCCGACTGCGGTCGGCCGAGCGCTTCAGCGATTTGGCAATCGCCCGCGGCGTGCGCTTGGTGAAAACGCCCTTTTCGAGCGTCAGCGCGTCGCTTTCGCGAGTCACGTGTTGCGACCAGCGCCGGCCTTTGCGCTTGGAGTTCCTGGTTTTCTTGCGTGTTTTCTTTACCATACCCGGCCAACGCATGAGACTTCGCCGCCGTTCCGTGGACTTGCACGGGCCCAACATCGGGTTATGTTCGCCACATGAGCGCCCGAGCCGCAGCCCGCGCCGATGCAACGATTGCGCCCGTGCTAATGCGCGAGCGCGACGCGAGCATCGCCATTCTGATGCTGAACCGTCCGCAGGCGCGCAACAGTCTGTCGGAAGCGCTGCTCAATGCGCTGGCCGCGGCGTTCGCCGACATTGCCGTCGATAAGACGATCCGCGCCGTCGTCCTGGCAGCGAACGGAACGGCCTTTTGTGCCGGTCACGATCTGAAGGAATTGACCGGGCGCCGCAGCGATGCCGACGGCGGGCGTAGCTATTTCCGCCACATCATGAACACGTGCAGCGCGATGATGCAGCAGATCGTCAATCTGCCGCAGCCGGTGATCGCCGCCGTGCAAGGCCCCGCCAGCGCCGCCGGCTGCCAATTGGCGGCAAGCTGCGATCTCGCGATTGCGTCTTCGGCCGCCAAATTCGCAACGCCCGGCGTCGATATCGGGCTGTTTTGCTCGACGCCAATGGTGGCGCTCTCGCGCAATGTGGCGCGCAAATACGCCTTGGAAATGCTGCTCACCGGCGAGATGGTCTCGGCCGAACGTGCGGCAGCCATCGGCCTCATCAATCGCGTCGTGGCGCCCGGTGACGAACGCAAAAGCGCGCTCAAGCTCGCCAAAACGATCGCGTCGAAATCATCCTATGTTGTCAAGATCGGCAAGCAGGCGTTCTATCGGCAAGCCGAGTTGGGGCTGGCCGCAGCTTACAACTATGCATCCGAAGTAATGACCGAGAATATGATGGCGCGCGATGCCGATGAGGGCATCTGCGCTTTCATTGAAAAACGCGATCCAAGCTGGGAAGATCGCTGATAAAACGCATTGTACTTGGTACTTGCTACCGCCCTCGCCCTTGACGTCACTCGGGTTTGCCGTCGCGCAGGACTTCACCACCGCGCAACGCACCGCCCGCGAAGGCGACTACGACAAATTCTGCAAGGGCACGCTTGCCTGAACAAGCAACGCGATCACCTCAGCGACGCCTGCAAAAAAGTCGTCGACACACAGAAGAAGTGAGCGGCAAGACTGCAACGGCGCGCAAACGGGGAGCCATCGTCAGCGCGCCGATGGCTCCAGTCGTTCTCGTCATCACTCACCTTGATCGATCAGCGCCTCGGCGCGGCGCGCAGCCACACCTTCATCCTCCAGCGGTTCAGGGCGCACGGTAGCCGGAAGCTGCAACACGGTCGCAAGCTGGCCCTCGCGCAGATGCGTGACCAGGACGATTTGGCCGCTGGGGAACTCCAGCGCGTCATGATGGCTGGCCAGGTTGTCTAGATTGACCTGTCGGAACCGGGCAACCTTATGCGGAAGCTTCCGCGTCGACATAAAGCGAAACGGCGCTTCGCACTCGACGACGTTCTCGAAGGCCAGTTCCGAACCGGGAAGCAAACAAACTGCGACGCCCGGCTCATCAACAGAAGCGAAGCCGCGCGTGATCGAATTGCGAAATCCGGCCGACACCAGCTTGTCACCGACCTTGGCCGGACGAGACGCAACGTTGTGGAGACTGTAATCACACATCGAATGCCTCCTTGCTTATTGCTTGTGCATACCGAGGCAGCACGCCTCAGCATCGTGATCGCAACAGATCACATTGACGATCTTGTGTCGTTCGCCTCCGCAATCTTGCCCAAATCGGCGCGCGACCAACCGAATAACGCGCAAATAGGGGGCGGGCCTTTCGTTCTCGCGAACTCGTGATTATGTTCACGGCCGGATCAAGCGCCATGAACCACGACAGTTATCCTGACAATTATATCCGCGGCATTCTGAATACCGTAAAGAGCATCGCCGTGGTCGGCATTTCGCCGAAGGACAACCGGCCAAGCTATTTTGCATTCAAATATCTGCAAGGGCGCGGGTTTCGCATGGTCCCGGTCAATCCGAGACAGGCCGGCCAGAAGATCCTCGGCCAAAAAGTCTATGCCGCGCTTGCCGATATTCCTGAGCCGGTGGATATGGTCGATATTTTCCGCGGCTCCGAACACGCGTTGCCGATCGTGCAGGAGGCGCTCACGCTTACTCCGAAGCCGCGGGTGATCTGGATGCAACTCACCGTGCGCAATGACGAAGCCGCGAAGCTTGCCGAAAACGCGGGCCTTAAAGTCGTGATGAACCGCTGTCCGAAGATCGAATACGGCCGGCTGTCGTCGGAAATTTCCTGGATCGGTGTTAATTCGCGCGTGCTGTCGTCCAAACGCGCGCAGATCATGGGCAAGGGTGTGCAGCGAATGAGGCTCGGCCGCGAGCCGCCGCCGGGAGAAATCGACGCCGCAGCAAAAAACGACAAAGGTCCTACCTAGGCATCTGCAGATTTCAAGTTGCGCAAATCAACGCCCGGCGTTCAGCGGCCAAAGCACAAGCTGGCGAACCTCACCCGGGTTATAGCCGGCCGCAAAAGCCGCGCACATAACGGCGATGCCGACATGAACGACAAAGCCCAAGGCGAAGATCACGGGCCGGTCGTTGATGTCAAAACGGTATCCTCGGCTGTAAATCACGCCGCTTCGCCACGCGCGCAGCAACGTCCATGCGACAAACACGCCAAGCCCACCCATGATCACGCGTGCGATCGGATCCACGTCGAAGCCCCTTGTCGTCGCTATTGTGGCTGAAATCTCCTAAACAAAACCTGTCTGAGGTAAAAAAACCGCCATTGCTGACGCGGCCGGCCCAGCCCTTCCCTTGACCGGCGGTGGCCTTTCGTTAAACACCGGCAATCGACCGGTACGGAAACGTCCGGCAGCAAGGGGACGCACCATGGCCGACGCCGAACGCATTCCAGGCTTTTCGACGCTTTCGATTCACGCCGGCGCCAAGCCCGATCCGACCACCGGCGCGCGCGCGACGCCGATCTATCAGACCACCTCCTTCGTGTTCGACGACGTCGAGCACGCGGCCTCGCTGTTCGGCCTGCAAGCCTTCGGCAACATCTATACCCGTATCGGCAATCCGACTTGCGCCGTGCTGGAAGAGCGCGTCGCCGCGCTTGAAGGCGGTAGCGCGGGGCTCGCCGTCGCCTCCGGTCATGCCGCGCAGGTGATCGTGATGCACAACCTGATGACGCCGGGCGACGAGTTCGTGGCGTCCAAGAAGCTCTACGGGGGCTCGATCAACCAGTTCAACCACGCCTACAAGAATTTCGGCTGGAACGTTGCATGGGCCGATCCGGACGACATTTCGTCGTTCGAGAAGGCCGTGACGCCAAAGACCAAGGCGATCTTCATCGAATCGATCGCCAATCCAGGCGGCGTCATCACCGACATCGAGGCGGTCGCCAAGATCGCGCGCAAAGCGGGCGCGCCGCTGATCGTCGACAACACGCTGGCGACGCCCTACCTGTGCAAGCCGATAGATTACGGCGCCGACATCGTGGTGCATTCGCTCACCAAATTCCTCGGCGGCCACGGCAACTCGATCGGCGGCCTGATCGTCGACGGCGGCAGTTTCAACTGGTTGCAGAACAAGCGCTATCCGATGCTGTCGGAGCCGCGCCCGGAATACTCCGGTATGGTGCTGGGCGAGACCTTCGGTAATTTCGCCTTCGCCATCGCCTGCCGCGTGCTCGGCCTGCGCGACCTCGGGCCGGCGCTGTCGCCATTCAACGCCTTCCTGATCCTCACCGGCATCGAAACGCTGCCGCTGCGCATGCAACGTCATTCCGATAACGCGCTTAGCGTTGCCGAATGGCTCTCCAAGCGGCCGGAGGTGGCGTGGGTGAGCTATCCGGGACTGGCCGGCGACAAGTACAATGCGCTCGCCAAAAAATATGTGCCGAAGGGTGCCGGCGCCGTATTCACCTTCGGGCTCAAGGGCGGCTACGACGCCGGCGTCAAGCTCGTGTCGAACGTGAAATTGTTCTCGCATCTTGCGAATATCGGCGACACCCGCTCGCTGATTATTCATCCGGCCTCCACCACGCACCGGCAATTGTCCGACGCGCAGAAGGTACAGGCCGGCGCAGGGCCGGACGTGGTGCGGCTCTCGATCGGCTTGGAAGACACCGCTGATATCGTCGCCGATCTTGAGCAGGGTCTGAATGGATAGCGACCGGCGTCAGGCTTTCTTGAGTGTGCGTGCGACGTAGCCGCGAATGTAAGAAAGTGTTTCCGGCGCGGTCCATATCTCGGTCACCGCTCTGTCGGTCGCTTCCCCGTCGCGTTCATAGCGTTCGGTTGCCGCCGCGCGGATTTGCATTTTGGTTTGCGCGAAAGCCGGCGGCGAAAGCGCGGTCAGCGATTGCACGGCGGCCATGGCGCGCGCCATCAGGTCGCTTGGCTCGGCCACCTCGTCAACCCAGCCGCGTTGCAAAGCGACGCTGGATTCGTAGGTTGCGCCGCCTGACGTGAATTCCGTGAGGTAACGCGACGGCACCGCAAAACGCACGATCTCGAAGGCAAGCGCCGGAAACGGCACGCCCACCAGCAATTCGGTCACGCCAATGCGTCCGCCATCGTTCGCCATGATGCGCCGGTCGGCGCAACAGGCAAGCACGCAGCCGCCGGCGACGGCGTGGCCATTTATCGCCGCCACCACCGGCTTCGGGTGATAGAACACCGCGTCGTAAAGTTTGTGCAACGCCGGGAGGAATTTACGGATGTATTCGGTACCGCCTTTGCTGAGGCGGATCAGATCGACGCCAGCTGAGAAGATGCTGCCCTGCCCGGTCAGCACCACCGCCTTGGCACCATCACCGCGCAGTTCAATGAACCGAGCCGCCAGCGCCTCGCAGAACTCTATATCGAGCGCGTTGGCCTTGCCGTGCTTGAGCGTCATCACCGCAATGCCGGCCTCGGTTGTTATGTCGATCACAACGTGGCGCTCCGGAATTCTCCGCGATGCCACAGCTGCTCGGCGTGCACGATCGCGATCGTGAATACGATGATCGCCATCAGCTGGTGCGCCAGCGCGAGCGCCAGCGGCGCTTGATAGAGCAGCACGACGACGCCGAGCGCGGCCTGCAATGTGACCGCCCCGGCCAGCGCAATGGCACCACCCGCGCCACTACGCGCCTGCCGCGCATCGACCGCGTGCAGTCCGGCCAGCACCCAAATCGCATAGGCCAGCATCCGATGATCGAACTGAACGGTAAGCGTGTTTTCGAACAAATTACGCCAAGCTGGCGTGATGAACCACAGTCGAGAAGCCTCCGGCACGAATGCGCCATCGATCAGCGGCCAGGTGCTGAATGCCAGCCCTGCATGAGTCCCGGCGACCAGCGCGCCGAGATAAATCTGAAGCAGCAGCAACACCGCAATCACCAGCGCCACGATGCGTAGCCGTTTGGGTGCGCCGCTGTGCGCGGCCGGCATCAGTTGCAGCGCGGTCCATACGATGGCGGCATAGATCGCGCAGGCGAGCGAGAGATGAAAAGCCAGCCGGTACTGCGACACGCTGACGCGTGAGCCGGACAATCCCGACGATACCATCCACCAGCCGACCGCGCCGAGCGCGGCGCCGCCGGCAAAAATGATCCATAGCCGCGCGCGCAGCGGCCGCGGGATGGCGCCCTGCCACAGGAAAACAAGAAACGGCAGCAGGAACACGGCGCCAGTCGCGCGCGCCAATAGCCGGTGCGTCCATTCCCACCAGTAGATGGTCTTGAACTGTGCCAAGCTCATGCCGCGATTGAGTTCACGGTATTGCGGGATGGCTTTGTAGGCGTCGAATTCGGCTTGCCAGGCATCCGGGCTCAACGGCGGAACAACGCCGGTGAGCGGTTTCCATTCCACGATCGAAAGGCCGGACAAGGTGAGCCGCGTCGTGCCGCCGACCCCCAGCGTCAGAAAGATCATCGCCGCGGCGGCGATGAGCCACAGCCGCACCGCGCGTGGGCGAAAGTCTGGAACCGAACGGCGATCGTGCATGGAACGCTTGTTTTGCAGGAAAACCGCGCGGACCATATAGTCAGGCGCTGCCCATCGCAAATTACATCAACGCAGAGCCTTCATGTCCATTCGCACCCGCAAGCTGATCGGCACCGTCGCGCTGCTGGCGCTGGTGTCGGTTTGGGCCCTGCTCGCCATGGCGCTGGCGCAGTCCGTGCTCACCGATATCAATGGCTTCGTGGCGGCGATCTTTTACGTGGTCGCCGGGCTCGGTTGGGTGCTGCCGGCGATGCCGCTGATCAGTTGGATGGCGAAGACGGACGAAATCAAGCCGCATTAACGCGGCGGAAGCCGTTCCACATCGCGGTCGCGGCGCCCGACATCAAAACATTGAGATAGCGCTGCCGCTGGAAATCGCCGTTGACCGAAATGCGCGGCAGCGCGGTCAAGTGATCGCGGTGCGCCTTGAACAGCACACCGGGCCGCGTGGTCGTTGCGGTCTTGAAGCCGAGTTCGGCGGCGATGCGGAACTCGCGCGGGCCGGCCGAAGTCGGATCGCCGACCGGATAGGCGAGATGTTGCGGCCGCTTGCCGAGTGCGGCTTCCAGCACTGCGCGGCTCATCTCCATTTCCGCGCGCACGGCGGATTCGTCGGCCATCTTCTTGAGCATTTTGTGGTTGACGGTGTGTGCGCCGATGGTGACCAGCGGGTCGGCGGAAAGATCGACGATCTCCTGCCAGTCCATGCAGAGGTCGCGGCATAATGCCGCGATATCGACGCGGTGACAGGCGCAGAGATCGCGCACGACACTGCGCAATTCATCTTCGGTCTTCATGCTGCGCAGATAGTCGTAAATCTGGTCATAGAGATCGCGTTTTTCCTTCACCGTGCCGCAGTCGAAGAACCGGTCCTCGCCGTTGATCACCATGCCGATGCGGCTGTTCTGCGCGATGACCGCTTCGAGCGCGACCCACCACAATTCGCCGAGCCGGTCGGGAAAGCTGGTCGGGATATAGAGCGCAAACGGCAGCTTGTATTTCTTCAGCAGCGGATAGGCCCAGCGCATCAGGTCCTTGTAGCCATCGTCGAAGGTGATGCAGACGAAGCGCCGCCCGAAATCGCCGCTCAGGAAGCAGGCATGCATCTCGTCAAGCGAGATCACGTCGACGTTGGCGCGCGTGATCCGCGCCAGCACGCGCTCGAGAAATTCCGGCGTGACTTCCAAAAGGTGGTTGGGCTGGAACGCCTGCGGCCGCGCTGGGCGCACGTGGTGCAACGTCAGGAGGGCGCCGACGCCGCCGACAAGCGGGCGCATGAAGTGATGCATCCCGGTGAAATAGAGCGTTTCCAGGCCGGTCTGGATGATGGTTTGCTTCATGCCTGCCAAGGCGCCCGCTCCCAAAGGCTTACTCGCCTGACTATTGCAGCCTTCAATTGATAAAACTTTGCGCGCCTGCGACCAAGGCTCGCCGCGCCGCAACGGCCGGTATCTTATGCCGCGATGACCTGCGGCGCACCGGCCACAAGCGTCACGTCGGAAATCCCCGCCAACATCAGGCGCTCGCGCGCGGCCTTGGTCGCCGGATTGGCCGGGTCGGCGGCCACCAGCACCGCATGCGCGGCCAGCGGCGCGAACCGCTCGATAGCGATATCGGCCGCTGAACCGACGTCGATCACCACGTGATCGTAGCTGCGCGCCAAGGCCTCGATTACGGTCGCCAGCATCGGCGAGGCGGAAAGCGTCGGCCCGTCGTTGCCGATCTCGCCGGTCGCAACCAAATGCGCGTTCGAATATTGGTCACGCGTGATGATGTCGCCAAACGAGGCCGTGCCGCGCACGAGTTCGGCGATCCCCGGCGCCTTGGGATCGGTCGAAATAACCGACAAATTGGGGGCGTCGAAGGCGAGATCGACCAGCACCGCATTGGCGTCGTCCGCCAGCGTGCGGGCAAGCGCAATCGCTGCATACGTGGTGCCGACATTGCGCATGGTGCCGACCACGGTGACGCGGCGGCCATCTTCGTCTGCCACGCGCAGATTTTGCGCGATTTGTTCGACCGTGCTGACCCTCAAAGGCACGGCCCTGGCGGACGGCGTCAAAGACGGTGAAGCCATGCGCGGCATCGTGGCCGGCGTGGCCATTGCGGGAGGGGAAGTCGATGCATACGCGTAACCAAAAGACGCCGACGGGGCTGCCAGCAACGCGCCGGTTACGACGAAGCCCGACGACAGCGCAAAGGCGGCGAAGGCCGCAATCAGCACGGTCGGCAGCTTCTTCGGGAAGTCCGGCTTGATCGCGGCGCTCGCGCGCGAAATAATGCGCGCCTCGGGCGGCGCGGCATTGATGTTGTCACGCGCCGTCGCTTCGCGGTATTTGGCGAGATAGGATTCGAGCAGACCGCGCTCGGTCTTGGCTTCGCGCTCGAGCGCGCGCAACTGCACGTCTTGCTCGTTGCTCTGCGAAGCTTGTTTCTTGACCGTGTTGAGGCTGGCGGCAAGCATCTCCAGCCTGTCGCCGGCCACGCGAGCGTCGTTGTCGAGCTGAGCCGCGAGACGCCCGCCCTCGGTGCGAATTTCGCGCTCGACCTCGGCGATCTGCGCCTTGAGTTCCTTGATGCGCGGATGCTGGTCGAGCAAGGTGGTGGACTGTTCGGCCAATTGCGAGCGCAGCGCATTGCGCTGCTCGACCAGCCGGCGCATGGATTCGGTATTCGCGATGTCGGAGGATTCGATCGGCTTGCCCGAGCGGACGAGTTCGCGCAATTGCCGCGCCCTCGCCTCCAGATCGGCTTTCTGCCCACGCGCCGCGGAGATCTGCGAATTGACCTCGGTCAGCTGCTGGGTCGGCAGCGAAATGTTGTTGGAGCCGGAAAACAGATTGGCCTTGGCGCGATAGTCGTCGACCCGGGCTTCGGCGTCAGCCACCTTGGTGCGCATTTTGGAGATTTCGCCGGCCAGCCAGTCGCCGGCGGCGTGGGTCTGCTCCTGCTTCGCCGTCTGCTGCATCTTGAGGTAGGTCTCGGCGACGGTATTGGCGACGCGGGCGGCAAGCTCGGGGTTGGCGGAGTTGAAATCGACACCGATCACGCGGGATTTTTCCACCGCATAGACGTTGAGCCGGTCGTAATAAGATTTGAGCGTGCGCTCCTCTTTCGTCATGGCGGCCGGATCGCGGCCGATGCCGAACAGGCTGAGCACCACTCTGAAGACAGATGGGCCGCGCAATGCCGGATCGAATTCCGGATTGTCGGCGAGCTTTTCCTTCTTGATCACTTCGCGCGCCAGATCGCGCGAGAGCACGAGTTGGATCTGGCTAGTCACCGCTTCGGGATCGATGGTGGTGCGGTCGCCGGTGTTTTTGTCGGCTTCGGCACGCAGGAACACGTTCTCGCGCGCCTCCAGCAGCAGCCGCGATTCGGAGCGGTAGCGCGGGGTCATGGCGTTCACGACGGCGAAAGCGGCGGCGGCGGCCAGTAGCGTGATCGCGAGGATCTTGGTCTTCTTGGCCCACAAAACGCGGCCTAAACCGCGCAAATCCGGCTCGCCGTTGACGGCGACCGGCGCCGCGGCAGGAGTGGGCTTGAGCGCGGCTGCAACTTTCGACTTCTTACGGAACAACATTCCTCACTCCAAACGCTAATCGCTACGGTGCCGCCAGGATCACAACCTATTATGGTTGCTGCCGCGTTAATTTTCGGCCCCGGCGGCACGAAGTCAGCTTTTGTTAACCATCCCGGCCCCCTAATCCCTCTCTGAATTTCCACGACGGGACGCGGATTCGTTTGATGCGGGGAGCCCGATTTGTGTTGGCCGCTTTGGTCGCGCTCGCGGCCACCGGCTGCATGCGGCATGAGCCGGACGATATCGCCGGCCGCGGGTTATTCACCGCGCAGCTGAGCGCCCCGCAGGCCTACGCGCAACAGCCGGTGCTGCCGCCAACCGTGCTGCAATACCGCGCGCCGCAATCCGCATCCCCGCAATATGACGCCGGCGAGCCTTATGTCGCGCCTTCGAGTTATGCCTACGCGCGCGCGGCAAGCGAGCAGCCCTACACGCTCGATGCCGGCGACAAATTGCGCGTCGTGGTGTTCGGCCAGGACGGAATCTCCAACACCTACATCGTCGACGCCGGCGGCCGTGTGAACCTGCCGCTGATCGGGAGTGTAGCGGCCCGCGGCATCACGACGCGGCAGCTGTCGCAACGCATCGCCGAGCGGCTCAAGCAAGGCTACGTGCGCGAGCCGCATGTGACGGTGGAAGTCGAGACCTATCGGCCGTTCTTCATCCTCGGCGAGGTCACCACGCCGGGGCAGTATCCCTACGTCGCCGACATGACGGTGGAAAAAGCGATCGCGATTGCCGGCGGCTTCGCGCCGCGCGCCTTCAAGCAGACCGTCGAGCTCACCCGCAATGCGCAGGGCCGGCAGATCAAGCGCGAGGTGCCGCTGAGCTACCCGCTGCGTCCCGGCGACACCGTATCGGTCAAGGAACGGTGGTTCTAACGCAATGAAACCACTGAATATCCTGCACGTTTTTCGCGCGCCGGTCGGCGGGCTATTCCGCCACGTCCTCGACCTCACGCGCGAGCAGACCGCGCGCGGCCATAAGGTCGGGCTGATCGCCGACTTGCGCACCGGCGGGACGCGCGGCGAAGACGCATTGCGGTTACTCGAGCCCTCGCTCGCGCTCGGGCTCACCCGCGTCCCGATGCGCCGTCACGCCAGTCCGAGCGACCTGTTCGTGCTCGCCCATGTCGTGCGCCGCGCCGCACAAACCCAAGCCGACGTCGTGCACGGTCACGGCGCCAAGGGTGGCGCCTACGCCCGCCTCTCGTTCGGGACCAAGCGCGCCGTGCGCGCCTATACGCCGCATGGCGGCAGCCTGCTGCTCAGCCACGAACTCGCTGTCCGGAAAATTCTATCTGGCAACAGAGCGCCTGCTGATGCTGCGGGGCGACCTGTTTCTATTCGAGAGCGCTTATAGCGCCGATATTTTCCGCGCGAAAATCGGCAGCCCGCGCGGCATGGTGCGCGTTGCACACAACGGCGTGTCGCCCTCGGAATTCAAGCCCATCGTCAGCAAGCCCGACGCCACCGATCTGGTTTTCATGGGCGAGTTGCGCCCGGTCAAGGGCATTGATGTCCTGCTCGATGCCATCGCGCGCTTGCGCACGACGGGGCGCAGCGTCACCGCGACATTGGTCGGCGACGGACCGGATCGGGCCGCGCTGCAAGCCCAGTCCGCCCGGCTTGGCCTCGACGGCGCCGTGCAGTTCATGCCTGCCATGCCTGCCTACGTGGCGTTAACCCTCGGCCGCATCATGGTGGTGCCGTCGCGGGCGGAATCATTGCCCTACGTGGTGCTCGAGACCGCCGCCGGCGGCAAGCCGCTGATCACAACCAGAGTGGGCGGCATACCTGAAATCTATGGGCCGCTGTCGAACACCCTGGTTCCACCCGTTGACGCAGAGGCGTTGGCGCGGGCGATCGTCCATGCTCTCGACCACCCGGATGCCACCGCCGAGATCGCACGCAAGCTACGCGCGCGGGTGGAGGCTGCGTTTTCAGTCGAAACCATGGTTGACGGGGTGCTTTCCGCCTACCAAACAGCCATCGAAGCCGTCACTCAAATCGGTCGCGGTTAACACTTATTTGAACGTCCCGATAAGCCTTTTTTGAGACTTTTTCCTTAAGAATTTCCGGGAATTAGGGACAATTCCTGCCGCCGCGCCGGGGCTCGCGACCGGTTAATCGTTGACCGCATTTATGACCGATACCGACACCAGCCCTTCGATGAGCGCATCGGGCGCGAGCCTGCTTGTTGACCGTGCACGCACAGCGCCGCGCACCGCGGCCAAAGCCCGTTCGCTGTCGCCGGAAGCGCTCGCTGTCGCCGCAACCCCTGCGCCCTCGCCGATCTCGCCGATCGTGCTCGCCGGCTTCGTGCGCATGGCCGAGTTCGCGCTGGTTGTCCTCGTCGGCTTCGTCGTGTTCGCGATCTATCTGTCGCCAACCGAAGTTTTATTCTGGCGTTTCGCCGGCGCGACCTTCGCCATCGCGCTGCTGTCGATGTTCGCTTTCCAGACCGCCGATATCTACCAGGTACAGGCGTTCCGCGGCCACGAGAAGCAGTATATGCGGCTTGCCTCCGCCTGGTCGCTGGTGTTCCTGATCGTGATCGGTGCCTCGTTCTTCGCCAAGGCCGGCGAGATGTTCTCGCGCGTCTGGCTCGGCGGCTTCTATATCTGCGGCCTGGTCGCACTGTTGGCCTCGCGCAAGCTCTTGTTCCTGCTGGTGCGCAAATGGACCCGCGAGGGCCGCCTCACCCGCCGCACGGTGATCGTCGGCGGCGGCAAATCGGGCGAGCACATCATCGAGGAACTTAACCGGCAGAAGGATTCCGGCGTCAAGGTTATCGGCCTGTTCGACGACCGCGGCGACGAGCGCAGCAACACCGAATGCGCCGGCGAGCGCAAGCTCGGCGTCGTCGACGATCTAGTCGAATTCGGGCGGCGCACGCGCGTCGATTTGGTGGTCTTCTCGCTGCCGATCTCGGCGGAAGACCGCATCCTCCAGATGCTGAAAAAACTGTGGGTGCTGCCGGTCGACATCCGCCTCGCCGCGCACGCCAACAAGCTGCAATTCCGTCCGCGTTCGTATTCCTACATCGGCACCGTGCCGGTGCTCGACGTAGCCGATCGGCCGATCGCCGATTGGGACGTGGTGATGAAGTGGCTGTTCGACAAATTGATTGGCGGCGTCATGCTTCTGCTCGCGTTGCCCGTGATGGCGTTGATCGCGATCGCAATCAAGCTCGAAAGCCGCGGTCCGGTTCTGTTCAAGCAGAAGCGCTATGGCTTCAACAACGACCTGATCGAGGTCTACAAATTCCGTTCAATGCACGCCGACGCCGCCGACGCGAACGCCAACAAGCTCGTCACCAAAGACGACCCGCGCGTCACAAAGGTCGGGCGCATCATCCGCAAGACCAGCCTCGACGAGCTGCCGCAGCTGTTCAACGTGGTGCTCAAGGGCAATCTGTCGCTGGTCGGCCCGCGTCCGCACGCGGTCAACGCCAAGGCCGAAGCCCAGCTCTACGACGAGGCGGTGGACGGCTACTTCGCCCGTCACCGCGTCAGGCCTGGCATCACCGGCTGGGCGCAGATCAACGGCTGGCGCGGCGAGACCGACACGCACGAAAAAATCCAGCAGCGTGTCGAACACGATCTCTACTACATCGAGAACTGGTCGGTGCTGTTCGATCTCTATATCTTGACGAGAACGCCGTTCGCGCTGCTCAAGACCGAGAACGCATATTGATCACCGCCCAAGACATCGCGCTCAGCCATGCCGCGCCGCCGGCGATGGCGGTACCGGCCGCCGCGTTCAGCGAGCGTCTGCTGCTGATCGTGCTTTACATCACGGTATTGGCGAGCTCGATTGCCTTTATCGAGCCGTCGCCGCATGACGGCCTGATGGGCGTGCTGGCGCTCGTCTGTTTCGCCGCGGGCCTGCGTTTCGATCGCCATCTTGCGCTGTTGTTTCTGTTGCTATTGGCCTGGAACATCGCCGGGCTGCTGGCGCTGCTCAATGTGCCCGACGAGCTACAGACCGTGCAATATGCCGCCACGTCGATCTATCTCGCGGTGGCGGCGCTGCTGTTTGCGAGCCTGCTCGCCCGCAACACGATGCCGCGCATCGTAACGATTCTGCGCGGCCTATGTGGCGACCGCGACCATCGCCGCGCTCGCCGGCACTGCCGGCTATCTCGGCCTGTTCCCGCACGCCCACGACCTGTTCACCGACTACGACCGCGCGCAAGGCGCCTTCAAGGACCCCAACGTCTTCGGGCCGTTCCTGATCTGGCCGGCGATCGTTGTGATCGAGCGGATGCTGACGCGAAGAATCCGCGTAACCGACCTGCTGATCGTCGGCATCCTGCTGCTCGGCCTGCTGCTGAGCTTTTCGCGCGGCGCCTGGATTTACTTCGCAATCTCGTGCCTGATCATGATGGCGCTCGCCTTCCTGACGGCCCCGACTGACGGCGCGCGCATGCGGATCTTTGCAATGGGCGCGATCGGTATCGCGGCGGTAGCGGCCTTTGTCGTCATCGCACTGTCGTTCGATTCGATCGGGACCATGTTCAAGGAGCGTGCGCAGCTCCTGCAATCCTACGACGTCGGCAGTGGCGGCCGCTTCCGCCTGCAGGAACTGGCGCTCACCGATCTGCTCAACTTCCCCAACGGTATGGGCCCGTTCCAATTCAATCGCGTGCATGGCATGCAGCAGCACAACGTCTATCTACAGGCCTTCCTGGTATATGGCTGGGCCGGCGGCATGGCCTATATAACGCTGCTAGCCGCCACGTTGTGGACGGCTTTGCGCACCGTCTTCGTGCGCACGCCGTGGCAGCCGTATCTGATCTGCGCGTTCGCCGCCTTCGCCGGCGAAATCATCGAAGGCTTCGTGATCGACACCGATCACTGGCGGCATTTTTTCTTTCTGCTCGGCACAATCTGGGGCCTGGCGGCAGCGACGCTCAATCACGCGCGCAGCCATCCATCCTCGGAGCGCCGCTGATGTCGCCACTCCGCATCGCCATCAACGGCCGGTTTCTCACGCAGCGTTCCTCCGGTGTGCAACGTTTCGCCATGGAAACCATCACCGCGATCGACGCGCTGCTCGACGGCGAATATGCCGCGCTCAAAGGCCGCATCGAGTTGCTCGCGCCGCTCAAGGCACGAGACTTTCCGCTCAAGAATATTCCGCTTCGCCGCGCCGGATTGTTTTCGGGCTACCTCTGGGAGCAGATCGAGTTCCCGCTGCATGCCGTCGGAAGCCTGCTGCTCAATCTGTGCATGCTCGGGCCGCTGGCCGCAAAACACCAGATCGTGGTCGTCCACGATGCCACTGTGCGCGCCTTACCGGAAAACTTTTCCGCGCGCTTTCGCGCCGCCTATGGTTTTCTGCTGCCGCGCCTGTGCCGGCGGGCCGACCTGGTGGTGACGGTCTCCGAATTTTCCCGCCGCGAAATCGGCAAATGGTACGGCGCCGACGTCGGAAAAATTCCGGTCTGCTACGAGGGCAGCGATCACATTACGGCCGTCGACGCCGATCCAACGGTATTGTGCCGGCTCGGCCTCGTCGGCCGCAAATTCTTTCTCGGTGTCGGGATCGATTCGGCAAACAAGAATATCGCCACGGTTGTCGCCGCGTTTCATAAAGCAAAATTTGGCGACGCCGCGCTGGTGCTGACGGGCGCCAAGGACCTAAAAGTGTTCGGCCAGATCGACCTGATCCAATCCCAAAGCGTGCGTACGGTTGGCTTTGTCTCCGATGCCGAGCTGCGCGCACTGTATGAACATGCGCTGGCGCTGGTATTTCCCTCGTTCTACGAAGGTTTCGGCTTGCCGCCGATCGAGGCGATGACCTGCGGCTGCCCGGTCATCATCAGCGAGCAGCCGGCCCTGATGGAGATCTGCGGGGACGCGGCATTGCGATGCCGCGCCGAGGATGCCGGCCAGATCATGCAGCACATGCAATCGCTTTATGCTGACGCCGGTTTGCGCGAACGGCTCGTGGCGGCGGGCCGGCAGCGGGTGCAAAAGTTCACCTGGGCAGCCACGGCGCGGTCTCTTCTCGATCATTGCCTTGCGCTAGGCGCAAGACGGACGGCGTGACATGAAGCAGCGACTGATTTCCATCCCGTTCTTCCTGCTGCGCACCGGCACGGCCGGCGCCGCTTTGGTCACTGGCCTGCTGCAAACTTACGTGTTCGCGCACGTGCTCAGCCCGCAACGCTTCTCGATTTTCATCCTGGTCGCGGCCATCGGTTATTCGCTCTGGCTGATCGACTTCGGCATCGTCAAGATTTTGTTCGTGCAGCAGCGCGCGCGCTTCCTGGCCGGCGACCGCAGCGACACGATAGCCCGCCAAGCCACCGCCATTGTGCTGTTTTACTTCGGACTGGTGAGCAGCGGGGCTCTACTCTGCTTCGTCTTTATGGCGGCTCAGATCGCCACCCCACTGCATGAGGCGGCGGAGTTCAGCCTTTTCTTCCTGCTGGTCGCACTCAATCTGGTTTGGTTTGCGCTGCGTTATGTCTCGATCGCGGTCGACGAATACGTGCTGTTCGAAGCGCTCGAAACGCTGCGCCGCGGAGGGTATATCGTCGGCCTGATCGCGGTCCTGTTCGGATTGCCGCTGATCGTCATGCTCATCGCGCTCAATGCCCTATGGGCGGTCGTGGTGACTATCTGCGTCAAGCGGATGGTGCTCCGCAACGCCTTGCGGCCGCGCATCGGCGGCTGGTTCGCGGACCTGCGCGCGTTTTTCCGCGCCAACCGCACCCAGATCGTCCGCAGCGGCACCTACGCGGTCAGCGAAATCTATGTCACCAACTACCCGTATCTCATCGTGCCGCTGCTGTTCGGTCTCGGCGCGCCACCGATCATTCTCGATACCACTTTCAAGGTTTTCCGGGGCGGGGCGGTCATTTTCGCCGCCGTCTGCGATATCCTGGTGCCGCGCCAGACCAGCGCGCTTGCCGAGCGTAACGGGCCAACGCTGGTGCGCGCCACGCTGATGGCGACCGCGCTGTGCAGCATTCCGGCGGCCGTCGCCTGCGGCATCCTGCTGGTCGCCGCCGACAAATTCTTCGCGTTCCTGCTCGGCAATGCGGCGACCATGCCGCCGGCTACCACGCCGATCCTGATCGTGCTGTTGATCGCCAATCTGATGCAGATGGTCACTTACAGCGTGCTGGTGCACAACGGCTTCTTCAAGGAAATGGCGCGCATCGGCATGGGCCTGGCGGCGGCGATGACCTGCCTTGCCGTCTTCGCCGTCTTCACCCGTCTCGATATCGTGCAGTTTCTCGAGACCTACGTCTTCATCTACAGTTGCAGCGCCATCACCGGCGTGGTGCTGATGATCCGTGGGCCGTTCCGGCTTGCCTATGAGGCTGCGGCCGGCGGCGGCAAAATTGCCGCGCCGGCACCAGGTACCAGCGGCGTTGCTTAAAAGAAATGGATCAGACCGGGGCGGCTTCGCGCATGAGCGGCGCGGCAACGCGCTCGGGGGCGAGACGGACTTTCCGGCTTGCATCGCCGTTCAGCCAACTTGTGACCGGCTTTTCGAAATAGCGATAGATCGTCAGTGAGACCAGCACTGCGATGGCGATCCCGATCGGGAT
Source organism: uncultured Alphaproteobacteria bacterium (assembly GCA_963709015.1). Taxonomy (GTDB): domain Bacteria; phylum Pseudomonadota; class Alphaproteobacteria; order Rhizobiales; family Xanthobacteraceae; genus Pseudolabrys. The sequence continues at coordinate 63,820 of CAVPUU010000015.1, read as the reverse complement.
AAACGTCCATAGCGGAAGTATTGTCGTCGGTGCCTTGTGCCAACCGAGCGACAACAGGCGCAGCAGGAATTCCTGCACAAGGTAGAGGCTGTAAGAAGCGTTGCCGATAAGCAAAGCGGGCCGCCACAGATTGCGAACCTCATCAACCTGGGGGCCGAGTGCGACCGCGATCAAAATCAAGGTTGCCGGCGCCGCTTCCGCCAATCGCCGCAGCAACGCGTCTTCTGCGCCGGCCGGTATCCAGGACAGGAAGATCACAGCGAAACCTATTCCCGTCAGCACAACGGCCGACAGGCCGGACAGCCGCAAACCGTAGACGTAGGCAATTCCCGCGGCGGCTCCCAGCAAGAAGCCGAGAATGATCGGATCGCCCCAGAAGTTGAGCGCGACACCGGGAAGTAAGCCGCACACGCGCGCCGTAACCAACAGCCCGAGCGAAGCGAACAAAAGACACAGACCGACGCCGCGGCGAAACAGCAGCGAAGCGGCGAAAACGACATAAAAGAGCATTTCAAGATTCAGCGTCCAGCCGGGCGTCGCCAGCGGGCGAATATCGCCGGTCAAACGCACGTAGGGCCAGAACAGGTAGGACGCGACGATATAGAGGTGGTCGCCGGGCGGTGCCTTGCTCAGGCTCGGCGCGACTAGCACCACCGCAAGCGCCCCTGTCGTCACCAGCCAATACAGCGGCACGATCCGGATGATGCGGCGGCGCATGAAGTCGAGTGCGGCAGACAGCGATCCGAACGCGCGCGCGCTCGTCACCACCATGATGAAGCCGCTGATGGCAAAGAAAAGCGGAACGCCCGATCCCCACGGCACTTCATCGAACAGCTTGCCGCCGCCCGCCGCGAGCGAGAGACGTCCGGTCTCAATGCCGCAATGATAGACGACGATCATCAGAGCCGCACAGGCGCGCAGGATCTGAATATTTGGCAATTTCATTGCGATCTCCGCAGCGACGCAACACGCGGGTTATCGGCATCGACTAAACAGGCAAGCTGTTAACACCACGCTGCGTTAACAGGTGATTTTCCTGCGGTTAAGTTTAAAGCGCTGAGTTAACGGCGGCCCCGGGACTTTGTCGGATTTACCATGCGAAGGCCGCGGTCTGCGCTAATGCCGCGCGCCTCGCGCCAGCGATCCGATAAAAGCGCGGGCCGCGCTGAACGCGTTCCACGCCGCCGGCGTCTGCTTGATCCAGCGCTTTACCCGCCTTGCCGCCAGAATCGGCGTAGCGATGAGCTCGCCGCGCCAGGTCGCCGCCGCGATATAGTCGTAAAGCGTCAGCTCGGTATCGCACCAGTCGCGCTTGTAGCGCTCGTCGCCGATGGTGAAATCGAAGACGCGAAAGCCGCGGTCGATGGCCTGATGCATGAGGTCGTGCAGATGCGCGGCGCCGGGACCGAAACGCGACACGTCGCCTTCGTCGTAGCTTGCCAGCAGATGGTAATAGCAGCCGCGATAGGTCAGCCCGAGGTTGATGGCGGCAGGAATGGCGCCGACGTCGAGCCGGCTGATATGCACGAGCGGCCGCATGGCCGGCTCGCTCGCGAGCGCGCGATAGAATTCCGCGTGGCCGGGCTTGGCAAACAGATTGCCGACGCCCATGCGTTCAAACGAACGCGCCTTCTGCGCCATCAAGGTATCGAGCGTCTGCACGGTCTCGGGGCCCGCGGCCGGTTCGACATAGCGGACCTCGCCGATCTCGAACAGCTTCTTGCGCTTGGTGCGGTCGCGCCGGCGGGTCGCCGACGAGCGCCTGGCGGCATAGAAAGTTTCCCAATCGCCGGAAAGGTGGCTGAGATAGGCGCCGCTCGGATTGATCGTGCCGCCGAGGTACCGCATCGGGTTTGCTTGCGCGCCCACTTTTTCCGGCATCTTGGTCAGAATGATCGTATCGTAGTGCAGCCGCGGATTGGCCTGCACGAGCCTGGTGATCTCCGCCCACAGCGAGAGAAAGCACGCGCGGTCGATCCGCTCGGAAAAAGCCGGCGCCAGCAACGGCGCGTTATAGTCGCAAAGCTCCGCTCCGAGCCAGGTGAGTTCGCGCGCCAGCCCCGCCGCGCAGACCGCGAGCGGCAACAGGGCCAGGATTGCCCCGCCGGCGTCATAGACGACGGTGATAGCGGGCCGCACGCCCTGGCGCGCGCCGATATGATGCTGACAGGTCGAGAGCCAATCGAAGCTTTGGAAAACGATGCAATCGGCCTGCGCCTCGAAGGCGCGCCAGTCCCGCTCGATGGCCGCCAGATCCTCGTGGATGGCGATGCGGATGTCGCCGAGGCCTTCCACCTGCGACTGCGCCGGCGTGCGGTCCGCCAGCGGCGGATCGATGCCGAAATGCGCGTCAAGTCGTGCTGGAACCGCTTGGGCCATGGCCGCGTCCCGACATGGAAAAACTCGATACCGGATTACGTCCAACAGGCGTGCACAATCCGTTAACTCGGCCGCCGCGCCTCAAATGCCGTTAGTGGAGCGTTGTTGCGCCGCGATAGGCGCATCCCTATAGTCCGCGCCGTTCCGGTCGGGGCGTGGCGCAGCCCGGTTAGCGCACCTGTCTGGGAGACAGGGGGTCGCTGGTTCAAATCCAGTCGCCCCGACCAACAAGCCCTTCTCTCGCAACAGTTTCTAAAATTAGGCGCTTTGCAAATCGCCTCTGCTTTGCAGCGCTTTGCAAAACGCTTTGCAAAGCAGCGCAAGCCGTTCTGTTTTCGTTTGCGGGCTCGCCAACGCGCGCGAGTGCGCGCAAGTATTCTCCGCTTTACAATTTTATTGTTTGTTTTCAACACCAGTCACGCGGCTGGGGGACAGGGGGTCGCTGGTTCAAATCCAGTCGCCCCGACCAATTTCCCGCCGGCCCGTCCGTTACTTTTTCACCGAATTGATCGCGGTCAGCGCGTCAATCACGCCGGCGCCGACGTCGCGCTTGTTACCAGGGATCGCCCGCGCTGAGCGGATCAGGCCGCGCCGCACCTGATCGGGCGTCAGCTTCGGATCGCGCGCCAGCAACAGCGCGGCAACGCCGCTGGCGTGAGCGGCGGCAACCGAGGTGCCGGTCGTGACCTGATAGGCCGCGTCGGGCGCCGGCTCCAGCACCTGCACGCCGGGCGCCGCCACTGCGACTTGCGATCCGCGATTGGCTTGCGGCAATAATTTGTCTTCGGCGTCGGTCGCGGTCACGCCGATGACGTCGGGATCGGCCGCCGGATAGAGCGGCGGCGAGCGCGGCCCGGCATTGCCGACCGCGGCGATCAACACAATGCCGCGCGCATGCGCACCGGCCAGCATGTCGCGGAACATCGGATCGGGCGGTCCGGCAAAGCTCATATTGACGATGCGCGCATTCTTGGCCGCGGCCCAATCGAGGCCCTTGAGAATATTGAACGTGGTGCCCTGCGCGCTCTCCTTGTCGCCAGCAAAGGCGCGCACCGCAAGCAGCTTCACTTTCGGGGCCACGCCGACGAGCTTGCTATGCGCGGCGATGGCGCCGGCCATGCCGGTGCCGTGCATATGCGCCGGCGCCTGCGTGCCGAGCGCGTCGTATTGGTCGGCGATCGCGCCGGCGAGATCGGGGTGGTCGGCGTCGATCTTGGAATCGATCACCGCCACCAGCACGTCGTCGCCGTTGGTGATCCTGTGCGCTTCCAGCAAATGCAGTTTGGGGACGACATATTGCGAGGCGATGTCCGGCTGCGCCGGCGGTTGCGCCTGCCCGAACCGGTAAATGAAATTCGGCTGCGCCGCCGAAATCCGGTTAAAGGACGAGAGGCCTTGCAAAGTGGCGCTCACCGAGTTCGTGCCGCCGATGCGCCAGCGCTGCAAAGTGCGGCCGGTGAGCGTAAAGCTCTGCGTCTCCAGTTGCGTCAATTGCAGCCGGCGCGCGAGCACGTTGAGATATTGCGCGGGCGTGCCGCTCTCGACTTCAAGCAATACCTCGTTGGGCACGAAGCTGGTGATGCCGCGCGGCGGGATGTCGATGTGGCGGCCGCGCGCCAGGCGCGGGTGGTGCGGCGGCGGATTTTCCGGCGGCATGTTCGTGATGACGACCGCATCCGGAAACAGGACGGGACCCAGCACCCATCCGACCGGGCCGAGGAAGCAGGACAAGGCCATGCGGTCGACTTCGGTGACGGTCAATTCGCGGCCGAGCATCAGAGTGCCGATCATCGGCGATAGCGCGGCGCAGGCGATCGACCCGATGCCGTACCAGCCGAGCGGGGTCGGGCCGACGCGCACCGGCGGCGTCAGATTGGGCGCCACAGACTGAGCCGCGACGGGGTTATGGGCGCCGACGAGCGTGATGATCGCCAATAACGCAGCCGTTGCCACCCGTCGCATGGAAACCCCTCGGCCGTCAGCCGGCATGGGCATTTTACATACGCCTTGGTGCGGCGCCATGCACGATTGGTTCAATCTTGACGGGAGTGCGGCAGGCCGCCGGCGCTATTGGGGGCGCGCCACCGCGGTGTCGATGAGCTTGCGGCATTCGGCAAGCTCATGGAGCACGGCGTGCAGCTTGCGCAGATCGTCGCGCGCCAGCCGGCCCACGGATGCTGCTGGCGTAGCGCGAACCATAGGCTCTGGGACCTGAGGCTCAATTGACGTCGGCGCTTCCGCGCGATGGATCGCGCGATCGGTCGGCTCGATGCGCGGCATCGGCGCGCTCTTGAGCGGGGGCTCGCGGCGCGCTCCGACATCATCCTGACGATCGCCGAGATCGCGGCCGATCAGCGAAGACAGCCGGCTGCGCAGGCCGCGATCCTCTTCGACCGCCTCGACTTCCGACAATGCGGTCTCCTCGGCGATATCCTCGTCCTCGCTTGCGCCATGGGGCGGTTGTGGCGCGCCCTCCTGCCAGACCAAGCCTAACGAATTTCGCGCCCTGCTCGCGCAAGATGCGTTGCACGCCACGGATGGTGTAGCCCTCGCCGTACAGCAGATGGCGGATGCCGCGCAAAAGACTGACATCTTCGGGGCGGTAGTAGCGCCGCCCGCCGCCGCGTTTCATCGGCTTGATGTCGCGGAAACGGCTTTCCCAGAAGCGCAGCACGTGCTGCGGCAGATCGAGTTCGTCCGCCACTTCACTGATGCTGCGAAACGCTTCCGGCGCCTTGTGATCCAAAGGGCCCCTTTCGATGCTGAATTGAACGCGGTACTGAAACGAACTTGAACGTTCTTTATCGGTACATGATCTTTTCCGAAAACCGGTTCCCACTTTTCGGGACCATGCGCCGGTCTATTCGGCGTGGCCGTTGATGCGATGCTTGAGGATCGCCGACGGCTTGAACACCATTACCCGGCGTGGCGAGATCGGCACTTCCTTGCCGGTCTTGGGATTGCGCCCGATGCGTTGGCCCTTCTTGCGCACCACGAACGAACCGAAAGATGAAAGCTTCACGGTTTCGCCACGCTCCAGGCAGTCGGTGATCTCCTTGAGCACCAACTCCACGAGCGAAGCGGATTCCGTCCGTGAAAGGCCCACTTTTTGGTAGACCGCCTCACAGAGGTCCGCCCGCGTCACTGTTTTACCGGTCATCGCCTGCCCTGCCCCTGGCGAAGATATCCCGCTGAATTATCGACGATATTCGCTTGATCCGAATGGGTCAACGGGGCTCGCGGCCATCCCGCGACCTTTTTGGCGGCTAAAAATCGTCGGGCGCGGGCCCGGATTTCGCCGCCCGTCACCAGCGCAACAGCGCCGAGCCCCAGGTAAAGCCGCCGCCCATCGCCTCCAGTAGAATGAGATTGCCGCGCTTGATGCGCCGGTCGGCAACCGCATCGGTCAGCGCCAGCGGAATCGAGGCCGCCGAGGTGTTGCCGTGGCGATCGACCGTGATCACCACCTTGTCCGGCGTGATGCCGAGCTTATGAGCCGAGCCGTCAATGATCCGCTTGTTGGCCTGGTGCGGCACGAACCAGTCGATATCGGCGGCGCTGGTGCCGGTCGCCTTAAAGGCGTCGTCGATCACGTCGGTAATCATCGCGATGGCATGCTTGAACACGTCGCGGCCTTCCATGCGCAGATGGCCGACGGTCTGGGTCGAGGACGGCCCGCCGTCCACGTAGAGTTTGCTCTTGAAGCGGCCGTCCGAACGCAGATGGGCGGTCAAAATGCCGCGGTCGGCTGCGGTGCCCGCTTGCGCCTGCGCCTCCAGCACCAGGGCGCCGGCGCCGTCGCCGAACAGCACGCAAGTCGTCCGGTCGTTCCAGTCCAGAATGCGCGAGAAAGTCTCCGCGCCGATCACCAGCGCGCGCTTGCAGGCGCCGCTTTTGAGCATTGAGTTCGACCACCGAGAGCGCATAGATGAAGCCCGAACAAACCGCCTGCAGATCGAAGGCAGCGCCGTGGGCGATACCGAGGCCGGATTGCACCGAAACTGCGGTAGCGGGAAAGGTCTGGTCCGGCGTCGACGTGGCGAGCACGATCAGGTCGATCGAATTCGCCTCGATACGGGCATTGGCGAGCGCCGCGCGCGCGGCGTTAAGCGCAAGGTCGGAGGTGAGTTCGCCGGCGGCGGCGATGTGGCGCTCGCGGATGCCGGTGCGCTGAACGATCCATTCGTCCGTCGTTTCGACCGACTTCGCCAGTTCATCGTTGCTGAGAATACGCGCCGGCAAATAGCTCCCGCACCCGAGCACCACCGAACGCAATAAAGTCACGAAATTGCTCCGCCCGCCACGCGCGCGGTCGCGCTGGCCTGCATGTCGCGGGCCATCGACTCGCCGATCTTGGCGAGCAGTTCGTAGCGGAACATGTCATAGCCCATGTCGACGGCTGCGGCGAAGCCCTCGGCGTCGGCGCCGCCATGGCTCTTGATGACGATGCCGTTGAGGCCGAGGAACACCCCGCCGTTGGATTTGCGCGGGTCCATCTTGTCGCGCAGCGTGCGGAACGCCTGGCGCGACAGCAGATAGCCGATGCGCGCCGCCCAGGTCCGGTTCATGGCATTCTTGAGGTATTGCGCGAACTGGCGGGCGGTGCCTTCGGCGGTTTTCAGCGCGATGTTGCCGGCAAAGCCTTCGGTCACCACCACATCGACCATGCCCTTGCCGATGTCATCGCCCTCGACAAAGCCGACGTAATCGAAGTGCGGGAAATGGCCCTCGCGCAGCAGGCGGCCGGCCTCGCGCACCTGCTCGAGGCCTTTGACCTCCTCGACTCCGATATTGAGCAAACCCACGGTCGGCCGCTCGACGTCGAACAGCACGCGCGCCATCGCGCTGCCCATGGCGGCGAGGTTGATCAGGTGCTGCTCGTCGGCGCCTATCGAAGCGCCGACGTCGAGCACGACCGATTCACCCTTCAGCGTCGGCCAAAGCCCGGCCAGCGCCGGCCGCTCGATGTCCTCGATCATCTTGAGATTGAACCGCGACATTGCCATCAAGGCGCCGGTATTGCCGGCCGACACGACCACATCGGCCTCGCCCTTCTTGACCGCGTCGATCGCGAGCCACATCGACGACTTCCAGCGGCCGTGCTTGAGCGCCTGGCTCGGCTTGTCGTCCATCCGGATCGATACGTCGGTGTGCGTCAGTTGCGACTTCGCCTTGAGGTCGGGCAGGCGGTCGAGCAAGGGCTCCGCCACGGCGCGGTCGCCGAACAGCAGGAATTCAGTATCGGGGTGGCGGGTGAGCGAAATATCGGCGCCCGGCAAGACGACCGATGCACCATGGTCGCCGCCCATAACGTCAAGCGCGATGCGAGCCTTGTCAGGCATGGATCGACTTGGGCGGCGCAGGCAGGAGCGCCGGCAGCTTCGTTAGAGAGGTTCGAGGCACGGGGCGACCATACCGGGTCGGTCACCACAGACAAGCCGGTTTTGCCGGCGTTCCACCGCTTGCGCTGCCGTCACGGTTGACCGCCGCCGAGGGTTTTCTTCAATGATTCCAAGGCGGCAAAGGGGCGTTCGCCTGCATCTTCGACCTTGGGCGGCGCAAATTGCGCGCCCGTCTTACGCGGATAGGGATCGATGCCCAGGATCAGGAATTCGGTCGCTAGCGCACCCAGGTCCAGGATGCCCCCGACCAGCGGCTCCGGCGGCTCGTTGCCGCGCGCGCGTGTACGGGCGCCTTTGGGTGCCGTCTCCCGCTCGCTTGCCGGCGCGAATTCAAGGTCGACCGCCTCCTCCACCGCGCTCTCGATCGGCTCGAGCGTCACCACGCAGATTTGCCCTACCCGGGCGTTCACCTGGCCGACAACGTGAACGCCACTGCCCTGGCGGATCAGGTCAAAGACGGCCGAAAGCTGCGGCAATTCACGCAAGGCGGCGAGTTCAGCCAACGTGGCACGGGCCGCGGCCGGGGCCTCTATCGCGAGGCGCAAGCCAGTGTCCGGGATGTCTTCCACGGCCACCGGCACGCTCCAGAGATTGCCAGTTTTCTTCATCAAATTCAGTCTCTTAACCTGTTGTCGCGGAGACCTTGTCAGGCGCAGGAAAGTGTAATTCACCGGCTGCGAAGCCGGCGGACGGCTGCGCGCCAAGATCACGTAACGCCTCCCGTACATAGGCCGCAAGGCGAGGCGCCGCCGCTACGGCCGTCGGCGACCCGCCATAGATATTCCGTTCCAAGGCTTCTACCAGCGGGCCGTCGTCCGTGGCGGCCCAGGCGGCCCTATAGGCCCGCGCGCGGCCATAAAACGCCTCGCCCATGCGCCGCATCTCCTTCGGCACTTTGAGATCGCCGACGCCCATTTCCCGCAGATTGTGGTCCATATCCTGGCAAAACCGGTCGAAAACACCTTGCCCGAGGCTCTGCAAGGCCGGGTCCTGCGCCAAGCGATCGAGCACCATGGCCATATGCAGGACGATCAGATCGAAACGGCCGTTAACCGTGTCGGCGACCGCGTAGTCGCGATAAAGACAGGGCAATCGCGCCTGCGCCACGATCATGCCATACAGGGTGGAAATGGTGTCGGGTGGCCGCGCGCCGCGGCGAAAAAGGGGGAAAATCATCGCGTTGGTTCGGTTCTCACCGGGGCTGCCGCCCGGTTAAGTGAACGCCCACGCCGATGCAAGACCGAAATGACGGTGCCGCGTTTGATGTCGATGACCGCCCAACATCGCAATTGGCCAACCCGGCTTGCGCTGGGGCTTGCCGGCGCCCTGGCGCTTGCCGGCTGCGGCAGCTTCACCGAGACCTTGCAGCGCGGCTACGTGGCGCAGCAAGGCGCGCTCGAACAGATTCCGATCGGCGCCACGCAGGAACAGGTCCTTATCGTGCTCGGCACTCCCTCCACCGTCGCCACCGTAAGCGGCGAAGCTTTCTATTATATTTCGCAGACCTCGCAGCGTGCGTTCGCGTTCATGCCCTACGAGATAAAGGACCAGCGCGTCATCGCGGTCTATTTCGACAAGGATCGGCGGGTCCAGCGGCTGGCTAATTACGGCCTCAAGGACGGAAAAATTTTCGACTTCCTGTCGCAAACGACGCCGACCGGCGGCCGCGACGTCGAATACCTCCGCAACGTCTTCAAGAGCCTCTCGCCCAGGCTGCCCAGCAGCTGAACGCAGATCGCAGCTAAGCAAAAAAGCCCGCGCTATGCGGGCCTTTGCCATTTTGAAACTGCTCTTGGTCCTCAGTGCGCGAGCACCGCCAGCAGCAGCAGCGCCACGATGTTGGTGATCTTGATCATCGGGTTGACCGCGGGCCCCGCCGTGTCTTTGTAGGGGTCACCGACGGTATCGCCTGTCACCGCCGCCTTATGGGCGTCGGAGCCTTTGCCGCCGTAGTGACCGTCCTCGATATATTTCTTGGCATTGTCCCAGGCGCCGCCGCCGGAAGTCATCGAGATCGCGACGAACAAGCCGGTGACGATGACGCCAAGCAGCATGGCGCCGAGCGCCGAGAAGCCGGCCGACTTGCCCGCCGCCCCGCCGCCCGCGATCAGATAGATGGCGAAATAGACGAAGACGGGCGACAGCACCGGCAACAGCGAGGGGATGATCATTTCCTTGATCGCGGCCTTGGTGAGCATGTCGACAGCGCGGCCGTAATCGGGCTTGCTGGTGCCCTTCATGATGCCGGGGTTTTCGCGGAATTGCCGGCGCACTTCCTCGACGATCGCGCCGGCGGCGCGGCCGACCGCGGTCATGCCCATGGAGCCGAACAGATAGGGCAGCAGGCCGCCGAACAAGAGACCGACCACCACGTAAGGATTGGTCAACGCGAAGTCGAGCTTGACGCCCTGGAAGTACGGATGCGCGGCGGCGTCCTTGCTGAAGAACAGCAGGTCCTGGTTATAGGCCGCGAACAGCACCAGCGCGCCGAGGCCGGCCGAGCCGATGGCGTAGCCCTTGGTGACCGCCTTGGTGGTGTTGCCGACGGCGTCGAGCGCGTCGGTCGCCTTGCGCACTTCCTTCGGCAATCCGGCCATTTCGGCAATGCCGCCGGCATTGTCGGTGACCGGACCGAAGGCGTCGAGCGCGACGATCATGCCGGCGAGCGCCAGCATGGTCGTCACCGCGATGGCGATGCCGAACAGGCCGGCCAAACCGTAGGTCACCAGGATGCCGGCGATGATGACGATCGCGGGCAGCGCGGTCGATTCCATCGAAATGGCGAGGCCCTGAATGACGTTGGTGCCGTGGCCGGTGACCGAGGCCGCGGCAATCGACTTCACCGGGCGGAAGTCGGTGCCGGTGTAGTATTCGGTGATCCAGATGATCAGCCCGGTGACGGCGAGGCCGACGATGCCGCAGTAGAACAGCGTCGTGGTCGTGAAGGTCGCGGTGCCCGCGGTGAGCGGCACGCCGAAGCCGATGAGCCAATGGATGACGCCGGCGATGCCGATGAGCGACAGGATGCCGGTCGCGATCAAACCCTTATAGAGCGCACCCATGATCGACTGACTGGCGCCGAGCCGCACGAAGAACGTGCCGATGATCGAGGTGATGATGCAGACGCCGCCGATGGCGAGCGGCAGCGTCATCATCGTCGTTAGATACGGCGTGCCGGCGAAGAAGATCGCCGCCAGCACCATGGTGGCGACGATGGTCACCGCGTAGGTCTCGAACAGGTCGGCGGCCATGCCGGCGCAGTCGCCGACATTGTCGCCCACGTTGTCGGCGATGGTCGCCGGGTTGCGCGGATCGTCTTCCGGAATGCCGGCTTCCACCTTGCCGACCAAATCGCCGCCGACATCGGCGCCTTTGGTGAAGATACCGCCGCCGAGACGGGCGAAGATCGAAATCAGCGAGGCGCCGAAGCCGAGCGCGACGATCGCGTCGATGACGGTGCGGTCATTGGGCGCCAGATGCAGATAGCCGGTGAGGAAGCCGAAATAGAGCGTGACGCCGAGCAGCGCGAGCCCTGCGACCAGCATGCCGGTGATGGCGCCGGCCTTGAAGGCGAGCTCGAGCCCGCCGGCGAGCGTCTTGGTGGCAGCTTGCGCGACCCGCACATTGGCGCGTACCGACACGTTCATGCCGATGAAGCCGGTGGCGCCCGAGAGCACCGCGCCGATCGCAAAGCCGACGGCGACCAGCCAGCCGAGCGTGAAGCCGAGAATGACAAAAATCACCACGCCGACGACGCCGATGGCGGTGTATTGGCGCTTGAGATAGGCCTGCGCGCCTTCGCGCACGGCGGCGGAAATCTCCTGCATCTTTGCGCTGCCGGCGTCGGCACCCAGCACCGAACGGGTCGCCCAGAAGCCGTAAACGATAGCGAGCACGCCACAGCCGACGATCACCCACAACGTATTCATGGTGGTTTCAACCTCGATTGAAATGGCGCGTGCAGGAGGAACGCTCCCGCCGGCGCCAGGAGCGTCGAGGATGGCCGCTATGGAGGGCGCTTCACCCCGACCGGAAAAGCGCGCGGATATAGCCAAAAAGGAAGCGGTAAGGCAACTCGCGGTTCGTTCTTATCCCTTCCGCTTTCTGATCCCTCCCCGCTTCGCGGGGAGGGTGGCGAGCCAACGGGTCGGCGCGAGGCGCCGCCCGATGATAAACTCCGCGAGCCGGGTGGGGTGCGATTGCGATTTTACGGAGAGCGAACCCCACCCCCGGCGCTGCGCGCCGGACCCTCCCCTTTCAGGGGAGGGATCAGAAAGCGCGCGCGCAAAATCGCCCGTATTCTTTACCGGCCCCGGGTAGGCCGTAGTTCTTTGCCGCCCGCCTCGAAAAAGTACCGAGGGCGCGCGGGACGCCAAGGGTCCGAAACGGACCCAGCGGGCCTCGACGCCTCGCGACATCGAGGCTTGTCGAAGTCCGCCCTCCTTCGCGCTTACGCGCTGCGGAGGGTATTACCGCAAGTCCGCCAAACCCAAGGCGTCCCGCGCGCGGTGTTTCTTAGGTTTGCTCCGCGAAGTCCCCGGCAGTCGGGCGATTATGGGCTTTGCACTCTCACTGCCGTTGAGGACCAGGCGCTCGGGCCGGAGATTTCTGACAAATCTCCAGCCGTACCGGCCGTCAGGGCCCTCGACGCGAACGTCGATCGCGCCGGGCGCTTCGCGGCTTGGACCGCCGGGCCCTGGTGCCGCATCTCCGACACCAAGTCATTCCCCGGCCACCGCTCCCCGCCCCGCGTCTGGAGACGCTGATCAGACACCCCTCGGCTGCGAGGGACGGGATGTAGGGATACTATCCTAAGGAATATATGCCTGTCAAGCGAGGTGGGCTAGTCTGGTAGCCGGGTAAGCGCGGCAACAACGGCCAGCGAGGCCGCGGTGCCGTCTGCCTCGCCCTTCTCAAAATCGGCACCGGCCCGTCCCATCGTATTCGTCACATGGGCGAGGCAAAGGATCCGCGCACCAGCTTTTCGGGCGAACGCGTAAAGCGCCGCCGCTTCCATTTCGACCGCGAGTACACCCTTGGATCGGGCAGCCTTGATGGCCGCCTCGGTTTCGCGAAACGGGGCGTCGGTGGTCCAGCTTGCCCCCGTCACGGCGTGCTGGCCGCTCGCCTCAAGCGCCTTCGATGCCAGACCAACCAAATTTGGATCGGCGGCTGCAAATTCCTCGGGTGGCGCATAGTGGTAGCTGGTGCCTTCATCGCGCAACGCACGGTCAATGATGACGAAGTATGGCGGCGGCCGAACCGGCGTTATTTGTCCCGCGGAGGTAACACTGATTAAAAACCGACAGCCGCTTGCAAATAACTCTTCCGCGACCAGCACCGCAAACGGCGCCCCGACCGCGCAGCCTATGATCCCGATTTCGCGCTCGGCGAGATCGAATGTATCGAGTTGCGTGTGATAGCAGGGCCACGCCTTAAATGAGCGCGCTTTCCCTGTGCTCCTGAGCCTGCGAACTATATCGCCATCGGGATCGAGAACGCAGACACGCGGCACGTCGACGGCCTCAAGCTCTTTTTGCCGACGCGCTTCACGCAGCAACGCCCTGGGCGCAAAAACCGTTGCAGCCGCATGATTTTTATTGTCGAGGATGGGAGGTTTAGTCACGCGCGAACACCACGCCGTAGTGATATGGCGGCATCTCGATAAACCTCGTCGGTTTCAGCCCGCCCGCCTCAACCGCCGCCTTGGTCGTTTCCGGCCCGATCCGCAGTTCGGTTTTAGGGCCTCGCGGCTCGCCCAGAATCATCGTTTGTTCGCGCGGCCGCTCATGCCAATTCACGACTGCAAATGAGCCGCCGGGTTTGAGAACCGCTGCAACCGCTTTGGCGAGACGGAGACGGTCCCGAACACCATGAAACACGTTTGCCATGAATACGAAATCAACTCGACGGGGCGACAGCCGGACAAGATCATAAGCGTCCCCTGCGACGAAATCGCAATTTGTCACGGCGGCTTCTGCGAGACGGTGACGCCCGGCTTCCAGCAAGGCCGCGTCTATGTCGATTGCAACAACGTGACGCGCGACCTTCGCGATTTGCAGCGTGAACCAACCATCGCCTGAGCAAAGATCAATGACCTCCATGCCCGGTCTGATGCCGACCTTCGCAAGCACGCCAGCGGGGTCGGGCCATAATGCTTCCCACCATCCGGCGGTCGGCATCTCAGTGCCCTCGAAAAAACCCGCCGGCTTATCAGCCATTACCTTGACCTCGGTTGGCGGCTTCTCAAACCTCAACATTCGCAATATCGCCGATTTCCCAAGGCTTGTCAGTCATGCCAGCAATCATTGCGGGCGGACGCGCCTCTCCCCGCCCTCATTCTGAGGAGCCCGCGAAGCGGGCGTCTCGAAGGATGGGGCGACGAAATAATACGACCAAGTCTGCTATAGCCGACTGGGATGTTCGAGACGCGCGGCTTCGCCGCGCCCCTCACCATGAGGCCGAGTGAGTGCTTAAACCGTCGCCTCGGCCCGCTTGCGCAGCGCGAGCCAGATCAACATGGCGCCGGCGATGAAGATGGTCGGGAAGATCACTGCGTTGATCGCCTGCCAGCCAAGATATTCCAGCAATTGGCCGGAGGAGAACGAGCTCACCGCCATGCTGCCGAACACCAGGAAGTCGTTGAAGGCCTGCACCTTGTTGCGCTCCTCCGTGCGGTGACATTGGGTCACCATGGTGGTGGCGCCGATGAAGGCAAAATTCCAGCCGACGCCGAGCAGCACTAGGTCGCCCCAGAAATGCGCCACCGAGAGACCGGCGATACCGAGCCCGCCGGCAAGCGCGATCAGGCCGAGGCCGATACCGGCGATGCGCTCGACGCCGTAGCGCGCGATCAAACCGCCGGTGATGAAGCTCGGCGAATACATCGCCAGCACGTGCCACTGGATGCCGAGCGTGGCGTCGGTGACCGAGTGCCCGCAGCCGACCATGGCGAGCGGCGCCGAGGTCATGACCATGTTCATCATGCCGTAGCTCGCCATCCCGCAGGCGACCGCGACGACGAAGCGCGGCGCGCGCACGATCTGGGCGAGCGGCCGCGCATTTTCGGCGCGCTTTGCCTTGACCGGCGGCACCTTCACGAACATCAGCACCAGCGCGGCGACGAACGCGCAGGCGGATTGTCCGAGATAGCTCGCGGCGAACAGATGCGGCGACAGCAGATCCTTGGTGAAGATGACGAGCTGCGGGCCGATCACTGCGGCGAACACGCCGCCGGCCAGAACCCAGGACACGACTTTGGGCCGGAACGCTTCGCTTGCGGTATCGGCGGCGGCGAAGCGGTAGGAATTGTGCGCGGCGGCGTAAAGCCCGCCGCAAAAGGTGCCGACGAGCAGCAGCCAGAACTGGCCGTTCATCACCGCCGCATAGGAAATCAGCCCGGACATAATGCCGAACGCCGATCCGGTTTGCAGCGCAAAGCGCCGGCCGAAAGTACGGGCGAGCGCGCCGACCGGCAGCGTGCCGACCCACATGCCGATCACCATGGCGGTAATCGGGAGCGTCGCTAGTCCCTTGTCGGGCGCCAGCACCGCGCCGACGATCGAGGCGGTCGAGACGATGACGGTGTTGTTGCCGCCGGCGAGCGCCTGCGCCACCGCCAGCACCAGGGCGTTGCGGCGCGCCAGCGCGTCGTCGACATAGATATGCAGGATGGGTTCGGCGACCGCCGACATGGAACGATTCCCGGAAAAACCGTTCTCTTTTTAACGGCCACCGTAGAATACCGCTACTACCCGGAGCGCAGGGCTGGGTTGATCTTTATTGAAATCCTCAATCGCCCCGTTTGATCGCTTTTGAGTCATCGGCGAAATGCCGGTTGACATCTGTAACTGACCGGTTACATTATCTGTAACCAAATGGTTACGCTAATTCATAAGCAACGCGAGGCGGTGTTCCGGGCGATCGCCGACCCGACACGCCGTGAGATTCTGGGCCTGCTGCGCGGCCGACGCTACAGCGTGGGCGAAATCGCGGCGAACTTCCGCACCAGCCGCCCGGCCATTTCGCGACATCTGCGTTTGCTGCGATCCGTGGGCCTCGTCGTTACCAAGCAGGACGGCGCAGCGCGGATTTGCGCCTTGAACGCCAAGCCGCTGCGCGCGGTCAACGATTGGCTGAAGGATTACGAGGCGTTTTGGGGCGAGAGTTTGCGGAAATTGAAACACTACGTCGAGGAGCAGCCATGAGCACGACGCGCGCAAGCGAGACTATCGTCCAGGAAATTACCATCAAGGCGTCGGCGAAGCGGATATTCGATGCCCTCACCATTCCTGCTCAACGCATCGCGTGGTGGGGTTTCAAAGGACGATTCGAGACAACCCACGTCGAATCCGACCTGCGGCCCAGCGGCAAATGGTTGATGAGCGGCACCGGAATGGGCGGCAGACCGTTCACAATCAAAGGAGAATATCGCGCGGTCGAACCTCCGCGCGTGCTTGCCTTCACCTGGCTTCCGGATTGGCAGCAAGACGCGACTGAAACTTTGGTGCGCTTCGATTTGGAGGAAAAGAACGGTGTCACCACCGTTCGCGTGACCCATTCCGGCCTCACAGCCGAGGGCGTGCAAGCCCACAAAGGCTGGCCGCAAATTCTTCAGTGGCTGCGGAATTATGTCGAGGGCTGAGTTGCCCTTGACCGGTCAGCCTCAATCGTTTCTGTCGAACCGCCAGGCGCCGGGGTGGCGCACCACGGCGTCGCGCGCTTCGGCCAGCGACCGCGCGCCGATCTGGCCGAGCGAGGAGCGCAATTCGTCGATATAGAGATCGATCAGGTGCCCCGGCCCGGCATCGCCGAGCGCGCCGACCGCCCACAAAAACGACTTGCCGGCAAAGGCCGCATTGGCGCCGAGCGCCAAGGCCCGCATCACGTCCTGTCCCGAGCGGATGCCGCTGTCGAGCACGACGGTCGCCTTGCGGCCGACCGCTGCGACGATCGCCGGCAGCACGTCGATCGACGGCGTCAGCGCCTCGATCTGCCGCCCGCCATGGTTCGACACCCAGATGCCATCGAGGCCGAGCGAGACGGCTTTCTCGGCGTCGGCCGGATGCAGGATGCCCTTCACCAGCATTGGACCTTTCCAGCGGTCGCGGTAGCGCGCGACTTCTTCCCAGGAAAACACGCCGCCCATGTTGTTGCGTGCAAAGCCGATAACCTCGTTGGTGCTGGCGCCGGCGCGGGTGTATTGGCGGATGGTGGCAAAGCGCGGATAGCCGTTGCGCAACAGCGCCAGCAGCCATCGCGGCCGGATCGCCATTTCATAGAGCATGCGCAGGTTCGGCTGGAATTCGCGCCCGAGCCCGGCGTAGGTTTCGCGCGTGCGCGTGGTGCGCACCGGCACGTCGATGGTGAGCGCCAGCGCTTTGACGCCCGCGGCGGTTGCTCGCTTGATCAGATCGAAGCCGATGGCGTGATCGTTCTGGTAGAAGCGATAGAGCTGGAGCCAGAACACATCGGGCGCAGCTTTCGCAACGGCCTCTATTGTTGCGCCGCCGGCCACGCCGAGCGTGTAGGGGACGCGCGCGCGCTGCGCGGCTTTCGCCATGATCAGGTCGGCGCCCGGCCATACCAGCGACGGCCCGCCCATCGGCGCGATGCCTATTGGGGCTGAGTAACGCGTGCCAAACAATTCCACCTCGGTCGGCGGCACGGTGGTGATGGCGCCGTAGCGCGGAACGACCTTGATGGCGTCAAACGCCGCCCAATTGTGCTGGATGCCGACGTCGGCGCCGGCGCCGGTGTCGCCGTATTCGAATGAGAAGCGCGGCACGTTCTTCGGCGCGCGCGCGCGCAAATAGGCCGAACTGGGGAACTGCTTGTGCAGCCGCTCGAAATTCGGATTGATCCCGGCCGGCATCTGCGCCAGTACTTTTTTCTCCGTCACGTCGTGCATGGCGTGTCCTGCTCCCAAATCCCGTTTTCTTATTATACCCCGACCGCGCCCGGCGTCGCGCGCGATTTCAAAAGTGGCTGAAGGAAGCGCGCTTGAAGGCGAGCGGCTTCCCGCCGGCCGCGAGAAAGCAGGCGCCCTCGCCTGTCTTGATTTCCCCGATTTGGGTTACCGGCACCCCGGCCGCTTTTGCGGCGTTGCGGAAACCGTCCGCCTTGGCAGCCGGCACCGTGCAGACGATCTCGTAGTCGTCGCCGCCGGTCAGCGCGGTCTCGAGCATGATCGGATCGGCCCCGAGTGCCGCCCTCGCCGCTTCGGAGAACGGAATGCGCGCGACCTCGATCTCGGCCGCCACCTGCGAAGCCCGGCACAGCTTGGCGAAATCGCCGGCAAGCCCGTCGGACACGTCCATCGCGCTCGATGCATGGGTGCGTACGGCCTCGCTGAGCGCATTGCGCGGCTGCGGCAGCAGATAGCGCGACAGGAGATGCCGGCGCTGCGCGTCGGTCAGCGTCCACGGTGCGCCCTTGCGCAGGCGAAGGCCGAGCGCGGCGTCACCAATGCTGCCGCTGACGAACACGCGGTCGCCGGCTTTGGCACCGGCGCGGCGCACCATGCTGCCATGCGGCACGCTGCCGAACATGGCGATCGAAATCGCGATCGGCCCCGACGTGCGGTCGGTGTCGCCGCCGAACAGCGGACAACCGAACAGCACCGCATCGCTCCGCAAGCCTTCGGCAAAGCTGGCAAGCCAGTCGTCGCCGACATCCTTCGGCAGCGCCAGCGACAAAAGAAATCCGAGCGGCTTGGCTCCCTTGGCCGCCAGGTCGGACAAATTCACCCGCAACGCCTTGCCCGCCACCGACTGCGCGGCGTCTTCAGGAAAGAAATGCACGCCGCCGATGATCGCGTCGGTCTTGAGCACCAGGTCGCAGCCCGCCGGCGGTTTGATGAAGGCGGCGTCGTCGGCGAGGCCGAGCGCGCCCGGATCGGTCGCGATCGGCTTGAAGAAGCGCGCGATCAGACGATCTTCGCCCGATAGTTTGTCATCGTCAGAGTTCATGGCGTGACTTTGCCTTTTCATACCTCCTCCTGGAAGGGGGAGGTCGAACCGCGAAGCGGTTCGGGTGGGGGTCATCGTGCGTCGAGAAGACCCCCACCCCAACCCTCCCTCTTTCAGGGGGAGGGAGTTTTAAGTTGTAAATTCAGCCGCGCGTATTTGGCGCGCCAGTTGATCGAGCACGGCGTTGACCATGCCGGTCTCGTCGCGCTCGACGAACGCCGCGGCGACATCGGCATATTCCGACACTACCACGCGCGCCGGTACGTCGCGGCGATGGTCGAGCTCGTAGCAGCCGGCGCGCAATGCGGCGCGCAGCACCGCCTCAATGCGCTTGAGCGGCCAGCTCCTCGCCAGCGCCTCGTCGATGATCGGATCGAGCCTGCGCTGCTCGCGCACCACGCCCGACACGATATCGCGAAAGAAAGCGGCTTCCGCCGGCAGATATTGCGCGCCCTCGACCTCGCGGCCGAGCCAGTGGCTTTCGAACTCGGCGAGGATTTCGTTCAGACCGGTGCCGGCGAGATCCATCTGATAGAGCGCCTGCACCGCCGCCAATCGCGCCGCGCCGCGTTTGTTCGCCTTGCGCGCGTCCAAGCCCGCTTTTTTGTCGCCGAGCGGCGCGCTCTTGGCCATTATTTGCCCGCGAGACTGCGTTTGAGCGCGACCATCGCCAGCGCCGCGCGCGCGGCGGAGCTGCCTTTGTTGCGGTTATCCGGCGTGGCGCGCGCCCGCGCCTGCGCTTCGTTGTCGACCGTCAGGATGCCGTTGCCGATGGCGAGTTGCCGGTTGACGCTCAGGTCCATCAACCCGCGCGCCGAATTCATTCGACACCAGCTCGAAATGATAGGTCTCGCCCTGGATCACGCAGCCGAGTGCGACCACACCATCGTAAGGCGCGCGCTTTTTCTGCGCGGCATCGACGGCAAAAGCGATCGCCGCGGGCACTTCGAGCGCGCCCGGCACCGCAATGCGGTCATAAGTTGCGCCCGCCTCATCGAGCACGCGCTTCGCGCCGGCGAACAGCGCGTTGGAAATAGGCTCGTAAAAGCGCGCTTCCACGATCAGAATGCGCGGCGTATCGCGCTTTTTCGCAGCGCTTGTCTTCTTGGCCATTACACGATTTTCCTTGTTGAGCCGCGTCGTAGCAAGCGCGAGCGCGGCGAACAAGGGCCGCCGTTCCCCGGATGCGGCGCAGCACGAAGCGCTAGCGGAGTGGTGCGCCGTTGATCCGGGGCCTTAGCGAACTCCGAATTCTTAGCGATCCCGGGTCTGCAGCGCACCGCTGCGCGCTGCGCCCGGGAAACCAGCTAACGGCTCTCCATCAGCCGCGCCGCGTAGCGCGCCATGGTGTCGATTTCGAGGTTAACGTCGTCGCCTTTGCGCAAAGCGCCGAAAGTCGTCACGACCAGCGTGTGCGGAATGATCAGCACCGAAAATGTGTCGCCTTCCACTTCATTGACCGTGAGCGAGACGCCGTCGAGCGTGACCGAGCCCTTAGGCGCTATGAAGCGCGCCAATTCAGACGACGCGCGCAACGCGATTCGCGCCATGTCGGTCATGTCCTCGCGCGCAACGACGCTGGCCAAGCCGTCCACGTGACCGGCGACCAGATGGCCGCCCAGTTCGTCGCCGAATTTCAACGGCCGTTCGAGGTTGACGCGCGCACCATGCCGCCAGCGCCCCGCCGTGGTCAGGGCCAGCGTTTCCGCCGCGGCGTCGACGGCAAACCAGGTGCGGCCGTCTTCCTCGCCCGCACCCACCATCGTCATGCAGATGCCGGAACAGGCAATCGACGCGCCCTCGATCAGCTCGACGCGCGGATAGCCGCAGGCAATCGTGATGCGATGCAGATTGTCGGCACGCGGCTTGACCGACCGCACCTCGCCCACCTGGGTGACGATGCCGGTGAACATCAGGGCCTTGCCCCGTGCCCCGGATGCGGCGCAGGACGAAGCGCTAGCGAAGTGGTGCGCCGCCGATCCGGGGGCTTTGCATACTCAGAATTTGTAACGACCTCGGGTCTGCAGCGCGCCGCCATAGCGCGTCGAAGACGCGCGTAAACGCGCTTATGGTGCTGCGCTGCGCGCGGGGAACGAAGAAAGATTTGGTGACGAAGCATTGTTATGCTCTCTCGAAAATTTCGAGCGTATCAGGCCCGAGCTGTTGGCGGCCGCGCGCGTGCAATTGTCCGGTCAGTCCGTCGATCGGCATGCCCTCCAGCGGCTCGACGCCGCCGGCGCCGATGGTCTTCTCCCCGCGCAACAATGCCAGCTCGTCCACCAGCCCGGCGGCGGCGAAACTGCCGGCAACCTTCGGTCCGCCCTCCACCATCAGCCGCGTGATGCCCTGCTCGGCGAGCCCTTTGAGAATTTCTTCGAGATCGAGCCGCCCCTCAACATCGCCGACGCGAAATACCTTGCAGCCTTTCTGCTGCAGGATTTCTTCGGCGAGGACCGAAGGCTTGCTCGACGTGAACACCCAGGTCGGCACCTCGCGCACGGTCGCCACCACCGAGGTCGACAACGGCAGCCTCAAGGTAGCGTCCAGCACCACGCGCACCGGCGAGCGCTCGAACATGCCCGGCAGGCGGCAGGTGAGCTGCGGATTGTCCGACAGCACTGTGCCGATACCCACCAAAATGGCGTCGCTCGCCGCGCGCATCTGGAATACGCGCGCCCAGGCTGCGTTGCCCGTAATCGCCGCAGGCTTCCCCCCCGCCAATCCCGCTTTGCCGTCGGCCGACACCGCCAGCTTGAGCAGCACATGCGGCCGATTGTGCGTGACGCGCTTGATGTGACCGGCATGCACGCGGCGCGCCTCGTCTGCGCCCAAGCCTACATCGACAGCGATGCCCTTGGCGCGCAGCCGCTCGTGCCCTTGGCCGGCGACTTGCCGGTTGGGATCCTCCAGCGCCGATACCACGCGCGCGATGCCGGCTTTGACGATAGCGTCGGCGCAAGGCGGCGACTTGCCCTGATGCGAACACGGCTCCAACGTCACGTATAAGGTTGCACCCTGTGCCGCCTTCTTGGCGCGGCGGAGCGCCTCGACTTCGGCATGTGGGCGGCCGTGAATTTGCGTCCAGCCGCGGCCAACGATGACGCCATCCTTGACGATAACCGCGCCGACCGCCGGATTGGGCCAGGTATTGCCCAGGCCGCGCCTGCCGAGCGCAAATGCCAGCGCCATAAAACGGGCGTCGTCCGTGTTTGCCGTGGCGGCGGCCTGCTCTGCTGGCAAGCTCATTTGCGCGCGGTTGCCGCGGGCGGCGTTTCGTCGCCCGACAACTCGTCGAGCGCGGCGCGGAAATCCTTAGCCTCGCGGAAATTGCGGTAGACGGAGGCAAAGCGCACATAGGCGACGTCATCGAGCTCGCGTAAATGCTCCATTACCAGTTCGCCGATTGCCTCCGAGGACACCTCGTTCTCGCCCTGGCTTTCCAGCTCACGCACGATCTTGGAGACTTCCTGCTCGATACGCTCCGGATCGACCGCGCGCTTGCGCAGCGCGATCTGCACCGAGCGCATCAATTTGTCGCGGTCGAACGGCACGCGGCGGCCGTTGCGCTTGATCACGGTGAGCTCGCGCAATTGCACGCGCTCGAAGGTGGTGAAGCGGAAATTGCAGGTCAGGCAGACACGGCGGCGGCGGATCACCGCCGAATCCTCGGTCGGCCGCGAATCCTTCACCTGAGTGTCGAGGCTTTCCGCAACTCGGGCAACGCATGACAAGCCCCCTTCGCTACTCGGCGCCAACTCCGTCGGCGGGGGGGGGGGGGGGAGGGGTTTTGTTTGTTGGTGTTGGGGGGAGGAGGGGTGGTGTCAGGATGACGGAACGGATGTCGTCACGTTTGCAAGGCGCATGACTTTCCTATTGATAAATCGGAAACCGCGAAATCAACGCCTTCACTTTGTCGCGCACCGTGCCTCTCGACGCGATCTTCCTCGACACCCTTTTGCGACAACACGTCAAGCACTTCGACGATCATCTCGCCGACCTGGCGGAATTCCGCGATGCCGAAGCCGCGCGTGGTGCAGGCCGGCGTGCCGAGCCGCACGCCCGACGTTACGGTTGGTTTTTGCGGATCGAACGGGATGCCATTTTTGTTGCAGGTGATGTGGGCGCGGCCGAGCGCCCCTTCGGCCACTTTGCCGCTGAGCCCCTTCGGCCGCAGATCGACCAGCATCAAATGCGTGTCGGTGCCGCCCGATACGATATCGAGACCGCGCGACTTGAGCGTTTCGGCCAGCGCCTTGGCGTTTTCCACGACGTTGCGGGCATAGGTGCGAAAGCTCGGGCGCAGCGCCTCGCCGAATGCCACTGCCTTGGCGGCGATCGACGTGCATCAGCGGGCCGCCCTGCATGCCCGGGAATACCGCCGAGTTGAGTTTCTTGGCGATCTCCTCATCGTCCGACAGGATCACGCCGCCGCGCGGGCCGCGCAGCGTCTTGTGCGTCGTCGTCGTCACCACGTGAGCATGGGGAAACGGCGAAGGATGCACGCCGCCCGCCACCAGTCCGGCGAAGTGCGCCATGTCGACCATCAGCAGCGTGCCGACTTCGTCGCAGATTTCGCGGAAGGCGCGGAAGTCGATGATGCGCGGATAGGCCGAGCCGCCGGCGATGATGAGCTTCGGCTTGTGCTCGCGCGCCAGCCGCGCGACCTCGTCCATGTCGATGCGCTGGTCCTCGCGCCGCACGCCATAGGGCACCGGCTTGAACCACTTGCCCGACATGTTGACCGGCGAGCCGTGGGTGAGATGCCCGCCGGCGGCAAGATTGAGCCCCATGAAGGTGTCGCCCGGCTGCATCAGAGCAAAAAAAACTTCCGCGTTGGCAGAAGCGCCGGAATGCGGCTGTACATTCGCAAATCTGCAGCCGAACAGCTTTGTTACCCGTTGAATGGCCAGCTCCTCGGCCATGTCGACGAACTGGCAGCCGCCGTAGTAGCGTTTTCCGGGCAGGCCTTCGGCGTATTTGTTCGTGAGAACAGAGCCTTGCGCTTCCAGAACGGCGCGCGAAACGATGTTCTCCGAGGCGATCAACTCGATCTCGTCGCGCTGCCGGCCGAGTTCTGACTTGATCACCGCGTCGATCTCGGGGTCGACCTCGGCCAACGTCGCCGAAAACAAGGCTTCCACATCGCTGGTGATTTTGGGCTTTGACGTGGCCTGCATCACGATCTCCTGACGCCGGGGGAGCGGGCGGCGCCGAATTCTGGAAAATCCTGGATTACCGGGGGCAAATACCATATCGGCCGGCACCCGCCAAGCTTTGGCATGTGGACAGCAGGCGAGGCGCAATATCTGGGGTCTAAACCCCAAAAAACAAACCCCGGCCGCAACGGCCGGGGCAAGTCTTTCTGCCAGTACGCCTGGAACTTACAGGCGGTAAAGGATCTGATCGGTCCAGAAGCGCTCGAGCCGATGCAGCGACTTGTTGAGCGTGGCGAACTCGTCGGCATTGATGCCGCCGACCTGCTCAACGGTGCGCACGTGCTTCTGATAGAGCGCGTCGACGATGTCGCGCACCTCGCGGCCCTTCTCGGTCAGCTTGATGCGCACCGAACGGCGATCGACGCGGCTGCGCTGGTGATCGAGGAACGCCATCTCGACCAGCTTCTTCAAGTTGTAGGAGACGTTAGAGCCGAGGTAGTAGCCGCGCGTGCGCAGCTCGCCCGCCGTCAACTCCTTGTCGCCGATATTGTACAGCAGCAGCGCCTGCACCGAATTGATGTCGGCGCGTCCCCGGCGATCGAATTCGTCCTTGATGACGTCGAGCAGCCGGCGATGCAGCCGTTCGACCAAGGTCAAGGCCTCGTGATAAAGCGGCCTGATGTGATCGAACCGCGCCTCACGTTCGGCGGGTTCGACCGTCTTTGCAACGGCTTTCATGTCCAACGCCCCTTTTTGCGTTTTATTGGTCTTCGCAACGTCCCGGTAACGAGGCCCTGTTTTCCCCGTTCCAGATGACGGACCCTATAAGGGGCATTCTAAAATCGGCTTAAATAACACGATAAAGATTAGATTTATTTGCAACAGTGAATGTTTCCTTGATGGCGCAATTGAGTCGATCACGGCAATGTTTCATTCACCTTGAGCGCGCGAGTTCACCCGCGAACGAAGCGGATTATGCCGGAAAAATCCCTGGCCGCCTCCCCGCTCTCGACATAGGCCGAATAAATCCTTGCCGCGTCGGCGCCGAGCACGGTCTTCGCGCCCGCCGCCTTGGCCGCTTCCTGCGACAATTTCAAATCCTTGAGCATCATCGCCGCGGTGAACCCGGCTTGATAGTCGCGGTTGGCGGGCGAGGCCGGCACCGGCCCCGGCACCGGACAATAGCTGGTGAGCGCCCAGCATTGGCCCGACGACTTCGATGAGATGTCGAACAGCTTCTGGTGATCGAGGCCTAGCTTCTCCGCCAGCACGAAGGCTTCCGATACCGCGATCATCGACACGGCGAGGATCATGTTGTTGCAAATCTTCGCCGCCTGTCCGTTGCCGGCGCCGCCGGCATGCACGATCGTCTTGCCCATTTTTTGCAAGATTGACTCTGCGCGCGTGAAAGCCTGCGCGCTGCCGCCGACCATGAATGTGAGCGTCGCGCCGGTGGCGCCGCCGACGCCGCCGGACACCGGCGCGTCCAGCATCATGAGGCCCTTTTGCTCCGCCGCTCCGGCGACCGCGCGCGCGGTTTCGACATCGATGGTCGAACAATCGATCAGCAGCGTGCCGGGATTAGCGTTCTCGATGATGCCGGAACTACCGAGATAAACTTCGCGCACTTCCTTACCGGACGGCAGCATGGTGATGATCACATCGCCGCGCGACGCCGCGCCTTTGGCGGTCTCGTCGCTAGTCCCGCCCGCCGCTATCAGCTTTGCGACCGAGGCCGGATTGAGGTCGACGCCCTCGACGGCGTGCCCGGCCTTGAGCAGGTTCTGCGCCATCGGCAGACCCATGTTGCCGAGCCCGATAAATCCTATGCGCGCCATGGCGTCCTCCCCATTGTTTATTGCCGCCACATCAAGGCGGCTGTTCTTGCGCCGATTTTAAAGCCAGCCATAGATATAAAGCGAGCAGCCCGCCTTCCAAGGCGCCGGTCAACATGCTGGCGCCAAACACCTGCGGAAAAAATATTTCCAGCGCCAGCATCGAGGCCACGGCGGTGAGCCAGATCACCGCGCCCCAGGCGGCGGCGAGCCAGAGCCCGACCGCGGCGACCAGATCGATCACCGCGAAGAACACAGTGGCGGCCTGCCAGGCGACCGAATGATATTGAAACGCGTCGCTGGCATCGACGCCGACGCCACAGACCCGTGACCAGTGATAGAGTCCCTTGAGCATCGAGACGCCGGCCATCACGCGCAGGAACAGGACCAGCCGGCGCGTCCAGCGGCCGATGCCCCGATCACCCTCGTGCTCCTGGACCGGATCGAGGCTTTGCAGATCGTCGCCAGTGTACGGCTCGCTCATGGCAGCTCCAATTCGCTGGCACCGAGCGGCGCGAAATGGCGCTCGACCTCCGCCTCGCTCACTTCCGCGAGTGCTGCCGGCTGCCAGCGCGG
Source organism: uncultured Alphaproteobacteria bacterium (assembly GCA_963709015.1). Taxonomy (GTDB): domain Bacteria; phylum Pseudomonadota; class Alphaproteobacteria; order Rhizobiales; family Xanthobacteraceae; genus Pseudolabrys. Next base: position 37,502 of record CAVPUU010000015.1, on the reverse strand, counting down.
CCTGTTGTCCTTGTCGACGATCACGGCGCGCACGCCCTCGTAAAAATCATGGGCCTCGATGACGCGCGACACTATGCGGAATTCGGCGCGCATGCACGTTGCGAAATCCCAATCCTTGCCGCGCCGCACCTGCGCCAGCGCCAGTTTGAGGCTGAGCGGCGATTTCGTCCGCATGGTGGCCACCGTCTTGCCCGCCCATTCGGCATCGGCGCCGCCGGAGCCCGCTTCGCGGTCGAGCGCAGCGAGAATGTCCTCGACTCGGCCGGCGGCGAACAGCCGGTCGATCGTGGCGCGCCGCGCCATGATCGGCCCCTCACCTGCCGGCTCGGAGAACGCCGATAGCAGGGCATCGACCGGCACCGTGCCGGTCAGCCCATCGAGCAGCGCGCCAAAGCGCGCCGACGGAATGCGATGGGTCGCGATCCCGGCGGCAACCGCGTCGGCAATACCGAAACGCTCGCCGGTCAAGGCGCAATAGGCGCCGAGCTCGCCCGGCATGCGCGGCAGGAACCATGTGGCGCCGACGTCGGGAAAAAAGCCGATGCCGACTTCCGGCATGGCGAATGCATAGCGATCCCCGGCCACGCGATGCGAGCCGTGCGCCGAGACGCCGACGCCGCCGCCCATCACGATGCCGTCGATCAACGCTACATAGGGCTTACGGAAATTCTTGATCGCCGCGTTGAGCGGATATTCGTCGCGCCAGAATTTCAGCGCCTCTTCATGCCGGCCGGTTTTTCCGAGATCGTAAAGCGCGCGGATATCGCCACCGGCCGAGAATGCCCGCTCGCCAGCGGCAGTGATGACGACGCGCGTGATCGCCGGATCGTCGGCCCACGCGGAAAGCTGCGCACGCAACGCCAGCACCATGCCGTGGGTGACCGCGTTGAGTGCCTTCGGCCGGTTGAGCGTGACGATGCCCGGCCGCGCCGCTGCGCTCGAAGAGAATTTCGGATTCGCTCACGTCGGCCTCGAGACGATTTGGCGCCTCAATTCAGCGCCCATAGATAGCCGGCAACGGCCAGCAGCCCGAGCGCGCTGCGGCCGGCGTGCAGCCGCCCCCATTGCCGCACGAGGTCGCGCATCTGTTCGCCCGCATGGTCCGGCGACGTGGATTTCAAGGATCCGGTTGGTCGGCATGATGATGAACATCGTGTAGGGCCACGGCGCGACGATCAGCGCCGCCCCGAGCAACCAGCGCCAGTCATAGGTCTGGACAAAGGCGATGATGCCGAGAGCGCCGAAATAACCGCGAGGCTCGCCTGCATGATAGCGCCACGGGGTAGCTCGGTTGCCACTCGCGTCATCAGCGCCTTGGTGTCGAGCTTGAGCCGCGCCGGCTGTTCGGCCACGTTCACGTAGATCGCTCGCGCCGGTGAAAATCGCGGCGCCGCGCCAGCGCAAGGTCGCCGCTCCACATTGGCTGCCTCCCCTCAATCGCTTACGATGGCCGCTGCGCCGGCCACGCGCCGGCTGCTTCCAGCCTCGCCATCGCCTGATCGGTGAATTCGGCGCGCGGCGCGTCGCCGCCGATCACAAACATCAGGATCGAATTCCGCGTCGGGATCGCCCTTGGTCACGTTCTCGAAGCGGCGGATCATGCCGGGCGGAAACGACACCACGTCGAGCGGCCCGAGATCGACGTACTCGACGTTGCCCTTTTCGTCTTCCCAACTGGCGCGCCAGGTTCCGGTCATCGGAATGAAGGTCTCGTTGGTGTCGTGATTGTGCATCTCCGGCCCGTGACCCGGCTTGGCCTTGCAGTAGCCGAGATTGAAGCCTTCGCTGATTTTGATGGCGGCGAGCCGTGCCGCGTCCGCGCCCACCGGCGACGTCACGCCGCCCTCGCCGATGCCTTCCGGCGGCTGGAAGCCGATGACATTGAACAGCGTGCGCTCGCAGCCTGTCATCTTGCTGTCGGGCAATCCGCCGTCGAAGCCTTTGAGGTCCTTGAAGCGCGCGACCCGCTTCATCATCTCGTCGCGCGAACGATAAACCCGCGGAAGCTGTTCCATGGCACTCTCCCTAGTTCTTAATTCCCCAGCATAGCGCGGCTGACGATCAGCCGCATGATCTCGTTGGTGCCTTCGAGTATTTGATGCACGCGCACGTCGCGCAAGACGCGCTCGATCGGATGATCGCGCAGGTAGCCGTAGCCGCCATGCAATTGCAGGCAACCATTGACCACCTCGAAACCCGTATCGGTGGCAAGACGCTTGGCCTGCGCGGCGAGCCGCGTCGCCGAAGGCTCGCCCTCGCCGACCGCGACCGCCGCGCGATGCAGCAGCAAGCGCGCCGCCTCGATCTCGGTGGCGTAGTCCGCGATGCGAAATTGCAGCGCCTGGAAATCGGCCAGCCGCGAGCCGAACTGCTTGCGCTCCTTCATGTAGGCAATCGTGCGATCGAGACAGAATTGCGCGCCGCCGAGCGAGCAGGCGCCGATGTTCAAGCGCCCGCCGTCGAGCCCGGCCATCGCGATCCTGAAACCCTGGCCTTCCCTGCCGATGAGGTTAGCGGCCGGCACGCGGCAGTTCTCGAAATTCACCATCGCGGTCGGTTGCGATTTCCAGCCGAGTTTCTTTTCTTGCGCGCCGTAGGAAAGGCCGGCGGTGCCCTTCTCAACAACGATGGCCGAAATGCCCCGCGAGCCGGCTTCGCCGGTGCGCGCCATCACCACATAGACGTCGGACACTCCACCACCGGAAATAAAAGCCTTGGCGCCGTCGAGCACATAAAGTCGCCGTCGCGCTTGGCGCGCGTCGAAAGGCTCGCAGCATCTGAACCGGAGCCCGGCTCGGTCAGGCAGTAGCTGGCGAAATGCTCCATGGTGCAGAGCTTGGGCAGAAATTTCTGGCGCACGGCGTCGGAGCCGAAGCCGTCGATCATCCAGGCTGCCATGTTGTGGATCGAGATGTAAGCAGCGGTCGAGGTGCAACCTTGCGCTAGTTCCTCGAAAATCAACGCGGCGTCGAGCCGCGACAGCGCCGAGCCGCCGACGTCCTCCTTGACGTAGATGCCGCCGAAGCCGAGCGCCGCCGCCTTGCGCAGCGCCTCGATCGGGAAGATTTCACCTTCGTCCCAATCACGCGCATGCAGCATCATTTCGTCGCACGCGAATTGCCGCGCAGTGGCCTGAAACGCCCGCTGCTCTTCGGTAAGGTCGAAATCCATGGCTTTGGCCGCCCTCTCCCAACCGGATTAGCAAGCGCTTCCATACCCGGCAACTGCGCGGCGGAATGAGCCGAAAAGTTCTATGCTGGAACTTACGCCCGGCTCAGGCATCTAATATTGGCGGGCCGTAGACGCGCGCGAGCGGAGGATGTCGCATGGCGCAGGATGACAGAAAGCCGAGCGGACCCGATCTCGCTCAAGGCATTGCCTCCACCGATCTCCCCGAGGGCGGCATGCTCGCAGGGCACGCCGGCGGCGAGGCGGTGCTGTTGGTGCGCCACGGCGGCAAGCTGTCGGCGATCGCGCCCGAATGTACCCATTATCATGGACCGCTCGCCGATGGGCTGGTGGTCGGCAATACCATTCGCTGTCCCTGGCATCACGCCTGTTTCGATCTGGCGACCGGCGAAGCGCTGGCCGCGCCGGCGCTCAGTCCGCTTACCTGCTGGCAGGTCGAGGAGCGCGGCGGCAAGATCGTCGTCGGCGCAAAGATCGAGCAGCAGCCGGCGAGAAGGACCGGGGCGGCTTCCGAATGCATCGTCATCGTCGGCGGTGGTGCTGCGGGCTTTGCCGCGGCCGAAATGCTGCGGCGGCGCGGTTTTGCGGGCAGCGTTACGATGCTAAGCAACGACGATGCCGCGCCGGTTGACCGCCCTAATCTGTCGAAGGACTATCTCGCCGGCAGCGCACCGGAAGACTGGGTGCCGCTGCGCGGCGACGGCTGGTACGCCGAAAACAAAATCGACCTCAAACTAAAGACGGAAGTGACCGCGGTCGATCCGAAGGCTAAGGAGCTCACCCTCGGCGACGACAGCAAGATAAAATTTGACAAGCTCTTGCTGGCTACGGGCGCCGAGCCGGTCAAGCTGACAATTCCCGGCAGCGACCAGAAGCACGTCCATAACTTACGCTCGCTGGCCGACAGCCGCGCCATCATCGCGCAGGCGAAATCCGCCAAACGCGCGGTTATCATCGGCGCCAGCTTCATCGGTCTTGAGGTGGCGGCGGCGCTGCGCGTCCGCGACATCGAAGTGCATGTCGTCGCGCCGGAAAAGCGTCCACTCGAACGCGTGTTTGGACCGCAGCTCGGCGATTTCATCCGCGCGCTGCATGAAGAGCGCGGCGTCAAATTCCATCTCGACGACAGCGTGACGGCGATCGGCGCCAAGAACGTCACGCTCAAGAGCGGCGCCACGCTCGACGCCGGCCTGGTGGCGATCGGGGTCGGCGTCAAGCCGCGGCTGGCGCTTGCAGAGAAGGCCGGGCTGACGGTCGACAAAGGTGTCAGCGTCAACGAATATCTGGAAACGAGTGCGCCGGGCATTTATGCCGCCGGCGACATCGCGCGCTGGCCCGATCCGCATAGCGGCGAGCGCATCCGGGTCGAGCATTGGGTGGTGGCCGAACGCCAGGGTCAGATCGCGGCGTTCAACATGATGGGCGTACGCACGCGCTTTCGCGCCGTGCCGTTCTTCTGGAGCCAGCATTATGACGTGCCGATCAACTATGTCGGTCACGCCGAAAAATGGGACGCCATCGAGGTCGAGGGCGATGTCATGAAGCGCGATTGCGTCGTGCGCTACAAACTGGCCGGCAAGGTGCTGGCGGTGGCCTCGATCTACCGTGACGGCGACAGCCTGAAGGCCGCTGCCGCGATGGAAAAGCAGACCGAAAAAGCTGATGCAGCCTAATTAACTGCACGGCTGCCGCCCGCAGCAAACGGGTAGCGGGTTCCGCCGGGACCGGCTAAAAAGAGCCCCGGAGACCCTTAATGGCAATCAAATTCGGCCGCCCGATCGAAGCCCGTACCCGCCTGACGCCCTTCGAAAACAAGGCGCCGGCCAATGCCGAACGGCTCGATCTGCCCACCCGCTTGCGCCGCAACAGGCAGCACGAATGGGCGCGCCGGCTGGTGCGCGAGCATAAGCTCACCACCGACGACATAATCTGGCCGCTCTTTGTGATGGACGGCAGCAATGCCCGCGCGCCGGTACCTTCGATGCCCGGCGTCGAGCGGCTGACCGTCGACCAAGCCATGCGCGAAGCCGAACGCGCGGCCAAACTCACCATCCCCTGCCTGGCGCTGTTCCCCTATACCGATCCAGGCTTGCGCGACGATGCCGGGAGCGAGGCGCTGAATCCAGATAATTTGGTTTGCCGGGCAATAAGGGCCATCAAGAAAGAGGTTCCCGAGGTCGGCATCCTGTGCGACGTCGCGCTCGATCCGTTCACCAGCCACGGCCATGACGGCCTGCTGCGCGACGGCGAAATCCTCAATGACGAAACGGTCGCCGTGCTGGTCAAACAGGCAATCGTGCAGGCGCAGGCCGGCTGCGACATCATCGCGCCGTCCGACATGATGGACGGCCGCGTCGGCGCCATCCGCAAAGCGCTCGACGCCGAGAATTTCACCGACGTGTCGATCATGGCCTATGCGGCGAAATATGCTTCGGCCTTCTATGGTCCGTTCCGCGACGCCGTCGGCTCGGCCAAGACGCTGACCGGCGACAAGCGCACCTATCAGATGGATCCGGGCAATACCGACGAGGCGCTGCGCGAAGTCGCGCTCGACATCGAGGAAGGCGCCGACATGGTCATGATCAAGCCCGGCCTGCCCTATCTCGACATCGTCGCGCGCGTGAAAGAAACCTTCGGCATGCCGACCTTCGCTTACCAAGTGTCGGGCGAATACGCGATGATCATGGCGGCTGCCGGCAATGGCTGGCTCGACGGCGAGCGCGCCATGGTCGAAAGCCTGACCGCTTTCAAGCGCGCCGGCGCCGATGGCGTGCTCACTTATTTCGCGCCGCGCATCGCGGAAAAACTGAAAAAGGGCTGACGCCCGACGCTTCCTTCCCACCACGTCACCGCCCGGTGATGTCTGAAATCGACGGATAATTTTCTCCATGGGTGAATTCGCAATCGGTCAAGGCGTGTCGCGTTTTGAGGACCCGCGTCTGATTCAGGGCGGCGGCCGCTATACCGACGACGTTAAGCTGCCCGGCATGGCGCACGGCGTCGTGCTGCGCTCGCCGCATGCGCACGCCAAGATCAAATCGATCAACATCGCGGCGGCCAAAGCCGCGCCCGGCGTGCTGTGCGTGCTTACCAGCGCCGATATCAAAGCTGCGGGCTTTCCGCGATCTGCCGGTGCCCGGCGGGCTCAAACGGCGCGACGGTTCGCCGCAATACAAGCCACGCTATCCGATCCTGGCCGAAACGCACGCACGCTGGGTCGGCGACTACGTCGCCTTTGTCGTCGCCGAGACCATCGCGCAGGCGATGGATGCCGCCGAACTGATCCAGTCGACTACGAACCGCTGCCCGCGGTGACCTCGACCGCCGAGGCGCCGAAGCCGGGCAGCGCCGCGCGTCTGGGACGATTGCGCCGACAATATCGCCTTCGTCGAGTTGATCGGCGACAAGGCCGCGACCGATGCGGCCTTCGCGCTCGCCGCGCACGTCGTCAAGCATCGCTTCGTGATCAACCGCGTCACCGCCGTTTCCATGGAGCCGCGCGGCGCGGTCGGCGACTATCACGCGGCCGAGGGCGCTACACGCTCTACACGGCGCTGCAACGCCCGCATCCTGTGCGCGCCGATCTCGCCAAGCTGCTGAATGTGTCGGAGAGCAAGGTGCGGATCGTTACCGGCGACACCGGCGGCAGTTTCGGCATGAAGTCGCCGATTTTCAACGAAATGCCGCTGGTGTTGCTCGCTTCCAAGCTCACCGGCCGCCCGGTGAAATGGATCAGCACGCGCTCCGAAGCCTTCCTCAGCGACGCGCAGGGCCGCGACAACGTCACCGAAGCCGAACTCGCGCTCGACAAGGACGGCACCTTCCTAGCGCTGCGGGTCAAGACCGTTGCCGCGATCGGCGCCTATCTGCAGGCCAACATGCCGGCCTTTCGTCTTCAATGCCGGAACGCTCGCCGGCACCTACCGCACGCCGGCGATCCACGTCGACATCACCGCCGTGTTCACCAACACCAATCCGGTACGGCCCTATCGCGGCAATGGCCGGCCCGAGGCCGGCTTACGTCATCGAGCGCATGGTCGATGTCGCCGCCGACGAACTGAAGCATCGATCCGGCCGAACTGCGCCGGCGCAACTACATTCCGCCAAGCGCCATGCCGTTCAAGACGGGGCTCACGTTTACCTATGACAGCGGCGAGTTCGAAAAGAACATGGACATGGCGCTGGAGCTTGCCGACGCCAAAGGCTTCAAGGCGCGCAAAGCGAAGTCGCGCAAGCGCGGGCAAGCTGCGCGGCTTCGGCCTGTCCAACACCATCGAGCGCGCCGCTCGCGCCGGCACCGAAGGCGCCGAAGTGCGCTTCGACCGTTCCGGCGCGGCGACGATCTTTTCCGGCTCCAACAGCCAGGGCCAGGGCCACGAGACCGTGTTCAAGCAACTGGTCTGCGACCGGCTCGGCCTCGACCCCGACGACGTGCAATACGTGCAGGGCGACACCGACCAGGTGTTCTACGGCGAAGGCACCGGCGGCTCGCGCTCGTCCACCATGGCGCGGCTCGGCCTTTCTCATGGCGACGGAAAAGATCGATCGAGAAGGCGCAGGGCGATTGCCGCGCATCTGCTCAAGGTCGACGCCGACGAACTGAATTTTGCCGAAGGCGTGTTTTCCAGCAAGGCGACCAACCGCACGCTACTCGATCAAAGAAATCGCCAAAGAATCCTTCGACCCCGTCAAGCTTCCCAAGGACATGGAGGCGGGCCTGTCCGCCAACGCCGTCTATGTCGCACCGATCGCCAATTATCCGAACGGCTGCCACATCTGCGAACTGGAAATCGAGCATGAAACCGGAAAAGTCGACATCGTGCGCTACACGGTGGTAGACGACGTCGGCACCGTGCTCAATCCGATGCTGCTGCACGGCCAGATCCACGGCGGCATCGCGCAAGGCGTCGGCCAGATCCTGATGGAAGACATCCATTTCGACGCCGAGGGCCAGCTGTCACCGCGTCGTTCATGGATTACGCCATGCCGCACGCGCATGATTTCTGCGACATGGAGGTCGAGAGCAATCCGGTGCCGACCAAGACCAATCCACTTGGTACCAAGGGCGCGGGCGAAGCCGGCTGCGTCGGCGCGCTGCCGGCGGTGGCGAATGCGCTGGTCGACGCCTTGAGGAATTCGGCGTCAAGCACATCGAGATGCCGGCGACGGCGGAGCGCATCTGGCGCAATGCAGCGTAAGTAACGCTCAGCCGCAACCGGCGCCTCAACTCGATCGCGGCGCAGTTGTCGTTGGTTGCACGCTTTCATCGTTGCGCGGCAGATGCAACCCGCACTCACGCGCGCCGTCGCTTTCCCACCACCAGCGGCCATTGCGCTCGGGTTCGTCCGGCCGCAGCGCGCGCGTGCAGGGCGCGCAGCCGATCGAGGCGAAGCCTTTGGCGTGCAGGCTGTTGATCGGGATGTCGTGGCGGCGAACCGCCGCAAGAACCGCCTCGCGCGTCCAATCATGCAGCGGGTTGAACTTGAGCAGGCCGCGACTGGCGTCGAGGCCGATCAGCCCGGCCTCGCGCCGGTTGGCATTTTGATCGGCGCGCAGACCGGTAATCCACGCCGCTGCTCCGGCGAGCGCGCGATCGAGCGGCTTGGTCTTGCGCACGTCACAGCACGACAGCCGAGCTTGCTTCAACTCGTAAATGCCGTCGATGCCCTGTTTGGCGACCAGCCGCTCCAACGCCGCGCCATTGGGATAGATCGCGCGGATGCGGCGGCCATAGCGGCGCTCCGTCTCCGCCCACAGTTCGTAAGTTTCCGGGAACAGCCGCCCGGTATCGAGCGTCGCCACGTCGATATCGAGGCCACGTTCGCAAATCCAATGAAAGATGAGCTGGCCTTCGATGCCGAAGCCATGCGTGAAGACGATAGGGCCGTCGATCTCGCAGCGCAGCTCGGCGAGGCGTTGGTCCGCCGACAGCGACGCAAAATCCTCGGCTTTAATTCTGGTAACAAAATCAAGCATGCACCTTACATGGACGCGCCAATTTCAATGTCAAACTGGAAATGAAATTCGCTTTAAACGTCGCTAATGGGCCAGCGATACTGTTGCGGAGAGCATCGCAGCAACATCATTCTAAAACTGCGGCGGTTTTCACCGGCAACATTTTCATCGCCGCGCGCGCGCATCGATCCCGGCCGTTACGCCCATGCTGAAATCGTGAAAAGATATTGCACGCGGGAGCCATATCTTTCATCGCAACCGCTTTATGCGGAACAAATCGCCACGCGTCATCACAACGGCGTAACAACTATGCCCAACCTTCACTCCATCGCCGCACCGCCCGCGATGCGCACCGGCGCATAACCGTCGGCATTGAGTCGGCCTTAAGATCTCCGCGGCATGGGCGCCGTCGCGCGTCTCGACAGTGACGTCGAGCTTGGCGCCCTTGGCGGGCACGTCGAGAAACAGGCGGCGGTGATCGACCTCCAGAATATTGGCGCCGAGTCGCCAAACCGGGTCGCGATCGCGCCAAGTACCCCGGGCCGGTCCGGAATGGTGAGACGGAACGAGACGATATGGCTTTCGCGCTCGAGTTCGCGCACCATGATCGAGGCCAGGATGCGCGGATCGATATTGCCGCCACACAAAATCAGACCGACTTTTTTGCCACGGAAGCGTTCGGGCTTTGCCAGCATGGCGGCGAGGCCCGCAGCGCCCGCGCCTTCCGCCATGGTTTTCTGCAAGGTCAGGTAGGCGTTGACCGCGCGCTCGAGATACACTTCGTCGACCAGAACGATTTCGGAAACCAGGTCGCGGATGACCGGCAGCGTCAGCTTGCCGACATTCTTGACCGCGATGCCCTCCGCCAACGTCGCCCCCCCGATCGGCCGGCTTTCGGCCTTATGAAGCGCGTTCCACATGGAAGGATAAAGCGCGGCTTCGACGCCGACGATCTCAATCTTCGGATTCATCGCGTGCGCGGCGATGGCATTGCCGGCGATCAGCCCGCCGCCGCCGATCGGGATCACCAGCACGTCGAGATCGGGAACCTCTTCCAGCATCTCGATCGCGATGGTGCCCTGCCCGGCAATAATGCGCGCGTCATCGTAGGGATGCACCAGCGCGAGCCCGCGCTCGGCCAATATTTGCTCGCAGCGCTTTTGCGCCTCTGCGACGCTCTCGCCCTCAAGCACCACTTCGGCACCATGCGAGCGCGTCGCCGCCACTTTCACGAACGGCGTCGTCACCGGCATCACGATGGTCGCCGGAATCTTGAGCCGCGCGGCATGATAGGCCACCGCCTGGGCGTGATTACCGGCCGACATGGCGATGACGCCGTGCTTGCGTTCGGCATCACTGAGCGATGTGAGCTTGACCAGCGCGCCGCGGTCCTTGAACGAATTTGTGACTTGCAAATTCTCATATTTGACGAAAACCTCAGCGCCGGTAAGCGCGGATAGCCGCGGCGCCGGCAGCATCGGCGTGCGCAGCACGGCGCCCTGGATCACGCGCCGGGCAGCTTTGACGTCGGCAATTGTTACGGTCACGCAAGGTCCTTCGAGCGGCCTCCCCGCACCATGCCGCAAGGACGGTTGGCGTTCCAGCCGGCCCGTCGGCCCCTAAGGGCTCTTGCGCATGGCCAATTCTTTCGCCATCTCGATGCTGAAGGACAGGAACGCCCGCAACCGAGGGGCCGAGCAGGCCGAGCACCATGTCGATCGACATCAAACCGCACGCCTACGACCCGGCCACGAACCCCGAACTGTTCGAGGGCGTTCTCGCGCGCCGGGTGATCGCTTTCGTCATCGATTTTGTCATTATCGCCATCCCCGTGGTGCTGGCGGCCATGTTCATCTTCGCCTTCGGGATCATCACTTTGGGGCTGGGCTGGGCGCTCTATTGGTTGCTGCCGGCGACCTCGGTGGTCTGGGCCCTTGTCTATTTCGGCGTTACGCTCGGCAGCGCTCGCTCCGCCACCGTCGGCATGCGTGTTATCGATCTCGAAATGCGCACCTGGTACGGCGCGCCGGCCTATTTTGTGCTCGGCGCCGTGCATGCTATCGCGTTCTGGTTCACGGTGTCGTTCTTCACGCCGTTCATCCTGCTGGTCGCCTTCTTCAACGAGCGCCGTCGGCTGCTGCACGACATCATGCTCGGCACCGTGGTGATCAATAGTCCGGCGCGCGCCGCCCTGCGCAGCGCGCAGGCGCTATGATGGGCTTTGACGAGGCCGCGACGGCGCGCGATGCTAGCGATGAATCGGGAGCCATGACGGCCTGACGACGTGACCCAGCATTCCCGCGATACGCCGCAATTCTATCTGACCGCGCCCTCGCCTTGCCCCTATTTGCACGGCCAGGAGGAGCGCAAAGTGTTCACCCACCTGGTCGGCGAGCGCGCGGGCGAACTCAACGATCTGCTCACCCATGGCGGCTTCCGCCGTAGCCAATCGATCGCCTATAGGCCGGCCTGCGAGAGCTGCCGTGCCTGTGTGTCGGTGCGCGTGGTGGCGGCGGACTTTTCACCCTCGCGCAACATGCGCCGGATTGCCGAGCGCAATGCAGACGTGGTCGGCGACATGCGTTCGCCGCGCGCCCACCTCCGAGCAATATTCGGTGTTTCGCGCCTACCTCGACACCCGCCACCGCGACGGCGGCATGGCCGACATGACCGTGCTCGACTACGCCATGATGATCGAAGACAGCCACGTCGACACCCGCCTGATCGAATATCGCCGGCGCGGACCGGATACCGGCATCAACGGCCGCGGCGCCGGAAGGTTGCTGGCGGTCGCGCTTACCGACGTACTGAGCGACGGGCTGTCGATGGTCTATTCGTTCTTCGATCCCGACGCCGGCGAGCGCTCGCTCGGTACGCAGATGATCCTCGATCACATCGCGCGCGCGAAGGCCATGGGGCTCGCTTACGTCTATCTCGGCTATTGGGTGCCGGGCTCGCGCAAGATGGATTACAAGGGCCGCTTCCTGCCGCAGGAGCGACTGATGCCATCGGGCTGGACGCGGGTCGAAAAATAACCTCGCTATTCGCAGGCCTGGGATTCGGGACGCCCAAGGTCTGCACGATCAAAAATCCATTGAGCAACAGCACCAGCACGGTCGCCACCACGGCCGCGACGCGGGTCACGCGGTCGTTGACGAATTTGCCCATGATGTCGGCGCGCCCGGTAAACATCAACAACGCGATCATCGGCAAGGGCAGCGCGATGCTCAAGATCACCTGGCTGACCACCAGCGCCTGCGTCGCGTTGACGCCATAGGCCCACCACCACGAAGGCCGGCACCATCGTAATGACGCGGCGCAGCCAGATCGGAATCCGGAAGCCGACGAAGCCCTGCATGATCATCTGCCCGGCCATCGTGCCCACCACCGAGCTCGATACCCCGGAGGCGATCAGCGAGAGCAGAAATATTCCGGCGGCACCGATGCCGAGCAAGGGCGCCAGCGTGTGATAGGCGGTTTCGATCTCGGCGACGTCGCGATGGCCCTCGTGAAAGGCGCCCGATGCCATCATCACCATCGCCATGTTGACGAGGCCAGCGATCGTCAGCGCGATCACCACCTCATGATTGGAGATACGCACCAACAGGCGCCGCTCGTGCTCGTCGCGGCCGGGCGTGCGCGCCTGTGTCAAGCCGGAATGCAGATAGACCGCGTGCGGCATGACGGTGGCGCCGAGGATGCCCACCGAGATGAGCAACGCCTCGGCGTCGGGGATTTCCGGCTTGATCGAATGAAAGGCCGCCGCGCCCCAGTCGACCGGAACGATGAAGACTTCGACGAGGTAGCAAAGGCCGATGATGCCGACCAAGCTGCCGATAATCAGTTCCACCGGCCTGAAGCCGCGGCTCTCGACCATCAGAATGGCGTAGGTGATAACGGCAGTAACGCCCATGCCGGCGATCAGCGGCATCTTGAACAGCAGTGCGAGGCCGACCGCGCCGCCGAGAAATTCCGCGAGGTCGGTCGCCATAGCGGCGATCTCACTCACCGCCCACATTCCCCACACCACCGGCTTGGGAAAATGGTTGCGGCACATTTCCGCGAGATTGCAGCCGGTGACGATGCCGAGCTTGGCCGACAATGCCTGGAACAGCATCGCGATAATGTTGGCGAGCAACACGACCCACAACAGGCTGTAGCCGTACTTCGCGCCGGCCTGGATGTTGGTCGCGAAATTGCCGGGGTCCATGTACGCGATCGAGGCGACGATCGCCGGGCCGGCGAAGGCCATATAAGCGCCCGGCCCGTGGCGCTCGCCGCTGAGAATAGCTTGCGCTGCCACCACCGTCCGGTCGGTGAGCGATTTGGGTTTGGGCGGCGCCACGTCCATCCGCTTTAAGTCTTTCCCGGATAGCAAAAATCAGACCTGACAGAACAAACTAGGCTAGTTGCAAATGGTTTGCAATTGCAGTCATCACGGAACTTTCCGCCCCCGCATCGGGTTGGCGCACAACTGACGGCGGGAAAATAAGGGGCGCCTCTCACATGACCGGTTTTCGGCGGCCCTTTTCGTGGCTTTTCGCCCCACTGGCTGCCTTTGCGCTCGCGGCCGAGCCGGCTTTCGCGGCCGATCAGACGTCGAATGGCTCCTCTGAAGCCTTGTTCGTTGCGCAGCTGGCGGTGTTGATCCTCGTCGGCCGCCTACTCGGCGAAATCATGCTCCGACTTAAGCAACCTGCGGTGATGGGGCAATTGATTGCCGGCCTCATCCTCGGGCCGTCGCTCCTGGGCGCCCTGTTTCCGGACTGGCAGCACGCGTTGTTCCCGGCGGCCAAGGAGCAGAAGGCGATGCTCGACGCCGTCGCCCAGTTTGGCGTGCTGATGCTGCTCTTGCTCACAGGCATGGAAACCGACCTCAAGTTGGTGCGGCAAACCGGCTGGGCCTCGGCCATGGCGTCGCTTGCCGGCATCATCGTCCCGTTCATCTGCGGCGTCGCACTCGGCGAGGTATTGCCGGACGCGATGCTGCCCGATCCGGGCAAGCGGCTGATCACCTCGCTGTTTCTCGGCACCGCGCTGTCGATCGCTTCGGTGAAGATCGTCGCGACGGTGATCCGCGAGATGAACTTCCTGCGCCGTACCGTCGGTCAGGTGATCCTTGCCTCAGCCATCATCGACGATACCGTTGGCTGGATGATCACAGCGGTGATTTTCAGCCTCGCGCTGCAAGGTCATATCGACGGCCTGAGCGTTGCCAAAAGCCTGCTCGGCACCATCGCCTTCATGGGTCTGAGCTTCACCATCGGCCGGCGTGTGGTGTTCACGATTATCCGCTGGGTGAACGATACCTTCGTTAGCGAATTCGCAGTAATCACCGCCATTCTGTTGATCATGAGCGCGATGGCGCTGATCACCGACCTGATCGGCGTCCATACCGTGCTCGGCGCCTTCGTCGCCGGCATCCTGATCGGCGAGTCCCCGATCCTTACCCGCCACATCGATGAGCAATTGCGCGGGCTGATCATCGCCTTCTTCATGCCGGTATTTTTCGCCACCGCCGGCATCAGCGCGGATCTCACGATCCTCAAGGATCCGGCCTTGCTGGCGCTCACCCTCGGTCTGATCCTGATCGCCAGCCTCGGCAAGTTCGGCGGCGCCTTCGTCGGCGGCAAGCTCGCCGGGCTTACCTTTCCGGAATCGCTTGCGCTCGGCACCGGCATGAATGCGCGCGGATCGACCGAGGTGATCGTCGCCACTATCGGCCTGTCCATGGGGGCGCTCAGCCAGAATCTCTTCACGATGATCGTCACCATGGCGGTGATTACCACCGTGGCGATGCCACCCACATTACGCTGGGCGCTGGCGCGGCTGCCGATGCGCAAGGACGAGAAGCAACGGCTAGAACGCGAGGAAATGGAGGAGCGCGGCTTCGTGCCCAAGCTGGAGCGGCTGTTGCTCGCCGTCGACGAAAGCGCGAACGGCAAATTCGCGTCACGCGTCGCGGGGCTGCTTGTGGGCAACAATGCGATGCCGACTACCGTCATGCACATCAAGACCGGCAAGAAGACCGGCAAAGCCGCCGCCGATGCTGAAAGGGAAAGGGCCAAGACCGCCGCGGAAACCGTGAAGGTTTTCGCTGGACACGCCGACCGCGCGCAGACCGAGGATGAAAAAACCGATACCAAGCTCGACGTGACCACCATCGTGGAGAAATCGCCGAAGCCGGAAACGGTCGCCGAGGAAGCCGAGAAGGGTTACGACCTGATGATCGTTGGGCTCGAAAAGACGGTGGCGCGCCGCAATGAATTTCACGAAGGCGTCGCCAATCTCGCCGCCGGCTTCGAGGGACCGATCGCAGTCACTGACGTACGCGACAAGCTGCTCGAGCATCCGCTGCACGGCAAGCTCGCCATGCTGGTGCCGGTCAACGGCACAGAAATGTCGCGGCGCGCCGCCGAAGTCGCCATCACGATGGCGCGCGCCAGCAAGGCTTCCCTCACCGCGCTCTATGTTGCGCCGCGCGGCAAGAAGAAGCGCGCGCGCCGCTACGAGGAAGCTATCCTTAAGGATATCGTCGAGCTCGCCGAGAGCTATGAACTGGAACTGCGCACCGCCGTGCGCGCCAATGTCGCCGCCGAAGAAGCGATCTTGAAGGAAATGGCGCGCGGCAAGCACAATCTCATCGTCATGGGCGTCGGCCGCCGCCCCGGCGAAAAGCTGTTCTTCGGCGACACCGCCGCGGCCCTGCTGGAGAAGTCGAAACAGTCTTTGCTGTTCGTGGGGAGCTAGGCTTGCTCGCCGCCGCTCTCGCCGCTGCCCTTGGCACCGGGCGCGCCGCGGAATTTGTTATTCTTGGGGAAGCCCTTCGGAACGATACGGCCGGCATCGGCGCGCTTGCCGCGCCAATCCTTCAACTCCTTGATCGGCAGCGTGAAGCTGCGGCCGGCGCCGTCAGTCCATGTCAGCCCCTCGTCCGCCTTGAAGGTGGCGACATCGGAGAGACCCTTTTCCTTGTAGCGCTGCAGCCGCACGCCGCGTCCGCGAGTCATTTCGGGCACCTGGTCGGCGCCAAAGATCACCATCTTGCGGTTCAAGCCGACCGACGCGATTAGGTCGCCGTCGACCGCGGTCATGGCGGCCGCCTTGTCGGGCGCCTTCAGGTTGAGCACCTGCTTGCCCTTGCGCGTGGTGCCAAGCACGTCGTCTTCCGGCACGACGAAGCCGTTGCCACCGTAGCTCGCCACCAGGAACTTGCGCTTGCCCTGATAGGCCAGCGCCGCCACCACGTCGGCGTCCTGCTCGATGTCGAAATAGAGCCGCACCGGCTCGCCATGGCCGCGCCCGCCCGGCAGTTTCGACGCTTCGAGCGTGTAGAACTTGCCGTTGCTGGCGAAGATCAAAATCTTGGCGGTGGTCTCGGTCGAGAACGCGAAACCCAGCGCGTCGTCGGTCTTGAAGGTAACGCCCGAGAAGTCGCTCACGTGGCCCCGCAGGGCGCGGATCCAGCCCTTCTCGGAGACAACGACGGTGATCGGCTCGCGCACCACCATCGCCTCTTCGATCGCGGCCTCGTCGTGCTCGGGCGCCTCGGCGAAGGCCGTACGGCGTTTGCCGAGATCGGTCTTAGGCCCGAATGTGTTCCTGATTTCCTTGATCTGCGCCGCGATGGTCTTCCACTGCTGTGGCACCGAACCGATGAGCGATTTGACCTTGGTGCGTTCCTCGCGTAGCGCCTTGTCCTCGGCGCGAATTTCCATTTCCTCAAGCTTGCGCAAATTGCGCAGCCGCATGTTGAGGATGGCGTCGGCCTGCACGTCGGTGAGCTTGAAGGTCTTGATCAAGACCGGCTTGGGCTCGTCCTCGCGCCGGATGATCTTGATCACTTTGTCGAGGTTCAAATAGGCGATGAGGATAGCCGCCGAGCACTTCCAGGCGATGCTCGATCTGCGCCAGCCGGTGCCTCGAGCGGCGCAGCAACACGTCGCGCCGGTGGTCGAGCCACTCGCGCAGGGCCTCGGCGAGGCCGAGAACTTGCGGGATGCGTCCCTTCACCAGCACGTTCATGTTGAGCGGAATACGGCTTTCAAGCTCGGTGAGTTTGAACAGCGACTCCATCAGCAATTCGGCATCGACGGTGCGCGCACGCGGCTCGATCACCAGCCGCAGATCCTCGGCGAATTCGTCACGCACATCTGCGACAAGCGGAAGCTTCTTCTCGTTGACGAGCTCGGCGAGCTTCTCGACCAGCCGCGACTTCTGTACCAGCCACGGAATCTGCGTGATCACGATCGTGTAGATGCCGCGGCCGAGATCTTCTTTTCCCAGCGCGCGCGCACGCGGAACGAGCCGCGGCCGGTGGTATAGGCCTCGGCGATTTCCGCCGGCTTGTCGACGATCACGCCCCCGGTCGGAAAATCCGGCCCCTTGACGTATTTCAGCAGCGTGCGGCTGCGCGCCTTCGGATTGTCGATCAGAAACAGTGCGGCGTCGCACAGTTCCGCCGCGTTGTGCGGCGGGATCGAGGTCGCCATGCCGACCGCGATGCCCTGCGAGCCGTTGGCGAGCAGATTGGGGAATGCCGCCGGCAGCACCACCGGCTCCTCGCCAGTGCCGTCGTAACTCGGGCGGAAGTCGACCGCGTCTTCCTCGATGCCATCGATCAAGAGCCGCGCCACTTCGGTAAGCCGGGATTCCGTGTAGCGCATGGCGGCGGCGTTATCGCCGTCGATATTGCCGAAATTGCCCTGCCCATCGATCAACGGATAGCGCTGGGCGAAATCCTGCGCCAGCCGCACCATGGCGTCGTAGATCGCTTGATCGCCGTGCGGGTGGAAATTGCCCATCACGTCGCCGACCACCTTAGCCGATTTCTTGAAGGCGGCGCCGGGGTCAAGCCGCAGCGTCCGCATCACATGCAGGATGCGCCGGTGCACCGGCTTGAGCCCGTCGCGCGCGTCGGGCAACGCGCGATTCATGATGGTCGAGAGCGCGTAGGCGAGATAGCGCTCCTCGAGCGCCCCGCGCAGCGCAACCTCTTCAACATGGCCCCTGTCGAGGGGAATCACTCGTTTGCCCATGTTGTTTGGGTATCGCAAGCCGCCCATATGAACAACAGATGAATGGATGGGTCACGAGATGTGCGCTTTGAATCGGATAATGTGATATTCAACGAGGGCGAAATCCTTCGTGCCGATTGGCCGCACGGTTTGAAAGAAACCAAACCTGCATCCAAGCGTTACATGGAACCTATCTCGGAGAGGAGATTCAGAATGCGTGCAGTTATTCTTGCGGCGGTCGTCGCTGCCGGCATCGGGTTCATCGGGACGTCGACCGTCTCGGCGGCGCCGGCCAGTGGCGTCACCATTAATGAAACGGCCAACGCGAACAGCGCGATTGTGAAGGTCCAGCATTGGCGCTGGCGCAGCCGTCACTGGCGGCGTTGCCACTACGCCTACCGAAGTTGGGGCCGCTGCTGGTAAGCGCGCCCAATTCCCGGTTTACTTGGAACGGGCCGGGCGTCTAACTTCCGGCTCGTTCCTATTTGATGGCGCCCTTGCGGGTTCCGGAAAGCTGCAGGGAGTCCGGCGGGCGCGTCCGCAGGTCCTGCGGCTCGTGATTGAAGATAAAGCAGCGGTAATAAGCTGCCTCGAAGTCGCGATTGCGTTTAGCGCAGCGGTCGGCGCGGCTGAACTGGCTTAGCTCCCTGTAGAGCAGATAGGGCCCGATCATGTAGCGCACCTCTCCGTTCGGCGTGCCGCCGAAGCGGTCGATTTGGCCCTTCAAGTTCGGCTGCACCTTGAGGATGGCATCACGCAGCGTCTCACCCTCGATGAAATTGTCGGGAAGCTGATCGAACGGCCCGTCGAAATAATTGTTGACGTTCACATTCTCCTCATAGACGCCGATCAGGATTTTCCGGTCGAGCCGGTGATCGCGGTAATAAACAAAACCGGTGCGTTTGCCGACCAGGATGCGGTCGCTATGGTCGGGATCGCTGGCGAAGCCGTCGGCGACCTTGACCGTTTCGTCGAGGATATAAAGAAAATTATTGATTGCGGCATTGTAGACGAGGAAGAACCGGATGCCGGAATCGTCAAACACCGGCCCGATAAATTCTTCTTTCGGCGCCAGCACACTCGCCGGCGGTTTCACCTGCGACAGATCGTTGAGCGCGAACAATACGCTCTTGTCCTTGTAAGTCAGCCGATAGAGAAACCGTTCGACCTTTTCGAGTTTGACGCCGTTCGACGCATCGAGCATGCGAAATTCGCCGGGCGTGTCGTCGAGCCAGCCGTTAGTCTGCTCATAATAGGCAAACTGCACCTTGCCTTGGTCGCGGTTGCTGGCGTCGAGCCGGATGTTGCCGGCGAAGTCGACGCCGTCATGCGTGAAGGTGAAATAATAATAGTTCTCAGTCGGGTAGACCTTCACGCGGTCCGGCAGGCTATCGAGCGCGAAGGCGAAGACGGCCATCGGATCGGTCACATCGAGCGTGTCCGGGCGCAACACCTGTTCCATATAGGACTGGTGGGTGTGCAGTTGCGGAGCCGTCGATTGCGCGGCTGCGGCGGTCAGTGCGGCCGCCAACATGGCAGCCGCAAAGGAAAACACGCTGTAAAAACTGGCCATCGTAGGTCCCTTCTACGCTACGCCACGCTCGGCAGCGCCCGCCCCAGCGCCGCGATGAAATGCGCGCGCTCGTCGGAGAGCACCAATCCGCGCGGCTCCAGCACGTGGCGCGCGAGAAAAAATCCGGTAAGCGCAAAACCGTCGGCAAGATCGCGGCCAGCGGGCTGGGCGTCGTGGTCGCGCAGAAAGGCCGGCAGCCGCAGCATTCTGTCGGCCCAAGGCTCGCCCGCCTCGCGCGAGACCGCCCGCCCCGACTTCGGCGAGACATAAATCAGCTCGGTGCGCGCACCGGTCGAGGCGCATTGCGCGAGATCGAGGCCGAAGCCGAGTTCGGACAAGAGATTTAGCTCGAAACGTACCACCATGGGCGCGGCAACCACCGCATCGCCAAGGCGGTCGAGTACGCCGTCGAATTCGGCATAGAGGTCGCCATGCGGATCGCGCTCGGGCAGCAGCCGCATCAACGTGGCCAAATGGCTGACGCCGTAGATCGCGTGCGACGCCGAAAAAAAGTTCGAAGCGCGCAGGTTCACGGCCTCCACCGTATAATTGCCGAGATGCTCGTCGAGCCGCGCCCGCCAAGCCGCGCGCACGGAATTACCGGTCTGCAAAATCGGCTTCATGCGCGAGCCGAAACCGCCGCGGACCAGTCCGAGATGGCGGCCATGCTCGCGCGTCATCAGTTCGAGGATGGCATTCGCCTCCCCGTGCCGCCTGACGCCGATCACGATGCCTTCATCGGTCCATTGCATTTGTCAACGTCATTCCAGGGCGCGAGAACAGAGGCGAACCCGGAATCCATACTCCCAGAATTGAGGAAAATCACGGCGACCAACGGGCTATTCCTTCGGAAATTCCAGCCCCATTGCCCGGTAGCGCTCCGGGTCGTCACCCCAGCCTTCGCGCACTTTCACAAACAGGAACAGGTCGACTTTGGCCTCGACAATCCCGGAGATTTCCCGTCGCGATGACTCGCCGATCGATTTGAGGGTCTGACCGCCTTTGCCGATCACGATCTTGCGCTGGCTTTCCCGCTCCACATAAATCGTCTGCTCGATGCGGATTTTGCCCCCGCGTAATTCCTTCCACGCCTCGGTTTCAACCGTCGAATGGTACGGCAGTTCCTGATGCAACCGGTCGAACAGTTTCTCGCGCGTGATTTCTGCCGCCAATTGCCGCATCGGCGCGTCCGACATCTGATCCGGCGGATAAAGCCATGGGCTTGGTGGCATGCGCTCGGCAAGCCAAGTCTTGAGATCGGCCACGCCGTCGCCGGTGAGCGCGGAAATCATGAAGGTTGAATCAAATTCGGCTTTTTCGTTGGCGATCTTAGTCAGCAATAACAGGGTTTCTCTCGGCACAAGATCGATCTTGTTGAGGATCAGGATTTTCGCCGGCTTCACGTCGGCGAGCCGGTCGAGCAGCGCGTCCGCCTCTTCGTCGATTCCCTTGCGCGCGTCGATCAGCACGCCGATCAGATCGGCCTCATGCGCCCCACTCCACGCCGTCGTCACCATGGCGCGGTCGAGCCGGCGCTTCGGAGCGAAAATTCCCGGCGTGTCGACGAAGATAAGTTGCGCCTTTCCCTGGAGCGTGATGCCGCGGATCAGCGCGCGGGTGGTCTGCACCTTGTGCGAGACGATGGTGACCTTGGAGCCGACCAGCGCGTTAAGCAGCGTCGATTTACCGGCATTCGGCGCGCCGATCAGCGCCACGAAGCCGCAGCGCGTGTCGTTTGCTGGTTGCTCCTCAACCATCAAGCTTGTCCGCCGGCACGCCGACGCGCGTCAGCATGGCGGCAGCGGCGGACTGTTCGGCGGCCCGTTTCGACGAGCCCATGCCCTCAGCCGGCGGTCGGTCGGGCAGCAGCACCGCGACGCGGAATTCCGGGTCGTGGTGCGGGCCGGTGCGCGCCAGTTCGCGATAGGCTGGCGTCGGCAATCCGCGCGCCTGCGCCCATTCCTGCAACATGGTCTTGGGGTCGCGCAACGGACGCAGCGGCTTGAGCATGCGCTCCTTCCAGAACCGCGCCACCAGCTCGTCGGCCGCCCGATAGCCGCCGTCGGTGAACACCGCCCCCACCAACGCCTCGCAGGCGTCGGCCAGGATGGTGGTGCGCAGACGGCCGCCAGCGTGCGATTCCGAGTTGCCGAGCTTGAGCGCTGAACCGAGATCCATCGCGCGCGCGACCTCGGCACAGGTTTCCTTGCGCACAAGATCGGCGAGTCGGCGGGATAGCTCGCCTTCGTTTGCCTTCGGAAATGCACCGTAGAGCATGTCGGAAATGACCAGGCCGAGCACGTGATCGCCGAGGAATTCCAGGCGCTGGTAGCTGTTGGCGCGGGTGGCGCCGCCCGCCAGCGCGGAAATATGCGTGACCGCGCGTTCGAGCAGCACCTTATCGGCGAATTTGTAGCCGATCCGCTCCTCGAGCGCCGCTCTATCCTTGGCCTTGCGGCTCATCTGACGATCGTGAACAGCCTGCTCCAGCGCACCGACACCGGCCAGCGCCAGAATTCCCAGGCGCGCTCGCCCTCATAGACCGAGAAGAAAATGACTTGCGCGCGCCCGACGATATTCTCGAGCGGCACCATGCCGACCTGACTGAAGCGGCTGTCGGTCGAATTATCGCGGTTGTCGCCCATCATGAAATAATGGCCGTCCGGCACGGTGTAGACCTGGGTATTATCGGCGAAGCCGTTGTCGACGAGGTCGAGCGTGTAGAAGCTCACGCCATTGTCGAGCGTTTCCTTCCAGCGCTTGACTGGCGCGGCGCGCGTCCCCTCCTCGGTCTCGATGAACGGCGGCGTCGGCTCGCGCTTGACGCCGACGCCGTTGATGAAAACCTGACCATCAATGACCTGGATCTTGTCGCCCGGCAGGCCGATCACGCGCTTTATATAGTCGGTGGAGGTATCCTTGGGCAGCCGAAACACCACCACGTCGCCGCGCTTCGGCAGCCAGTCGCCTGGAATCCGCCCGGAAAAGAGGTCCGGCGACAAAGGCAGCGAGAAGTGACTGTAGCCGTACGTGTATTTCGAGACGAACAGATAATCGCCGACCAGCAGTGTCGCCTTCATCGAGCCGGAAGGGATGTTGAAGGGCTGAAACAGGAAGGTGCGGATCACCAGCGCGATGATCAGCGCGTGAAAAACCACGCGGATTGTTTCGGCAACGCCGCCTTCTTTCCGTTTTGTTCCGGATGTCACGCTCATCGGCCTTTTGTCCCGCCATGCAGGCGCCGCGCCCCGGCGACCTTGTAGCGGCTGCCATAGGGCGGCGCAATCAAGAACGCCCGAACCTCCAAATAAGCACTTGGTCGAATTACGATTCCTCGCTTCACCCTGAGGTTAGCGGCAGCGCGGAAATGATGACGATGGCCTGCGCGGTCGGACCTTCGTCGGTAAGCGAAACGTCGATCTGGGCCTCGCAGCCGGTCGGCGTGATCGCTTGAAGCCGTTTGAGCGCGCCGCCGGTCAGCTTCATGGTGGGGCGCCCTGAGGGCAGATTGACGACACCCATGTCGCGCCAGAACACGCCACTACGAAAACCGGTGCCGAGCGCCTTGGCGCAGGCCTCCTTTGCCGCGAAGCGCTTGGCATAAGTCTCGACCTTTCTGGCGCGTCTCTCCGCCTTGGCGCGTTCGGCCGGTGTGAAAATGCGATCGAGAAAGCGTTCGCCGTAACGCTCGATGCTGCGCGCGATGCGCCGCACATCGACCATGTCGGAGCCGAAGTCCGATGATCATGCGGGGTGCACCGCTTTGGCGCGGCCGCGGTCCATGCCGGCGCGCATGAACTTCACGGTATCGGCCAACCCCTCGAACACCGATTCGCCGACGAGAAAATGGCCGATGTTGAGTTCGACGATCTGCGGCAACGCCGCGATGGTCTCCGCGCTCGCATGGTCGAGCCCATGGCCGGCATGGACTTCGAGGCCCAGGCTCTTGGCCAGCAGCGCACCGGCGCGGATGAGCTGCCACTCGGCATCGGCCGCAGCGGTGCGGCTTTCGCTCAGCGCGTCGCACCAAGAGCCGGTGTGCAGTTCGACCACCGGCGCACCCACCGCGGCCGCCGCTTCGATCTGCGCCGCCGCCGCGGCGATGAACAGCGAAACCCTTATGCCAGCGTGCTTGAGCTTGTGGACCACCGGCTCGAGCTGCGCGCGTTGCCCGATGGCGTCGAGCCCGCCTTCCGTGGTGCGCTCGGTGCGCCTTTCCGGCACCAGGCAGACCGCGTGCGGCTGCACCTTAAGCGCGATCGCGGTCATCTCTTCGGTCGCCGCCATTTCGAAATTGAGCGGCTTGTCGAGTTCCGCTTTCAGGCGCGCGATGTCGTCGTCGCGGATATGGCGGCGGTCCTCGCGCAAATGCGCGGTAATGCCGTCGGCACCCGCCGCGATCGCGAGCTTGGCCGCGCGCACCGGATCGGGATGACGCCCGCCGCGCGCATTGCGGATGGTGGCGACGTGATCGACATTGACGCCAAGGCGCAGCGGGGGCGCGATCATCTCGCTAACCGTTGACCCGTTCCGCCTTCGCCACCACGGGCTTGGCGCGCAATTGCGCGATGATGGCGGTCAGATGCTTGAGGTCGTAGACCTCGAGATCGATCAGTACGTCGGTGAAGTCCGGCGCGCGCCGTGTCATGCGGATATTGTCGATATTGCCGTCGTGCTCGGCGATCACCTGCGCGATTTGGGCGAGCGAGCCGGGCTCGTTCACCGATTGCACCGCGACGCGCGCCGGGAAACGGCGCGGCGTGGTCTCTTCTTCGTCCCAGCGCACATCGAGCCAGCGCTCCGGCTGTGTCCTCGAACTCGCCCAAGGCGTGCGACTGGATCGGATAGATGGTGATCCCTTCGCCCGGCGTCAGGATACCGACGATGCGGTCGCCCGGCACCGCGCCGCCGTCCGGAGCGAACCGCACCGGCAGGTCGCCGTTGATGCCGCGGATCGGGATCGCCGGTCCGGCCGCGCTCGTGCTCGGCACCTTGAATTTGACCGAGGTGAGCTTCTTCAAACCGAACCAGCCGCTCTCGGATTTGCGCTTCACCGCCATGGCGGCGGCGCGCTCTTCCTTGTAGTCCGGGTACATGGCGCGCGCGACGTCGGACGCCTTCAATTCGCCGCGACCGACCGCCGCCATCACGTCGTCGATCGAGGCGCGCGCGAGCCGCGGCAGCGCACCGGTCAGCTTCTCGTCCGAATAAGCGATCTTGGCGCGCTGGAACAGGCGTTCGACGATGCGACGACCGAGCCCGGTATATTGCGTGCGTACCGCTGTGCGCGTGGCGCGCCGGATGGCGGCGCGCGCCTTGCCGGTGACCACGATCGACTCCCAGGCGGCCGGCGGCGCCTTTTGCGCCTTCGACGTGATGATCTCGACTTCATCGCCGTTGATGATTTCCGAGCCAAGCGGCGCGATCTGGCCGTTGATCTTGCACCCAATTGCGGTGTTGCCGACGTCGGTGTGTACCGCATAGGCAAAGTCGATCGGCGTCGCCTTGCGCGGCAGCGCGATCAGTTTGCCTTTGGGCGTGAAGCAGAACACCTGGTCGTGGAACAGCTCGAGCTTGGTGTGCTCAAGGAACTCCTCCGGGTTCGAACCTTCCGCCAACAGCTCGATGGTGCGCCGCAGCCAGGCATAGGCGCTCGACTCGCGCGACAGCAATTCCGTCGGCGAGCCGGCGCCGTCCTTGTAGAGTGCGTGCGCGGCGATGCCGTATTCGGCGAGCTCATGCATCTCGGTAGTACGGATCTGCAGTTCGACGCGCTGCTTGCCGGGGCCGATCACCGTGGTATGGATCGAACGGTAATCGTTGGCCTTCGGCGTCGAGATGTAATCCTTGTAACGCCCGGGCACCATCGGCCAGGTGGTGTGCACGATGCCGAGCGCCTGATAGCAGTCCGCCACCGTTTTCACGATCACGCGGAAGCCGAAAATATCGGACAGTTGCTCGAAGCCGACCGACTTGCGTTCCATCTTGCGCCAGATCGAATAGGCGCGCTTGCGCCGTCCCAACACCTTTGCCGCGATGCCGCGGTCGGCAAGTTTCTTGGTGAGCTGCTGCTCGATTTCGGCGATCAGATGCTTGTGGCGGTCGGCCAATTCATTGAGGCGGCCGCTGACCACTTCGTAGGCCTCCGGATACAGCTCGCAGAACGCCAAGTCATCGAGCTCCTCCCGCATCGCATGCATGCCCATGCGGCCGGCGAGCGGCGCGTAAATTTCCAGCGTCTCTTCAGCGACGCGACGGCGTGCCTCGACCGGCATATAGACAAGCGTACGCATGTTGTGCAGCCGGTCTGCGAGCTTGACAAGGAGCACGCGCACGTCGGAGGCGATCGCCAGTAGAAGCTTGCGCAGGTTTTCCGCCTGCTTGGCTTCCTTGGTGACCAGGTCGAGTTTTTTCAGCTTGGTTAACCCGTCGACCAACGTTCCGATGTCGTGCCCGAACAGTCCGTCGATTTCGACGCGGGTGGTTGCGGTATCCTCGATGGTGTCATGCAAAAGCGCGGCGGCAATCGTGGCATCGTCGAGCTTGAGATCGGTAAGGATGGCGGCCACTTCGATCGGGTGTGAGAAATACGGATCGCCCGAGGCGCGCTGTTGCTCGCCATGCGCCTTCATGGCGTAGACATAGGCGCGGTTGAGCAGCGCCTCGTTCGTCTTGGGATTATAGCGGCGCACCCGTTCGATCAGGTCATACTGCCGCATCATCGGCGGCTTACGCGATTGCGCTGGCTTTTCAATGGCTTGAGGTGCCGCGACGACCCGCTCCAGCGACGCCCGGGCGGGCGGCTGCTTTTGCATTCGAGGAAGATCTGAGCGCGCGCGCGCCATTTTCGTGCCTCGCGGGCGCCGAATCTGAGAAAACGGCGCCGGTGACCGTTTCTATCACAGATATCACGGCAATTCGCAGGCGCCGCAACGGTTTGCCGCGCTGGTTGACGGAAAACCGACGACCCGGCCGAGGGCCGGCCGTTATATAAAACTCGTGCAGAAACGAGCGGGAATGCTTATTCGGCGTCGTCTTCCGGCACTTCTTCCGGCGGCGCCAGGCCTTCGAGGCCCTTGAGCAACTCTTCCTCGGTCATGCGCTCGGAGGTCACTTCGGTATCGTCGGAATCGACGCTGGCGCCCGCGCCCGCTCCGATCAGCGGTACTTCCGGTTCCGGCTCATCGACCTCGACGTATTTCTGCAGGCTATGGATCAAGTCTTCTTTGAGGTCGCCGGGGGACACCGTCGTTTCAGCGATTTCACGCAGCGCGACAACGGGATTTTTGTCGTCGTCCCGATCGACGGTAATCTGCGATCCCGACGAAATCATGCGCGCCCGGTGACTCGCCAGCAGGACGAGATCGAAGCGGTTCTCAACCTTGTCGATGCAATCTTCTACGGTGACACGGGCCATCGGCTCGTCACTCCCTTGAACGGAACTTTGTCTTGAGTTCGCCCGCTAGGTAGACCGTACCGGCTGAAAGTTCAAGTATTTTTGTCTTGGTTTGGCCGCAAGCCTCTGTTACCGAATTAGCCGCAAGCAAGCCGATCCGGGATGATTTTATCGGTAGCGGCGTGATTGCACAGGTGCCGACTGTATTGATCAAAGGTGCCGCTCTGTTAACGCCGATTCGATGCAACGCTCCGCGCCACTCGCGCGTTGGGGCGCGTTGAATCGGGACGATGGTTTTGTATTGCGAGGAATGTGAGAGACACCCGCCATGACAGTATCCGGTGAAAAAATCGCATTGTTCATCGATGGAGCCAATCTGTACGCCACCGCCAAATCCCTCGGCTTCGATATCGACTACAAGAAGCTGCTGCGCGAGTTCCAGTCGCGCGGTTATCTATTGCGCGCGTTCTATTACACCGCGGTGATCGAGGATCAGGAATATTCCTCGATCCGCCCGCTGATCGACTGGCTCGACTATAACGGCTACTCGGTCGTCACCAAGGCGACCAAGGAATTTGTCGACCAGACCGGCCGCCGCAAGGTCAAGGGCAACATGGACATCGAACTCGCGGTCGATGCCATGGAGATCGCCGGCTCGATCGACCACATGGTGCTGTTCTCCGGCGACGGCGATTTTCGCTCTCTGGTGGAAGCCGTGCAGCGCAGAGGCGTCCGCGTCACCGTGATCTCAACCGTCACCACCCAGCCGCCGATGGTGGCCGACGAATTGCGCCGCCAAGCCGACATCTTCACCGACATCGTCACGCTGCAGGGCAAGATCGGCCGCGATCCGTCCGAGCGCGCCGCCCGGCCGCCGCGCGACGATCACGGCTCGCCGCAGCACACCCCGCAATTCCTGCAGCGTCCGCCGGCCCCACAACGAGCCGGGGCCACCGTCGGCGCCGAGGACGATGACGACGAGCCTTTCGAATAGTCAGCCTGTGCCGAACACCGGGGGCAAGCCCGGGCACAACTGTCCGCGCTGCCCGCGGCTGGCGGCGTTCCGCAGGACGTGGCGCGCGAAAGAACCGGAATGGTTCAACGCGCCGGTCCCCTCCTTCGGGCCGCTCGATGCACAGCTGCTGATCGTCGGCCTCGCGCCCGGCCTGCAAGGTGCTAACCGCACCGGGCGCCCGTTCACCGGCGACTACGCGGGCGTGTTGCTCTACGACACGCTTGCCCGCTACCGCTTCGCGCGTGGCCAATACGGCGCGCATCCCGATGACGGATTGGAATTGACCGACTGCCGCATCGCCAATGCGGTGCGCTGCGTTCCACCGGAAAACAAACCGACGACCTCCGAGATCGCGACCTGCCGCGACTTCCTGAAAGCCACTATCGCGGAAATGAAAAACTTACGAGGGATTGTCGCGCTCGGGCGCATCGCCCATGACAGCGTGGTCACCGTCATGGGCGCAAAAAAATCCGCCGCGCCCTTCAAGCACGGCGGATACAACGATCTCGGCCCGCTCGCGCTGTTTTCCAGCTATCATTGCTCGCGCTACAACACCAACACCGGCGTGCTCACGCCCGAGATGTTCCGCGCGGTGTTCGCCAACGTCCGGCGCTATCTTGACGCCTGAAGCCAGGCGATCACTTCCGCGGCATTCTTGTCGGGCGGGAACACCGGATAGAACGCCTTGGTGATCTTGCCGTCGTCGATCACCAGCGCCATGCGCTTCAGCAGTGTCATGCCGGACGTAGTGAAGGTCGGCAGCTTGAGCGCCATGGTCAGCGCCAGCTTCTCATCCGACAGGATCGCAAACGGCAGATGCAACCGCGTTGCCGCCTCTTGCTGATAGGCGGTGTCCTGCGTGGATAGGCCATAAAGTTGCGCCACGCCCAAGCGCTTCAACTCGCCGAAATGATCGCGGAACGAACAAGACTGCGGCGTGCAGCCGCGCGCGCCGGGGATCTGGTCCCAGCCGGGCGGCGCGTCGATGCCCGGCACGCCGGTGCGCGGATAGATGTAGACCACGGTGCGGCCCTGAAGCTTCGACAGATTCACGTCCGGGCCCGCGGTCGCCGGCAACGCGATGTCCGGCAGCACCGCGCCCGCCAGATGGCGCGCGGCGCCATCGTCCTGCGGCGCCGGGATATCGGATGGCAGGATATTCGGATTATGGGTGCCGGGCGCTTCGGTCATCGGGACTAGGCTACCTCGGAAACCAGCACCGTGACGCCGCCGGTGGCAAAATTCGCCAGATCGCCAACAGCTGCCTTGCCTTCGGGCGAGCCCATTACGCCCTGCATGTGATCGGGATTATCGAAATACAGATCGGCCAGGCGGTAAAACGCCGGCGCGCTGCCATCCGGCGTGCCGATGACCTTGGACAATTCGATTTTGCGCACGCCCTGCATCTTACCCGCGATCGGCAGGTGGGTTTCCGCGTAATATTTTTCGAACATGGCGGCGTTTTTGGGCTTGCCGTACAATATGGTCAGTTTCACCATCGCTGTCTCCGGACTGCCGGTATCGGCTGCGGAGCCGAGCCGACTTTGTTTGCGCCCTCTTCCTATCTAACTCATCGTCTCGGCGTAAGACATGAATTCCATCAGCGAGCCGTCGGGATCGCGGAAATAGACCGAAGTGCCCGGTCCCTTGGCGCCGAAACGTTGCATTGGCCCCCGCTCGACCGCAACACCATGATCTTTGAGATGCGCGATTGCGTCTTCAATCGGCCCACTCCATTCAAAACAAAGATCGGAATTGCCCGGCTGCACCGGCAGGCGCGCGACTTCGGCAGGCTAAACGCCCGGCCCATGCACATTGAGCTGCTTGTCGCCGAAGCGATAAGCAAAGCCCACCGGACGCGCCACCAGCCCGGCGCCCATTACCTGCGTGTAGAATTTGTTCGAGCGCTCCCAATCGGAGACATGAATGACGCAGTGATCGAGCTTGGTCGGCGCAGCCATAAGCTTATCCTTTATCCCGCATCAACCGGCCGCGCTCGCGCTCCCAGGAGCGCTTCTTCAGCGTCTCGCGCTTGTCGTGCAGCTTCTTGCCTTTGCCGAGCGCGATCTCGATCTTGGCGCGGCCCTTCTCGTTGAAATAGAGCTTGAGCGGCACGATGGTCATGCCCTCGCGCTCGACTGCGCCGGCGAGCTTGTTGATCTGGCGCGCATGCAGCAGCAATTTGCGCGGACGCTTGGGCAGATGATTGAAGCGGTGCGCCTGCAGATATTCCGGAATATTGGAATTGATCAGCCAGATTTCGCCGCCGCGCGCATCGGCATAAGATTCTGCGATGGTTGCCTTGCCGGCGCGCAACGACTTGACCTCGCTGCCGGTGAGCGCAATGCCGGCCTCGTAGATTTCGCCGATCTCGTAATTGAAGCGCGCCTTGCGGTTGTCGGCGACCGCCTTGAAGCGGCGCTCGGGTTTTACGGCCATGGCGGTTCGCTACTTCGCCTTCAGCAGATCGCGGATTTCGCTGAGCAACTGCTCCTGCTTCGGCGGCGGCGCCGGCTTGGCCTCTTCCTTGCGTATGAGCCGGGTCATGGCGCGGATCACCAGAAACAGCACGAAGGCGACGATGATGAAGTTAAGCGTGACGGTGAGAAAATGCCCCCAAGCCAATACTGCACCTTGCTTTTTCGCCTCGGCTAATGTGGCGGCCGTGACCTTGGACGAGAGCGGGATGAAATAATTCGAGAAGTCGAGACCCCCGGTCGCGGCGCCGACCGCCGGCATGACGATGTCGCCGACCAGCGCGGTCACGATGGCGCCGAAGGCGGCGCCGATGATCACGCCGACGGCGAGATCGACCACATTGCCGCGCAGCGCAAATTTTTTGAATTCTTCCAGCATGGCTAGTTGATCAAGCCGGCGTGCACCATGGCTTCGTGCACGGCGGTTTGCGCCTTCTCGCTCGCCGGCACCATTGGCAGCCGCACCGTGTTGGCGCATTTTCCGATCAGCGACATGGCGTATTTTATCGGCGCCGGGCTGGTTTCGACGAACAGATTGACGTGCAAGGGCGCGAGCTTGTCCTGTAGCTTGAGCGCGGTCTTGAAGTCGCCCTTCAGACACGCGCCCTGGAATTCGGCGCACAGCCGCGGCGCCACGTTCGACGTCACCGAGATGCAGCCGTGGCCGCCATGCGCCATGAAGCCAAGCGCGGTGATATCCTCGCCGGACATCTGGTTGAAGTCCTCGCCCATAGCGGCGCGCTGCTGCGACACCCGTGCCATGTTGGCGGTGGCGTCCTTGACGCCGGCGATGTTCTTGCACTCGAACAGCCGCTTCATGGTGTCGACCGACATGTCGACGATCGAGCGGCCGGGAATGTTGTAGATGATGATCGGGATGCCGATGGCGTCGTTGATCGCCTTGTAGTGCTGGTAAAGACCTTCCTGGGTCGGCTTGTTGTAATAGGGCGTCACCACCAGCACGGCGTCGGCGCCCGCCTTCTCGGCGTGCTGGGATAATTCGGTCGCCTCTGCGGTCGAATTCGAGCCGGCACCGGCGACCACGGAAACGCGGCCGGCGGCTTGGTCGACGCACCACTCGACGACCTGCTTGTGTTCATCATGACTGAGCGTCGGGCTTTCGCCCGTGGTGCCGACCGGCACCAGACCGCTGGTGCCCTCGGCGATCTGCCAGTCCACCAGATCGCGGAACGCTGTCTCGTCGAGCGAGCCATTCTTGAACGGCGTGACCAGCGCGGTGAACGATCCTCGGAAGTTCGTCTTGGCTGTCATCTTGACGGTCCTGGCACAAGTTCTCCACAAGGGGGCCTGGAGACGAGCCCCATAGATATCGGATCGCCGCCACCGATAAAAGCCCTCCCGGTATATAGGCCCATGAATTGGCTTGATAAATGGCGCGCCGCCCTGCTTTTGCCCGGCTTGCGGTTTAGCCAGGGATGATCGGGATTTGGACTATCCTTTCGCTCATGAAATTGGCCTAATGGAAGCTGCCGGGCGCCGCCTTTGAGTCGGCGCCCCGGCGCATGATCCCGAAAAGTGGGAACCGGTTTTCGGATAAGATCATGCGCAAACAAACTGTTAGGGGAGCAAAGTGATTCGATCTAATCGGATCACGCTCTCGACCCCAACGTCGGTCGGGCAAGGGATTGAATGGACGCGATTAAACGGAACCGTCCGGGCCTAGGCCCGGGGCTCGCCTTGGCGTTTGTCGCGGTTGGCGCGCTTGGCGCCCAATCCGCCATGGCCGAGAGCAAAAAAGTTCCCGCGCCCCCGCCCAAATCCGCCGCCCACGCCAAGCCGGCCGTCCATAAGCCGGCCGTCCATACGGTTAAACGTGCCGCCGTGCAGGTGGTCCGCCATGTTCCGCTGCCGCGCAAACGCCCGCTGCCGGCCGCCGCCACCGTGACCCAAAGCGCGGTCGCCCTGCGCGCGCCGCTCGCCGTCAGCCGGGCCATGTTGTTCAGCCCGCCGGCGTACCCGCCGTCCGGACGCTTTGAGGCGGCGCCGTCCGCTCCCGCCTCGGCGGAGGATATCGCCGCGGTGAAACAGGTCATCGAGGACGCCCGCAAGGGCAAGCTGGCCGACGCCGACGCCACCGAGGGCCGCATCCGCGATCCGGCGGCCCGCAAGCTTGCCGAATGGGTGATCCTGCGCAGCGACAACACCAAGCCGAGCTTTGCGCGCTACGCCGCCTTCGTGAACGACAATCCGAGCTGGCCGCACGCGGCCTTGTTCCGCCGCCGCGCCGAGAACGCGTTGTGGAACGACAATCTCGACAACGCCGCGGTGCGCGCCTTTTTCGCCGGCCACAAGCCGCGCACCGCCAAGGGCCGCTACATGCTGGCGCGCGCACTGCTCGCCAAAGGCGACCGCGACGGCGCCGCCGCTTTGGTGCGCTACGCCTGGCGTTACGAGGATTGCAGCGCCGACGCCGAGAGCAAGGTGCTCGATATGTTCGGCGGCCTGCTCACGCGCGCCGACCACAAGGTGCGCATGGAGCAGCGCTTCTATGCCGACGACATCACCGCCGGCATGCGCGCGGCGACCCGGCTCGGCGGCGACGATCTCGCGATCGGCCACGCCCGCGCGGCGGTGATCAAGCGGCTCAACACCGCCAAGGCGCTGCTCGACGCGGTGCCGGCGAGCGCGCGGCAAGACCCCGGCTATATCTTCGCGCGCGTGCAATGGCTGCGGCACAATAACAAGGTGGAAGAAGCCGGCAAGCTGATGCTCACCGTGCCCCAGGATCCGGCCGCCTTGGTCGATCTCGATCAGTGGTGGCAGGAGCGGCGCATCCTGGTGCGCAAGCTGCTCGACGACGGCGATCCGCGCACCGCCTACCTGGTCGCGCGCGACGCGGCCTCGCCGACGCGCGGCTATTTCCGCGCCGACCACTATTTCACCGCCGGCTGGATCGCGCTGCGCTTCCTGCACGAGCCCAAGACCGCCGCCGCCCATTTCGCGCGCATCGCCGAGAACTCGGTGAGCCCCTATGCCTTGTCGCGCGGCGGCTACTGGCAGGGCCGCGCCGCCGAGGCCATGGGCCAGCGCGCGCAGGCCAAGGCCTATTACGAAACGGCGGCGCAATATACCGCGACCTATTACGGCCAGCTGGCGCGGGCGCGGCTAGGGCTCGCCGACCTGGGCCTGCGCGGCCCGCCCGCGTTCACGCAGGTCAGGCACAGCGAGATGCGCCATCTCGAGATCGTGCGCGCGGCTGAAATTCTCTATGCCCTCAACGAACGCGATCTGCTGGCGTCGATCTACGCCGAGCTTGGCGAAAGCGGCACCGACGTTGCCGGTCTTTCGGCGCTGGCGGAACTTGCCGGCAAGCACGGCGACGGCCGCGCCATGCTGCTGCTCGGCGAAGGCGCCTATGGCCGCGGGCTGCCGCTCGAATATTACGCCTATCCGACCGTCGGGCTGCCGTCCTACACGCCGATCGCGCCGCCGATCGAGCCGGCGGTGGCCTATTCGATTGCCCGCCAGGAGAGCCACTTCAGCCAGAAGGTGGTCTCGATCGCCCACGCCATGGGGCTGATGCAGGTGACGCCGGAGGCGGCGATCGACACCGCCAAGAAGTTCAAGGCGGTGTACAGCCGCGCCCGCCTGCTCAACGATCCCGTTTACAACATGCAGATGGGCGCGGCCGAGCTCTCCAACCTGCTCACCGGCTATAACGGCTCCTATATCCTCACCTTCGCCGGCTACAATGCCGGGCGCGGCCGCGTGCGGCAGTGGATCGCCGCCTACGGCGATCCGCGCGACCCCAAGGTCGATCCGGTCGACTGGGTCGAGCGCATCCCGATCTCCGAGACCCGCAACTACGTGGAGCGGATCATGGAGAACTTGCAGGTTTACCGCGCCCGCTTCGGCGGCGGCAGCAAGTTGACGATCGAGGCCGACATCAAGCGCGGCGCGATGAATTAATCCTTACTCTCCCCTGGAGGGGGAGGGTCGGCGAGCATCATGCGTGAGCACGATGCGAGCCGGGGTGGGCTGCGCAGTGTCGCCTCGCGGTTCGCTCTACGTTGTGCCGCCGTTCACCCCACCCCGACGCTTCGCTCACTTTGTTCGCTCAGCGTCGACCCTCCCCCTCCAGGGGAGGGTGACAGCGCTGCAGCTGCGACATGTGTGTGTTAAGCAACTTCATGCCTGCCGCCCCCACCTCCATTTTCATCTCCGCCCCCGACGGCTTGCGGCTGCACGCCCGCTGCTACGGCCGGCGCAGCGCGCCGGCGCTGCCGGTAATCTGCCTGCCGGGCCTCGCCCGCACGGCGGCGGATTTCGAGGCGCTCGGCGAAACGCTGGCGGGCGACCCGCCTTCGCTGCGCTTCGGCGGGCAAGCGAGCAAGCCCGCCATAGCTTTAGCGGCGGCGGGCGACGCAAACCGGCCGCGCCGTGTCATCGCGCTCGATTATCGCGGCCGCGGCCAATCCGAATACGACCGCGATCCGGCGAATTACAATTTCCAGGTGGAGCTCGCCGACGTGCTCGCCGTCATGGCCGCACTCGACGCCGCGCGGGCGATTTTCATCGGCACCTCGCGCGGCGGCATTCTCACGATGCTGCTCGCCGCCGCGCGCCCCGCCGCGATCGCCGGCGCCGTGCTCAACGATATCGGCCCGGTGATCGAGCCGAAGGGGCTGATGCGGATCAAGGGCTATGTCGGCAAGCTGCCGCAGCCGCGCTCGTTCGAGGAAGGCGCCGAGATCCTGCGCCGGCTGTTCGACGCGCAGTTTCCCAGGCTCGGACCGGACGATTGGCTGGCGAGCGCGCGCCGCGCCTTCCGCGAGGAAAACGGCGCTTTGGTGCCGACCTATGACGTGAAGCTTGCCAAGACGCTGGAAGGCGTCGACTTCGAGAAACCGTTTCCGCCGCTGTGGAAGCAGTTCGACGCGCTCGCTCCCGTGCCGGTGATGGCGATCCGCGGCGCCAATTCCGACATCCTGGCGCCCGCGACGCTCGATGCCATGCGCGCGCGCCGGCCAACGCTGGAGACGATCGAGGTGCCGGATCAGGGCCATGCGCCGCTATTGGCGGAGCCCGACATCATCGCGCGCATCGCCGCGTTTGTAGCGGATTGCGACGCAGCCGGCGCCGGCTAGCCAGCCACTCAATCGATCGGCTCGACGGCAAAGGATACAGGCGGCTCGCCGCGCCGGTGCCGCTCCCACATTTGGCTAAACGCCGCCTCGAAATGGCGTGTGAAGCGCGCGGTATCGAACAGCGGGCACGTATCCCGGTTCGACGCAAGTCTGGATTTTATTCGACTCCAGCAACGCCGGATCGCGCGCCAGCCGCAAGGCCAGCGCTTCGTAATCCGCGAGCGATTGCGTGATGAGTTCTGGAACGCCAGCCGCGGTCAGCAGACTGGCGGCGACGCGGCCCGCGAATGTCTCGCCGAGACAGGTCAGAACCGGCAGGCCCGCCCAAAGCGCATCGCTCGCGGTGGTGTGCGCATTATAGGGCAGCGTATCGAGAAAGAGATCGGCCAGGCGGTGGCGCGCCAGATGCTCTTCGATCGTCATCTTCGGCGCAAAAACCAGCCGCTCAGGCGCGATGCCGCGCCTCGACGCTTCCGCCCTGAGATTGTCGGGGGCCGCGGCGTTTCCTTGCAGCAGCCAGAGCACGCTGCCCTCAATGTGTTGCAGCAGCCGCATCCAGACCGAAAAAATATCCGGCGTGATCTTGTAGCTGTTGTTGAACGAGCAAAAGACCAGGCCGCGCTCCGGCAGCCCCGCCTCGGCGCACGTGAGTTTAAGGTCTGAAATGCGGCGCTTGGCGTCATTAATTTGGTAGCTGTGCGGCAGGTAGACAATTTTTTCCGCGTAGAATTGCTGATAATCGCTTGGGATGATGATCTTGTCCGCGATTATATAGTCGATGTACGGCGCACCCATGGTTCCGGCATAGCCAAGAAAGTTGACCTGCAAGGGCGCGGGCCGCAACGCGACAACGCCGGTGCGCGAGCGTTGCGTGTAACCGCCAAGATCGACGGCGATATCGATTTCCATGTCGCGAACAATACCGGCGATTTCTTTGGCCGACTTGGCTTGAACGTCGGCAAACCGGTCGAACGCTTTCAGCAGCCGCGCGCGCATGGCGCTTTTGTCGTCAGGCCCGAAGGAAATCGCGGAAACCTCGAAGCGCGACCGGTCGTGGCGTTCGAACATTCCGGCGGCAAGCTGCGCGGTGGCGTGGTTGTTGAAATCGGCCGACAGATACGCGATTCGAATGCGATCGTGCGATCGGCGGTCGCGGTCGCGATCGCGATCTCCGCTAAATCCGCGCCCCGCAAGCGCGGCCGGAAACTTGTCCGCGACATAAATCTCGGCGCATCGAAGCTGATCGGCGGGCGTCGACTCCATCGACAGAACCGGAAACGGCAACGAGGCGCGCGCGCCGCCGCGCAGTCTGGCCAGAACGGCCGCGCCCTCGGCTGCCCGATCGCTCCAGTCGCAGAGATGCATTTTTGCGTAAAGGCGGGCGCCTGCCAGATAGTTCAGCGCCGGGTCGATCGCCCACGCTTTGTCATAGTCGGCGAAAGCTTGCGCAAATCGCCCAAGCTCCAAATGCGCGTTGCCGCGGTTGTGGTAAAATTCGGCCTCGCCGGGCTTGATCGCCACGGCTTTGTCGAAGCTCGCGAGGCCCTCTTCGATCCGGCCGATCTCGCACAGGATATTGCCGCGATTGTAGTGAAATTCGGCATCGTTGGGCCTGACCTTCAGAGCTCTCTCGAAGCTTGCGAGCGCGTCGTCGATCCGGCCAAGCTCATGCAGGGCGTTACCGCGATTGGCGTGAAACGCCGCTTCGTCGGGCCGCAGCCGCAACGCCGTATCGAAACAGGCGAGCGCCTCGTCCACCCGCTTGAGCTCGC